>JAXGRD010000003.1:0-373172 GCA_040766105.1 Anaerovoracaceae bacterium
GCATTTAATACGCTTTTGGCCAGAGTTCCGCTCTTTAGCATCATTAACCCCAGCAAAACCGCATATCCAAGTATCGTCATGGTACTTGTGTGTATATCTGTTATCTTTATTGTCTTAACTAATACTGCATATATTCCAAGACAAACCATTAAAAAGAGTCCTTGTAGTCCAAGTGCAAATAGTCCTTTGATATAGTTTGTGCCAATTTGTCCCCACTCTTTGTTTCCCATTGTGGCAAATGGAATGGCTGAAACCGATGAGTAAACATAAATCTCAAACATTCTTCCGTAAACCACAAGCATGATTACAATGGAAATTACCTCTATGGCAACCTTTATGAGTGAGGTTTCAAAGAGAATCATGACAAGCTCTCCAAGCCCCTTTTCTTTTAAGGTATCCATCATTGCCACTATCTGATCTCCGGAAACGGTGGCAGAGGTATTTATCACCCCTGCCGCCTTATTTACCATATGTTGTGCCACATCAAAGACTGCCATTGAAAACTCAAAAGCATGAGATACTAACCATACAGCAATCCACATCTTAATGATGTACTTAAAAAATTCAAAGGTGTCCGTATCATGCATATTGTTCTTTTGCATTACCATATTGATAAGCTCAATACAAAGGACTGCTGTGATGATTAGTCCCGCTATGGGAATAATGACGGAATCGTTAATGCTTTTGATAAAGGCAAATACATCTCCGTTCCACCCCATGGGAGTTTTTCCTACATCTGTTGCAACTGCACCAACTTTATCGTTGATGTCAAGAAACATGGACTCTAAGTTTGCTTGGATACCGCCCAGTAGAAGTTCCTTAAAAAATTCTTCTATCTTGTCGAATATTCCAAACATCTAAGCTCTCCTTTTCTTCTTACTTGAGTACATTGGCAAGAAGTGGAATCAGCTTAAGTCCGATTAGGACAATACCGCCTCCTGCCATCAGCTGCTTAATACCTTGAGATTTTGCCCCCGGATTGTCATTGCCATATCCTTCCATCAGGTTGATAACACCCCATGCTCCAAGTCCTGCACCTACTGCCATTACCAAAATCTTTAATACATTAACTGCCTGTGTAAAAAACTCCATAATTTATTCCTCCTCGCTTTCTTCTTTCTTTTCAATCTTGTTATATGACTTCACTACAAAGTTTTTGTAAGTCTTTCCCTCTTTTTCACGCTTCTTAAAGTAACCAAAGATATGAATCAAATCGCCTTTTTCAAAGTCCTTTGCTTTCTCCGATTTTTCTCCATAGGCTGCACAGTTGATATACTCCTTGCCTTTCCCGTACTTTTTTACAAGCGTGAAGTTTGCAACCTCAACAGTTTCTCCCTCTTTGCCAAAACTTGAAAAAGTGGGCTCTGCCAATAAATTGGCATTGATGTTAATCATTTCTTGCTTCATTAAAAATTTCTCCTTTTCGTTTAAATAAAAAAAGCGACCGGAATTTTTTCTTTTCCAATCGCTGATGCTCATCCTATTTACTTTTTTCTTAGTGGGACTTCGTATTCTTATCATCTTACCTCCTGACTTTGAGTAATAAAAAAGCAGCAAATCTATGTTTTTTAGACTTACTGCACTCTTGTAATAACTGTTTCTCTATTTAATTTTGCTTTCCCTTTTCGCTTCATATAGCTTTCTATATCAAACAAGTTTTTCTTATTATAATCCTCCAGTAGCTTATAGTTCTTATGCTTTGTAATATCGAATTTATCTGATAGAAAAGGTCTGACACCACGAAGCTGAAAAATACATTTACCGCCATCCATGACTGTAATTTCATCTTGACTCATAAGCTCCTTACCTGTCTTTTGATAATTAAGTCCAAAACTTTTTTGATTACTCCTTGTTTCCGATGTGTTATATAAATCTATCGTTTCTTTTCCCAGTGTTTCGGAAAGTTCCTTTAATGTGGTCTTTTCCTTGCCACCAAGAAACAAGGTACTATCAAAGTTGCCCACAATTGTGTCAGCATTATCTTTATAGATTGCCTTTAGCTGAGATTGTGCTTGAAGAATTATACTCGCTGATATTTCTCTGGAACGGATTGTCGCTATCAGTTTTTCAAACTTTGGAATTAAGCCGATGTTTGCAAACTCGTCAAGTAGGCATCTTACATGAACAGGTAATCTTCCTCCATACACATCATCTGCCTTATCACATAGCAGATTAAACAGCTGTGAGTACATAATAGACACCACAAAGTTGAAGGGTTTATCTGTGTCGTACCGCTGATTTATCGAGAAACCGCCTGTTTTCAAGGGCTTTCAGCGTCATGCCGTGCCTTGCGTGGCGGCGAAATCGGCTAATAATTCAACATTAGTTCAACTCCTTCCTCGTTTTTCACTACAAAACACCCGCGATTATCAGAAATAAGCAAAGGTAAGGAGGAAATGCAGGGCAGTTGAATTGCTGAGTTCAACTTTCCTGCATTGTCCCTGTCGGCATCAGCCGAGCTTCTTGTCCTTGTTGAATTCGATGACCTTGGGCATAAAGGCTTCTTCGATACAGTCAGCCATCCGGCTTTCGGCCTCGTCCATGATGTGACTGTAAATATCCGTTGTGGTAGAAACATTGGCGTGTCCGAGCCGGTGGGAGATGCTCACAATATCCATGCCGTTGAAGCAAAGCATACTGGCCTGAGTGTATCTGAAAGCATGGGGATTGATATGGGGCAGACCGTTCTTCTTGGCAAAAGCGTCGAGCCATGTGTTCACCCATGTCGGGTGCATCGGGCTTCCGTCAGTCTCCGGGAAACACAGATTGTGTTCATGCCACTTGTTGCCCATATTCAAAGCGTTGCGTTCATACCACGCCCGGTACTCTCTCAGCTCATCGAGCATCTGCCGGGGAATGGAGACATAGCGGACGGCTTTCGGCGTCTTGGGCTCTCCGAGATACGTCCCTTTCTGCGGCGTATAGAGGACAGCTTGGTCGATATAGATGCGGCTGAATTTCCAGTCAATCTTGTCCCATTGCAGACCGAGGACTTCGCCGCGCCTCGCTCCTGTCACCATGAACATATGAATCATCACGCGCCAGTTCATAGCTTCGTTCTCCAGAGCCTCCCATATAGCCGTCATGGTGTCTGCCTGAAAATAGTTCGGGTCATGCTTTTCACGCTTGGGCGGGGCGGCACGTTTGGCGGCGTTGTCCTTGATAAGCAGTTCCTTGACTGCCTGTTCCAAAATGGTTTCAATCAGCAGATGGTACTTGATGACGGTGTTGTTGGAGTAGGATTCGTCCTTGGTGGAGACAACGAACAATTCCTCCGGCTTCATCTGCAATGCCCGACAAAACTTCATCATCGTCACGTCCTTGATGGTATGACCGCTGATGAGCTGATTGATCGTCCTGTGGTAGAGCGCAGCGGAGCCGTCCGCTTTCAGCGTTTTGGTGTAGGCGATAAACTGCTGTTTGTTGTAACCGTGCTGCTGAAGCACCTCAATCAAATCCACGTCCTCACGGAGCGTGATTATTTTGCTGTCGCGCCGAATATTTGTCTGTTTGAGCTGCTCATAAAGCTGATTCAGGTGCTGGGGACGGATTTCATCGAGCTTCATATGACCGATTGCCTTGTTAATATAGACGAGCGTTTTTCTGTAAGCGTCAGCAGTGGAAGGACGTATCAGACCGTTTTTTTCTCTCAGGTCAATTACATAACTGCTATACTCGGCAAAGGTCTGGCGACCATCCAAGACAATACCGTCCCTGCACTGCTGCTCAAAAATCGCTGCCTGTTTCTGAGCCTCTTTTTCGGCGCGTTTTTCCGTCCAGCCTTCCGGCACCTTCCACGTCATGGTGTAGGGCTTGAGCTGTTTCCCGGTAATCGGGTCACGCCCTTTGTGAACGCGGATGCCATAGGAAATTACAGCGCCGTCCTTGTTCCTTCTTGCTTGAATATTCGCCATGGTAGCTCCTCCTTAGATTTGGATTCGCCTGATCGTCCCAAGCTGAGGCGTGGGGACAGGCTCCGGGGCAGTTGCGCCCTCGGTCAAAGTTTTCATAAGCACCTGTTCACATATTAGGTACTTGCGCCCGGCCTTCACGCAGGGCAGTTGACCGCTTATACACATCTCGCGGATTCTGTATTTGGTCAGCCCTGGGACAAGCTCGGCGGCTTCGTTGATGGTCAGCATCCTGATTTCATTCGCCATGAAAGTCCTCCTTAATGAAACGGGACGCCCGACGATATGAGTATATCATCTTGCGTCCAAACAATCAACCTATATAGTGATAATTATTTGTTACTTCGTGATGTCCTTTTTTAGAGGTTATCGCATTCAAAGTCGTGATCGAGTGAGCGAGTGCGCGAGAGGATTGCCCGACAGCGTGAAGGTCATTTGTCAACGAAACTTGTCAACGAGCCTCAAAAGACTTTTTCAATTTTCGGCAGACCTCCGATTTTTGATTTTTTCTTTTTTCCATTTTTCTTGTTGACACCGTTGACATTTATCGGTTTTCTGGCTCTACACCTTGAAAAGAGGGTCTTTTTCTGTCAACTGAGTTGTCAACGAACCTGTCAACAAAGCGTCAACGGGAGCGTAATTACCACCCATCGGGCAGCTCCATTTGCTCCGTGACCTCCGTAAATCCATCGGGGATTTTACTCTCCCTGTTGACACGTTGCCATGACCGTTGGCGTCCATATCCGGCAAAACGGTGCTGCGGGCCTTCCGTCCATCCCTCAATACTGTTGTTCATAATATCGCAGATCTCTTTCAGCTCCCACGCCTTCGGCTCATCGAACTGATGCTTGAAAGCCTCACGGTACAGCAGCAGAGAGCAGACATATTCATTCTCACAGTCATCCAGGTAGGCTTGAATGATACCCGCCTTGCTGTCCTCCGGCATGAAGTCGCGTTGCAGCTGCTTCATCTTTTGTTCCATCTCCGGCGAAAATCTGAGTTTGAAATTGCCGCTTTTGTAGATGGTCATCGCCTCTGCCCACATCTGGCAAATATAAGCTCTGGCCTCCGCCTCATCGTCGAGGATATGAACTTCTGCCTTGTCAGCGCGAATCAGAACGGGGATAAAACGCCGGTTGCCTGTCCTGTCCAGAGGGAGGAAGTCGAGAGAGTTGGACGAGCCGCCGAACACGCATTGTCGGGGTCTGTCCTCCGGGTGAGTCTCATACGGGACTTTGTAGGTTTCCTTCTGTCGGCTGAGAAACGATTTGATTTCCTCAATGCTCTTGGCGCTTGCCGTAGCTATCATTTCGGACATCTCAATAATCCAATGACCTTTCAGCTTGCGGTAAACATTTTCATCGTCAATCCGGCGCAGGTCATCGGAAAACCAATCATCACTGATTGCAAGCAGCCGGAAGAAGGTGGACTTGCCCGCCCCCTGACCTCCGACAAGGCAAAGCATGAACTCGTATTTGCAGCCGGGATGGAACACTCTGCTGATAGCGCCGAGCATGAACAGCTTGAGGGCCTCATAGGTGTATTCCTCAATATCGGCTCCGAGGTACTTGTTCAACACATAGCGGATTCGCTCCGTACCGTCCCATTCAAGGGCGTTGAGATAATCCCTGATGGGGTGGTATTGGTTTTCATTGGCGACAATCTTGATGGCGGACAGGATTTTCTTTTCGTTTGTCAGACTGTAGTTATCTTCAAGATAGAGCATCAGATAATTCAAATCCGTGTCGGTCAGGCTTGAGCTGCTTCGCTCCCAGCCGAGAGGTTTCACAATATCCTGCATCCCGGTCAGGCAGTTGTGCCAGATGGCTCCCCGAATTAGGGGGTCATTTTCAAAAACGGTAATGCAGTTTCGGATATTCTGTTTGACGCCGCCCTTCTCCGTAGTCTCCAAGCCGCGTTTGATTTCCTCAACGCTCGGTACCGGTTCTGAGATATTGGGGAGCGTCGAGCTTTGCAATTCGTCGTTCAAGTTTCATCACTTCCTCTCTTGTGTCCTTAACAACAAAAGCTCTTTCCGGCTCATCACCGCAGTCGAGAATATCGAGCAGATATTCGACATAATCCGACTTTTGCAGAGCCTCAACAAACAGGGGGTGCCAGTCCTCATCCTCCGGCGATGGTGCGTATTCGGTTTTCCAGTTTTGCAGATGCCGGTAATAATCCGTAAGTACGGAACGGCACCGTTGTTCATCCGTCTTGTCGGGGACAGGCTTTCGCAGTCTTGCCACTACGGAAGGGCGGCCAGCGGACAAACCAAAATCGTATGCCAGCTTCTTCGCTGCTTCGTAGGGTGACAGTCCAAACAGTCTCGCCGTCAGGTCAACGGCATCGCCGGTAGCGCCGCAGCCGAAGCAGTAATAACGCTCATCGAGTTTCATGCTTGGGGATTTATCCTCATGGAAAATGCAGCAAGTCATGCCGTTGCGATTGACCTTCAATCCGTAATGCTCGGCGGCAGCTCTCGCCGCTACGATCTTTGCAGTTTCAAATATACTTGTTATCATATCCCCTCCAAATGAAAAACGGCGCTTGTGAATCGTGTCATCACAAACGCCGTTTCTCTGTCAACCATTATAATTCAGTTCACTCGTTTCGCTCCGTGCCATACAAGCCGGTGCAGCAGACTTCCATGCAGACGCCGTGCTCGCATTCGTCCAACGTATAGGGGCAATTATCACAACGGGGGTCGATTTCATTCTTCACATCTGTCCCCATTACGGAGGACAACAGATTGTTCAGCGATTCATCATCAACCTTGTGAATGATCTCAATACCGATAGTTTTGTCGGGCATATATTCCTCTCCGCTTAGAGCGAAATTTGCAATTTTTCGCGGCAGGCAGTCATCCTCTCGCCAGTCCTGGCACAGCGGCTGTACCTTCTTCGCCAGCTCATAGTAGTAAGCATCTCGTTTCGCCCGACGCACAACTCTCATCAAGGCTCCGGGGTCGAGCTCGGATTTTTTTAGGAACAGGGTTTTCGTGTCGTCAATCAAGCCGGAAATGGCATCGCGCCAAATGCAATAAGAAACAACATCCGGCTCAGACAGCTTGCTTTTACTGAGTAGTTCAAAGAAGCCGTCGTCATCAATGAAGCTCATCATCACCGTCTGTCTTGCGTCGCTGCCATCGGCACGCTGCCCGGTTGTAATCTCAATAGGGAGCTTCACCACGTCCTCGCAATGCCGTTTCAGCGCAGACCTTGGGCTCCTGAATCCGGCAATAGCAGCAGCATCGTTTCCGTTGAGAAGTAAGTCCTCTCCGTCATAATAGACGCGCAGTCTTTTTCCATCTTCGCAGATAAAATCTGTGATGAAATCCTGCGTGTGCTCGTTTCTGATGGGAAAGTAGTCTTTCATAGCATAATCCTCCTTAGCGTTCCTGTTCGATTTTTCGTTTTTGGGTCTGCTGTAACCTGTTGTTTTCTGCCTGCCTTTGCTCAGGCGTCTGTTTGAGTTTTGCAATGATGGATTCTCTTGCTGCCTGTTTAACCGGCGCTTTGTTGACCTCTTTGATCTCTGGCGACAGTAGTGCTTTATGAATTACCGACAACATCTTTTTCGCCGCCTTTTTCATGGCATTCTGCACCATATCAAGAACTCGGCTGATAACAGCTTTTTCTGGTTTTGTGTACTTGCGCTCCGGCGCAACTACCCAATTTTGTACATCCACAATGACTTCCAAATCTGCCTTTTGCGTTTCCGCCCGGACGGTATCGGTGACAACTTCGACGGCTTTTTTGTAGGCGACCTCCGCGACATCTTCGGTCAATTCTTCGATGTCATCAATCTTCAACCGCAGCTCATCAAGGGTTTCTTGCCGCTGTATAATCTCCTGCCCTTGGGCGACAATCTGCTCATTTTGTTTTTGAATGATGAAGTCCTGTTTCTCCTGATGCTCGCGCCCACCGCTGACCGGCTCTCTGTCCGGGTAAATTCCGTGGCGCTCACATATTTCAAAAAGCATATCCCGGCACATGGCGTCAAAGGTCTTCTTCCGATTGTTGTTTTTGCCGGGCTTCTGATCGGGAAAGGGCAGCGGAACACCGAGGGCCTCCAATGCCTTTTCCTGTTGGGGAGCTATTTCTCCGTATTTATTCTCGCAGTCAAAGACATGACGCTCCTGAATATGCGGTGTGGCTTCATCCAGATGCAGCGCCCAATCCAAAACATGGACATGCTCGCCGAAGCGGTTTTGCATTTTAATAAAGAAATCATTGACCACCGTCAGCAGAGTTTCCGGGCTGACCGATTCTTCAATATTACCAAGCTGATAGATGCTTTCCTCCGGGCAGGTCTTACTGTTCAGCAGCAGATCATGGGGACTTCGGTCTCTCTCGGTGTGTCTGGTTTTAACGTTTCGTTCATGCTGCGCCATGGTGAAATTGAGATAGCGTTCCGTGTAAAACATCCTCTCAATTTCCTCAAAACTGTAATCCGTTTTGTCATCCGGGTCACGGTCAGACTGTCTTGTGATACCGCGATAGCAGTCCCAATAGATATTCTGGGCTGTGCGCTCATTGTCGATGTGCTCGCTGTTATCGACATCAAAGCGGCGGTCATTGTGCTTGGGATTAAACATGCCGTTCTTGCCGGCCCTTCCATTGTGGCGTGTGAGTTTCAATAGCGTTTTCCCTCCTTCCTGAGAAATAAGCTGATGAAAAAGACCGAACAAGCCGAAACCCCTGTCACATAAATGCGGCAGGTAATACCCAATACGAAGTGACGCGCACATCACTTCATTGGGCAATGGCTTGCAGCCCTTGACCTGCGCGGGATTTGCCATCCCTGCACCCTGCACAGGAGCTACGCCCCTGTACCCGCCCGAACAAGCTACACTCCGACATTTGCGAATGTCTGCATGGAACTTGTCCGGCTTTTTCGCCTACTCTGCGGAGTGTCCGAAAAAGAAAGCCGATGCCCAAACTGCTTTTCTCGAAGCTGTCTGTTCATCGACTACGGAGGACGGGAGCAGAGACGAGGGAAGCGCCCAACCGGGTAAGTATAAGCGCCGGACTTCCGAATGTCGTTCCTACCCAGGAGTTTCACCTCGGCGTTTCGCTCCGATGGCACGCTCACGCTTTCGCGGTCACGGCGATGCTTGTCAGGAGCATATCCCATTCGGCTCGGCTGTGAAGTTGTCAAGGAACAAGTGGTGAACAAGCCGTTCAACCCTCTATTGCGAAAACAAATCTTGTTTTGCAACCGGGCTTCCGAAAATCTTTCGTGGAGTGCCGAAAATGAAAAAGCCCTACACCTCTCTATTGCTGAAAAGTTTTGCGGTTTGCAACCGAGCTTGATAATTTTTCTTTTGCCAGGGGCGGAGAGCGAAGAACAATCACACCTCTTTATTGCTAAATAATTTTTCGATTTATGCGTGGCGTGATAAAATTTTCCTGTTGCGTACATACTTCGACCTCCTTGACTTCTGATTTTGGGCATAAGAAAGCCCGATTACTTTTTTACGGTAATCGGGCTATCTCTATTCTGATTGCATGGCGCGTAGCTTTATGAAAGAATCCGTGATATTTCACTTTCGGATAAGTCGAATGCTTTGAAGAAAATGGCATCGATTCTTCGCTCGTTTTCAGAAGCCCCTTGTTCGTTGCTTTCTTGTTCCAAAATAGCGTCAACGCATTGGAGCAATTCTTGTCGTTGTTCTTCGCAAAGGCATGGCCACGGTAGCATATTGATCATATCCTTTGTAAAGTTAATGCCTCCATTATAGCTTGAGGATGAATATCTTTGCTTAATGTAGAAAATCGATACCTTGGAATTAATGAATGCAGCCACAATTTTCAGATTGATTATATCATCTATTGCGATCATCATTGTGGATTTTCCAGGAACAGTATCGCCGACTAAATCTAAAGCCGCATCTAAAAGCGTTAATCCCTTGATAATCATTTTCCGCTTTGGAGGTTTTGTGCCATATGAATTTGGAAATGTGGAATGAAATGCTGTCTTGTCAACTACAGGGAACTGGTATTTGTCCTTCAAATATCGCATAGGGGAAATGCCCCATCTGTCACGGTATCGTCCAATGGTTCCAGTATTTATTACCCTATATTGTTTTGAGGGAACAAAATCAGCATCCGATTCCAATGAATATAAAATGTCTTTCAGAATATAACAATCCGACGTTGCACACGCATTCTCGCAAGTACAGTGGTTTCCAAGAACATCTCCGACACCATTCATTTTTTCTACGATGTCAATACTATCAGAAAAAATAATATCTAATGCGTAGGGGGAAACTAATGTGCTTTTTTTAACTGTGCGAATAAAGTTGGCTGTGTCTTTCGGGGGCTTCATTTCGTAAACCAATATTTCCGCAGATTCGTATTTGCAGAACATAGTAATAATTGAGTCTACAAGGGCTGTCTTAAAAACATCTCTCCCTGCAACAAGTATTTGATGGATATATGGTAATTGCGCGATACGCAATTCGTTCCCAAATGGTTTTGAAATCCATTTGTCTGGTGTGATATAGATTTGGTTGCCACCTGTTGCAAGTAAACGGAATCCTTTTTCAAAAAAAGCAATATATATGTCCCAATTACCTTTTGTAAACTGATAATGAGTAGATATATATTCTCTTTCTTCTGTTAATCCGTTATTAACCATGTTTTCAGAATCCAAATATGGTGGATTCCCAATAACAATATCAAATCCACCTTTTTCTCTAAATACGCGCGCACAATCAAGCTGCCAGAGAACATACGGCTTTGATGCCATCTTCTTTGTTTCTTCATACGCATCCAGAGTTTCCTTTGATGCATTTTCCAACTGGCCCATGATAATCACATCACGCAGACCGGCAATCCGCTCTTTGAGTTCTTCTTTCTTTTCCGTATTGTCGCACTTGAAAAGCTCGTCCTGCGCATCCATCAGAGCGCCAAGAGTAGCCTCATACAATCCTTGGTTTGCTTGAATCTGATACACTTCATTTCCGAGAAGAACACTGTCATTGATGAGCCGGATTCCGGCAAACTCATCAACCAAGCTGTTACCGCAAAGAATATTGCACTCAAGGTTCGGCAACGGCAGAGGATTCCTATGACCGTCAAGCGGAGTCTGTGCATCCGGCGTAATCTCGTCATCAATAACAAGTGACAGCCAAAGGCGAAGCTGGGCAATATCGACGGCAGACGGCTCAATGTCGGCGGCAAAGATACAGTTCTTTACCGTCTCATATTTCAGCCGATACGCCGACCTGTCCGTGTGCATCTCTCTTGAAACAAAGGCTTGCTGTGATGACTTTACCTGAGATTTTTTCTCGACAAGAAGATACTCTGTGATATTCTGTCTCGCCCTGACAATCTCGTTCAGAATGCCAAGAGGAAAAGCGCCGGAACCGACAGCCGGGTCAGCAACTCGGACGGAGGCAAGCGCCGCGTCCAGTTCATAGAGCCTGTTTACGGAAACGCTGCCATCTGCTTCAACTTTGAAAAGAGATTCGGCAATATACATCTCGCTGCTGCCTTGCCGTTTATCTTTGCTGGTGTCTTCATCTTTCATGAAATCGCCGTACAGGATGAAGTCTCGGATGTCAGCATCGGGAAGATTCATCGTCCTTGCCAGATAGTTTATAAGGCTTTCCTGACACATATAATGGACGATTTCACGGGGCGTATAGAACGCGCCCTTCGATTTTCTGTCGTTCACTTCGAGCAGGTTTTCAAAGACCTTACCGAGCATTTCAGGGTCAATGGCAACCTCACGCTCCATTGGCTCATCTTCGCTCATCGTGAAGTTGTAGCGGTCAAAAATATCGAGAATGCCGTTGCCTGTACGACTGTTGCCATTGGTCTGTTCCGAGAAAAGTGAGTTCGGCAAATTGAAGCTATTGTGTTTCCACTCATAGCCGTCAATAGGCTCAAACAATCCGCCGGACAGGAAGGGAATACGGCAATGGAGCGCAGCACAATAGCCCTGTTCACCGCGATTAACATTAAGAGCGTCATAGAACAGCGGCTCAAGATAATCCTCATAGAAGTTCGCGCCCCGGTGTTCAGATACTTCATAAAGTCTGCGCATGAAGTTGTGCGGGCCTGTTCCCCAAGGCTCGCCCTTCACGCAGGAGGCAAGGACAGCTTCATCGGCATCGTCAAGGGAGTCAAGTCCAGCGCCGGAAACACCGTACATCCCATCTCCGATTGAACGATAGACAATGGGGATAAGTTCGCGTGACTTTGCACCGCGAGCATAAAACGCATTTTTGTATTCCTTTTCATTGAGTTTTTTCGGCCATGCGCTGACGCCGAGCCAGCCTTTTTTCTGCAAGAAGTACAGGAAGACAATTTGCCCCATGAGCTTCTTCGCAAACTGAGCAGAGGTGAAGTTGTGCTGTTCAGCCTCAATTACAAAGTCCTCACAGCTCTCCAAATGCTCCCGTATCTGATGGTACTTTTCACAGTAAAGCTGGAAGAACTCATCTGTGACCTTTTCGACGCTGAACGCATCCTCAATCTCGTCCATTGTCGGATGGTAGCTGTGGTTATCAATGAAAATACGAAGCCTGTCAATCGCAGTATGGCAAGGCTCGCCCTCACCGACAAGATAGGAATACCGCTTTGCCGGCGTGAGTGATTCGGCAGCTTTAAGCCGACCGTTCTCGATTTTCATTTCATAGTCGAGACGGACAAACGACAGTCTCCACTTTGGATCGCCCTCGGTATAAAAGGCGATAAAGGCGGCATCACATCCGGCGTTCTCTATCAGCTTTTTGGCATAGCTTCTCTGCTTGCTACGGGAGCTTTCAACGTAGGTCTGCGCTTTGAGCCGCACAGCAACGATTATCAGTTTTTTGCCGTCCGGGGTGGAGTAGTTGCCGATATGCGTTGAGCCTTCAATGTGAGATGAGAAGTTGGAAAACTCTTTGTTGAGTCTGTCAGGATTGACCATTTGAACGCTGTCAAAGAGTTCGTTGACAAGCTCAAGATAGTTCTGATTGCTGTACGGAGAGGTTAGGATGCTCTCTATTCTTTGAGTAGTAACGCTCATCGGTTATTCCTCCTTCAAGAAGCAAGACAAAATGACTTGCTTGTCACCGTCAACCCTCGCTGTCGATTTTTTCTTTTCCGCAAAGTAGATCGGCGGCACAAGATTAAGAATGGCATAATACAGTTCAACGACATCTGCCGGGGCATTGTTCATCTTCTTCACGACATCCTTGGAAACCTTGGCGGGAATATCGCCGTTTTCCCAAAGGGAAATCATCTTGGCAACCTTTTCCTCCTGGTCTTCCGTGAGCTGCGGCGCAGACTTCAAAGCCTTGAGCGTTCTGATGACTTTTGCGTCGTTTCCGGCAATCATAACCTTTTCGGTAGTGACTTCTTCCTCATAAACAAGGTAATCATCGAATGCGGTGCTGTTGGCGTCATAGTGCTCGTAGTAATCCTTGCTGACACTGATGCGCTTTTCGTCCTGACCGCACTCTATGTACTTGATTGCCTCCATAAAGCTCATCTGCTTGGTATCATCGGCAGTACAGAAGAATGTGCGGAGGGCGCCTTTTCGGATGAAGGTGATGGTTGCTGTCCCGGTAATAAGTGTGCTGTGGCGTCCCGCCTTTGTCTTCTTCGGCAGCTTTTTGATAGCTTCAAACAGCTTGGGGTCATTGTCGCGTACTTGCCTGATAACTCCGAGATAGGCAAGCTCCGGGTTGGTGCTTTCCTCGGTTTCCTCCAGATTTTGCGTCAAGTCGGAGAACAGCTTTTGAGAGGACACCTGTTCTTCATCAGACAGGTATTTGAAGTCCTCGCCGAGCGTGTCGTGGAAGGCTTGGAGCTTTTCCAAAATACGCTCTTTCAAGGGCATCTGCGCGCTGCTCTGTGCTGTCGGGAAAAAGTTGAAAACGAATATTTCATCGTAGGTCGTTCCGACACGGTTGATACGGCCTACGCGCTGCATGATGCGTGTGGGATTCCACGGAAGGTCATAGTTTACAAGGACATTTGCTCTGTGCAGGTTTACGCCCTCGGCGAGAACATCAGTCGTAATAAGAAGGTCATACTTGTCATTTTCTTTGTCGGCAAACCTGGGATTGAAGCTGTCCTCAATCTCAATCTTCAAAGCCGCGCTGCTTTGACCGCTGAAATGAACGATTCTATTACCATAGATCTCTGCAAGCTCATCAAAGAGATAATCGGCTGTTTCCTTGGACTCTGTAAATACAATGATTTTTTTGCCTTTGAGCCGACTATCTTCGGTCAGCTCAGTTTTGAACTGCAAGAGCTTCGGGTCAGTGTCAATATCCGCCCACATAGATTGCAAATAGCGGAGTTGATTCAAGTCATATTTCAAATCCTTCAGCAATGCTGGGCTGAACTCATCGGATTTGAACTGCATAACCTCTCCTTCTTCGATAAGGTGCAACAGCTTTTTGGTGTCCCCATTATCCAAGAGGTCATATACATTTACATCTTTGCTAATGAGTACGGTGCCGGACTCATACATAGCAATGAAGCGTTCATAGGATTCAATGAAGCGGGAAAGCGTCTGCCTGAAAGCGTAGAAGCTGCTCTCAAGGCGCTTAACCAAGATACCTTTCATGAAACCGCCCATATTGCGCTGTGCAGCCATCATCTGAGCATATTTCTTCTTGTCCAACAAATAGAGTAACGGAGTATATCTGGCGTATTTGAAGCGGCGAATATTGCGAATCGTCTCGTTGAAAGTCTCATCCGTCTTCTCGTCAAACTCATAGGTAATAGGTATTGGGCTGCCGAGCTTGGGGAAGGATAAGCCTTGCTTCTCCATATCATCCGCGTAATACTGGACAATCTCAGACCGCGTTCTGCGAATCATCACTTCGCGCAAAAGCTTATCACGAATGACCTCCGAGTTTTTACGGAGTTGAGCCATATAGTCGGGAGTGCCTTTTGTGAACTTGTGCAGATCAGAGTTAAGGCCACGGAAGAATCCTTCCAGATTTTTTATCCCGTTGATTGTGCCGCCCTGTTTCGGCTGAAACAGATAGATTTGGTTTTCAATGTCACTTGTATAGTTGTTTATAGGAGTGGCCGAAATGAGTACGACCTTTTTCCCCCAGCATATCTCATGAAGCTTCGTAAAGCTGTCTGTTCCGCTGTTGCGGAATCTGTGAGCCTCGTCTATAAAAACATAGCTGAACTTATCCGTACCGCGCTCAATCACGCTGTCGAGTTTTCCGAGAGATATGACATCGAAGCGAGACACGTCAAACTCTTGAAGGACGCCCTTCCAGTAGTCGACCAATACAGGCGGACATATAAACAGCTTATAGGTAGCTCGGTTTAACGTGTTGGCAAGCATCGCACAGATGTAGGTTTTGCCAAGACCAACAACGTCAGATATGAAGACACCGTTGTATGCTTCGAGTTTCTGCCGGGCTTGCGTTACAGCATCTATCTGATATTGAAGCCGCATATATCCATCCGGTAACAGTGTTTCAAAGGTCTCTTTATCGGCATTGATTTCTTCACGGAAGAACTCATAGAGCGTCTTTAAGTAGATCTGATAGGGGGTAATATCGTTGCGAAGCCAAGTCTTATTCTCAACCGAGTCAATGTAGGTGTCCATAACATCTACACCCTTTGCCCAGAGCTGCTCAAATCTATCCAACGCAAAGTGGACATCCGGCGAATCTTTCAGCTCAACGTTAAACTCCAAATTATTGATAAGCCCGGATTCCGAAAAATTGCTTGAGCCTGTGATAACCGTTCCAAATGTGTCAGGTATCTTTTTCGGGTCTTTTCGCATGATATAAACCTTGGCGTGGATGGGAGCCTCAGTGTACATCCGCAATTCGAGCTTGCCGCTTTTGAGCCAGTCGATGAAAACTCTGACGCCATTTTCAATTTCTTCGGAAGGTGTTGCAGCGTCAAATTCGCCCTCGACCATATCGGACAGGACGGTTTTTCCTTCATTGGCGGAGATGGTTTGGTACTTCATCTCATCTTTGTAGCGGTCAATTATTTTGACAGTGAAGCGGTCAACATTCAAGCCGACCAGGACACGAATCTTATCAACTGTTTCCAAGGATGGATACATACGAAAGAATCCGCTTGTGCGGAAATAGCCAACGAGTATATCAAAGAACTGCGTACTGCTCTTTAGTATCGTTGCAAATCTGCTGTATAGATCGCGCTCCGGCTCGTTTGTAAAAAAACGAAGGTCATTGTTCGGCATGACTGTCATCGCCTCCTTCTTTGATAAATTCCAATATATCGTCCACGCTGCAATCGAGAACATCGCAAATCTTCCCGATGCTCTCCATTGACACCGGCTCCTCGCGGCCTAAACGTGCAAGAACATTGGAACTGATATTTGCTTCGTGCATCAGGTCTGTACGTCTCATTTTTTTGTCAATCAACAGTTTCCACAGCTTGTCGTAGCAAATTTTCATGCGGCACCTCCACGATATGCGGTTGAATACACAACTTCAAGGCATATGATACCATGTTTCTCGCCGCAATTCAAACTGATATTGTAAATTCGGGAATAAATATCACGAAAAAGTATGCCCATCTCATTATCTGTCGGGGGCAGCGCCTTTCAGACCGCTTTTCTTCGCCGCCTCGCTCATGGCTCTTCGGCGTTCCTCGCTGTATGGCGGCGTCAGCTTGAAACCAAAGCGTCCTTTGGGAATGGTGAAAGACATATAGCCCGTCTCGGCGTCCTCATCGGTCATCTTGCAGAGGTCGGGGTACTGTCCGGCATAGGTGGTCAGCCGCTTCTTGAGGTCGGTGTTGTGGGTACGAATCTCGACAAGGGGGTTGGCCTCGTCAAAGAAAATTTCCGTGGTCTTGTCTCGCTTGTGAAGTCCTGTTTTCATTTTCTTATTTTGCTCCTATCCGGTATTTTCTCACAAAAGGTGTCCATTTTTCAGTACTTTGCCCGGCTCTTGACTTGGGAAAAACAGCGATTTTCAAATAGAAAACGCCCGGACGATGCACTGCTCATCCAAGGCGTTTCTGTTGGCTGATTTTCACTTTTTCCGGCTCTTGACCGGTATTTGATTCAGGCTCTTATGAAGCCCCTCAGAGCTGCATTCAAGGCGGCAACTCTGCCTACAATCCACTCCCCGATATGCGGCACGATGAACACGGCAAAGGCGATGGCCAGCATTTTCAAGACCTCCATGCCGGAGGCAATCTGGAACACCCATGAGAGAACGGCGATCAGAAATACAAGGCCCGACAGAATGAAGAATATGACGCCGGAGACGCTTGTCAGGAAGATGCCTACCCATTGGAGCAGCGTTACGGCCAGCACGACCGGCAAAAGTATGAGTTTTAGCAGCAGCCTCAGTAGGAACATGGTTTTGACCCCCTAACAGTAGATCAGCTCGCGCTTTACGATCTCGTCGGCAGAGCACCGGGCGTTGTTCATCACATAAACCCATCCCATCTGATTGTGGGCTTTCAAGTCCTCGCTGACGCCCCATTCCCGGAGTATCTGCCCCATAATCACTTCCAGCCTTTCCGTGGCCTGGGTGTTGACCTCTGCCAGATGCTCATAGAGCGATCCCCGGGCTATATACCCCTGATAGAGAACCGGTCTGAACTCTTTGAGATATGCCTTTCTCAGCCGCCCATAGTGACCGATAGGTCGGTCAGCCTTGGAAATCTGAAACTCCGGGATGTAGTAGTCTCCGCAGAGAACATAGTCCATGCCATTTTCGTGGATGCGTTCTTTCAGGTCGTTCATAGTGAATCTCCTTATCATTATTTAGTGTCCCTGTCTTACCCTCGTCAACATACAGTCGCCCGATACCGGCTTTTTCGATAATTCAACTTGAGTTCAACTTCCGTTCAACACGCTCACCAAAATTCAACAAAAACCGCTTGAATTTACATGAAGCAAGGTGACGAAAACCGCGCAATATCAAGGTTAAGCGGAAACTACCAGAGTACACCACAAATCAAAGAGAAAATTAAAAGTATCATCTGTATCCGAGATAATAACAAAGAGTGCCGTCTTTCTATCTCCCAGTGTATCAAGCTCCAGTTCATCCTCACTCATCAAGTCCCTAAGCTCCTGTATATCAAATGGAGCAAGTCTTGCACCACAAGATATTAGAATAGACTTGGCAGTTTTCCCAGCAGCCAATTTGTACTTTTTATATTGCTTCACCGCAAAGTGTGTCGGTTCTCTTTTCTCAAGTGCTTCAAAGAGTCTATCAATCGGATTCATGTAGGTTTCATCATCTTCTCTTACTTCTGAAGCGTCTATCATATCAAGCAGTGTTGCAAAGTTCTTTTCTTCTCTTGGAGCTTCATACCAGAAATAGCCGATAAGTGCTGTATAGTAGAGTTTTTCAGCTTTCACCCAAAAATCCTCACCTGCTTTTTCTCCCTCGCCCTTCGTGTTTGCGATAATTGTCTGAACAAGCTTTAGAATATCTTTTTCAGAACGAATATATGCAAAAGGATTGTATTTCATGGATTTTTTGAAATTGATGGTATTTAGAATTTTAATCTCATAGCCATTATCTTCAAGCATCTTACCGCACTCAAGGACTATTGTTCCTTTAGGATCGGTCACGCAATATGACGAGTGCATTTGCATTAAGTTCGGTTTTACATAAAATCTTGTCTTTCCGGAGCCTGAACCACCTATAACCAAAACATTTTTATTTCTTGCATACTTTGGATTAGCTGGTCTGCCGTTCATGGTTAATCGTTCCGTTTGTGTAAGCAAGATATTGTTTTGAAACTTTTCATCCATGTACGGCTCAATATCTTTTCTCGTTCCCCATCTTGCTGAACCATACTCTTTTCCCTGTCTGAACTTTTTTGCATTTTTGCCTTTGCTGTAGACAATGAATTTAATTAAAGCTGCTACTCCTATGCCTATTAGAATGTCAGTTAGATGAATGCTTGGAATAAAGCTCATGGTGTTAAGCTCTAATATCCCTTGAAAGATTTTGTCTATTACATCGCCACCAGTATAGGCTCGTATATGGTGAGAGAAGATATTGCCAACATAGAAAAATGCAAGATAGGGAATGTTCTGCTTTAGAAACTTTGAGAGTGTGAAATAATTTCTGTAAATAAGGATTGGATCCTTCTATGACTAGATTTAAGATAAGAGCCAATCTATAATCGGGCCCTCATATTTACAAACTGAGTATAGAGCTGAAAAAGTGGCATGTCAAGATAATCCGATATCATGACATGCCATTTGTGATTTTTGGGTAATTATTCAGGCATTCTTCCAAGATACATTATTTGAAATTCTCCGTATACGGTAGCCCAGTTTCGTAGAGGCGTGGTCCATTTCTTTGTGGCGATCCCAGTCGCCAGATATAGCGCTTTAAGTAGGGCCATATCGGATGGAAAAACACTCCTCTGGCGGTTCAGTTTCTTGTAAGTGCTGTTTAGGCTTTCTATGGCATTCGTTGTATATATGACTTTTCTAACGCCTACAGAAAACTTGAAAATCGGGGCGATTGCATCCCAATTTGTCTCCCAACTTTTCATAGCATTGGGGTACTTTGGGCTCCATTTTTCTGTGACTTCGAGCATATTCTCATGAGCCACTTCCTCTGTTGGTGCATGGTAAATCGTTTTTAGATCGGTTGCGAACGCTTTTTTATCCTTGTATGGGACATACTTTAAGGTATTCCTTACTTGGTGCACGATGCATCTTTGATATTCGGCATCCGGGAAAGCCACGGTAATACTTTCCTTGATTCCGCTAAGGCCATCGGCGCATATTACCATAATGTCTTTTACTCCACGGTTTTTAAGCTCGTTTAATATCCCAAGCCAATATTTACTGCTTTCATTTTCACCGATGTAAAGTCCAAGCACATCCTTACAGCCATCAATGTTTATGCCTAGCACCACATATGCAGCAAGCTTTTGCGTCAGCTTTTCTTTTTTTACGGAGAAGTGCACAGCGTCAATGAATACTATCGGATAGATAGCATCAAGGGGTCTATTCTGCCAGTCGGCGATTTCCGGAACGATTTTATCTGTAACATCGGAAACAAAACTTTCGCTTACATCAAATCCGTAGATCTCTTCGATTTCTTCGGATATCTGCCTTGTGCTCATCCCTCGTGCGTACATAGCAATTATCTTATGATCTATCTGAGAGATATCCTTTTGACGTTTTGCTACAATTTTGGGCTCAAATGAACTATCCCTATCTTGAGGGACTTCCACATCAATTTCTCCAAAACTGCTTCTCACTTTCTTTGATTTGTACCCGTTCCTAGCGTTTGAGCTATCGCTCCTGGCGCTTTTTTCATATCCTAAATGTTCATCCATCTCGGCTTCCATCAAACCTTTGATCGTTCCACCAAGTAGGTCTGCAAGTGCATACTGAATATCTTCTGCCGTCTCCACATCATATTCTTCTAGTAACTTCGAAATGATTTCTTTTTTACCTTCCGTAAGTGATCCGATTTTTCTAACTTCTTTTTTCGCCATTTTAATAGCCTCCTTTGATAATTCTATCATAGAAGGCTACTGTCAATTCATATTTACAGACTTTTTCTCACACTCTCGAAACTTTGCCTTATCCTGCACCTTAAACAAGCCTTTGATGTCCTTTAGTATTTTCTCTATCATAGGCTCTGCTCCTTTTGCTTATTCTTGATTTTATCTTTAGAAACAGAATTTTTAGCCATCTCCTTAAACTTCTCAATGTTTTTATGAATAGATTCTTTCCTTTCCGTTTTCTTTTCTGATTCTGAAAGGGCGTGCTTAAATGCTTTGTCCATTACTTTCATATCTTTCGCTTGAAAGAACACTGAGTATTTACCTGTTTCTTTATCTTTCATTACCGAAAACTTAACTCCATATCTGTTCAGCTCTTTCTTCAGTTCCTTCAATTCTGTTTCTTCTACTGGTATCTCTTCAAGCTGTCCTTTTTTAACCATATCTTTTAGCTTTACTTCATTCCCTTTACTCCCAACGAGCTTTTCGAGTCCACCGATTTTTTCTGATTCTTTCAGTAATTTCCTTATCAAATCCAAAAGTATCTTGCCTGTTACTTTGCCAGCTCTCACTTCCATGTTGAGCGTTTTTCTTGCAATTTCTTCATTGATCAAGTCCTTTCACCTCCGTTCAGTAATCTATCTTTATTGCGAGTTAGCTTATCTCTTTGAATAAACTTTCTGAAATCCTCGCCTACAACCATAACGGGAATACACATTTCAATAATTCTTGAATAGATTCTTTGATATTCAACACTGTCCTTGCAGTTTTGAATTGTGTCGTAGGAAAGATTTGTTGTGAAAATTGTTGGTTTCTGTTTTAGGTACCTGCTATTGACAATGTTATATACCTGCTCTTTAGCATAGCTTGTATCCCTTTCAATTCCCAAGTCATCTAAGATAAGAACGGAAGTATTTACAAGGGATTCAATATATGCGTTTTTATCAAAGTCAAAGCTGCTTTTTTGAAGTTCATTGATAATCTGTGCGAAATTTCTAATCTTAACACTTATTTGATAATGTTCAATAAGGCTATTTGCAATGGAGCAGGCAAGATAGGTCTTTCCGCTTCCTACAGAGCCATAAAAGAGAAGTCCAATATTTTCTTTTTTCATTTTCTCATAATCTTCTACAAAATTCTTTGCAATCATGAGGCTTTGGTTTTCTTCTCCCTGATAATTTTCAAAGGTATATGACCACTCCCTCATGGAATTGAAGCAGGTTCTTTTTAACCTTTCAATTTCCATCTGTTTTTCTCTTCGCTTCTTTTGTTTCTCTATTTCTCTATCGCATTTACAAGCTACCCTTAATATCATTTTGTTTCCGAAAAATTCCATTACATCACCGTCTTTTCTTTCGTGGCAGACTTTGCAATATACGTGTCCATCTTTGATGTATTCTTTTTCAGAATCATAGGCAAATTCTACATCCTCTATCATTATTTTTTCCAATTCTCTTTTCATAAATGTTCTCCTTTGTTATATTCTTCCCATGTCGGGACATTTGATGTTTTCGCCTGCTTGCTTTTACCCTGATCTTTATAAAACCAAGAAAGGATCGTCGCTTTATGGTCTTTATAGATCTTTCCGGTACTCTTGATATATGCAGATAAGCGTTCAATGTAATTATCAAGCTGTGCATTTAGTTTGATTTGTAAATCAGAAATATCTTCATCCTTTAAAAAGACATTTTGAAATGTTCCAAGTCCGTTTTCACCAAAACTATATTCTCTCTTACTATACTTACTCTTATTATTCTCTATATAGTTAGAGTTAACATTTTGAACTTCCTGAAGTTCATTTTCTTTACTTCTGAGGTTAAAATCTTTTACTTCTGAAGTTAAATTTTTTGACTTCTGTAAGTCATTTTCTTTAAACTGAAATACGCTCATAAAGTCTTTTACATAAATGATGTTCGGCTTACCAAGTCCAAGCCTTACTCTTTCAATCAGTCCGATTCCTTTTTTACTGTCTAACTCATCCAATGTTTTTATGGCTGTCGGCTTTGAAATATTTCTTCTTCTCATAATTTCTTCAACGGTAAAATAGATAAATACTCTGCCTTCCTTGTCTATCCATTTATTTTTAAAGGACATCCCTGTACGCTTTAGAAGCATAGAGTATAGGATAATTGCTTCCGCTGACAGCCCCTTAAATTCTTCTCCATCAACTAATATCTCCGGTACTTTAAGAAAATTAAATCTCTCTGCTTCACGATTATAGAAATAGTCAAAGTCCATTGCTTCACCTCCTTCCTTAAAATTTGCAAAGAAAAAGACGATAGTTTTTTCTCTATCGCCTTTGGTTACCATTTTGTATGAATTTTTTTAGATTGATTTTATCTCTTCATTGATTCCCTTAAAGAATGCTATAACGGTTGCTCCAATCATCGGTACGCCGTATGGACTAACTAAAAATCCGATAATCAATGCTTCGATTCCGATGGTAACTTCTTTTTGTAAGAAAGATGCTATTGCTCCAAATATGCAAAACATCATCAGCAAATATAGCAGTGCCGTCCCTATTCCGAGTAAGAATGTCAGAAAGGCAGTGAGAATACTAAGCAGAAAGCTGATTGGGAAAAAGATTATTTTTATTATCCATCTCATAAAATATCTTCCCTTTCTATTCAACCATTTTGAAATACCTTAAGGCATCCATGATGGCTTCTTCTTTTTCAGGTGTACACTGTGGAATAATTTGTTTCTCCTTTTTAGATTTGTTGTAATGTTCTCGTAATTCTATTCCACATTTCCTTTTTATCTGTGCAATATATAATGTTGGAACTTTTAATTGAAATTTATTCCAAACATATTCTTTGATTTGAGCATATGTTGCCTTGCTCTCCGCACTTGTCAAATCAAGCTCATCAAGCTTAATTTCAACATCTATATGTTTGTCGACATCAAGTTTGGACAATAGTGCTACCGTCTCCACATGTCCCGTCCATGGAAAGTTATCCACCGGCGTGGCTTCTACAAACGCATATCCCTGTTCTCCAAGAATCTTTACATCTCTGGCAAGGGTTCCCGGATCGCAGGACATGTAAACAATTCTGTCCGGTCCCGTTTCCACCACTGCATCAAGGAGCGCCGGGTGACAGCCTGCCCGTGGAGGGTCCAAAATGACTACGTCAGCGTTTTTGGCAACCTGCACCAAGTCCTTGTCGCCTTCTCCTTCCAAGAGCTTAGGGAGCACATTCTCTGCTTTTCCCGAAAGAAATCTGGCATTGACGATACCGTTAATGGTCGCATTGCGGTTGGCATCCAATATGGACTGCTTCTCTTCCTCGATTCCCAATACATAGCCCGCATTGGGCGCACAGTACAAACCGATGGTTCCGATACCGCAGTACAAGTCCAACACGTTCTCTTCGCCCGTGAGACTCGCATACCGGCGCACCAAATCGTAGAGGATCTCCGTCATCACCGGATTTACCTGAAAGAAGCTTCGCGGCGAGATTTCCACTTCCAGCGCTCCTACCTTCTCCCGAATGCTCTTCTTCCCCGCAAGAAAGACCAGGTCCTTACCGTTATCTAAAACCACGCTCTCCAGCTCAAATTCCGTTTCAGAAATGGCATCGCTGAGCATGCCCACCATCTTCTCCCCATTGGGTATCCCCTTTCCGTTGATGCCGAGGACCACCATGACTTCTCCCGTTGCAAATCCCGTCTTTACCACCATGGTCTTCATGAGACCTTGCTTCCACTTTTCGTCCCAGGCGGTGATATTGTCTTCCTCCATAAACTGACGCAAAGCCTCCCCGGCCGCCATGGCAGCGGGGCTTTGAATTCTACAGTCCACGCAATGAAAGACCTTGTGGCTGGCGGAATCATAAAATCCCACTTCCACAGGGCCCAAGTTTTCAATAATGCCACCCTTTCGCATGATGTTTCCACCGGTGCTGACGGAAAGAGCCGCCTTGTTTCTATAGTACAGGGGTTCCTCCATGGGAATGATTGGATTCACCTTGGGATTATTCAGTCCGCCTAAGCGAACTAGTTTGTCCTTTACCTGCTTTTCTTTAATTTTCAGTTGCTTCTCGTACTGGATTTCCCCATAGGGACAACCGCCGCAATCTTCTCCATGTACGCAAAAACACTCCTGCCTCCAGGGGGATTCCTCGTCCACAGATATTAGTTCACCAAAGGCATAGTTTCTCTTCAACTTGGTAAGTCTGGCCGTAACCTTGTCTCCGGGTATGGGTCCGGAAACAAATACCGCCATTCCGTTGGTCTTCCCGATGGCCAAACCTTGATCGCTCATATCCATGATGTCCAACTGCACCAACTGGCCTTTTTCAAACATATTGTTCTCCCTTACGCTTCCATGGATGCCGCCACCATGGCGTGAAGTCCGGGGTTCAACTTCTTAAAGTTAATGGGCTTCATTTCAGGCGAAGTCACCGCATGCTTGGTGCTCCCCGTTGCACACACTTCTCCCGTTTCCTTCTTTACAATCTCGTAGGACATAACCACGGTGGATGCCTTCAGCAAGCTACACCATGTTCGAATGACGAGAAGATCATCATATCTTGCAGAAATCTTGTATTTACAGTTGGATTCCGCAACAGGTAGCCAAGTGTTTTCTTCTTCCATTCGTTTATATGGATATTCCAGCTGGCGAAGAAACTCCGTCCTGCCAATCTCGAACCAGCGAATATAGTTGGCATAGTACACCACTCCCATGGCGTCCGTATCCCCATAGATGACTCTTATTTCCGTTTCATTTACTACCATTTACAACTCCAATTCATACATACACATTGCTAAGGCTGCGATTCCCGCCGTTTCCGTGCGAAGAATTGTCTTCCCCAGTGACACGCATTCTGTCTGGGCATTCTTCAAAATCTCAGTTTCTCTTTGGCTGAATCCGCCTTCCGGACCGATGATAATTGCCACATGCTCCGGGGTTCCGTCCTGATTTCGCAGGGCGTACTTGATGGTCTTCTGCTCTTCGTTTTCATATGGGAAGATGACCAACTGGAATTTGTCCAACCTGCTGACCATGTCTTCAAAGTCAGTCTCTTTTCTGATTTCCGGGATGATGCCCCTGCCACATTGCTTTGCCGCTTCCTCTGCGATGGCACGTAGTCTCACCAACCGCTTCCAAAAGTTCCCCTTATCGTTGACGATGGTCCGATCCATGAAGACGGGAACGATGGTGGATACCCCCAGTTCCGTGGTCTTCTGTACGGTTAAATCCATCTTTCCCTGTTTGGGCACACCTTGAAAGAGGGTCACCTTGGTTCTCGGCTCCCTTGCAAACTTCTGCTTATCCAGGATCAGTGCTTCCACGGCATCATCATAGATGCCTGCAATTTCACCCCTGTATTCCCACTCATGGGAGTCGGAGATATCGATAATATCCCCCTTACCCAACCGAAGTACATTGCTGATGTGATGTACATCGTCCGGGTTCTCTATTCTAATATTCCTGTCGCCGATGTTTTCCGGCTCTACAAAAAATCTACTCATATCTCGCTGCTATGGCGCTCCATTCGCCTTGATTCATCACTTCAACGACCCGTAGCCCTTCCGCGCGGATCTTCTCCATGACCATATCACATTTTTCCGTCAGTATCCCGGAAGAGATGAAGATACCGCCCTTGTTGAGATGGTCCTTGATATACTCTGTCAGGGTCATGACGATTTCTGCCATCAGGTTGGCAACCACCATGTCCGCCACATAGTCGATGTCCTTGGTCAGATCTCCCAAGATGATTTTGATTTCCCCTTCCCTGCCGTTTTTCTTCACATTTTCTGATGCGATTTCTACGGCGGTAGGGTCAATGTCGATGCCCAACACCTCTCTGCTACCAAGCATGGCGGCTCCAATGGCGAGGATTCCCGATCCCGTTCCCACGTCCAAAATATTCTTTCCGTAACAATCCGCATTTTCCATCAGTTGTGCGCACATGGATGTGGTGGCATGGTCTCCCGTTCCAAATGCCATTCCCGGATCCAGTTCCATGTAGTCCACCCCCGGGATGCCATCGTGTTCTTCCCAAGAAGGTACCACCAAGAGTCGTTCCGTCAAATGCAAAGATTGGAAGTGCTCCTTGTAGGAGTTCTTCCATTCTTCATCGTCGGCGATGCGACGAGATAGTTTCCAGCCCAATTCATCTCCGTCAAGAAGGATATCTCCTGCCAAAGCTTCTTGATCTTCCTCTAAATAAACGGTGATGGCGGAAGAATGTGTTTTCCCCTTTAACAAATCTTCGTCCACATAGTCCCAATCGTAGGGGTGCTGCTTGTCCAAGATTTCATCTATGACGGCGGGGTCTTCCACAGAAAAAGAGGAAATTCCCTTGCCCGTCAGATATGTTCCCACAGCTTCCAGTTCTTCCGCATCTGCTTCAATCTTGATTTCGATGTACTTCATGGTTTTCCTCCAAGGCTATTATACCATAAAAATAAGGGAATTGAGTCACGGGAAGATAATACATGGCCGATGACTAAATGAAAACATCCTTTTTTAGTCATAAAACTGGCCTGCCGATATTTGACTAAATATTTTTTGTGATAAATGAAGAAATCGATGTTTTTTTGCCGATTTTTTAGCTAATGGTGCGTAATTCAGTGCTCTTACCTAAATCCCACAGATGTAAAAGACGCCACGGCTGTGGCGTCTTCCCAATTATCATATAGATGTTTTATTTTGTGGAAGCGTCGTACATCTCTTCTGCCTTGTCCCAGTCCTCGATGATTTCGGGGATGATCTTGTACAGATCGCCTACGATACCGTAGTCGGCAACTTCGAAGATGGGTGCATCGGGATCCTTGTTGATCGCAACGATGATGTCCGATGTCTGCATTCCTGCCAAGTGCTGGATTGCGCCGGAGATTCCGCAAGCGAAGTAAATGGTGGGCTTAACGGTGGTACCGGTCTGTCCAACCTGGTGGGAGTGATCGATCCAACCAGCGTCAACGGCTGCACGGGAAGATCCCACAACGCCGCCAACCTTGTCGGCAAACTTCTTGATCAGTTCGAAGCCGGAAGCATCGCCTAGGCCTCTTCCGCCGGAGCAGATGATTTCCGCATCTGTCAAGGAAACCAATTCCTTCGCGGACTTCACAACATCCAAAACCTTAATGTGGATATCGGACTCAGCGATTGTAGGCTTGTATTCTACCAATTCGCCCTTTGCGCCCTCTACCTTTTCTCTCTTCTGCATTACGCCGGGTCGTACGGTAGACATCTGGGGTCTGGTACGGGGGCATACGATGGTAGCCATCAGGTTACCGCCGAAGGCAGGTCGAGTCTGCTTGATTCCTGTGCTGGTATCATTGGGATCCAAGGTAGATGTATCCAATGTGGTATTCTTATTTGCATAGTCGATGTAGCTGGATACTCTTACGTCCAGTCTTGTACAGTCAGCTGTCAGGCCGGTGTTCATTCTGGCAGCAACTCTGGGAGCCAAGTCTCTTCCGATGTGTGTAGCACCGTAGAGAACGATTTCAGGCTTCATTTCTCTCAGAGCGTCTGTGAGAACCTTGGTGTATCCGTCTGTGGTGTACTGCTTGAGAAGAGGATCCTGGATGAGGATAACCTTCTCTGCGCCGTATGCGTAGCATTCTTCTGCAAGATGATCAATACCATCTCCGATAATAACTGCGCAAACCTTAGTTTCATCGCTGATTTCCTTAGCCAGTCTGTAACCTTCGCCGATGAGTTCCAAAGCAACGTTCATCAATTTGCCGTTTCTCTGCTCAGCAAATACCCAAACGTCCTTGTATGCGGAAAGATCCACTGCTTCTTCATCGCCGGTGCTCTCGATTGCATCGAAGGGGCACGCAGGAATACACTGGTTACATGCGGTACACTTGTCGTTGATTTCGGCAAGTTTCCCATTCATGTCAATTGCTTCGAAGGGGCAAGCCTTGATACAAAGCTTACAACCTTTACATTTATCTTTTATTACTACTATAGCCATTTTGTACTCCTCCTCCTTTAGATTACGTGCTTTCCTTTAAGGTTGATCAACAGCTTATCTGCAACTTCCTTAGCGGTGTCGCCTTCCAATATAACGCCCTTGCCCTTTGGAACAGGAGTGAATGAACGGAATACGTTTGTGGGAGATGCATCCAATCCTACGGTTTCCAAGTCTACAGCAATGTCAGCTGCGCTCCAAACGTGGATTGGTTTTTCTTTTGCACTGAAAATCCCCTTGATGCTCATGTATCTGGGAGTGTTCAACTCCTTAATCGCGGTCAGCATGCAGGGTGTCTTGATTTCAATTACTTCGTGTCCGTCTTCCATTGCTCTTTCAACAGTGATGGTCTTCATGTCGTCAGCAATTTTGAAGTCACGAACGTAGGTTACCTGGGGAAGATTCATCTTCTCGGCAATCTGAGGTCCTACCTGAGCGGTATCTCCGTCGATGGCCTGTCTGCCGGCAAAGATCAAGTCGAAATCGCCAATCTTATGGATGCCTGCGGAAAGTGCGTTGGATGTTGCCCATGTGTCGGATCCGCCAACAGCTCTGTCGGAGATCAGTACAGCTTCATCTGCTCCCATTGCCAGACATTCCAGAAGCATATCCTGTGCCTGTGGAGGTCCCATGGAAACGACGGTTACGTGAACATCGTCAAACTCGTCCTTGATTTTCAGAGCTTCTTCCAAAGCGTTGGCATCGTCGTTGTTGAGGATGCTGGGAACGCCTTCTCTGATCAGGGTTCCGGTTTTCGGATTTATTTTAATGACGTTAGTGTCAGGAACTTGCTTTGCGCAAACGATAATCTTAAATGCCATTTTCGTTTCCTCCTCCTTATTTCTTGAATATGTCAGCTGCAATAACCATCTTTTGAACTTCAGAGGTACCTTCGTAGATCTCTGTGATCTTCGCGTCTCTCATCATTCTTTCAACCGGATAATCCTTGGTGTATCCATATCCGCCGTGAAGCTGAACTGCCTTTGTGGTTACATACATTGCGGTCTCTGCAGCATACAACTTAGCCATAGCAGCCATGGGGCCGTAAGCCATTCCCTTATCCTTGTAGTATGCAGCCTTGTAGATCAGAAGTCTGGAAGCTTCGATTCTTGTTGCCATGTCAGCCATCTCAAACTGTAGTGCCTGCATCTTGGAAAGAGACATACCGAACTGCTTTCTTGCCTGCATGTAGTCCTTTGTCACGTCAAATGCACCCTGTGCAATACCCAGTGCCTGGGAAGCGATTCCGATACGGCCGCCGTCCAATGTGGACATGGCCACCTTGAAGCCATCTCCAATGTTTCCAAGGAGTCTGTCCTTAGGAATCTTTACGTTCTGGAAAACCAGCTCTGTTGTTGAGGATCCGCAGATACCCATCTTGTCCTCGGTCTTACCGATGGTGAATCCTTCATCGCCCTTTTCCATGATGAAAGCACTGATGCCGCCTCTGGTTCCCTTTGACTTATCGGTCATTGCCATTACAACAAATACGTCAGCGTAGCCACCGTTGGTGATGAACACCTTTGCGCCGTTGATCAGCCAGTGGTCACCCTTGTCTTCCGCTCTTGTCTGCTGTCCTGCAGCGTCTGTACCTGCGTTAGGTTCTGTCAGACCAAAAGCGCCCAACTTCTTGCCCTGGCAAAGATCGGGTATATACTTTTGCTTTTGTTCTTCATTTCCCCAGTAGAAAATTGGCCAGATGCACAGAGAGGTATGAGCTGAGCAGATAACGCCCGTAGATGCACATACTCTGGAGAGTTCTTCTACAGTGATGGCGTAAGAGATGTGATCTCCGCCCATTCCGCCATACTCTGTAGGGAAGGGTACTCCAAGCATTCCGTATTTTCCCATCAATTCTACATTCTCAACAGGGAATCGGTGCTCGGCGTCGATGTCGGCTGCAATGGGTTCTACCTCATTGGTCGCAAACTCTCTCACCATCTTCCTTACAAACTCTTGTTCCTTTGTCAGTTGAAAGTTCATGTAAATGCCTCCTTAAATAAATTAATAACGGTTTTCTATTTCATATTAGAAATTGACTGGTGTATAAAAGATTGTTGTTATTTTAATAACAACATACAATATTAGTAAACCATTTATTGGCCTATTTTGCAAGGCTATTTTGTGTTTTTTATGTAAATAAATTTCCCCTTCTTTCACTGAAATTTCAGACATTTCAGCCCTTTATCACGGTGTATTATTTCGGGAAAATATCCATGCTTTCCATAGATGCAACGGCAGCCTCTATGAGGGCTTCTCCGTCCAGTCTGCTCTCCGATTTTAGGATGTGTTCCAGCTTAGGTCGTGTAACCGGATGCTTGGGAAGAAACACGGTGCAACAGTCTTCATAGGGCTGTATGGAAGTTTCAAAGGTATCGATATCCTTGGCAATCTCCATGATATCCACCTTGTCCAATGCAATCAGCGGTCGCATGACGGGCATGGACACAGCTGCGTCCGTCACCACCAATGCATCGGAAGTTTGGCTTGCCACCTGACCCAAGCTTTCCCCGGTGATAAGCATTTGACATCCCTTTTCCTGTGCCACCTTCTCGGCTATCTTCATCATAAATCGGCGTACCAAGATGGTCATCTCTTCTTCGGGGCAATGTTTGACGATTTCTTCCTGTATGGGAAGAAGATTAATGGTATGCATGACAAAGCGACTGCAGTATACGGCCAACTGGGATGCCAAATCTTCTACCTTGGCTTGGGCGCGCTCGCTGGTGTAGGGATAGGAATGAAAATGCAGGGCTTCTATGCTCATGCCCCTCTTGGCCATCATCCATGCCGCTACCGGGCTGTCAATGCCACCAGAGAGAAGAACAAGTCCCTTTCCGTTGCTTCCCAAAGGTAAGCCGCCAAAGCCCGGAATCTTCTGCTGATACAAATAGGTGACACCTTCCCGAACATCCACAAAGAGATAAGCATCCGGTTCGTGTACATCCACCTTTAACACCTTACAGTACTTCAAGACCGCACCGCCCACCTGCTTGGCAATATCGGGAGACTTTACGGGAAAACTCTTATCCGCCCGCTTAGCATCCACCTTGAATGTCTTAATTCCCTTTTCTTCTATGAGACGGTCCATGTAGATCCCGGCAGCCTCTCCAATGGCATCCATATTGGATTCCACTTCCACAGCCGGGCTGATGGAGGCAATACCGAAGACCTTTCCGATTTCCTTGATAATAGCATCCGGATCCAATGACTTATCCGCATACACAAAGATAAGGCCGCCGTTTCGCTTTACTTGAGTTCCGCCAAACTTTCGCAGCAACCTTTTGATGCGCTCCACAAGCATCTTCTCAAAGTATGGTTTGTTCTGTCCTTTGAGAGCAACTTCCCCACATCGGACGATGAAAATATGTCTTTCGTTCACGATTCCTCCTATCGGTAGCTACCTAGTTTTCTAAATTGGCTCACTGCCTCTATCATCTTCTCCCCTGCGTAGCGGATTTCCTCTTCCGTGTTTTGGGGACTCATGCTGATGCGCAGGGCGCCTTCCAAGTCCCCTGCGGATAGGCCCATTGCCTGAAGGACATGACTCTTTCCCTTTTTGTTAGAAGAACATGCGGATCCTGTGGAGACATATACCCCATGTTGTTCCAGTTTGTGGAGAAGCACTTCCCCTCTTGTCTTCTCAAAGGAAACGTTCAGTATGTGAGGGATTCCATCCCGGGGAGAATTGATTTTCACAGGTATTCCGCTTTCCAAAAGAATCGACCGAAGGATATGGTTAAGCTTCTCCACATGCTTGCGAGAGCGTTCCATATGCTTCGCGGCAATTTCCCCGGCAAGTCCCAAGCCGACAATGGCCGGTACGTTTTCCGTTCCCGAGCGAAGGCCCCTTTCCTGTCCACCCCCGTGGATGAAGGGGGGCAGGTGAAGTCCCTTCCTTACGTACAGGGCTCCAATCCCCTTAGGCCCGTGTATCTTATGACCGGAGAGACTGATTAAGTCCACACCCTTCATGGGTATGGTCAATTTACCGAAGCTTTGCACACAGTCCGTGTGAAAGAGGGCTTTTCCCTTTCTTTGGGCGATGGCTTCAATAGGCTGCAGGGTTCCAACCTCGTTGTTTACATGCATGACGGAGATTAGGATGGTGTCATCATCCACCTCTTTCTCCAGTTGTTCCAAATCTATGAGGCCGTTTTTATCAATGTCTATGTACACGGCACGAAAACCCTTTCCTTCTAAATAACGAAAGGTTTCCAGTACCGACGGGTGTTCCCCTTTGGATGTAATAATCTTCTTCCCTCTTCGGCTTCCCGCCATGGCACCGCTCATAAGAGCCATATTGTTGGCCTCCGTCCCGCTTCCGGTGAAGAATACCTCATCTTCCCGACAGCCAAAAACCCCTGCAACCTGTTTCCTGGCACTGCTTACCGCTTGTTCCGCTTCCATGCCCATACGGTGAAGGGAGGACGGGTTTCCATATCCCGTTTCCATGGATGCAACCATGATTTCAATCACCCTGTCATGGGGTCTCGTTGTTGCGCTGTTGTCCAAATATGCCTGCACGTGTCCTCCTTCACTGCTGGTAAAAGGGGCAGTGTTACCGCCCCTTTCCGTTTCTGTTTATTTACTTCGCGTAGTCTATGGCTCGCGTCTCCCTGACGATGTTTACTTTAATCTGTCCGGGATAATCCAGCTCGTTTTCTACCTTCTTGGCAATCTCTCTTGCCAACATGGGCATTTCCGCATCGGAAACCTTATCCGGCTGGGCGATGATTCGAATCTCTCGACCCGCCTGTATAGCAAAGGATTTGTCTACACCGGTAGTGGTGTTGGCAATTTCCTCCAGTGCCTGCAGTCTCTTGATGTAGGTCTCCAAGGTCTCTCTTCTCGCTCCCGGTCGGGCAGCAGATAATGCGTCCGCCGCTGCGATGAGGACAGCCTCGGGGGTCTTGGGTTCGTAATCTCCGTGGTGGGCAGCCATGGCGTCGATGACAGCCTGGGATTCCTTGTATTTCTTCAGGACCTCCATACCCAAATCCACGTGGGTGCCTTCCTTGTCATGGTCGATTGCCTTGCCGATGTCGTGGAGAAGTCCCGCACGTTTAGCAAGCTTTACGTCCATTCCCAACTCACCTGCCATGAGGCCGGCCAGATGGGCTACTTCCTCGGAATGCTTCAGCACATTCTGTCCGTAGGACGTTCTGTACTTCAATCTTCCCAGCAATTTAATCAACTCGGGATGGAGATTGTGAACACCCACATCGAAGGTGGACTGCTCGCCCGCTTCCTTGATGGTGGCATTGACTTCCTTCTCCGCCTTGTTGATGGTTTCTTCGATTCTTGCCGGATGGATTCTCCCGTCTACGATGAGCTTCTCTAAAGCCAATCTCGCCACTTCTCTTCTCACCGGGTCAAATCCGGAAAGAATAACGGCTTCCGGTGTATCATCGATAATCAGCTCGATACCCGTACGGGTCTCGATGGCTCTGATATTTCTTCCCTCTCTTCCGATGATTCTTCCCTTCATCTCGTCGTTGGGAAGGTTCACTACGGAAACGGTGCTCTCTGCTACGTGATCCGCCGCACAACGCTGAATGGCGTTGACGATGATGTCCTTTGCTTTCTTGTCCGCTTCGTCCTTAGCCTTGGTCTCCACATCTCTGATGATCTGTGAAGCCTCCGCTCTAATTTCGCTTTCAATCTGTCGAAGCAATATTTCCTTTGCTTCATCCCTGGTGTAACCGGATATCTTCTCCAGTTCCTCCACCTGTTTTTGGTGTAGTATATCCAAGTCCGCTTGCTTCTTTGCGATATTTTGTTCTTTTGATGTAATGCTTTGTTCTTTTCTTTCTATATTTTCAAGTTTTTTGTCAATGGACTCTTCCTTTTGTAAGAGTCTGTTTTCTGATTTAGATAACTCGTTTCTTCTCTCTTTGATCTCTCTCTCTGCTTCATTTTTGTACTGAAGAGCTTCTTCTTTAGCTTCAAGAGCGATTTCTTTCTTGATTGTTTCGGATCTGTTCTCTGCGTCAAGAATGATATTCTTGGCCTTTGTTTCAGCACTTCCGATAGCTTGCTCGCCTAGGCCTTTCCGCAGTAGATATCCTGCCAATATGCCGATCGCCAATGCAATGATCCCAACAATGATAGCCAATACTATGTCTGTCATATAAATAACACCTCCTTTCAAATTCGCTCGTATTTATTTATACTTCTCATCGAACCTGAAAGAAAAGATAAAATGCATTACGTACAATTAAATATTGATAAAACCGCACTATAACATTATAATGGTTTTGTTGACATCATGTCAAGATGAAAGGAAGACAATGAACTATTTTAGGGATCTTTTTAAGGGCATCAGCAAGCCACTGCTGCTTTTGCCTCTGGCCCTTGCGATAATCAGCATCACAATGATGATTTCTACTTCTTACCGAAGCGGCATCAATCTCACCGACAGAACTGTAATCATTCAAACGGTAGCCTACATTTTGGGGGCTATCGTCATTGTAATTCTGGCGAATATTGACTATACGGTCTTTCAGGAAATAGAAAAATGGTTGTATATCGGATCCATTGTTTTTCTCCTCTTGGTATACATACCGGGATTGGGATTAGAGCAGTTCGGCGCAAGGTCGTGGATCAATCTCAGGGTTACTACACTGCAGCCTTCCGAATTTGTGAAGATTAGTTTCATCCTGCTCTTTGCCAACTATTTGCAAAGGAATAAGACCGATTTATTCAGTTTTCTCGGAGTCATGAAGGCTGCTGTTTACGCCGCACCCTTCATCATCATTGTGGTTAAGGAAGACTTGGGAAGTGCTTTGGTGTTTCTTTCCATCTGGGTCGTAATGATCTTCTATGCCGGAATCAGCGGCAAGTTGTTTGCACAGTGTGCTGCGGTTTCCGTCTTGTCCATTCCCATCATTTATCGGTTCATGTCCGCCCATCAGAAGGTGCGAATCGATGCCTTTCTCCACCCGGATAACCTGTCCTTGGCCGGAAATTATCAAGTTTATCAATCCAAGATTGCCATCGGCTCTGGGGGATTTTTTGGAAAAGGGTTGTTTCAGGGAACCCAGAAGGAATTGGAATTCCTTCCCGTTCGTAATTCCGACTTTATCTATTCCGTTATTGTAGAAGAACTGGGATTTTTGGGCGGGGCTGCCGTCATTGCCATCTATTCCTGGCTCATCTACACCATGGCAAAGGTGGCCGCTGCCTGTAAGGACTTGTTTGGCGCTCTTGTAGTCATGGGAATCATCGGCATGTTCACCTTTCAAATCTTTGAAAATATTGCAATGACCATGGGCATCATGCCCGTCACAGGCATCACCCTCCCCTTCCTCAGCTATGGGGGAACCTCCATTCTGTCCAACATGACTGCACTTGGCTTGGTCATCAATGTTGCCATAAAAAATCGCGGCGTTCAGTTCTAACACCGCGAAATCTTTATTCTTTGATAATCCGATTCAGGATCTTTCTAAAGTTCTTTTCAATGTAAGTCCCCGGTTTTAATACGATGGGTACCCCTCTGTTGGTTGCGATGAACACGTTGTCATCGTACTGGATGATGCCGGCAACTTCCACTCGAAGTCCTCTAGTCACGCTGGAAATGCTGGGAACGGCACCCAGTGCCATCAGCTGTCCGTTGACCTTGTTAATGATGGCGTATCGCTCCTCTATGCCCATGTTGGCCAGTTCTCGATCCACCGTATCCGCATCTCTAATGGATGCCAGTTCAGCCTCCGTAATGATTACCGCTTCGTCGGCACCGGCTGCTGCAAGGGTCAATCCGTCACCGATTCCCGCCGGAGAATCTATGATGATGTAATCAAAGTCCTCTCTTAGCTTGTCGCAGAGGATTTCCATGTGGAGAGGTGTAATATCTCTATCATCCTTTACGGGAGATGCCGCCATGAGGTACAGGTGGTCAAATCGCTTGTCCTTAATCAATGCCTGCCTTATGCGACACATTCCCGACAGCACATCCATCACATTGTAGACCACTCTGCTTTCCAGTCCCAGGTAGAGATCTAAGTTTCGCAGACCCATGTCCATATCGATGAGGACGACCTTTTTACCGTCAACGGCGAGAAGCGCGCCAATATTAGCAGTGAAGAGAGTCTTCCCCGTTCCGCCCTTTCCCGACGTTACTACGATTACCTTACCCATAACACACCTTCCTATTGCACAACATTTGTAATCTTAAAATTCGTATACTCTTTTTCCAAGTCAAAGTACTTTAACAAAACCTCTCTTACCACCGGTGCGGCATTGGCCGAGGTAGAGCCTTGGGGAATCATGACACAAACTGCGATCTTTGGATCGTCGGCAGGTGCCATAGCCACTACCCAGGCGAAGTTGTCATAATCATCTTTATAGGAATCTATCTTTGCTGTAGATACTCCCGACAAGTTGATGACAGCCCTTCGCACTGCCGTATCCGTATTTGTATAGGTATCCGGATACTCCTTCATGAGACGGTTCATTTCCTTTTCTACCGCATCCCAAGAAAGTTTCGGTGCAATGGTCCCCAGATGTTCTTTCATGTAATCCACTTCCGATGGGGGGTTTACCTTTCCCGCTCGTTCCGCTGTACCTGTCTTTGCCGCCACATCGAAGTCCAAGTTACCTAAAACCCCGGAAACGGTACTCTCTGAACCGGAGGCTACCCCTTCCATCCCTTCTATGATTATCTTGAAGAACTTATCATCCTTAACCTTTACTTTTTGGGGCGCTTTTTTCTCGGTATTGCCCTGATCTTCCACTGCCTTAATGAGGCTCACTTGATTGCGCTCTCCGCTGTTCCCCAAAGTTGCCACATAATTGGCCATCTGAACCGGTGTGTATGCGTTTTCACCCTGTCCGATGGAAATGTTGAAGGAGTCTCCAACGGTCCACTTTGCTTGTGGGTACAGGTCGTACAGGAACTTTTCCCCCACTTCCTGTCTGGCGCTATCCTTAATATTTACCGATGGTAACATATCATTATACAGGGTTTCCCAAGAAACTTCATCCTGTGACATCCAACCCTTCATGGTGTCGATGTTTTTTTCCAACTGCTCCGGATTTTTCAAGGCTTTGTCTGTAAAGTAGTCTTCCGCTCCGGCATACAACCAGTAACCAAAGTTCGCCTGTAAACCTTCCATCTTTCTCTTCTCAGAGGGAACAGGAACCACCGCTTCGTTGATCTCGATTCCGGTGGGAACACCTAAGCCGTATTGTTCCGCATAGTCGGTGATGGTATCTACGGTGATTTCCTTATCATATCCCAAGGATTTTCCCGTATGCCAGTCTTTCCCTGTGGCAATATCGTAGAAGTAGTAGTTGCAGGATACCTCAATGGCCCTACGCAAGTCGATGTATCCGTGATTGTGTTTAAACAGGTTCCAAACAACACAACCGAAGGTCCTGCCACCTAGGTTGATATATCCTCCATCCATATATTTGGCATCCGGGTCCAAGCCGCATTCAAGTGCAGCGGTTGCTGTCACCGGCTTAAATATGGATCCTGGTTGTACCGTACTCATAGTTGCCAAATTATACAAAGGTGCGGGAGACAGGGAGTCCCTTAGGTTGGCACTCTGCAGCTTGCTCCAATTCTCTTCGCTGATTCCTTCCGAGAAGAGATTGGGATCGTAGTCGGGATAACTGGCCATAGCCAGTACATCTCCCGTCTCTACGTCGATGGCCACAACGGCTCCCGTCTTCGCCTTGGGGGCGGCTTCCGCCGTACCGGTTGTCCCGTATTCCGTCGTGATGCTTCCACCCGTTTGCATTGCCTTTATAGTCTTCGCAAGAGCATCTTCTGCCGTTTTCTGCAGTTCTAAATCTATGGTGAGATAGAGGTCTTTCCCCTTTACCGCACCGGTTTCACTGATGACCTTTTGGAGCTCTCCTCTGGCATTTACCTGTACCTTTTGCTCTCCGTTGGTCCCCTTTAGCACACTTTCATATTTTCCTTCCACACCCTCTTTCCCGATGAGGGCGTTGGATTCATATCCTCTTTCACCAAATTCCTTCAATTCTTCATCGGTAATCTTCCCAATATATCCCAAAATATGGGCGGCCGTGTTTTTTTCCGGATAGTATCTGGTGGTCTCGGGAACCACCTCCACACCTTTCAAGTTTGTGCCTTCTTCTTCAATGAGCATGACGGTTTCATTGGAGACCCCTTTGGCAACAACCGCAGGCATGTACTGTTGATAACCCTGAGACTTAATGGCATTTCTCACAACCATAATCTTCCGCGCTTCTACGTCACTCAGGCTTTCGTCTATCTTCAGTTCTTTCCGAATGCCCAGAAAAGCGTCCTTTGCGGACATTTGAGAGTTCTTTTTATCTTCTCCGAAATATAGCTCCAAGAACTGTTCCTTTTCCATCTCCCCGGTGTACTCCATTTCAACAATGGATATGGGGGGAAACATATTGTAGGAATTCTGCATGACCAACTGTGCATCGTATCTGTCCAGAGAAGGATCGATTCCCATCTTGGACCGGAGTGCATTAAAGGCTTCTTCCGCAGTAAGGTCCGTCTCCAATCCACTGGAGTTCAACCAATTTGCAATGTCCTGTTCATAAATAAAAGAGTAATTGTTTCCATCTATGACAATGGGGAAGTCATCTTGAAACGTGTCCCCGTTCTTCTCCAATACCTGTAACAAATTGACAATGTTGTTGTTCAGTTCTTCGTCATCCTGTTTGGCACCGCTCATTCTCACGGTAAAGGACTGCTGATTTCCAGCCAACAATCTGCCATATCTATCGTAGATTTCCCCTCTGGGGGCCGTAGTATATATGCTCCTAGTGGACATGTTTTCTGAAGTGTCTGCCCAGGTTCCATGCTCTAATACAGTAAGGATAAACAGACGCACCACCAAAACGATTGCCAACACGGCAAGTACGGCTAATAGCTGTAAATATCTGGATTGTAATAGTCTGGTTCTCATGTATCGTACCTGCGAACTTCTCTTTTCTTAATGTTCTTTGACATAAACCAAAACAGTATCCCTGTGATGATTACATTGTAAAAGGCATAAAATCCCATTGTTTTCAATATATGTAGAATGCTCATGGGATCTCCCAAAAGCTTCAAAACCACCCAATACAGGATGTTATATACGATGGTTGTAAATATGCTGGTGACCACTAAGGGAGCCCACTGCTCCACGTTTAGCTGTCTCCGAAAGATAATAACAAAGATTGCCGTTATAAAAAGGACCAGAGCACCCACACCGATGTAGTATGCACTGCTGATATCAATGAGTAGCATGGCTACAATTCCAAAGGGGATGCATCGGTATCCCTCTTCATACGCAAAGGTAATTGCAACCGTAAGACAAAGCACCAGATTTGGCGCAATACCCCCAAAAACAAACAAGTTGACCAAGGTCAGCTGAAACAAAAAGGCGAGAAGATACAGGATAATCAGTTTCTTTAAGGTCATATGAAAACCGCCACCTTTTGCATATTATCAAACTTCACTGTCGGTTCCACCACAACGGTTTTCAGCTGTCTGTTATCGTCATAGTCAACCTCCGTCACCTTCCCAATTCGGATGCCCATGGGGTAAATGCCGATTCCCGAAGTCACCAAGGTATCCCCCTTGGTGATTCTGGAGTTTTCACTCATGAGATAACCTTCCAGCTTATTTTTTCCGTCACCTTGCAATATTCCCGTTATTTTAGGATCTCGCAACACGCGAAAACTAATACTGTTGCCATCGCTCAGTACGGAAACCACCTTGGACCAGTCCTCCCCGGTTTCGGAGACCTTCCCTACGATTCCCGATCCGTCTACAACCACATCATCTTTTTTCACGCCCTTGCTTTCTCCGGCGTCAATGGTGAAGACCACATAAGGGTTGGACAGATCTATTTCAATCACCCTTCCGGCGACCGCCTGCTGCCCTCCCTGATATGCCTCATATTGAAAGACGGCGGACAGGGATTGGAGATCTTCCAGTTCCTGTTGGGTCAGTTTCAGCTCCATGTTTTCTTTTTTCAGTTTTTCGTTTTCTTCCTTCAGTTTTTCATTTTCTTTCTGGGTGGTTCGGAAGGAAAAAATGCCCGAAAGGGTATTGTCAATTCCACCGGTGACGGCGGAAATAGGTTTTTCGATGGTTACAATGACGCTCTGAATTGCTCTTCCCAGAAATGTGGATCCTCCGGCGGTGGCAAAGGAAATAACTATGACCAGGCATAGTGCAATCACTATGCCTGCCACAATTGAAAACAGTTTATGTTCCTTGAGCCATTTCATTGGGGAATATCCTATCTCTTTTTATCGTTTGCGTATATTCTTAGTTTTTCGATGTTGTTCAAGCTTTCTCCGGCACCAATGGCAACAGCTTCATAGGGTTGCTCCGCAAGCGCTACAATCATACCCGTCCTCTGCTGAATCAGTTTATCCAGGTTTTCAATCATAGCACCGCCGCCGGTGAGAACCATTCCTCTTTCAGCAATATCCGCTGCGATTTCAGGTGGTGCCTTCTCCACGGTACTCTTAATGGCATCTATAATCATGTCCATGGATTCATGGAGGGCTGCTTCTATGTCCTTGTTGGTCACAGGGAAGGTCTTGGGTAATCCGGAAATCAAGTCTCTTCCTCTGGCATTCATGCTTCTGATGATTTCTCTGCCGTTGTTATCCAATTCAACTAGGGCGGAGCCAACCTGAATCTTCAGTTCCTCGGCTGTCTTCTCGCCGATGAGGACACCCTTCTTCTTCCGGATATATGCCACGATTGCCTCGTTAAACTTATCTCCTGCATATCGCATGGATGTGCTTACCACAATGCCACCTAAGGAGAGTATGGCAATATCAGAAGTTCCCCCTCCTACATCTGTGACCATACAGGCATCGGAAGACTCCACGTCTAAGCCGGCACCGATGGCGGCTGCCGTGGGTTCATCCAATATGAACACTTCCTTGGCACCCATCTGCCGAATTACTTCGTCTACTGCACGTTTTTCAACTTCCGTTACGCCACTGGGAACACCCACCACTACTTTCATGCCTGAGGGACGCCTGTCCCCTAAGACTTGTTTGATAAATCTCTGCAGCATTTCAGCCGCCATATCAAAGTCGGAAATAACCCCGTCATGAAGTGGCTTTACCACAACGATGTTCTTGGGTGCTTTTCCAAACATGGCCTTTGCCTTTGTGCCTGTAGCAATGATTGCCGCATTTCTCTTGTCGTAGGCAATGACCGATGCTTCGTTGAGAACTACGCCTTTATCCTTGACATAGATCAACGTGTTCGCCGTTCCCAAATCGATTCCCATATCTTTTGTTGAAAAACCTAACACTATTTTTTCCTCCGTATTTTTAAATGAATCCAGCCCCTTTCAGGCTGATGTACGTTCCGTCTCCGATGATAATATGATCCAAGACATTGATTCCCAGTATTTCCCCTGCCTGTGAAAGCCGCTCCGTCACATGGATATCCTCCTTGCTGGGAGTCGGATCTCCGCTGGGGTGATTGTGGATTAGGATGACTGCAAAGGCACCTCGTTTGATGGCGCTCTGAAAGGTCTCCCTGGGGTGGACGATGCTGGATGCAATATCGCCAATGGCAACGTTTTCCACCGCAATGAGATTTCCCTTCGCGTCCAGTAGCAGAACATCAAAGTGCTCTTTTTTGTAGTAGCGCATCTTCTCCATAAAAACATCCGCTACATCCTGTGTGCTCTTAATGATGTTTCTTTCTTCTCGGGGCATGGTGGCTATTCTTTTTCCCAGCTCCACCGCCGCACCGATTTGACACGCCTTTGCAAGGCCGATCCCCTTCACCCCGGCAAGTTCCTCAAGGGAACATTCCTGTAGGTACAGGAGGCCGTTGGGATCCAATGACAGAATATCATCCGCCAGTCGCAGGGCGGTCTTCTCCTTTGTTCCGGTCCGAAGGAGAATTGCCAACAGCTCGCCGTTGGACAGGGATGACCTCCCAAACCGGACCATTTTTTCTCTCGGTCGTTCATAGACCGGAAGTTCTCTGATTTTCATATTGTCTCTCCTATAGGAGGACAACTCTTGCTCCAAAGACTCTATGCCGCACACAAAGCCGCATTATATTGTAACACTTATTTCTCGTGTATACAACGATTTCCCCTGTTAGAGTCTGTGTAAAAACAGACCGCTCCCTAATTTAGGTTCGAACCAGGTGGACTTGGGAGGCATGACCCTTCCTTCATCGGAAACCGCCATAAGGTCCCCGATTTCCACCGGATGCACAGCGAAGGCAACCTGCATATCCAAGGAAACCCTTCTCTCCAGTTCTTCCAACCCACGAATACCGCCGATAAAGTCGATTCTCTTATCGGTTCTGGGATCTTCAATCCCCAATATTGGGTCGAGAAGATGATCTTGCAAGATGGCAACATCCAAGGAATCAACGATATCCTCCGATATGATTTCATCTCTTGCCGTCACCCTATACCACTTCCCGTCCAGGAACATGCCGAAAACATGCTTCTTCTCAGGACGATAGGCGTCTGTCCCCATTTCCTCCACTGTAAATCCGGCTTCCTTCACCCTGGATAAGAAGCCTGTCACGGAATTCCCATTGAGATCCTTCACAACTCTGTTGTAGTCAAAGACCTTTAGGTGGCTGTCCGGGAAGATTACCGCCATGAAATAGTTAAACTCTTCCTTGCCGGTGTAGTCCGGATGTTCTTCTCTTCTCTTTTGTCCCACTTTACATGCGGAGGCACTTCTGTGATGACCGTCTGCAATATACAGGGCAGGGATTTCCGTAAAGAGTCCCGACAACCCGGTAATGACGTTATCATCGGTAATTGCCCAAAGGGTGTGGCTCACACCGTCATCGGTCATGAAGTCGTACTCGGGGCTGTTGTTGTGAATAAAGCCCTCAATGAGCATCTTTACCTTTTTGTTGTCCTTATAGGTTAGGAAGACAGGCTCCGTATTGGCATTGCAGACATCAAAGTGTCGAATGCGATCCTGCTCCTTTTCCACCCTGGTGAATTCATGTTTCTTAATCACGTTGTTCAGATAATCGTCCACTGCCACACAGCCAACCAGGCCCACTTGCTCATTGCCATTCATCACCTGTTTGTAGATATAGAACATGGGCTTGGCCTCTTCCAGGAAGATGCCCTTCTGCAGGAAGTCCTCGATGTTATCCCTTGCCTTTTCATAGACGGAGGGATCGTAGGGGTCCTCCATCTTGGGAAGATCAATTTCACTGCGGCAGATGTGCAAAAAACTAAAGGGATTTCCTTCTGCCATTTTTGCAGCTTCCTGTCTGTTCATTACATCGTAAGGCAGGGATACTACCTTGTGTGCAAACTCTTTGTTGGGCCTGATGGCCCGAAACGGTCTAACGATTGCCACTTATTTCACCTCTTCCAATATTCTTTCAATGACTTCTTCTATGCTCATATAGGTCGTATCGATTTCTATTGCATCCTCTGCTTTACGCAGGGGGTTCAGTTTCCTTGTCATATCGTTATGGTCTCTCTCATTGATATCCCTCAGCACCTGCTCTCTGGAGACAGTCTGTCCCTTTTCGGTTAACTCTAAGTGTCGCCTCTTTGCTCTCTCCTCCGCTGTGGCCGTCATAAAGAACTTATGCTCTGCATCCTTCATCACGTTGGTTCCGATATCTCTGCCATCCATGACCACGTTGGTGCCTCTTCCCATCTCTCTTTGAAGGGATACAAGCTTTTCACGGACGCTCTCAATGGCGGAACATGCCGATGCCATGGCTGACATTTCAGGAGAGCGAATCAGCTCACTGACCACCTGCCCGTCCAAATAGATGTCTCCCTTGGAAAAGGTAATACTGGTTCTGTCCAACATCTCTTGGAGACGTGCCTTGTCATCTAGGGGAATCCCTTCCTTGATGATTTTGTATCCAACCGCCCGGTACATAGCTCCCGTATCTACATAGTCGATCTTCAATTTCTTTGCCACTGCCTTTGCAATGGTGCTCTTGCCTGCCCCGCCGGGACCGTCGATGGCGATTCTCATCATCATTTCCTTTCTATTTCCTCTTGCTGCCCATGAGCTTTTCGATTTCTGCCACAAAGGTGTTGATGTCGGTGAATTGTCGGTAAACAGAAGCAAACCGTACGTAGGCTACCTCGTCCAGATCCTTCAACTTCTCCATAATCAGTTCGCCGATAAAGGTGCTCTTCACTTCCTTCTCCAGCATGTTGTTCAAGCCACGTTCAATTTCGTCCACAACCCTTTCCATCTCGGACAGGGGCACGGGTCTCTTCTCACATGCCTTAATGATTCCATTGAGTATTTTATTTCTGTCAAAGGGTTCTCTTCCCCCATCTTTTTTTATGACGATGAGGGTGATTTCTTCTATTTTTTCGTAGGTGGTGAATCGCTTTCCGCATTGTTCACACTCTCTTCTCCTGCGAATGGCATTTCCTTCTTCCGTATGCCTGGAGTCTATGACCTTCGTCTCTTCACTTTCACAAAACGGGCATCTCATGGGCTTTCCTCCCCCTGCACTATCAAATATCACGTAGTGCAATTTTACTACATATCTCTATCATTGAAAAGGAGAATCCCGATGAAAAACGGAATTCTCCCTGTATAGCCACACATAGTATCGCTATTTCTTCTCCGGTGTAAATTTGTCTACAACCTTTGCATTATCCAAGATCATACCCAGAACTTTTTCCGTGTAAGCCTCTCTCATGATATTGTCTTTTCCGGCCGTATCTTCATAACTTTTGCCGTTGAGTTCCTTATATGTCTCTTCCGTGTATCCGTAGCTTTCCAGGCTCTTGGTGATGAAGTCTTCATACTCCTTGTTATCGATTTCAATGCCCTCTTTCTCTGCAATGTAGTAGAGAACCATTTCCTGTTTCACGATAATCTTAGCGTACTGATCCACCTGTTCATTAAAGGTTTTTTCATCCATACCCATCTGCTGCTGGAGAAAATCTTCAAACTCCATGTTATACTGCTTGGCATAACTCTTATAGTCTTCTATCGTGTTTTCTTTTACTTGATCCAGCTTATCCTGGGGATACTTTTCTTTGCCTTCCTTATCTTTCAGAACCTCGGAATTGTTGAGAATCTGCGTCCAGAGATATTCCTTCTGCTTGTCGATTTCTTCTTTCTCCTTGGCCTCCGTCAGTTCTTTCTTTACTGCTTTCTTATAATCGGCAACGTTTTCCTGTTCGCTGTTGTCCTTTACGAACTTGTCATCCAGTTTGGGCGTAACCTTTTCCTGCTTAGAATCCACCGTAACAGTGAACTCAACATCCTTGCCGGCTACATCTTCTTTGGTATAGTCCTTGGGAAACTGCAGTTTCAAGACCTTTGTATCCCCGACCTTTACACCGACCAAACCTTCTTCAAAGCCTTCAATAAACTGTCCGGATCCGATGGTTAGGCTTGATCCTTGGGCGCTACCGCCTTCAAAGCTCTTGCCGTCTATCTTTCCGTCGTAGGTGATCACCACCGTGTCTCCATCTGCTACAGTTCCGGTCTTCACTTCCTTTACGGTCGCTGCTGCTGCCAGTCTGCTGTTGATTTCATTGTCCACATCTTCATCCGTTACGGACACCTTATAGGACAGAACTTCCAGCCCCTTATATTCTCCAACCTTGATATAATCCTTTAGCTCTACATCGCTATAGGGCTTTCCGCAGGAGGCAAAACTCAGGGCGGCAACCATACAAATAGCAAATACTACTGCAATTTTTATTCTGTTCATACTTTCCCTACTCTTCCATTTCTTTGTTTGATGATTCCAATGGACATTATGTCTCTCGAACCTTAAAACAAACTAAAATGTTATTTTGCGTTTTTTGCGGTTTCGCAAAGTTGAGCGAAAGCGTTTGCATCGTGAATGGCCATCTCTGCCAACATCTTTCTGTTGATTTCGATTCCGGAAACCCGCAGGCCGTTCATAAGCCTACTGTAGGAGATGCCGTTCATTCTTGCTCCGGCGTTGATTCTGGCAATCCAAATTCTTCTGTACTCTCTCTTCTTCTGCTTACGACCGACATATGCTGATCTAAGAGAACGCATTACTGCGGGATTGGCTGCACGGAACACCTTGCTCTTCTGTCCGTAAAAGCCTTTCGCCAGCTTCAATATCTTTTTATGTCTTCTGTGGGCACTTACACCCTTCTTTACTCTTGCCATTATATTTTACCTCCTCACACTATTTGCACATTGCACTCTTGATTCTCTTTAGATCGGCACTGGTAAGGGTCGTTGCCTTACGAAGTCCTCTTTTTCTCTTCTGACTCTTCTTTGTGAGAATATGACTCTTGTATGCCTTGTTCCTCTTTACCTTTCCGGAACCTGTCAATTTAAATCTTTTGCATGCGCCTCTGTGAGACTTCATCTTATTCTTCGCCATAATATTTCCCTCCTGATATGGTTATGATTATCACTTTTTATCTTTGTCTGTTTTCGGTGCTAAGAACATCGTAAGGCTTCGTCCTTCGAACTTGGGTTTCTTCTCCACGACAGCGATTTCTTCCACAGCATCTGCGAACTTATTCATCACTTCAAAACCCTTGGCTGTATAATCCCGTTCTCTTCCTCGGAAACGCAGGCTCACCTTTACCTTGTCGCCGTCCTTCAGAAACTTAGATGCCGTATTGGCCTTGACTTGAACATCGTGGTCCTCAATAAAGGTGGAAAGTCTAATTTCCTTCACCTGTGTCGTCTTTTGCTTTTTCTTGGCTTCCTTTTCTTTTTTCTGAATTTCGTAACGGTATTTTCCGTAATCCATTAACTTGGCAACAGGCGGTTTTGCATTGGGTGAAATGCAAACCAAGTCCAGGTTCTTTTCTTCCGAAAGGCGCAGTGCCTCGTCTCTGGACATGATACCCAGCTGTTCTCCTTCGTCGCTGATGATCCTTAGTTCTCTGTCACGAATTTCTTCGTTGATCAAATTATCCTTACTGATGGTATTACACCTCCTCATAAATAAAATAAAAGCGGATACAAGTATCCGCTCTCAAGACACACCAATAGGTGTCGTTCTCTCCTATTGACCCGGTAGCCAACTGCCGCCAAGGTGAGAAGCGGATAACTTCTTCTTTGCACTAGATAAGATTACACTATCTTTCCGCTTCTGTCAAATGTTTTTTCTCTTTTTCATTGCCAAACAGGCTCCCGCCGCTCCTAGCATTAGCAAAGCTGCCAGTGCCACCATGCTTCCATCTCCTGTCTCGGGCGCTTCCTTCGTCTTCGTTACGGTTCCCGGTGGGTTGTCCGGATTGTCAGGTACGGGCGTAGGCACCGGTTCCTCCGGTGTGGGTGGCTTTGGTATGTCTTCATATTGGTTGAGGTACAACAATGCCGGTGTGCTATCGGCCGTCAAATCCAATGTGGCGAAAAGTCCCTCAGACAGATCTCCCCCGTCTATGGAGAAGAAGGTGGTATCGTAATATTTGTGTGTCGGTTTCATTTCCATGACGGAATGAGAACCCTCAGCCATTCCGGAAAAAACAACCTTTTGTCCGGCCTTTAGTACGATCTTCCCGTCTGAAGGAAGATAGGATACCGGCCCTCCGTTAATGCTGTATTGACCGACTAACTCACCCTGATTTCTGTTAATAATAAAGGTAAATTCTTCCTCCGATCCGGGTTTCCCCGTGGTATCCGATACTGTGTTTTCCAGCGTAAACCCGGCAGGTCCCAGCACAAGGATGTCCACCGCAACGGTTCTGGCATTTGGATAGGTGCCATCAGGACCTTCTCCCACTGTAATGAATAGTTTGGTCCTTCCCGGCGCCTTTGGCGTGATTTGTAGCTGTCTGTCGGCAGTAAACACCGGGTTACCCGTGTCGTCTCTCACGATATCGGCTATGGTTGGATCCTCAATGGTATATCTGGTAATGGCCTCCGACTGCTGTCTGCTGGTTAAGGTAGAGACATTGGAAACATGGGGTGGATTATCATCCGTCCAATAATCCTGCATCACATAGGAATCGCTGCAGTCGGGACAATAGCGAATGGTTACATTCTGGTCAGCAGCTGTTGGTGACTGAAATACCAATAGGTCTTCTTCCGTGTGAAAACCGGTTAAATATGCAATGGCCTTATTGGTACTGGAGCCGCTACGAACCAGTCTGGTGCTCTCATCTATAATGTTATCATCCCCGGGGAACCAAATGACCTCCAGATCCTTTGATCGTTCCAAAAGAAGGAGGTTTTGTCCGCTAAAGTCATTTCCCGACAGTACGTCCAACCAATGATAAGACTGGGGGTCGATATTTCCCGTCACCCCATTGGTAACCATAATTGCATACTGCCAAGCACTGGTGAACTCACTCCCCGGTGCTTTCATCTCGGAAAAGTCGGAATTGGTGATGCTGGTAAAAGAATCGGCATCTTCTTGGATCTTAATACCGCCGGCACTGTTCATCACAAACCGTGAATTATCTACGGTAAGAACATCCATAGGATAGGCTCCATGGATTCCATATCTCTGTCTCAGAACATCTCCGAACACCGAGTTGGTGACCTTGAGCGTGCTGGTACTAAAATCCGATTTTCCCTCAGCGGAAGTCGCAGGACCGATTCCGATTCCAAAGGCACCATCCCCATTAAAAGTGGAATTGTTTACAACCACATCAAACTGGTTTTCATCGGAGGAGTCTAAGGCGACCCACTGGTTAATCTGCAAGGCAGAGGAATAGGTGGTATCATTGGCTGCCCCTTTTTTCCTCAGAAGATTGGTGCTCTCCAATATGACTTTGTTCTTATTTGGGCTGACATCGGTAATGTTCATGGAGATGGATCTGGATGATGTTTCCGAGGAGACGATGTTCATGTTGGAAATCACCACATCTCCCACTGCGGTAGAATCGGAAGTAAAATGGACAAAAAGAGCGGCATTTTCATAGCTGCGTGGCGTTGATGCTCCGAAACCCACATGATTGTCCAAGGAAATAGTTGTCAAGCTATTTCCTTCCCCTCTTAAGGTAATTGCTTTGTTTTGAATCACCAATGCGGTGGATACGCTGTATGTTCCGGCTTCCAGTCGAATGACATCACCGTCGGAAGCTGCGTCTAAGATGGCTTGGAGAGCAGCCGTGTCATCTCCGCCGCTGGGTGCAGGGGCGGTAAATGACGCCTTTATTTCCCCGTTCTTTGACTCTTTCTCAGGCTCACCCGGTGAAGGAAGTGAACTCTCCACTGCGAATATGGTTGGTGCTCCGGTTAGCAGCATAACGGCAACCAACAAAAATACAAGCACTCTTCTTGCTTGTTCTAGATGTGTCTTCTTCCCCATAAGGGTCCCTTTCCCGCATAAACCACGAATGAATTTTTATACTGTAATACAGTATGGATTGTATCACATTGGAGGCTTTCGGTCAAATCTCATCTCCACGGATTTGTTTACTTTATTGGCTTTCAATGGTATATTTATTACAGTAACGATGTAGCGTAGAGGCAATTGGAGGTATTATGAGAAGAGTAACCCTTATCATCTTGGCCCTTGTCCTGGTCTTAGGCTTGGCGGGATGTGGAGAGAAAGTAGACAAAGAAAGCTATGGCGGTGTTTCCTATGTGCCCCCCGGCAGCTGGGCCAAGCAGGAAAGCGATGTCCATATGCAGTTTTATGACGACAGCGAAGAGTACTTTGTTGCCATGTTGTTGATTACGGAAACCAAGTCCGATGAGTTTCTTTACGGTGAAACCGTGGAAGAGGAAGTAGCAGGATATATTGACTTTCTTTCTTATGAAGAACCTACCTATCAGTGGGATATGATCAAGTCGGATGCCAAGGTGGATGGTTATGACGGAACAGCCATCACCTATTCCTTGGATTATTCCAGATCGGAATACCCCGACGAACAGGAATGGGGGATTACCTACTTCACCGAGGTTATCATTCCGGTTGATGATACCGTCTATTACTTTACCTTGGAAGAGAGTAACAGGGGCGACAATAAAGAGCTCTATGACCAGTTTATGAAGTCTGTGGAATTCAACTAATTGATACAATCTTGCGGTAATTCACTTGAGCGGAGTCATAAAAACCTCCGCTTTTTTTATGAGAAAAGTTCCCGAATATTACAATCTTGCATTTTACCATTCCCAAATGTATAATAGTACAGTAGTTTGAAAATATAGGAGGAGCAATATGTTCGGATTTAGACGAAAAGTAACAGGGGGAAAGCAAGTACCTTCCCTGATCCCAAAGACATATTTGGACATCATGTCCCAAAGAATGATAGAAAACGATGAAATAGATAGTGATCTGTATCCTAAGTACAATGTAAAGCGTGGGCTGCGAAATGCCAACGGTACAGGTGTTGTTGTAGGCTTAACCAGAATCGGTGAAGTCATCGGTTATGAGACCGATGAGAATAAAAACAAGATTCCCGTGGAAGGCCAGCTATATTACAGAGGATATGAAATCAGAGACTTGGTGGAAAGCTACATCAACGAAGATCGCTTTGGCTTTGAAGAAGTAACGTATCTGTTGCTTTTCGGTGACCTACCGACGCAGAAACAGTTAAATGAATTTAAAAAACTCATTGGCGAAAAGAGAGACCTACCCGTAGGCTTTGCCCGGGATATGATTCTCACCGCACCTTCCAAGAGCATTATGAACAAGCTTTCCAGAAGTGTTCTTGCCCTTTATTGCTATGATGAAAATCCCGATGATACTTCGGTACCCAATGTGCTGCGACAGTCCATCGATTTAATTGGAAACTTCCCCGCACTCATAGCCTATGCTTATCAAGCAAAGCAGAATTTCTTTGCAAATGAAAGCATGCATCTCCACTATCCCGTGCCCGAATTGTCCACTGCGGAAAACATTTTGCGTATGCTGAGACCCACCGGAGAATACACTCCATTGGAAGCTAAGACATTGGATCTTTGCCTCATTCTCCACGCAGAGCACGGTGGTGGTAACAACTCATCCTTTACCACCCACTTGGTTTCCTCTTCCGGAACGGATACCTATGCTACCATTGCAGCAGCTGTCGGTTCCCTAAAGGGCCCCCGTCATGGTGGCGCCAACATTGCCGTCATCAGTATGATCGCAGACTTGAAGAAGAACGTAAAGGATATCACCAACTTCAAGGAAGTGGACAATTATCTAATCAAGGTACTAAAAGGCCAAGCCAACGACAACAGCGGGCTGATTTACGGTATCGGACACGCCATCTATACCCTATCCGATCCGCGTGCTGTTCTCCTTAAGGAAATGGCGAAGAAACTGGCCAGCAACAAGGGTCTGATGGATGACTACATGCTGGTGGAATACATTGAGAAACGATCACCGGAGCTATATGCCCAGGTGAAAGGAGAGAGCAAGCCCATGTGTGCCAATGTGGATCTGTATTCCGGCTTTGTATACGATGCTCTGGACATTCCGGTGGATATCGCTACACCCCTGTTTGCTACAGCAAGACTCTCCGGATGGTCCGCCCACAGATTAGAGGAACTCATCGCCGGGAAGAAGCTCATGCGACCTGCCTACAAGAATGTACAGCCGCGTATGGAATATATCCCAATGCAGCAGAGAAAAGAACCGACAAAAAAGGAAAAGGAAGCAGCCGCAAAGAAAGAAGCGGCCAACAAGAAAGAAGCCGCTTCTAAAAAATAGTCGTTGTAAGGACGCTACTCCACGTGCATTAAGTGGTCGGCGTCCTTTTTATTTGCGATAATCGGTCCACCCAGTCCATCCATATCGTGGAGTTTTTGTCGCGTATATCTTTTTATGATGATCCCTGTGACAAGGACGATGGCCAATACAAGGATTCCTATTATTTCAAATAATGTCACAGTTCTCCTCCTATCTTTCCTTCTTTTGATGGAACCATCGGATGACCCTGAAGTCCGATGCGATGCTTAAGGCAAAGGCTAAAGCGACCACACCCGCCAGACCGAAAAAGACAAACCCCAAAGAATTGGATGTTTCTCTATTGGCTGTGCCCTCACCGGAAATCGTCGGCACATCAGAAACAGTAGCAGAAATTACCGGTTCAGCTCCTGCCGGCTCAGGCTTCTCTGTGACCACAATTCTTTCTTCTGCAATCTCATGAGGGACAGCCGGATTCACATCCCCTGCAGAGGGGGTTTCTCCTTGGGAAACAGGTGGCTCGGCCGGCTCCACGGGCTTTTCCGGGGGAAGAGGTTTATCTTCCGGCGGAGAGATATGGATGGGCTCGGGAGAAGTGGACTCTGTCGGGTCATCGAAACCCGAATATCCCTGGTCCACATAACTGAGATGGATCATAATGGTTAAATGACCGTTGAGAGGACCACTGACGTTCAGTTTAATGGGCACCTTTGTGGAGCCACCCTCCGGATAGTTTTCCAACAGTATATGGTAGGCACCCTCTTCCAAGGACACATCGGGCATAATCGGATGGCCCTCATTGGGAAGAAGGGTGTTGGGATTCTTCTTTCCTTCCAGTGTACAGGGTTGCAAGTATATTTCATACCGGCTGCCCGAGAGAATAAAAGCTTGTAAAGACGACTCATCCAGGGAGAGTAAATCATCTGTTGTCATGGCAACATCACGAGCATAGATGCAGCCCGATCCGTAACTTCCGCTGAGAGCATGAGAAGAACGCTCTTGCAGTTGGGACTCTGCAACGGCAATTTCCGCACCTCCCAAAAGGACTAGAGCTGTTATTAGTAATACATATATCGTCCTAAGCACCTTCACAAATCTTCTTTCTATTTTCTGTCAGTGTACCATATGAAAAAACACAATTTACGCATTTGCATAAACAACCGTTTTTCTTGTATAAACGACCATTATTTGATCTTATCCCGAAGATTTTTCATATATGTCCGGCCTACCGGTATTCTCACATCGTTTGTCAAAAGGATTTCACTGTTCTTCACAGAAACAATGTGACGCAGCGCTACAATGTACCCTCGGTGCACCCGCACAAATCCCCTATGGGCCAACAAATTCTCTAGTTTCCCCATAGTGGAGTAAAACTCGAAAGACTCCTTTCCGTAATATACGGTTATGATTCGTTGTACTACTTCAAAGTACCTAATATCTTCGACGGGAATATTTCTGTTTTGTCCTGCACAGGAAAGGGAGAGAATTTCCTCCTCTTTTGACCGGATGCGCCTGATTGCCTTCAGAAACACTTCTTCAAATTTCGTTGCAGAAACATCTTCCTTCACAAAAAAATACAGCGGGTCTACATCAAAGGATTCAAAGACCTTTTCTCTGTCCACTGTAAGAAAGATGATTTGATTGGTATATCCAACCTTTCTAAGCTTCTTTGCCACTTCCATCCCGTCCATCTTGTTCCCAAAATGGATATCTAAATAGATGAGGTCGATTTCATCGGGGTTTTCGGGCAGTTCAAAGAGCAGCTCTTCGCCACTGATGTATCCGCTGACATCTTGCTTTATTTTGTGCTTTTCACCCAGTTCTCTCAGAACCTTTGTGTATCGATCAAGGATATTACGATCGTCATCACAAATGATAATGCGCATCATCTTTAACCCTACCCAGTAAATATTACATCAACTTAGGTTCATGATACCATTCTAACAAATTCTTGGCAAGCCTTCTCCATAGAGGACATCCACCTTTCGATGACCCCCAAGGGCGGTCTGCAGGATGGTACCCTCTCCTTCCGTCACTTCTCCAATGAGTGCGGCATCTCTACCATTCTCTGTATGCCTCATCAAATCCAAGGCTTCTTCCGCCTGTTCTCCGGGAACTACAACAATCATCTTGCCTTCATTTCCCATATAGAGAGGGTCCAGTCCCAATATATCGGCAAAGCCTTTCACATTCTCCTTCATGGGAATGGCCTCTTCCTCAATCACTATTTTACATTGAGAAGAGCCGGCAATTTCATTGAGAATGGTGCCCAGACCGCCTCTGGTCACATCTCGCATGGTTCTCACCTGTATGCCAGCGGAAAATAGGCTCTCCGTAATGTCGGAAAGACATGCGCAGTCACTGGAAATATCGTTTTCGATATCCATTCGGCTGCTAAGGATGCAGGCATGATGATCTCCCAAGGTTCCCGATAATATGATTTTATCTCCGGGCCGGCAGTTGGCTGCGCTGACGTTTCTATTTGAAGGAATCATTCCCAGCCCTGTTGTATTGATATAGAGTCCGCCGTCCCCTTCAATTACTTTTGTATCTCCTGCCACAATGACGACACCTGCTTCCCGCGCCTCGGCTGCCATGGAGGCTACAACTTGATCAAGAAGGGATATTTCCAAACCCTCTTCCAGAATAAAACCGCAGGTAAGGTATTTGGGTTCCGCTCCCATCATGAGAAGATCGTTTACCGTCCCGCAAACACAGAGTTTCCCGATATCTCCTCCCTTAAAAACGAGAGGCGTAACTACAAAGGAATCGGTGCTCATAGCCACTTTCCCGGACAATTCCAAGACTGCAGCATCCTCCAGCCTATCCAGTACTTCGTTCTGGAAGTGTTTGCCGAAGATTTCGCTCATCAGCTCCCCGGAGTCTTTTCCACCGCTTCCGTGAGCCATGGTGATTTTTGTCATTCTCTTTCTCCTCCCCTGTTTCGATACCATATCCCACAGGATCCTTCCGATGAAATCATGCAAGGACCGTAGGGCGTAGTGGGTGTACACGAGGTTGCAAACATAGGACAATCTCCCGGATTGACTCTGCCGATAATCACATCGCCGCAACGACACTCCTTGGGAATTTCCATGTCATGGTCAAGCCCCCTGCTGCCGCCGTCGTACTCTTCATAGTTTCCCCGTAAATACAATCCGGAGTCGGGAATGATGCCCAGACCTCGCCACATGGCCGGTCCGGTTTCAAAGCATTTCTCCAATACCGCCAGAGCTTTTTCATTGCCGGCGGTTTTTACCACATTTTTGTACAGATTGTCCACCTTTTGGTTGCCTTTATCCAGCTGCCTTACGATGTCGTATATCCCCGCCAAAATGTGCTCTGCCTGAAAACCGGCTACGGTGAACGGCTTCTTGTATTTCTTCGCCAGTGCCTCGTAGGCCCCACTGCCGATGATTACGCTCACATGGCCGGGACACAGAAAAGCGTCAATATCTTCCTGCTGCTCACAAATCCAAGTTAAAGCGGGGATGACCGTCTTCAAGGCCGTCACCAGCTTAATATTTTTAATCCCTCTCTTCCATGCTTCTTCTATCATCAAGCCATAAGCAGGCGCCGTGGTCTCAAAGCCGACTGCTGCCACCACCACTGTCTTTGCAAGCTGTGATTCTGCCAGTTCCAATGCCTCAAAGGGAGAGTACATCAAGCGAACCTTGGCCCCCTTCCCTTTCATGTCGGAAAGAGTTCCCTTGCTTCCGGTAACTTTCATCATATCTCCAAAGGTAAGGAGCTCATGGTTCTCCGTGAGGGCATATTGGATGCACTTATCCACATACGCCGTGGGGGTGACACATACGGGGCACCCGGGACCGCTGATTAAATGAATCTTCGGGGAAATCAAAGAACGAATACCGTTCTTAAAAATGGCAGAAGTGTGGCTGCCACAGACCTCCATAATCTTTACATCCGGCCCATTGTAGGCAGACAAATAGCTGACGATTTCTCTTATATTCATCTTACATGTCTTCCAGATCGGAGAAGATTTCTATCAGTTCTTCCGCCTTATTCTTATCCATCACTTCGATGGCACAGCCGGCATGAACAAGAACGTATTGTCCGACACTGACATCCACCAGCCCCACATTCACGTCAACCACATTTCCGCTAAAATCCGTTTTTGCGGTGTTTCCTTCCAAAGAAAGAATCTTTCCCGGCATTGCGATACACATTTATTTTACCTCCTCCGGTAATTTACACACATCTACCCAGCCTTCTGCCCGGGAATAATTGTACAGTTCATCACACGTCATTTCGATTGCGCTGTTGCTGCTTCCACATGCAGGAAACACAGTCTGAAATCGCTTCATGGACACATCGGCATACACCGTCACGGCCGGGTTATCCACTGCAAAGGCGCAGACACCACCGATTTCATGGCCGGTGAAAGAAACCACTTCCTCCGGTGACAACATCTTGGCTCGAAATCCAAACTGCCTCTTGAATTTGCCGTTGTTGATTCTGGCATCTCCGGCAGTCTGTACGAGAATACTTTCTCCCTCCGGCGTTTTGAAGGAAAGGGTCTTACAAATTCTCGCAGGCTCTACCCCTACGGCAACGGCTGCCAATTCCACCGTTGCAGAGGATACTTCAAACTCCAATATGGGCTGATCTATTCCCACTTCTTTAAAATATTTTCTTACTTTATCGATTGCCATAGAGCCCCTCTCCCACTGATGCGATATAACACTGCCCAAGGGCAATGCCCCCATCGTTGGGGCTGACGGAAATATTATAGTACACGGAATATCCTGCATTTCGCAGTCTTTTCAGTGTGGCATCCATTAATATCCTGTTTTGGAAAACGCCTCCCGTCAAGGCAACTTGCTTGACGCCCTCAGCTTCCCCAATTTTTTGTACCTCTGCAGCAATCATATCCGCTACACGTATGTGGAAAGAAAGGGCGAGATCATCCGCATCTTCTACTCCCGGGTTTTTCATGGCGCGGGCAGCCGCATCCTCCAAGAGAATTGCACACTGGCCTTCGTAGCTATTGTAGTCGCAGATTCCCAACATGGCAGATACGCCGTCAAAGAGCCGCCCCATGCTGGAACTCTCAATGACATTGATCTTGCTCACCAGTACCTTCTCTGTCAGCTCCATTTCTCGGTGCTCCAGGGTTCCGTTCTCTGCGGCATAGTCTATAATATCCTGAATGTTTACCACGATGCCTTCTTTTTCTTCCTCAGGCTTATCCACTCTGTCATGGATAAAGCTAAGAGCAGACTTCCATCCTTCCTTCATGGAAGAGTCACCGCCGATGAGGTTCACATAGCGAAGGTGGTTCATTCGACGATAGGATGGACCGTCACAGAGAAGAAACTCTCCGCCCCAAATGGCACCATCTTCCCCATAGCCTGTACCGTCAAAGCTGACACCGATTACCTGACCTTCCAAGTTATGTTCAGCCATGACAGAAGCTACGTGGGCGTGGTGGTGTTGCACCTGAATCAGGGGTAGGTTTCTTTCCTCGGCATACCGTTGGGCAAACTCTGTCGTAAAGTACAAGGGGTGAAGATCACAGACTACCTTTTCAGGCTTGATGCGCAGAAGAGATTCCATATGTATTAGGGTATCTTCGTATATTTTTTGGTTCTCCAGACTATCCAAGTCTCCAAAGTATTGGCTTGGATAGATGAAAGGACCCTTGCTGATGCAGAAGGAATTCTTTAACTGGCCACCGGCAGCAAAAATCTCTCCCTGCCCTTCCTCCAAATACAGGGGTACCGGAACATAGCCCTTAGATCTTCGAATCATCTGCGGTTGTCCGTCTATGACGCGGACAACGGAATCATCCACACCCGTAACGATTTCCCTCCCATTGAGAAAGGTTTCCGCGATTTCCGGATATTGATCCATCATGGCAAACATCTCCGATTCCGTACGAATCATGGGCATGTCCGACATGTTGGCACTGGTCATGATGAGCGGTCCCCCAAAAAGGTCCAACAAAATATATTGGGCTCCCATGCTGGGAAGAAATGCACCGATATATCGGCTCTTCTCCAGTTCCCCGTAGTTTCCCGGCTTAGTGGCTTCCAATTCCTCAATGGACTTTCTCTCCAGTAACAGGATGGGACGGGCGGAGGATGTAAGTAATTTCTCTTCAACGGCGGTGACCTTACAGTATTTCTTGATTTCCGTCATGTCTTTGAACATGATGGCAAAGGGTTTTGCTTCCCTCTTCTTAATTTTTCTCAAATCCAAAACCGCATTGTCTTCAAAGGGGTTGGCAACCAAGTTATAGCCGCCCACACTTTTAAAGGCGATGACCCTTCCTTCCTTCAACAGGGCGGCCGCTTTTTCCAGGGCCGGTTTTTCTGTGAGAAGGTCGATTTCATTTAATTTAAAGTCCATCTGTGGACCACAGTCGTGGCAGGATATGGTCTGTGCATGATATCTGCGATTTTCTATATCTTCATATTCGCTGCGACAGAAATCGCACATGGGAAAATCCTCCATGGAGGTGTTTTCCCTGTCATAGGGTACCTGCCGGGTAATGGAATACCGAGGACCGCAAACCATGCAACTGATAAATGGATGCATGTATCTGGGGTCGCTTTGATCTCTCATTTCCTTTAGACAGTCATTGCAGATAGCCAAATCCGCAGGAATCATGGTTGTCTCTCTGTCACCCTCTTCACTGTGAAGAATGGTGAAACCTTGATATTCTTTGAACTTTACCACTTCCCGTTTTATGTGAACTATTTCTGCCGGAGCAGGTTTTCTCAGCTCCAACTCCTTCAAGAACTCGGTAATGTGTTTCTCTGTGTCGGTGACGGAGATTTCCACCAGTCCTCCCACATTGCGAACTTCCCCTTTCATATGAAAACGTTCCGCAACCTTCGCAACAAAGGGTCGAAAGCCGACCCCTTGGACAATCCCCCAAATTTTTATCTTCTCCGTTACTTTTCTTGCCATTGTATTCTTTCTTTAAACCACTTTGCGACTTCTTCGAATCCTTCACCGGTTGTACCTGACACTTTAAACACCGGCACGTCTTTGTTGAGTGCGCGAACACCCTTCATGAAAAAGTCCTCATCAAAATCCAAGTAGGGCATCAGGTCCACTTTGTTGAGGATGATAACATCCGCCTTCTCAAAAGCCAAGGGATATTTATAGGGCTTATCGCTCCCCTCCGTCACAGCGGAAATGAGCATCTTCACATGTTCTCCGATGGAAAATTCCGCCGGACAAACCAAGTTTCCGATGTTTTCAATAAAGAGGATGCCTTCCTCCTTTAAATCCATATGGGACAGTTTATGCTCTATCATTGGGGCATCCAAGTGACAGGCACCGTAGGTGTTAATCTGATGGGTTTCAATGCCTAAGCTGTTCAGATCCCTGGTATCCAGATCCGATTCGATGTCCCCTTCTATTACATATGGCTTGATTCCGGGAAGACGACGGATGATATTCTTTAACGTCGTGGTCTTTCCTACTCCCGGCGCTCCCATTTCGTTGACCACCAGTATTCTGTGGTCCTCCATGTGTTCCTTTATATGCGCAGCAATATGATCATTCTCGTCAAGGATTCCTTCCATGACAGATACTTTTCTTACGTCGTGCATCATTCCACCTCAATACTTTCTATGTAAAACTCTTTCCCTATATCTGTTGGGCCGCCATCGACTCCACACTTGGGACATGCAAAAGATAGGAGTTTTCTCTCAAATATTTCTCCGCACGCCGGACAGGAAAGCTTTGCCTTCACCCTGGTAATATCTATTTCTGCCCCTTCACATTTGGTTCCTTCCGAAATCATGTCGAAATACATGTGGATGGACTCGGGGACAAAACCGGAATACTCTCCAACCACCAGATTAATCCGGGTCACCTTGTGGGCACCCGCTTTTTCACAGTGTTCCTCTGCGATTTTTATCAATTGTTCCGTAATGGGATATTCGTGCATCTGATTCTCCTTTTCAGCACCTCGGTATATTATAGTATCTTTTTCCGTGAGACACAACCGTATTCTTCCCCTAAAGGAAATGTCGCAATTGACAGAAAGACCAGTCTTTTATATAATCAACAGGCCAGTGTAAACTGGCGGAATCATACGCTTTTTGATATTTTAGAGGAGGTTTTGTATATATGAGTACAAACAAAGGACAGTGGGGTAGCAGCATCGGCTTCATGATGGCTGCAGTGGGTTCCGCTGTAGGTCTGGGAAATTTATGGGGATTCCCTTACAAAATGGGCAACGGCGGCGGCTTTGCCTTTCTCATTCTCTACTTGGTGCTGGCGATTCTTGTAGGCTTTGTTATTATGACAGGAGAATTGGTCATCGGTCGATACACGGGAAAAGGGGTTATCGCCGCATACCACACCGTCAACAGTAAATTTACATTCTTGGGATATATGGCTTTTATTTGTCCTGTTCTGATTATGTCCTTCTACTGTATGTTAGGAGGCTACTGTCTCCGCTATGCTATTGGCAATATTGGAACCTTATTCAATGCCAGCTGGGGTATAAACGGTGCGGATCCGGGAGAGTTCTTCGTTGCTTTTTACAACAACGGACTTTCCACTTCCATATTTTCCGTTATTTTCATAAGTCTTACTGTCCTTGTAGTCGTAGGCGGCGTAAAAGGTGGTATTGAAAACTTTTCGAAGATTGCCATGCCGGCTCTCTTCGTCATGTTGATCATCGTCATCATCCGAAGTGTGACCTTGCCCGGTGCTTCTGAGGGTATCGAATTTATGTTTAAGCCCAACTGGGAAGTATTCAAGGGTACCGGCTGGATTTCCGTATTGGCTTCCGCCGGTGGCCAGATGTTCTTTTCTCTCTCCTTGGGAATGGGTATCATGCTCACCTACGGTTCCTACCTATCCAAAAAAGAGAAAATTGAGCAAAGTGCCTTTGTCATCCCCATTGCAGATACCATCATAGCATTGATGGCAGGCTTGGCTGTTATGCCGGCGGTCTTTGCTATGGGTATGGAGCCCAATCAAGGCCCGGGGCTCCTCTTTGTAACATTACAGGGCGTATTTGAATCTATGGGTTCAGCAGGCCCAATCTTCGGGTTCATCCTATACACCCTGGTATTCATCGCTGCGATTACTTCTTCAATTTCTTTGTTGGAAGTAGCCGTTTCCGCCATGATTGACGTCAGCGAGAAGCGCGGTCGAAAAGCCGACAGAAGAAAAATCACACTAATTATGGGCGTCATCGTTTCCCTTATGGCCATTTGGGTTTCCGTGGATGCCTTGGGAGAAGGCCCCCTTCCCCATATCGGTGGATTCATCTGGCTGGACTTCTTCGATCTGTTGTCGGAAGGTATCATGATGCCATTGGCCGCATTGATCATGTCCCTCCTGTTAGGTTGGGGTATGGGTGCCGATTGGATGAGAAGAGAGATAACTTTAGAAGGAAATAAATGGAGGAGCGAGAAGTTCTCCATGATCTGTCTGAAGTTCATCGCTCCTTTGGGTGTTGCCTTCGTCCTCTTGGGACAAATCAACAATTTCTTCGGTTTAGGCTGGTTCTAATTACTTGCCCCAATCCGTCATGTACATTATGGGGAACTCCCCTTGTCGATCCATAATTTCGATGAGTGCCTGGAGGTCCCCATTTCCTTTGCCCTGCAGATTACCCATTTGGGATAGCAAGCTACCCAGGAAGTCTTCCTGAGGGGGCTGAAGCTCGTAAAATTCCACTTCTCCCAGCTTTTCATTCTTCTTCATCATGGTCACCGCCTCATCATAGGTGGCGATATCATCGATGAGGTTCAGCTGCTTCGCTTGTTTCGCGGTGTAAATACGGCCGTCGGCAAGTCCTTTTGCCTGGGCTACGGACATCCCTCTACCCTCTGCTACAATGCCCACAAATTGCTCGTAGGCTTCATCTACCAAGGATTGAAAAATTGCGATTTGTTCATCGGTCATGGGATCCGTCATGCCACCCATGGCCTTATTGGCACCGGAGGTAATGGTGACGGTCTTGATTCCGTTCTTTTCCAGGAGTCCGGAAATATCATAGAGGGTTCCAATGGTTACCCCGATAGAGCCTGTCCAGCAATTCCTGTTTGCAATAATCTTGTCGCAGGGCGCCGATATGTAATATCCTCCCGAAGCTGCCATGGAGCCCATGTAGGAATAAACGGGTCTCTTGGTCTCCTTCTGGTATTCTTTTATCTTCATATAGAGTTCGTCGCTCTCATAGACGCCCCCGCCGGGAGAATCGACGAAGAGAAGTATGCCCTTGTTGGAATCGTTTTCCATCGCTGCATCAATGCTGTCCAAGGTAAATTGATGGTCATAAGTTGTGGATTGCAACAGACCTCCCTCTGCGGAAGTAATGGTTCCCTCCACTGAAATCACGGACACATGAGAATCCGTCAAGTTCTCTTCCACTAGCCCCGGAGTACCGCCGGAACCGGTTCCCGGCAAGGCTCCCTGACCCAAGGTATTCTTCACCATCACATTGCAGCTGACACCTAAGATAATCAACCCGAGAAGAATAGCCCCCAGAATGATCAGCGGTTTCTTTAGACCTCCGGAAGGCCTTCCACCTGAGGGACCGCTGCCGTAGGTATTTCCGCTCCCCGCTGTATCGTAGTAGCGAACACCGTTGTCATCCGGCCCGGTAAATCTTTCACCATTATTCATACGTTTCCTCCTCGTATAATATGTTCCACGGACATATTTCTTTTCATTAAATATGTCCAACGATAACTTATTCAATATTGGATATCCTGATGGTAAAATGTCTCTAGCAGACAATTTACAAAGGTACGTCTTGCTCCTCCTTACAGCACATTTTGTGACTGCTTAAAAAGCTTTACGCCTGACATTGATTTCTATTCTGCTTACACAGATGTTTCATCCTTCGGGGGAGACCTTCCAGCAATATGTCTCCGGAAGTGAATGCTAATTATGCGAGGTTTCAGTCAGAATCAATGCTCAGGATAATCCTTTGTTGATGTCTCCATCCTTACCCGGAAAGGAGGTGATTTTGGATGAAGAACTTAAATGTTCTTTCTACTCTGTTTGTTGGTATTGACGTGAGTTCCAAGACCAACGTTTGCACGGGCATGGATTTCAACGCCAATGTTTTGTTTGAGCTGAATGTTCCTAACAATCAGGTTGGTGCAGATACACTTAAAAGCAAATTGCTTGAGCTGATTCAAAAGCATCATTTTGAATCAACAGTTGTCGCCTTGGAATCCACTTCTTTTTATGGACTGCATATATCCAACTTTCTATCTTCCAATGAAGAGCTGCTCCCTCACCGTGTGTATGTTCATCCCTTAAACCCTAAGGTGATCAGCAACTATAGAAAGTCCTTCATCGGTCTTGGAAAAACGGATCCTATTGACGCATACATCATCGCAGACTTTGCAAGAGTTGGTCGTCTTACCACAGAACCCTGGAAGGGTCCTCAATATCTTGCTCTGCAAAGACTTACCAGACATCGGTTGCATCTTGTAGAGTGTATGACACGCGAGAAAACATATATGGTTTCTAATATCTTTCTCAAGTTCTCCGAACTTGCTGTTCTAAAAGATGTTAATCACCCGTTTTCAAGCAATCACACCGCAACTGCAGAAGCTATTCTTACGGAAATGCTTAGCCTTGAAGATCTCTCCAATCTTTCTTCTGAAGAATTGATTGACTTCGTCTGCAAACATAGCAAAAATCGTTTTGACGATCCTGCCAAGGTTTGCAAATTGCTCCAAAAGGCTGCTCGAGACTCCTATCGCTTGGACAAGACTCTTTATGAACCGCTTACGATTTCCATTGCTTCTTCCTACAATTGCATTAGTGCATATGAGCAAGAAATCAAAACAATCAACAAGGCAATCGAGAAGACCTTAAAGGGTCTGTCTCCGGATGCATTTACAGTGTTGCAATCCATCCCCGGTATCGGCCCCGTATTTGCTTCCGGCATACTCGCAGAAATTGGCGATATACATGCCTTCCATTCAGCGGACGCATTGGCAAAATATGCGGGCATCTACTGGAACAGAAACCAATCCGGCGATTATGAAGCAGACGATACGCACATGTCGAAAGCCGGAAACAAGTATCTGCGATATTATCTGATTGAAGCAACCGACAGTATTAGACGACACGAGCCTACCTTTGCAGCTTACTACCGAAAGAAGTTTGATGAATCAAAGACGCATCAGCACAAAAGAGCACTCGCACTCACGTCTCGTAAGACGATTCGGCTGATTTACGGTTTGCTGGACCGGAATCAGCTTTACTCTGCAAACAGAGTATCTGTAACTTCATAATTTCCTTTCCAAATTTTGAAGTGTTTTTCAAAGTTCAGTTTTGCGTGCGATGAAACACGCTTTTTATTTGCAATTAATAGCAAAGTTACTATTGACTATTTACCAGATTGCTTTTTACCAAATTCCCATGATATGCTGCATCCACAAACTCATCACAGCAATGAGTATCCAGCAGCAAAGGCCCATCAAAATGGGCTTTCCACCTGATTTCAATAACTTTACAATATCCGTTCCCAGTCCAATGGCGGCCATTGCCATAACAATGCAGAACTTGGATACTTCCTTTAACCCACCCGTCACTTGGGGGGGGAGATCAAACACAGTCGTCAGAGCCGCGGCTAGCAAAAACAAAAGAATGAAATAGGGGAATATCTTCCTCATTTGGAAGCCCTCTCCTGATGCCCTTTGTTTCCGCCCCGTATAGATGGCCAACACCAATGTGATGGGGATGATTGCCAACGTCCTAACCAGTTTGACGATGGTTGCCTCACCCAGAGTGTGGCTACCGTGAAGTCCGTCCCATGCTGTGGCAGCCGCCGTAACAGATGAAGTATCGTTGACGGCAGTTCCTGCAAATATGCCGAAACCTTCATTGCTTAGGCCCAAGGCACCCCCAAGTAGGGGGAAGATAACGGCTGCGATGACGTTAAAAAGAAAAATCACCGATATGGATTGTGCAATCTCTTCGTCCTTTGCTCCTATCACCGGTGCTGCGGCCGCAATGGCAGAACCACCGCAGATGGAAGATCCCACACCGATAAGGACGGAAATATTGCTGTTCATCTTCATGGCCTTGTACAGGATAAAAGCCACCAGCAAGGCCGTGGTGATGGTCACGAGGATAATGGGCAGAGATTGCTTTCCCTTAAATAATATGTCGGCGAAGTTCAGTCCAAAACCCAACAGCACAACTGCCAGCTGAAGGATCTTTTTAGCCGTAAAAGTCGTCCCCTTTCGAAAGGAATCCTGCTTCTTCCAAAAAAAAGTGATGATCATGCCCAAGAATATGGAAAAAACCGGTCCCCCTACTACCGGCACCGCCTTCCCCAGCAACCAAGCAGGAAGGGCGATAGCCGCGCAAAGCAGGATGCCCGGTATTCTATCTTTCCAAATGTTTATCCCTTTTTCCAAGTCATGCCTCCTCAAAGTCATCTTCAATGGGGATAGGCACGATGACTTCTCTTGCACGTTCCAGAGTTTCCTCCCGTACGTACAGCTCTATTTCCTGGGTGGTGTTCCCACCCATGGTTATTTCCATGAAGTTGCTGGCACCTTTGTACTTCTTGATACTGGGGATTCCCTCCGACTCCAGCTTGGAGGTCAAAATATCAGCCTCCAAACTATTAGAAACGGTGCACAAATACGTACCCTCTCTCCATTCCTTCTTCTTATCCATCCCTTTAAACCGCCTTTTCCGCAATTTCCTCCAGAAGCTTTTGTGCAAAGTCCTCTACGGTCATCTCGGGGATTTCTCCCACCTTGCTGGAGCGGAGTGAAAGGGTTCCGGCTTCCATTTCTCGTTGGCCGATTACACCGATATAGGATGCCCGCTCGTTTCGCGCTTCCCGCAGCTTGTAACCAATTTTTTCGTTTCGGATGTCCACTTCCACGCGAATTCCTTTTTCCGTCAGTTCCTTCTCCACCTGTAGAGCGTAATCCGAAAACTTTTCCGTTACGGTCAATAGCTTCACCTGCACGGGAGCCAGCCACAAGGGGAATTTGCCCGCAAAGTGCTCTGTGAGAATGCCGATGAATCGTTCGATGGATCCGAAGATGACTCGGTGTATCATAATTGGTTTATGCTTCTCACCGTCGGGACCAACATAATTGATATCGAACCGCTGGGGCATCTGGAAGTCCAGCTGTATGGTTCCACACTGCCAGGTTCTGCCGAGGGAGTCCTCCAGTTGGAAGTCCAACTTCGGTCCGTAGAAAGCACCGTCCCCTTCGTTTAGGGTGAGGGAAATACCCAATTCTTCCGCTGATTGGCGAAGAATTTCTTCCGCTTCGTCCCAATCTTCCTTGCTACCCATGGAATCCTCGGGGCGAGTGGAAAGCTCAATATGATATTTGAATCCAAAGAGCTTATATACGCTGTCGATAAATTCAATGACGCCTTTGATTTCTTCCTTCATCTGCTCCGGGAGCATAAAGATATGTGCATCATCCTGAGTAAATGTCCTGACCCTCATGAGACCGTGAAGAGCACCGGATAGTTCGTGTCGGTGCACCTGACCCAGTTCGCACATGCGAATGGGGAAATCCCTGTAGGAATGGGGCTTCCTGCTGTATGTAAGCATGGCACCGGGACAGTTCATTGGCTTAATGGCAAAATCCCCTTCATCTATTTTGGTGAAGTACATGTTGTCCTTATAGTGGCCCCAGTGACCGGAAGTATGCCAGATCTCCTCGTTGAGGATGAGGGGTGTCTTGATTTCCTCATAGCCCCTCTTTCTGTGCTCTTCCCTCCAAAAGCTCTCCAATTCATTTCGGATGACCATTCCCTTCGGCAGGAAGAAAGGAAAGCCCGGACCCTCATCAAATATGGAAAACAAATCCATTTCCTTGCCGATCTTTCGATGGTCTCTCTTCTTCGCCTCTTCGATTTTTGCGAGATACTCGTCCAACTCTTCCTGGCTGGGAAAGCAGGTTCCATATATCCTCTGGAGCATCTTCCTGTCGGAATCGCCTCTCCAATATGCCCCCGCCACACTGGTCAGCTTCAGAGCCTTGATTTGGCTGGTCTTGTCCATATGGGGACCGGCACAAAGGTCGGTAAAATCTCCCTGCTTATAGAAGGATATGATTTCCCCTTCGGGAAGATCGTTGATCAGCTCGACCTTGTAGTCTTCTCCCTGTTCCTTTTCAAAGGCGATGGCTTCTTCTCTGGGCAACTCAAATCTTTCCAAGGGGAGACCGCTTTTCACAATTCGCTTCATCTCCTTTTCAATCTTTTTCAGATCCTCTTCGGTAAACTTGTGCTCCAAGTCAAAATCGTAGTAAAAACCACTGTCAATCGCCGGCCCGATTGCCAGCTTCGCCTCCGGCCACAGATGCTTCACCGCTTGGGCCAAAATATGTGATGCCGTATGACGATACCGCAGCTTCGTTTCTTCGTCGTTAAAGTTAATAATTTCCTTTGCCATTTATTCTTCCTCCATGGCAAGCTCTAAAAGCCTGTCGATTAATTCCGTGTAGTCTATGCCGGCAGCTTCCCACATTTTGGGGTACATGCTGATATCCGTAAACCCGGGCATGGTGTTGATTTCGTTAAATACCACTTCTCCATCTTCTGTAAAAAAGAAGTCGACCCTAGCCAGTCCTCTACATCCTAAGGTCTTGTAGATTACCAAAGCAGCGTCTTTCATTTCACATTCCTTGGTGGGAGGTAGGTTGGACACAATCTCCGTTCGGGAAGCGGCGCTGTGATATTTTGCTTCATAGGTGTAAAAGTCTTCCGATGAAAAAATTTCTCCTATGGGAGAGGCATGGGGTGAGCGGTTTCCAAGAACGGCAACTTCCATTTCCCGTCCAACGATTGCTTCCTCAATGAGTATCTTGTGATCTGCCAGGGCAGCCGTTTTGATGCCTTCCAAGAGCTCAGCCGCCGAATTTACCTTGGATATCCCCACTGAAGAGCCTTCCCCCGCAGGTTTCACAAAGAGGGGATACTCGCCCCGAAAGGCACGCTCAATGCGCAGAAGCTCTTCCATGGGCTGAGAAGAAAAGGTGTACCGATCAGTGATGCAATACTTTGCCTGACGGATGCCCGTGTTGCTCACCAGCAATTTGGTCACCGCCTTGTCCATGGAACAAGAGGAACTGAGTACGCCACATCCCACGTAGGGAATCCCAGATATCTCAAGGAGACCTTGGATGGTGCCGTCTTCCCCTTCCTTACCGTGAAGTACCGGGAAGACACAGTCTATTTTGTATTCCTTGCCTCTCAAGGTGCGCATGCCACCAAAGGTTTTGTCGGGAGAGATATAGACCTCACGATTGTTGATTCTTCGAATCCACGTGCCGTCCTTTATTTTTTCTGCCGATGCCGCCGTCTCAATCCACTTACCTTCCTTGGTGATACCCACTGTTCTCACATTGTATTTCTCTCGATTGATGTGTTCCAATACGGAGGCTGCCGACATACAGGACACTTCGTGTTCCGATCCGCTTCCCCCGAAGAGAAGGAGGACTTCTTTTTTGCTCATACTTACTCCCACTCTAAATAATCGTAATCGATTCCTTCCTCGCCGTAATATCCGGACTTGGATTTCACTCGTTCATTGATTTTCAGTACCGTTTCCGAAGGCTTATAGTCCTTCTGTCCAAAGGCCTGTTCATGTAGGTCGATGACATTGGATTTCAAGGTGATAGGTACATCATAGGAAACACCGTCAATCATGGCGCCTTCCCAATCTCCCGGCCAACCGATGCTCTCTCCCACCTTGTAGGAATTGATGTTCATCAACATGCCCATCATCTCGCTGGAAGACATACTGGTTTCAACCTGAGATAATCCTAGGTCTACCGCGTTGTTTAGCTCGGAGAGCTTCATGGTCTTCATCTTTTTCAAGCCTGCATCGATGACTTCACGCATTCGTCCCGCACGAGCATCGTCGCCATCCGCCATTCGCATTCTACAGAATCCCACAATCTGAATGCCGTTCAATGTTCGGTTCCCGGAAACTTCCACAGGTGTGTTTCTCATACCCAAATCTCTGGCACTTACATATATCACGCGGTTCAATTCTTCCCTGGTATCCTCATCTACATGGACCACAAAGCCACCCATGCTGTCGGTCACCTCGGCAACGGTTCGCCAGTTAAGGCGAACATAGCCTTCGATGTTCAAGTCCAAGTTGCGGTTCAACGCTCGAATCGTATTGACCGGCCCACCATATGCATGAGCGTGGGTAATTTTATCGATTCTATGATAGCCGTTTTCCTCTACATCCAAATAGGAGTCTCGATAGACGGAAATCAGCTTTACATCCTTTGTCTTTTTGTTTATGCTGACGATAATGATACCGTCACTTCTGGCCTTGTCGTCGCTTTCGTTAATGGCGGGATTGGTATCAATACCAAGGAGAACGATGTTCTGGTAGTCCTTCAGGTCCTTTGCGACCTGAGGGTCGATATTTAGGTCTTCCTTGGAGACATCCACATGGTCCACCTTGTCCAGCTTATTCAGTAAGAAAAAATATCCTAATGTCATGCCTGCTGCGATGAGGATAATAAGGCTTACGAGAATGATGACAGCCGTTTTTTTCTTGCTGTTCTTCTTTTTCTCGGTGACCTTGGTCCTCTTCTTCCTTCCTTTCTTTTTTCCGCTTCTTCCCGATGGGGGAGTACCAAAATCCGAATCTCCTCCGCCTTCGCCGCTGAGACGTCCGCCAAATTCTTTTTCAAAATCCGCTTCAGAATAATACCCTGACTTATCTGATCTCATTTTTTCTCCCTGCATCCATTATGCTTAAAAAATCTTTTGCTACCTTGGTAATGTCCTCTGACTTAAAAATCGATGAGCCTGCAACAACAATATCCGTGCCTGCCTCCAGTACCTCACTGAGGTTGGAAAGGGTCACGCCGCCGTCCAACTGAATCTCAAAGTGCAGTCCTTCTTCTCTTCGTATCCGCTCCAATGCTCTGACTTTTTCCAAGGCATAGCTTATCAGTTTCTGACCCCCGAAACCCGGATTCACCGTCATAATCAACACTAGGTCCAATTTGGGAAGAATTAAATCCAACGTGTGGATAGGCGTTGCCGGATTGAGGGAAACACCCGCCTTCATTCCCAGCGCTTTAATGTGGGATACGGTTCGATCCAAATGGGTGCATGCCTCTTGATGGACGGTAATGTACTCCGTGTTGTCTGTTACAAAATCCTCCATGTGGTCATCGGGATTTTCAATCATGAGATGCACGTCAAAGGGTAACTTTGTCTTTCCCAAAAGGCTCTTCATCACAGTGGCACCGTAGCTAATGTTCGGTACAAAGTGTCCGTCCATGACATCCACGTGAATCAGGTGTGCCCCTGCCTTCTCTATTGCATTTACTTCTTCTCCCAGCTTGGAAAAATCCGCTGACAGGATAGATGGTGCAAGTTTATTCATACTCTTTACGGTTCCTTATCTCTTCTATCTGCATTCGGTACGATTGGTACCGGCTCTCGTGTATATGCCCGTCTGCCACCGCAGCGATGACTGCGCAGTCCGGCTCCTTCATATGTCTGCAATTATCGTATCTGCAACTGCCAATATAGGGCTCCATCTCCGGGTAGAAGTGGTGCAGTTCTTCATCCGTTGCATCCAGTATGTCAAAAGAAGTAAATCCCGGGGTGTCATAGACCATGCCACCCTCCTTGAGGGTAAAAATCTCCACGTGGCGTGTGGTATGTCTTCCCCGAAGGGTCTTTCGACTGACAACCCCTGTCTCCGCACCGATTTCCGGATCCAGCGCATTGAGCAAGGTAGATTTCCCTACACCGGACGGTCCTACGAAAGCGGTCTTTCCCTCCTTCAGATAACCTGCCAGCCGGTCTAGGCCTTCTCTCGTTACAGCACTCACCGGACAGAGGGGATAGATCCCCCCGTAAATGGTGATAATCTCTTCCATGGTCTTCTTCTTGGCAAGGTCCTTCTTATTAATGCAAAGGATGATTTCTGTGTCGCTCTTCTCGGCCATGACCAGAAATTTATCCATGAGGGTGAGATTGGGCTTCGGTTGGGCAGCCGCCATGACCACAGCCAGTCGATCTACATTGGATATGGGCGGTCTGACAAAGGCATTCTTTCTTGGGAAGATTTCGTTGATGACCCCCTCTTCCCCATCTATGATTTCCATATCTACGACATCTCCCACCATGGGGACCATGCCGTCCTTTTTGAAAATCCCTCGAGCCTTACAGGTATATACCGCTTCCCCTGCTTTCACATAGTAGAAGCCTCCGATTCCCTTCAGGATGATGCCCTTCATCAAGTCACTTCTCCGGTTGTAAAGTCCACATTCCAGTGTTTGATTGTCTCATTGTCGAAGATGACTGTAATGGTCCCGGTACCTGTACCCTTGATGAGCAAATCTTCTCCTCCATCGCTCTTGTTTCTCTGGGCGTTGGAGATGAAGTTTCGCGTTCCGTCTTCATCGGCTACGGTTACGGTAAGGTAGAAGACCTCTTCCTTTGCCTCGTTGTAATCAATATGTATGCTGACTTCGGAGACAGATCCTGAGCTGACAACAAAGCTGATGGAGCTTTCCTTTTCCAGCTTAGTTCCCGCTGCCGGGTCTTGGGACATGACCTTATCCTTGCTATAGGTTGTGCTTGTATCATAGGAAACATTGCCTACGGTGAATCCGGCGTCGGTGATGGCTGTTTTTGCCTCGGAAACAGACATCCCTTTTAGGTCCGGTACGGTTCCTTCTCCCTTGCTCTTACCGTCGCTGACCGTAAGATTAATCTTCGTTCCCGTAACGGCCTCTGTTCCCGCTGCCGGGTCTTGGGAGATGACTTGGCCTGCCGGCTGGTCACTTCTCGCCGTTGAAACATTCCCTACCACAAAGCCGTATTTCTCTATCTGTGACTTGGCATCGCTTTCACTCATACCTATGAGGTTGGGAACCGCCTCTTCTTCCGTCCCCTTGGACAGATTCACCGTCACCACAGCACCCTTCTTCACCTTTGTACTGGCGTTGGGATCCTGGGATGTGACTTGGCCTTCCTCGTACTTGGCACTGAAGACCTTGTCCCCTTCCTTGATTTTTAAACCTTCCTCTGTCAGCTTCTCTTCCGCTTCTTGGTAGGTCATTCCTCTTACATCAGGCACCACCACATCCGCTTTGGAGAAGGCGCCCATGGCAAAGGCGATGATCAGACCGGCGAGAAGAAGTGCCGCGATGATTACGGCAATGAGAATGGCTCTCTTTTTCTTCCTATCGTTATTCTCTTTCTTTTCTTTTTTGGCCACCGGCGGCGGTGTTTGTTCTCCCGTTGCGGCCGCACTTCTCAGCTCTGCAGCTTGAGCAACGGCTACCGTGCTTCCCACAGTGGGAACAGCCACATAGGTCTTGTCGCCTACCACCCGTGTCACCAGTTCAATGTTGTTCAAGGCATCGATGAGATCCTCTGCCTTCTTGAAACGATTGGTTTGATATTTATCTGTCGCCTTCATTACGATTTTTTCCAGCTGTGGGGGTATGCCCGCTACCAACTGGGAAGGCGGGGTAATCTCTTCGTTAATGTGCATGAGAGCAACGGCTACCGGGTTGTCGCCATCAAAGGGCACCTGTCCCGTAAGCATCTCATACATTACGATTCCCAAGGAATAAATGTCCGTCTTTTCGTCAACATATCCACCTCTGGCCTGCTCCGGCGAGAAGTAATGGACGGAGCCCATGACCGTATCATTGGTTCCGTTCACAATGGTGGTCGTACTGACCGCTTTGGCAATACCAAAATCGGCAATCTTTGCGATTCCCTCTTCGTTGACCAATATATTATGTGGTTTAATGTCTCTGTGAATAATCCCGTGTTTGTGAGCGATGGCCAGACCGGAAGCAATTTGCTTTGTCAACTCAATCACACTCTTGTAATCCAGAGGTGCTTCTCTTTCGATGATATCGCTAAGGGTCATGCCCTCAACCAACTCCATGACAATGTAGTTGATGTTTCCCTCTCTGCCCACATCATAGATGCTGACGATATTGGGATGGGAAAGACTTGCCGCAGCGTGGGATTCTTTTCTGAAGTTTTCTATAAACTTGGCGTCTCTGGTGAATTCCGGCTTCAGTATCTTTAAAGCGACAAACCTGTTTAACAGTCTGCACTTCGCCTTATATACCACAGCCATTCCGCCGTCACCTATTTTTTCCAGTAATTCGTACCGGCCTGCGATCACCTTACTGCTCATTCACTTATTCCTCCAGTCAATTTCAGACAAACAACGGTTATGTTGTCACTTCCACCCGCCTTATTGGCAGCTGCCACAAGACTTTTCGCCAAAATCGACATATCCTTTTCTTTCTTAATCATTTCGCACATCTCTTCTTCCGACACTTCGCCGTAAAGACCGTCCGTGCAAAGCACTATAATATCTCCATCGTAAATATCCGTCTGATAGTAGTCCGCCTCAATTTTTTTATCGGCGCCCATGGCCCTGGTGATTACATGTCCCCCCTGGTGGCACTTGGCCTCCTCTTGGGTAATGGCGCCCAGTTTTACCAAGGTGTTTACATATGTGTGATCCTCCGTGACTTGGAAAAGCTCATTTTCTCGGAAAATATATGCCCTGCTGTCACCGATATTTACAAAGAAAGCCTTGTGGTCACCGACGTAGCAGATTATCAATGTGGTCGCCATCCCTGAGTTCTCGGGAAATCGACTCCCCAGTTCCAGAATCCGTTCGTTGACGCTTTCTACACAGCCCTTCAAGTATTCCTTCAGGCCCAACACATCTTCAACAGACTCAATGGAGTTGCTCTTGACATATTCCGCCACTTGGGTTACCGCCGTCTTACTGGCGATTTCCCCAGCATTGTTTCCCCCTACGCCGTCCGCAATTACGTAGACGTTTTCTTTGGGCAAAACAAAACACGCATCTTCGTTATTGCTTCTGCTTTTCCCTTTATCGCTTTGAAATCCTACAAATACCATGCTGCTCCTACTTTTCTGTCAAGCTGTCTGTTTTTATCATTTTGCAGATAAAGAATCCGTCCGTTCCGTTTACATTTGGCAGAAGCTGCTTTGTTTCTACCATACCGAAGGCACTGTTCTTTCGCAAGAAATCACTGACCACTCTTTCGTTTTCATATGGGTTAATGGTGCAGGTGCAGTACATGAGTATTCCACCCGGCTTTACATAGTGACTGGATGCCTGCAGAATGGTCAGTTGCTTTCTGGGAAGACTCTGCATTTCCGCTGTCAACTTCTTATACTTGATTTCCGGCTTTCTTCTCACCACACCCAGACCTGTACAAGGGGCATCCACCAATACCTTGTCCGCTTTTCCGATTACGGAGGAGTCTATCTTGGTGGCATCCCAGGTTTTGGTTTCCACGATGTTAATGCCCAATCTGGCCGCTTCTCGATCGACGATTTCCAGCTTTCTCTTGTATATGTCATAGGCAAGGACCCTGCCACGATTGTTCATTCTCTCCGCGATTGCCAATGTCTTTCCGCCCGGAGCGGCACAGACATCAATCACCGTTTCCCCATGCTTGGGATCCAGCATTTGCGATGCCATCTGGGAAGATTCGTCCTGTATGGAGAAGAGACCATCCTTGTATGCCCGCGTTCCTGTCAGATTTTCCCCGGTGACATAGAGGGCGTTGGAGCTGTATTTTCCTTCTTCCACGGTAAAGCCCTTTTCCTGCAGTCGCTGGACCAAATCAGGCTTCATAACTTTAAGCCAGTTGAGACGAATTGCCGTCTTGGGCTTTTCGTTCCCCGCCTTTAACAGGTCTTCCACAAAATCAATGTCATAGGCCTCCATCCAAAGCTTGATGATCCATGGCTCATAGGAATACTTTACGGAAAGATATCGAACCTCGTCTTCCGATCTGTCGGGAAGCTTAACGGTGTATTTGGACTTAATGTATTCCCGCAATACTCTGTTGATGAAACCTTCTCTACCCCTGGCATATCGCTTGGCAAGGTTTACGGTTTCGTTTACAGCCGCGTATTCGGGCACCGAGTCCATCTTCGCCAGCTGATAGATGCCGATTCGCAGGAGAATCAAGTCGCTCAACTTCATCTTCTTTACATCTTTTGGAATCAACTGGTCAATCACATAGTCAAGGAGCATCTTGTTCTCCAGCACGCCATAGACCAACTCCCGCACAAATGCAGGGGAAGACGGCTTGGACATGCGAATCTGATGATTCAGTGCTATGTTGGAATATGCTTTTTTCGACTCTACGGCAAGCAGAGTGTTGTATGCGGTTTTTCGGTTGGTATCCATTTAATTTCGCCCCCTTATCAGTAATAATCGAACTAACTGTGCTACTGCAACTGCAAGGGCAGCTACATAAGTCAATGCCGCAGCCGAAAGGACCTTCCTTGCGCCTCCGGCCTCTTCTTCATATATGATATCCAGCTCTTTTAACTGCCGGATGGCTCTCCTGCTGGCATTGAACTCCACCGGAAGGGTGATGGTGTGGAAGAGAACAACAAAAGCGAAAGCGATGACACCGATGTTAAAGATCAGATTGCCGCTGTTGTAGTATCCCATCTGAATGACGATGATACCGATAATCAACAGTGGCCAACTGGCATGAGAGATGATGCTTACGGGAAGAGCAATGGCATTCCTCAACTTCAATGGAATGTATCGGCTCTCGTGTTGCATGGCATGACCCGCTTCGTGAGCTGCGATTGCCACAGAAGCGATAGATGCTCCATCGTGTACCTCGGGAGAAAGCCGCATGATTTTCTTGCGAGGATCATAGTGATCGGAGAGCTTTCCCGGCGTGATTTCCACGGGTATCATGGCTAAGTCACTGTCCGTGCCTAATATCCTCCTGGCAGCTTCCCCACCGGTAATCCCCCTTCTGTTGGGAATCTTGGAATACCGATTGTACACGGAGCCTACCCGGCTTTGTGCAAAGATGGCCAGAATGAAGGCGGGAATCAATATTAAAAATGTGGGATCGCTAAACATTCCAAAGTACATATTCTTCTCTCCTTAAAGCTTGCACTATATTTTATCCTAAAACCCGCAATAATTCAATGCTATTGCCTTTTAAATAGTCAGCAGCGGAAACTCTCTTTTTCCCGGGAATTTGAACGGTTTTGGCTACTAAGGAACCCTCCTTTGTCGAAATAACTATTCCGTCACCGGAAGCCGCTGTAACGGTTCCCGGGGCATTGTTCCCAGTTTCGTCCATCGTTGATGCCTCCCATATCTTAAACAGCTCTCCCTTATAGTAGGTATAGGCTCCGGGCCAGGGAATCATGGCGCGCACCTGTCGCTCTATTTCCACAGCGCTTTTTTCAAAATCAATTTGGCCATCCTTCTTGGAAATCATCGGTGCATAAGTGGCCAGAGAGTCGTCCTGTACTTCCCCCTGAATCTCCCCGCTTTCCAAAAGCGGGAGGGTTTCCACCAAGAGCTTTCCGCCCATGAGGGCCAGTTCTTCCGTCAATTCTTCCGCCGTCTTTTTCTCTATGGAAGTTTCTGCTTTCGACAGCATATCCCCCGTATCCAAGCCCTCGGCCATGTACATAATGGTAATGCCGGTTTTCTCTTCTCCCTCCAGAATGGCGCGCTGTATGGGCCCCGCCCCTCTGTACTTGGGAAGAAGAGAAGCATGGACATTGACACATCCCAAGGGAGGAATGATCAGCACTTCTGCGGGAAGAATCTTCCCATAGGCGGCAACCACAATGACATCGGGAGCCAATTCCTTTAAGGTTGCGAGGAATTCCTCGTTGTTTTTTATTTTGGCCGGTTGATACACGGGGATTCCCAGTTCCACAGCCTTTTCCTTGACCGGCGTGGGTTGCAATTTCTTCCCCCGATCGCGCATGGCATCCGGCTGGGTGATGACCCCACTTATTTCATGGCCGGCTTGGGCAAGCGCCTCCAATGTGGGTACCGCAAACTTGGGCGTACCCATGAAAACCACATTCATTACATTTCCTCGTCTTTTTCGTCCGCTTCCGGCTTATGGATATCCTTTGCCTTGGATGTGTAGACCACACCGTCCAAATGATCCAGTTCATGAGAAACCACTACAGCCTCAAATCCGGAAAACTCGTAGGTTTCCTGGCCTCCTCTTTTATTTAGGGCACGAACCTTGATTTTCTCCGGTCTCTTGACGCTACCCACATATCCGGGAACGCTGAGACAGCCTTCATAGCCTTCCTGTTCACCCTGTTGCTCCAAAATGATGGGGTTTATCAACTCCAAAGGCTCCCCTTCCACCGGTTCCACAATGCAGATTCTCTTTAGCATTCCTACCTGAGGTGCCGCAATACCCACGCCTTTTTCTTCCCGCATGGTTTCCAACATATCCTCCAGGAGCTGGCGAATTTTGTCGTTAACGTCATCCACCTCTCTGCATTTCTTTGTTAGGATGGGATCTCCTTCTTTTACTATATTTCTCAATGCCATTTAACTCCTCCACATACTATACGGATTTACATCAACCATTACCGTGTATTTCTTACCTCTTGCAGCGTTTTTTAATCCCTCTATGAAGCCCATATAGACATTTCTCATGCCCTTTGGGCTCTTGATAAGCACATACTCCCTATATAGCTTTAGGTCTCCCGTGCCAATCATCCTTTGAGGGGGAAGAACACTTCCTCCTGCAACGCCGATTCCTTTTAGTTCCTTTTCCCAGTATTCTGCAGCCAAACGACATTCATTCTCCAATTTGGAACTGAAAACTACCTGAATGATGTCGCCAAAGGGGGGATACTGCATCCACTTCCGCCCTTGGATTTCCCTTTCGTAAAAGGTTTGATAGTTCTGATCCGCAGCAGCAAGAATAGCGTAATTATCCGGGGTGTAGGTCTGTATCACCACTCTTCCTACTTCATCGCCCCTGCCGGCCCGGCCAGCCGCTTGGGTAATCAGCTGAAAGGTCCTCTCCGCTGAGCGATAGTCGGGAATGTTCAAGGTCACGTCTGCCGACACGATGCCCACCATGCCCACATTTCTAAAGTCCAATCCCTTTGCCACAATCTGTGTGCCTGTGAGGATATCGATCTTACCCTTCCCAAAGTCATTGAGGATCTTTTCCAGAGAGCCCTTTCTACGAATGGTGTCCAGATCCAGTCTGCCCACCTTCTTGTTCTCAAAGAGTTCTCCAACCGCTTCTTCCAACTTTTCCGTCCCCGTTCCGAAGTATCGAATGTGCGGACTCCCGCACTGGGGGCATGTCACCGGTGCCGCTTCCACATGTCCGCAATAGTGGCAGACACAGGCATTCCTCTCCTTGTGATGGGTAAGAGAAATATCACAGTCCTTGCACTTTACCACGTAACCGCACTCCCTGCAGGAAACGAAGGTGCTGTATCCTCGCCTATTTAGGAAAAGGATGACTTGCTTCCCCTGATCCAAGACTTCTGACATCCCCAGATACAGTTCTCGGCTCAACACCGATCGGTTTCCCTCTCGTAGCTCCTGACGCATATCCACAAGGTCCACTTGCGGAAGGGCGACTCGGTTATACCGCTCCTTTAAGGTGAGCTTTTTGTATATTCCCTCCTCACATCGAGAATAGGAGACCACCGATGGCGTGGCGCTTCCCGCCAGAACAATTCCCTTGTTTGCCTTTGCTCGTATGATGGCCACTTCCATGGTTTCGTACTTGGGGGTCATGTCCGACTTATAAGTGCTTTCATGTTCTTCATCAATGACAATAACACCTATATTGTCAAAGGGCGCAAAAACAGCGGATCTGGCGCCGATTACGATCTTCACCTTGCCTTCCCGGATCCGCATCCATTGGTCGTACCGCTCTCCTAAGGAGAGCCTGCTATGAAGGACCGCAATCTCTTGGGACCCGAATCGCCCGATGAAGCGGTCAATAATTTGCTTCGTGAGAGAGATTTCAGGCACCAGCATGATAGCGGTTTTCCCCTTATACAACGCTTCTCCAATGGCTTGCATATAGACTTCCGTCTTCCCGCTGCCGGTTACCCCGTGGAGAAGAAATATATCATGTCGGTCTTCATGAATCGCTTCACAAATCTCTTGAAGGGCTGATTCTTGTTCCTCCGTAAGAGAAGATATGGGCTGATGCTCCCCTTTCTCATCCTTGAAAGGTTCTCTGGTCTTTCCGCTTTTTAAGGGCTTTCCCATTGGGGTGAAGACCTTCACCGCATCAATATACCTGCAGAGGTATCTACGCCTCATCCACTTACAAGTTTCCACCGCTTCTTCACTGAGAGAAAAGTCCGTGCAAACAGAGTGAACATATTTCAGGTTTTTTATTTCTTCCTCCGGCTCCTCAAAAACCCGGAATACATATGCTTCCCTCTCCTTATTCCCCCGGGCGAAGGGAACCAAAACTTTGTTTCCCACCTGAATGCGATCATCCTCACAGCCATAGGTATAGAAGTGATCTGTGTTATCACTCTTGTTATCGATTACCAGATCAACATACTTCATGCCGACCTCTACAGGAGAAAGATATCATTGGCCATACAAGTTTCAATCATGTCTTCAGGCCATACGGAAACCTGCACTTCCCCAATATGTGCCTTTCGTAGGAAGTACATACAAAGCCGGCTCTGACCGATGCCGCCTCCAATGGTATAGGGCAGCTTCTTCTCCAAAATATCCTTGTGGAAAGGCATTTCTGCACGGTCCATGGCATCGGCTATTTTTAACTGGCGAACCATGGCCTCTTCATCCACCCTGATTCCCATGGAGGATACTTCAAATGCCATATCCAAAATATCGTTCCAAAGAATAATGTCTCCGTTCAGTTCCCAGTCATCATAGTCCGGCGCTCTGCCATCATGCCGCTCTCCGGATTTCAACTTTCCGCCAATTTGGGAAATAAAGACCGCGGTCTTTTCCTTGGTGATGGCATTCTCCCTTTCCTTCGGGTTCAGGTCGGGATATCTGTCCTCCAGCTCTTGGGAAGATATGAAAAATATCTCATTGGGCAGTTCTGTTCGAATCTCCGGATAGTGTCTGTTGACCGCATCTCCTAAGTTTTTCAGCGCACGATAAATTCGCTCCACTGTCTCTCGCAGGTAATCCTCTGTTCGATCGCTCTTATCGATGACCTTTTCCCAGTCCCACTGATCCACGTAGATGGAATGGAGGTTGTCCAGTTCCTCATCCCTACGAATGGCATTCATATCCGTATAAATACCGTGACCCGGTTTGATTCCATATTTACCTAAGGCCATCCGCTTCCACTTGGCTAGGGATTGCACAATTTCAACGGGCGCCTCATCCATATCCTTCACCGTAAAGGCCACGGTTCTCTCCACGCCGTTCAAGTTATCGTTGAGGCCGCTTTCCGGCTGCACAAAGAGGGGCGCCGATACTCTTCTCAGATTCAAGCCGTATGCCAGTTCCTTCTGGAAGTAGTCTTTTATTTTTTTGATAGCTCTTTGGGATTCCATATAGTCGATGACCGGACTGTATCCCTTAGGTAATATTGTTTTGGACATATTTTTTTCCTCTTTCCTTTATTTATTCTGTCTCGTCAATCACTTTCTTCGGTATGGAATATTCACATCCGCAGTAGTTCTGTCGAAATAAATTGTACTTTTTTGACAGTTGAATGCTCCTTTGGAAACCCGCCTTCTTTTTGAAGTCCATATCCAGAAAGCCGATGTTGTATATGGCTGCCAATTTGCCCCCGATGGCGGCAATGACCTTGTAGTCCTTATGGGGACTTACCGTAAGTGTGGTAGCAAACAAGTCATATCCATGAATACTGGCGGTCTGGGCGGTTTCTTCCATTCTCAGCCAGAAACAATTCTCACAGCGACGACACCCTTCCGGTTGGTCCTCCAGGTTTTCCGCCACCTGATAGAACCGTTCTCTGTTATATGGTCCTTCTCGATAGCCTATGCGATAGGGATAGGCAGGATCTTCATTGAACTGTTTTACAAATGATATCTGGGCAGCCCTACGCCTTTCATACTCTTCCACATCGGTGATATTGGGATTGTAAAAGAATATGGTCACTTCGTAGTCCTCCACCAACCGTTCCACCACAGCTGTGCTACACGGACCGCAGCAACTGTGCAACAACAAAGAAGGTTTGCTCAGGCTCTTCTCCGGATCAAAAATGGTGGTATATTCAGTTTTGAAAAAGGTTCGCTCTTCATAAATCCGCATGATTGGCTTACCTGATTTTTCCCCTGTCAAAGGTTTTCCTCCAAATCCGTTCTTTCCATTTCCAAGGGAATATTATATCATATGGTTATGAAAAACACCAATCAGATTCACTCCATCGGCACCTGGTTAAAGGGGCACTTTGGGGAAAAAGTAGTAAAGTTGTCTTTAGACGGCGGATTCACCTGTCCCAACCGTGACGGTACCAAGGGAACCGGCGGCTGTATTTTTTGTTCTGCGGGAGGCTCCGGGGAACTTGCCAGCACCATCCCCCAACAGATGGAGCTTCTACGGGAAAAGTGGCCCGGTGTATCCAAGTATATTGCATATTTCCAAAGCCATACTTCCACCTACGCACCGGTACAGGAACTGGAGCAAAAGTACAGGGAAGCTCTGAATCAGCCGGATATCGTCGGCCTTGCCGTGGCAACCCGGCCCGATTGTCTTTCGGAAGAAGTGCTGGATCTTCTTTCCAGCCTCAACGAGGAAACCTTCCTGTGGGTTGAGCTTGGCCTTCAAACCATCCATGAGGATCGCATCAATCGGTGTTATGACCTTTCCTGTTACGACGATGCTGTAGACAAGCTGTTATCCGAAGGGATTCGGGTGGTGACTCATTTAATCCTGGGACTCCCGGGAGAAGATGTTGCTCAAATGACTGCCTCCGTAAAATATGTCTGCAGCAAACCGATTTTCGGGCTAAAGTTGCATTTAATGAATGTGGTAAAGGGCTCCGCAATGGAAACCCTATGCCCCGGATATACGCCCTTTTCTTCTCCGGAAGAGTATATTTCTCTTGTTTGTGACCTCCTGGAAATCATCCCTCCTGAAATCACCGTTCATCGCTTGACGGGAGATGTTCCGCGTCCTCTTCTCATCGCCCCGCCTTGGAGCTATAAAAAAAGGACTATACTCAACGGTATAGCCCATGAAATGAAACGTCGCGGTTCCTACCAGGGTTGCTCACTGACCCCGGGACCCAATCTGCCATCGCTGTAATGCTTTCGACATAGGGGGATATACATGTCCATGCCCCCTACAACGATTTGTTCCCCTTCTTTTACAAATTCACCATCCACCACTCTGGCAACCATGGTCGCCTTCCGGCCGCACCAGCAGATGGTTTTGATTTCTTCTATCTTGTCCGCGTAGACAAGCAGATGGTACGACCCTTCAAAGAGTTCGTTCCTAAAGTCGTTTTTCAGACCATAAGCCATAACCGGAACATTGCAACTGTCCACAATCTCCACCAGCTGCTGCACATGATGCTTCTTGATGAACTGACATTCATCCACCAATACGCAGGAAATGGGATGCTTTTCGTTTTCTCTCAAGAACACTTGGAGAAGATTGGTATCTTCCTCAATGGGAATGGCTTCTCTCTGCAGTCCCACCCGAGAAGAGATTACCCCCAGTCCGGATCGCTTATCAATGGATGGGGTAAAGCAGAGAACACGTTTGCCCCTCTCTTCGTAGTTGTATGCTACCTTTATCAGCTCGATGGACTTCCCTGCGTTCATAGTGCTGTATTTATAAAAAAGTTGTGCCATAATGACCTCCCTCTTTAAAAAATCTTAAAAAATAACCCCTCGGACACGATGTCAGCAAGGGATTACCTTCCGGAAAATGGTGCCCAGACTCGGAATTGAACCAAGGACACGGGGATTTTCAGTCCCCTGCTCTACCTACTGAGCTATCTGGGCAAGTAATATATTATTGTGGTGGGCCATCAGGGACTTGAACCCCGGACCTGCCGGTTATGAGCCGGACGCTCTGACCAACTGAGCTAATGGCCCATGTCGTTTATTTGGTCGGGGTGGCAGGATTTGAACCCGCGGCCCACTGGTCCCAAACCAGTTGCGCTACCAAGCTGCGCTACACCCCGAAGGTTTGAAAAGTGGCAGGGGTAGTAGGACTTGAACCCACGGCACGTGGTTTTGGAGACCACTGCTCTACCAACTGAGCTATACCCCTATATCGGCATAATGGCGGAGAAGGTGGGATTTTGCATCCTCCCTCCGGGAGTCTGCCGTGCTGCGGCTCCCCTTTCGGTCGCCTTGCACCTCTCCCTGCTCTACAGTCCACCGGACTGTATCCCTTGCGGTCGAGCCCTCTCGGCTTCGAATCCCATAGGGATTATATATGGCGGAGAAGGTGGGATTCGAACCCACGCGGCCCTTACGAACCCTAACGATTTAGCAAACCGTCCTCTTTAGCCTCTTGAGTACTTCTCCCTATTCCATCTTTTCTTGGCGAAGATGTTTTTTGGCGGAGAGGGTGGGATTTTGCATCCTCCCTCCGGGAGTCTGCCGTGCTTCGGCTCCCCTTTCGGTCGCCTTGCACCTCTCCCTGCTCTACAGTCCACCGGACTGTCTCGCTTACGGTCGAGCCCTTTCGGGTTCGAATCCCGTAGGATACTTTTTTTGGCGGAGAGGGTGGGATTCGAACCCACGGCCCCTTGCGGAGTCACTGGTTTTCAAGACCAGCTCCTTAAACCACTCGGACACCTCTCCATCATGAGTTCTAAATCACTATGAAATTGGTGACCCGTCGGAGATTCGAACTCCGGACCCTTTGATTAAAAGTCAAATGCTCTGCCAACTGAGCTAACGGGTCATGTCTGTTTTGGCTGAGGTGGCAGGACTCGAACCTGCGAATGCTAGGATCAAAACCTAGTGTGTTAGCCAACTTCACCACACCCCACCGGTATGCTTTGGCATCTAAAAAGGTAAATGGTGAGCCCACAGGGATTCGAACCCCGGACGCACGGCTTAGAAGGCCGTTGCTCTATCCAACTGAGCTATGAGCCCACACTTCTTATATGGAAAGCTCCTTTCGGAGCATTCTTTTTAATGGAGCGGATGATGAGAATCGAACTCACGTCATCAGCTTGGAAGGCTGAGGTTCTACCATTGTACCACATCCGCTTATTATTGGAGCGGAAGACGAGATTCGAACTCGCGACCCTCGCCTTGGCAAGGCGATGCTCTACCCCTGAGCCACTTCCGCATGTTATTGGTGGAGGAGAGTGGATTCGAACCACTGTAGACGTAGTCAACGGATTTACAGTCCGCCCCCTTTAGCCACTCGGGCACTCCTCCTGGAGCTGGCAGAGGGACTTGAACCCCCGACCTGCTGATTACAAATCAGCTGCTCTACCAGCTGAGCTATGCCAGCATGAAATCACTGATAGAGTGAGAGATTTTTGAAAAAATGGCGATCCGGATCGGGCTCGAACCGACGACCTCCAGCGTGACAGGCTGGCATTCTAACCAACTGAACTACCGGACCGTACACTGATCTTTCTGTCTCTCTGTTAAAAAATTGGTGGGCGCTATAGGGCTCGAACCTATGACCCCCTGCTTGTAAGGCAGGTGCTCTCCCAGCTGAGCTAAGCGCCCCCAATGATGACCGAAATCCTCGGCACATTTATTAAATATACAGTAAAGGCTCTCTTCTGTCAAGCATTTTTCTCTACTTCTGACACAATTTTTTCCGTGCCTCCGGTGACATCAGTAATCCGCTTTCGCAGACTTTCTTTTTTTTCGATTTGGACGACAATCTCCATGGTTACCGCCTCGGTATAGGAAATGTCCGCCACCTCATAACCCTCATCTCTGCAGATTCTTTCGATTTTTGAGAGAAAGGGATAGGCTACAGATACTGTCAAAACATACTTCTTTTCCACGGCTCGGATGCCCGCTGCCTCCACACCCAGCTTGGCACTTCCCGTATAAGCGCGAACCAGTCCTCCCGTACCCAGTTTAATGCCGCCAAAATACCGGGTTACCACCACAACCACGTTGGTAATTCCCTCTTTCACGAGATATTGAACCATAGGCGCTCCTGAAGTCCCCTGGGGCTCCCCGTCATCGCTTGCCCACTGGATTTGAAACTGATCCCCCAACACCATGGCGGGCACATTGTGAGTTGCGTCCCGATGGCTCTTCCTGATCCCCTCAATAAAGGCATCCGCTTCCTCTCTGGTCTCTACCGGCTTGATGTGGGCGATAAACCGAGATCTTTCAATAATTTGTTCCGCAACCGCTTCTTTTTCCACCGTCTTATAAAGTATCATACTCTTTTACTCTTTTGTAATCCGCAGACTTTAGCTCCACCTTAATCATCGTCCCCTCTTCTACATGTTTCGTTTCCTCCACTTCCCCCTTTTCGTGGACATAGGAAACAATGTCTCCCCTTTTATAGGGTATGAGAAGATGGGCCTTCACCCTGCCCTGAAATAGTTTTTCATCTACTAAGGCAAGAAGGTCTTTTACCCCTTCTCCCGTCTTGGCAGAAATATTCATGCCCGGAAGGGAGCCTACACCGATAAAGCCACCGGTGAGCAGATCCGACTTGTTGTAGACCATGATTTTTTCTTTATCTCCGCCGCCGATTTCTTTCAGCACATGGTCCGTCACCTGAATATGAAATCCCTGCTCCGGATAAGTAGCGTCCACCACATGAAGCAGTAGGTCTGCATAGACCACCTCTTCCAAGGTGGATTTAAAGGCATCCACAAGGGCATGGGGCAACTTGTTGACGAAGCCAACAGTATCTACCAGCAGAAACTCACGATTATTCTCCATCTTTATGCTACGATGTTGGGTATCCAATGTAGCAAAAAGCATGTCGGCAGAGCCAACCATCTTTTCTTCTTTTTCCGTCAACTCCAATATCTTGTTCATCAATGCCGACTTTCCCGAGTTGGTGTAACCCACCAGCGCGACGATGGGGATGCCGGTCTTTTCTCTTCGTGACCGTTGTACCGACCGCGTCTTCCGTGCCTGCACCAGTTCTGCCTTGATGTCATCCATTCGTCTGGTGATATGCCTCCGGTCCGTCTCCAATTTCTTTTCTCCCGGTCCCCTCGTACCGATGCCTCCACCCAGTCTGGAGAGAGATTTACCAAATCCCATAAGGCGCGGCAGCCTATACTGGAGCTGCGCCAATTCCACCTGCAACTTTCCTTCTTTTGATGTGGCCCGGTTTGCAAAGATGTCCAAAATGAGAATAGGTCGATCGATGACCCTCACACCCAAGGAATCCTCCAAGTTTCTAATCTGCATTCCTGAGAGTTCATCGTTGAATATGACCGTATCCGCTTCCATGTTTTCACACATCTCCGCCAGTTCTTCCACCTTTCCCTTTCCGATATAGGTGGCGGTATTGATCTTCTCAATATTTTGTATCGCCATCCCAAGAACTTCCCCGCCTGCAGCTTCTGCCAGACCGGCAAGTTCATCCATGGAGTAGGAAATATCTTCGTTCTTTGCGGCACCGGCAAGCACAACGCGGCTTTCCTCCCTGTCTATAATCTCATTGTTTTCATTAAAACGTACCATTCAGACTCCTTGTACAATAAAAGAGGGCTGCTGTTTCTACAACCCTCTGCACGATTGTTCTATTTGTTCTTGATTGCCTCGAGTTGTTCATGGAACTTATGGTTGAGAACCTTTATGTGTGTTCCCTTCATGCCCAGAGACTTAGACTCAATGACTCCTGCACTTTCCAGTTTCCGAAGAGCATTGACGATGACGGATCGGGTGATTCTGGATCGGTCGGCAATTTTGCTGGCAACCAGTATCCCCTCTTCCCCATCCAGCTCTTCAAAGATGCGAATAACCGCTTCGTTTTCCGAGTAAGACAAGGTGCTTAGAGCCATCTTCACGATTTCTGCATTTCTCTCTTCCGCTTCCTGTTCCAGGCTTTTGACTCTCTGTATTTCCAGGCCGACTACCGTAGCACCCACTTCACACAATACCAAGTCTTCTGAACTGAATTCCGGGTTGTACCTTGTCAGCATCAATGTTCCCCAACGGGCCCCACCACCTAGGATGGGAACGATGGTGTGATACTTCGCCATAGTCGCCTGGTCGTCCTTAAAGATTTTGAGAATCTCTTCATCCTTCAAGTTTATTCTTGTCTCTTGTATCTTCATCAGCTCTGTATTGTAGTCCTCCCTAAAGGAGTCCGATCCGGTGGCCTGATCCTTAATGGTGTTCTTGTCCGTCTCCACTTTATAGCTGACGCCTAGAATTTTTCCTTTTGTATTCGCCAGATAAACGTTAGCGTCCATCAAATCGCTGAGTCTTGCGCACAGGTCATTGAAGGAGAAATTGCCCTTCGGTGCTTCCTGCAGCATCCAGTTGAGTTGCCTCACCTTTGACAGCATATCGTTTTCCATGTTAACATCCCTTCTTCCGCAATCGCAACACATTGAGATATCTTTCTGCTAAATTATACATAACTATTCTTGCAGTAGCAAGCAATATTATTGATTTTTTAGAAAATTTCTCAAAAAAGGCACAATTGTTTAAATTTGACGATTTTTTCTCATTCCATATCCAATGGTAACCGCTGCAACACCGCTGATTAACAATGCCAGTACAAGGAATCCCTTGTTCGAGTCGTCACCGGTTTGGACCACTTGGCCTTTCTTTGTAATTTTTTCTCCCGGTTCTCCCTTGGTAGAAGCCGCTGGCTTAGTAGTATTGTCTGCTTCCGGTGGTGTCACCTCCGGTTCTCCCGGCGTTGTATCGGGAGGAGTCACCTTCTCTTCTACCGTAAAATAGGAAGCAACCCGGGAATTGGCAAATTCGGTTTTCACTCCATTATCCATCATCTCAGATGGTACCCACATGAAGAAGACATATTCTCCCGGCTCGGTAAGCATGGTTCCCGGGATGTAGTATTCTCCCTCGTTATTCTTCTCCATGGTAACAGAAAAGGAATCATATGGCTGGTCATTGAGATATTTTTGGTATTCCTCCGCCGTCATTAGGATTCCCATAGGGGCAGTTACACCGGGATAGATGCCCTCCAACCATCCCGTCTGAACTTGGTACAGTTCTTTCAGTGAATAGTCTTGGTTCACATAGGCGGGAATCTTCCAAGTATTTTCCATGTGTTGGTATTCCAGTCGGAGCTTTTGAATTCCGTTAATGTGGTTGAACACTTCTACACTTAGCGTGTTAATGTGGTTGGATCCAAAGGAAATTAATCTTAGCTTCTTTAACTTCAGGATGGAGTCGGGAATTTCCGTCAACTGGTTTCCGTAGTAGTACAGCTCTTCTAAGTTCACCAAGTTTCCAATGGTGTCCGGCATATTGAGTACGTTGGAATTCGCCAAGTTTAAGGACTTCAATGTCGTCATGTTTCTGATTTCCGGAGGAATCATACAGCCTGCATTGGTCAGATTTAAACTCAGATACTCCAAATGTTTTAACTGCGTTACTTCAATAGGGAATCCGCACAAATTCGGATTACTGTTGAGATACAGCACCTTCAGATTTGGAAAGTTAGAAACATCCGGCCATTGGGTGATGTTATTGTAGGATGCACTGAGAGTGGTCAGGTTGTGGAAAATCTCGATTCCCTGCAATGATGTAATTCCCATGGAAGGGATCACAAGAAAACTCATCTGATTAATCTGCTCTTGCGTCAAGACATCATTGACCGTTACTTTGTAATGACTTGCAATATGCTGTGCCAAAATGGGGTCGGCGAATTGTTCACCGATGGTTACGCCTGCCGCCGGCTGAGCAGCCGCTTTCATGCTAGGCGCCTGTGGCGTCATATCCCCATCTGTCGCAAAGCTGCCGACAGGTAACCCAATCTGCATCACCAGCAATACGCCAAAAACAGCGGAAAAACAATTTTTTTCTTCATGGTCCCCCTCCTTTAAGGTGAAAATAATCTCTATTGTTATATTAGTATATCCCATACCACATTTGTTCGGTATTTTTTATTATACATATTTTCGTGATGATGTAAACGATTATTACAATTCGTTTATATAAGCAATATAAAACACAGCGACCCCTACGATCACTGTGCTTATATCTAGTTCTGTATTAGAGAATGTACCTGTCCAGATCTTCCGGTTTAATCTTTTCGATAAACTTTTCTTTTACATATTCACGATCTAAGACAATTTTTTCTTCCTGCATTTCCGGAATGTTGAAGGAGATATCCTCCAGCAGCTTTTCCAGAATCGTATGCAGCCTTCTGGCGCCGATATTCTCCGTCTGCTCATTCATGAGGAAGGCCATGTGGGCAATTTCCTCGATGGCATCATCGGCAAACTCGATTTCGATACCTTCTGTTTCCAGAAGGGCTTTGTGCTGTTTCAGCAGAGCATTTTCCGGCACGGTGAGGATTTTCAAGAAGGTTTCTTCCGTCAAATTATCCAGTTCCACGCGTATGGGGAATCTACCCTGTAGTTCCGGAATCAAGTCCGTGGGCTTGGCCGTGTGGAAGGCGCCGGCTCCGATAAAGAGGATGTGATCCGTCTTCACCGGCCCATGCTTGGTGTTGATGACGCTGCCCTCAACGATGGGAAGAATATCTCTCTGCACACCTTCTCTGGATACATCGGCTCCGGAACGATAGCCGCTACCGGATGCAATCTTGTCGATTTCATCTATGAAGATAATCCCGTTTTGCTCGGCATTCTCCAAGGCATCTTCCGTAACCTGATCCATGTCTATCAGATTCTGTGCTTCTTCTTCTCTCAGGATTTTTCTGGCATCCTTAACCTTCACCTTTTTGTTCTTTGTCTTCTTGGGCATCATGTTGCCGAAGATATTTCCAATGGCGATGCTCATGCCCTCATTGCTCATATCCAGCTCGTTGCCTTTGGGAGCATCCACCACTTCGATTTCGATATACTGTTCCTCCAGCTTGCCGTCACGCAGTTGCTGACGCACCTGCTCTCTTGCCAATTCCAAGTCCTCTTTCGCCGTCGTTTCCCCGGCTTCCTGCTTCTTTTGCTGGTTTTCTTCATATTCCTGTTTCTGGCTCTTGTATCCGCCGGAATTGAGGATGAAGTCGAAAGGTGTATTATTGCCGCTGTCCGCCGGTTTCTTCTTGCCTCCGGGAATAATGGCCTCAATAATCTTCTCTTCTGCAATTTCTTCCGCCACGGCATATTTTTCTTCCAAGCGGCTCTGTTTTGTGATGCGAATGGACGCCTCCACCAGGTCTCTCACCATGGAATCCACGTCTCTTCCCACATAGCCCACTTCCGTGAACTTGGTCGCTTCTACCTTTACAAAGGGAGCATCCATCAGCTTAGCCAACCTTCTCGCGATTTCTGTCTTACCTACACCGGTCGGCCCCATCATCAGGATGTTTTTGGGCGTTATTTCCTCTCGCATTTCCTCGGACAGCATGTTCCTTCGATATCTGTTTCGAAGGGCTACTGCCACGGATTTTTTCGCCTCGTCCTGTCCGATGATATATTTATCCAACGCCTCTACAATTTCTTTGGGCGTCATATTGTATAGTGTGTTTGCCATGTTTACGCCTCCTTACAGCTTCTCAACGGAAATATGATCGTTGGTATACACGCAGATGGATGCAGCTACGGTGAGGGCCTCCTTGCAGATTTCCTCCGCAGACATCTCTGTATGATTGAACAGGGCATTGGCTGCCGCATAGGCGTAGTTCCCGCCGGAGCCGATGGCCACAAAGTCCTGATCCGGCTCAATCACTTCGCCGTTTCCGGATATGAGAAGCATAGCCTCTTTATCCGCTACAATCATCAGCGCTTCCAGATTCCGCATTACTTTATCCGTCCGCCAAAGCTGTGCCAAAGCGACTGCCGCCCTCTTCAGGTTACCGCCGTGCTCTTCCAGTTTATCTTCGAACTTTTCCCTGAGGGAAAAAGCATCTGCCACAGAACCGGCAAAACCTACCAAGACGGAATTCTTATAAATTTTTTGAACCTTCTTTGCGCCTGCCTTCATGATGGCCGTTTCACCCATGGTTACTTGACCGTCACCTGCGATGCAGACGTCGTTTTCGTTTCTTCTCACTGCAACGATGGTTGTTGCATGAAATCCTTGCATTTGATAACACCTCCAAGTTATTCTTTGTAATCACACTCACTGTTTGAGCATGCATATTGACTGTTTTTTAGTTTTTTCTCTACCAATAGAGAATTGCATTTTGGACATTTCTTGTCCACCGGCTTGTTCCAGTAGACGTTGTTGCACTCCGGATAGCCGGAGCATCCGTAAAAGTATCGACCTTTTTTGCTCTTCCTCTCCACAATATCCTTGCCACAGAGGGGACAGGCCACTCCTGTTGATTTTACAATGGCCTTTGTATTTTTGCAATCGGGATAACCGGTGCAACCCAAGAATTCTCCGTATCGACTCTGCTTGATGGCCATGGGTTTGCCGCACAGCTCGCACATCTCATCGGTGATTTGCTCTTCCATTTCCACCTTTTCGATGCTTTCATCTGCGTGCTTCAGTTCTTTTTCAAAACCCTTGTAAAAGTCTCTGATGATGCTCTTCCACTGGGTATCTTCCACCTCCACGCTGTCCAAACGATTTTCCATGTCAGCGGTAAAGCCGGCATCCACGATTTCCTTAAAGTACTCCTCCATCATGGAAGTGACGACAAATCCCAAATCCGTGGGAACCAGGGATTTTTTATCTCTGGAAACATATTTTCTGTCCACCAAGGTCCCTACAATGGGTGCATAAGTACTGGGACGTCCAATTTCCTTTTCTTCCAAACTCTTGATGAGGGAAGCTTCCGTAAATCTGGGAGGTGGCTGTGTAAAGCTCTGCTCTCCCTTTATGTCGGTGGCAACCGGTTCTTCGCCCTTTTCCAAAGGCGGAAGCAGCTTATCTTCATCTTGGGCATCCACGGAATACACCTTGAGAAAGCCGTCAAACTGTAGCTGAGATCCCGTTGCTCTGAACAAATAGTCTCCGTTGAGGATATCCACCGACATGCCCAAGTATCGTGCAGGTGCCATTTGGCTTGCCATGAACCTGGACCAAATAAGTCGGTACAGTTGGTATTGCTCTCTCGTCAAAGAGTCCTTGACCGCATCGGGGTCCAATTCCGTGTAGCTGGGTCTAATTGCCTCGTGGGCATCTTGTATATCCTTCTTCTTGTTGGAGAAGATATTGTTTCCGATGTAGTTCTTTCCAAACTTCTCCTCGATATATCCTTTGGCTGCGCCCTTGGCTTCCTCTGAAATACGCACGGAATCCGTTCGGATATAGGTGACAAGACCGATGGTTCCTCTTCCCTTGATGTCCACCCCTTCGTAGAGCTGCTGGGCTACGAACATAGTCTTTTTCGTATTGAAGTTTAGTTTCACAGAGGCATCTTGTTGCAAACTGCTGGTGGTAAAAGGAGGAGCCGGTTTCCGCTTTCTCTCCTTTTCCGTCACTGCATCGACTACGAATATACCCCTCTTTATCTCATCCAAAACACTGTCGGCCTTTTCCTTGTTGTGGATCAACAGTTTCTTTCCTTTGTATTTCAGCAGCTTAGCTGCCCATTTCATTTCCTTTTGGAAAAATGCGGTGATGGTCCAATACTCTTCCGGTTCAAATGCCTGAATTTCTTTTTCCCTGTCGCATATGATTTTTAAAGCGGCAGACTGGACTCTTCCCGCTGATAGACCTCTTCTCACCTTTCGCCACAGAAGGGGGCTGATTTGATAGCCCACCAAGCGGTCCAGAACTCGTCTTGCCTGTTGCGCGTCCACCAACTTCATGTCGATGGGTCTGGGATTCTTAATTGCCTCTTGCACTGCGCTCTTTGTGATTTCATGAAACACAATTCTGCTGGGTTCCTCAGGGTTAATCCCCAAGAGATACGCAAGGTGCCAGGAAATGGCCTCTCCTTCTCTGTCCGGGTCAGTGGCAAGGAATATCTTGCTTGCGTTCTTTGCTTCCTTGCGCAACGCCTTGATTACATCCCCTTTTCCTCGTATGGAAATATACTCCGGCTCAAAATCGTTCTCTATATTCACGCCTATTTTGCTCTTGGGAAGATCACGAACGTGGCCTACGGAAGCCACCACTTTATACCTGCTCCCCAAAAACTTTCCTATGGTCTTTGCCTTCGACGGCGATTCTACAATTACTAATATTTTCTTTGGTGCTGCCTTCTTGGTTGCTGCCATCCAATTTCCTCCAAATCATTTATAAAATACTTATAGTCACAAATTATATCCCAATTCTGTTATTTTGCAACAAAAACCTTTCCCAGTGCCGTATAGGTGATACCCTTCATCTCCAATATTGTAACAATCCCGGTGACTTTTCCAACAGATATTCCGAGAGCATATCCCAAAGCATCCAAGGAAAGCTCTCCCTCCCTTTCCAACAATGCTAACACTTTTTTCTCATCCTGTCCAAGGTTGAGATATTTGGCATCTTGTTGCTTTTTTTCTGCACCTAGGTCTCTGAGAAGATCATCCAACACCACCAAGGGAATGACACCGTCCCTCAAAAGCATGTTGCCGCCCATGGTGTAGGAGTTGTTTATATTTCCCGGGACCGCATAGACCGGTCTTCCCTGGTCCGCTCCGTGGGCAGCGGTAATCAAGGCTCCACTGTTGATTCCCGCTTCTGCAATTACAACGGCTTCCGACAATCCGCTGATAATCCGGTTCCTTGCGGGGAAGGAATATTTCGTACCAGTAAAGCCCAAGGGGTATTCGGAAATCAGCAAACCCTCTCTTTCAATCATATCCTTTAGATTTCTATTGTGGACAGGATAGACCACATCCAGCCCGCACCCTAAAACTGCTATGGTCTTTCCGCCATTTTCCAAAGCACCTCTGTGGCTGCAGGCATCGATTCCCAGGGCCAATCCGCTGACCACTGTCAGTCCACCTAAGGCAGCTTCCTCTCCCAGCCTTCTGCCCACCCATCTGCCGTATTCCGTCGTCTTCCTAGACCCTACAACGGCAACACATCTGGTTTTCAATAATTCTATGTTTCCTGCACAGTATAGGAGTTTAGGCGGATTCTTTATTTCTCTCAGCAGAGCAGGGTAGGTATTATCGCTTCTATAAATCTCCGTTATTTTCATTTTTCTTTCCTCTATATTGCAATGCTTCCGCAATGTGCTCCGCTTGGATCGTGCCTCCCACGCCCTCAATATCTGCAATCGTCCGAGCGATCATAAGGGTCTTGTGATAAGTTCGCATGGTGAGTGACAGGCTGTCGTAGGCTTCACGCAACAGCAATTCTCCCTCCCTTGTCATGGGACAGTAACGGAGCAGTTCCTTTGGCTGCAGTTGTCCGTTGAGAAGTAAAGCTTTTCTGCTATCTTCATATCGTCTGTCTTGGAGTTCTCTGGCGCCTAGGACCAATTCTCTCATATCTGCTGAGGACATGGTCCGGAAGTTGCCATCATTATCCAAAGGCCTGCGTCCCACGGAAACATGAAGGTCGATTCGATCTAAGAAAGGTGCGGAAAGTTTTGCCCGATATCTGGCAATCTCCGACCCACTGCAGGTGCATCGCCCGTTGGGGTCTTCTCCGTAGCCGCACTTGCAGGGATTACTGGCAGCAACCAATATGACCTTCCCCGGGAAGATGGCTGCTCCGCCCTGTCTCGCCACAACAACTCTTTCATCTTCCAAAGGCTGACGCAAGGCATCCAGCACGCGACTTTCAAATTGTGCCATTTCATCCAAAAACAGAACACCCCTGTGGGCAAGGGAAAACTCTCCAGGCCTGGGGATTCTTCCGCCTCCCAAGAGACCGGGGATGGTGGCTGTATGGTGGGGGCAACGAAAGGGTCTCTGCGTTATAAAGGGAACGTCTTCACTGAGGAGGCCGGCCACAGAATAAATATTTGTTACCTCCACCTGCTCTTCGTAGTTCATTGGCGGTAGAATCGAGGGAAGACGCCTGGCCATCATGGTCTTACCGCCACCCGGACTCCCCTTCATCCAAATCCCATGTCCTCCTGCGGCGGAAATAACCAAGGCACGCTTCGCACTTTCTTGTCCCCTTACATCTGCGTAATCCTCGGCGAAACTGCAGATTGCATCCTTGTTTCTTCCTTCTATATCCTCATTGGGTAAAGGGCACTCCCCTTTTAGAAAACGTACCACATCCTCCAGTGTTCCGGCGGGAAAGATGTCGATCTTCTCAGCAAGGGAAACCTCCTCTATGTTTCCAATGGATAGTACGACCTTTTTTATTCCGCTCTCAGCCGCTGTCAGCACAAGGGGCAGTGCTCCTTTCACAGCAGACAGTTTCCCATCCAAGGACAACTCCCCAAAGAAGGCAATTTCCTGCAAGGCATCCATGGGGATTTCTCCCATGGCAGCAAGAAGACCTACGGCTATGGGAAGATCGAAGTGGCTGCCCTCCTTTCTCACCTCCGCAGGAGAGAGGTTGATGGTGATTCTCCCCGGCGGATAAGAATACCCACTGTTAACAATGGCAGAGCGGACACGATATCCCGATTCTCGAATAGTCGTCCCAGCAAGTCCAACCACGCAATACCCGGGAAACCCCCTGGTCAAATCCACTTCCACTTGAACCATCTTCCCTTGTAACCCAAATAAGGATGCCGTGTTTGTCCGCACCATCATATTTGAACCACATCTTCCAAGTGTTGAATTCTCATATGCAAGGGAGAGTAATAGACCTCCACCACTTCGAACCGTACATTGACGTCGGTCAGATGATGAAAGAGAACATAGCACTTGGCAGCTTTCTCCATATGGCGAAGCTTTTCCCTTGTTACTGCATCCGCCGGTCTGCCATAGCTTCCTGTACTTCTGGTCTTCACCTCCACAAAAACCATTTCCCCCTTATTCTCCGCAACGATGTCGATTTCCCCATATCTACATCGGTAGTTCCGTTCTAAAATGTGATATCCCTTTGTTTCCAACATTTGCGCAGCCATCTGCTCCCCCTGCACTCCCAACGCTCTCCTGTTCATAACTCTTCCCCCTTGGTTTATGGTAATGTTTTCCATTTCTTGAGAACAGTGTAAATGATTTTCCATATTTTGTCAAATAAAAAACCGAGACCTTTATAAAAGTCACGGCAATTGGATTATGGTTAAAGGTGGAGGACTACTCTAAATGTGCATCGATATCATCGATGAGTTGGTCTACGGACAATACATATTGCTTGAGAGCATCCGACCAGTTGGCAAGGCAATGCTTCCCCTTCTCAGTGATGGAATAAATTCTGCGAGGCCTTCCCCCGTCCTGATCCAGTTCCCAATCCGACTCCAGAAGCTGAGATTCCTCCATTTTTTTCAGATAGCGATACACCCCGGTTTTGTCCGGCATGGATCCCCCGAACATGGGGTTTTCTCCTAATTTCTGTATCAAAACAAAGCCGTGAAGACTCTCATGATAGAGCAAGGTGAGAATCGCCGGTTGCAACATCTTATCCAAGTATTTCCCCTTGCAGGGGCAATCCATTTCAAAATACATTTGAACTCCTTTTGTGTCAGTCGACCTCTTTTAGTACAAACTTCTCGATAGCGGTAGCCACCCCATCTTCCTCGTTGGTTCCCGATACGAAGACCGCCAGCTCCTTGATGACATCTTTTGCATTGCCTACGGCAACAGGTACCCCGGCAATCTTGAGCATCTCCGCATCGTTGGGGCTGTCTCCACAGGCCATCACATGATCCTTGTGGATGTCCAGCTCTTCACAGAGAGCCTCTACGGCCGCTCCCTTGCTGGTAGTGGCACCACCGATTTCCCAGTTGTTGTCGAAAGAAGAAGTTAAAGTCACATCTTCCAACTTTACTAGAACCTCCCACATGGCCGCCTTATCTTCCATGGTGTCGAAGAATATGTTGATGTTTTCAATGCAAAGAGCATTGTTGCGCATGAAACTCATCAACCCTTCCGTCGGTCGCCTGGTGCGCAAAACATAATTCTTGCTTCTGTGAATGGTATTTCCGTTCATCACGTCTTCATACCACTTCTTTTCGATATAAGCCCTGCCGTCCACAAAGACCTCCATCATATGATCGTGGTCTTCCAAGGTGTCGGCAATGGCACCAATGGCATGATCGTCGATGCAGTTACTGTAGAGGGTGTCACCCGTCTTCATGTCCCTGATCTGGGCACCGTTGGAAGTAATGGCATATTGAAGTCCCGGGAATTCAATCAGCTCTGCAGGAAGGGCATCAAAGCATCTCCCTGTGGCAATCACAATATTAACGCCTCTGTCTATAGCTTTTTCAAAGGCTTCTCTGGTCTTGGGAGAAAGCTTCCCCTCCTTGTTCAGCGTCGTTCCGTCCAAATCCAAAGCGATTAGTTTTATTGTCATTTTTGATCTCCCACAATATCCAAAAACTCCCCATTTACTTGCCGCACATACTTCATAGTGCAGTGGTCCCCGTGTCCCGGATATATGGTAATCTCATTGGACCATTTATCAATAATATCTCTAATGGAAGCTTCCATTTTTGCCGGATCTCCGTCGTCCAAATCCGTTCTTCCCAAATCCACATTAAAAATAGTGTCTCCGGTGAAAGCAAGCTTGCTCTTTTCAGAATAATAGCAAACACAGCCCTCTGTATGGCCCGGGGTGTGGATTACGCGAATCTCTTCTCCCGATAAATCGAAGGTATCTCCATCCTCAATGGTGGTTACCGGCTCTTTGAACCGATCTGCATCCGCTCTGTGAAGATAGACGGGACAATTGGTTTCCGCGACGATTTTCTTCACCGCACCCACATGGTCGTAGTGGTGATGGGTGAGAAGAATCCCCTTTAGGTTCAATTTGTTTTCCGCAATAAAGTCCGAAAAATTGGTATATTTATATCCCGGGTCGATGATGAAACAGTCGCTTCCTTCCCCCTGATAAATTACGTAACCGTTGCTCTGGGGAATGCCCCCGATATATCTTTTTATCTTCATTTATCATCCTTTCCTTTCTGATACATTCTCATTGTATACGATTTCAGCCCCACTTTCAAATCGTTACTTGTAAAACAGCGAAATAGTGGTACAATATCTTCTGTATATATAGTGAAAAGAGGAAGGATATTACAATGAAAGTAGCAATTGTTGGTGCCGGAAAGTTGGGGCTTCGAGTTGCCGAGGCTCTCCTTGGGGGAGACCACTCCGTCACCGTCATTGATAAGAATGCGGAGACGCTGCAAAAGATCTCCTACCAGATGGATGTTATGACGGTAAATGCCAACGCAAAAGAGGTTTCTGTGCTAAGGGAGCTCCACATGTCATCCTTTGACTTTTTGGTAGCCACCACCGACAGGGACGAGAAGAATATCGTCATTGCCTCCTTTGCAAAAAAACTGGGTTGCTCCCGTGTCATTGCAAGGGTACGAGATCCGGAGCACATGCGGCAGTTCAGCTTCATTCGCGATGCCATGTCTATTGATGTTCTGGTCAATCCGGATATGGCCATCACCAATGAAATTTATAAATATTTGGTTGAGAAATACACCTTGAGCAACGGAATCTTTTCCAGCGGAAAGGTTTCTTTGATTGAGTTTCGCTCTGAGCGCATGCCCAAGGTCATCGGGAAGAGCATCTCACAGCTGGGAGGCCTATTGGATGACATGCTGGTTGCCGCCATTTCCAGAAATGGAAAAGTCATCATTCCCGACGGGGATACTGTCATTCATCCCCACGACGATCTGTACGTATGTGGGAAGAGGGCCCCTATCACAGCTTTGAATAAAAAAGTCCATGAAAAAGGGAAGTACACCGACCTGCAAAAGGTTATGATCATCGGCGGTGGGAAGACCGGCCTATTCCTGGCACAAAAATTGGCAGAGTTCGGGATTTCCGTAAAAATCGTGGAACGGGATAAAAATCGTTGCTACTATTTGGCAAAACACTTGGAGAATGTCATGATTCTCCACGGTGACGGCACGGATCTCAACCTTCTGGAGGACGAAAACGTAGATGAAATGGATGCCTTCGTCACGGCAACGGGATATGACGAAGACAACTTGCTTCTTGCCCTCATGGCAAAAAACAGAGGGGTGGAAGACGTCATCGCCAAGGTCAGCAGAGGAATCTATACGGAAATGGTATCTGACATGGGTGTGGACATGGCTCTGAACCCACTGGATATTTCAGCCAGTAACATCCTTCGTACCATACAGGGTTCTAGAAGGGTCATAGCGTCACAGCTGATTCAAGGACAGGCGGAAGTGACAGAAATCATCATTACCGATGATATGAAACTGCTCCACAGACCCATCAAGGAGCTGGATCTACCCCATGGCGTCATCATCGGCGCCATCCACAGAGGTATGGATGTAATCATACCCAATGGAAATACAGTGATTCAAGCGGATGACAGAGTGTTGATCATCAACCTTCTCTCTGAGGTTACGGCTCTAGAGAAGGTTCTTCGTACCGGCGGATATACGGACTTTCTCCGGTAGAGGTGTAACATGGTCATCAATGCCAAAGCATATGTAAAGATCATGGGGGTGCTCTCAATTATTGCAGGGTTTTCCATGGTCTTCCCCTTGATAACGGGGATTGTTTATAAAGAAGAATCCAGCATCAATGCCTTCGGGGATACCATCGGTGCTTCTCTTCTATTTGGCATTTTTCTCGTGATTCTTTCTCGCAAAGTAAAGGGGGACAGGCGTTTTACCCACTTGAAGACCAGGGATGCCTTCCTCATCGTCGCATCCACTTGGATTCTCTTCTCGGCAATCGCTGCCTTTCCCTATGTTATTCAAGGATGCATTCCCAGTTTTATCGATGCATTCTTTGAAACCAGTTCAGGCTTTACCACTACAGGCTCATCCATCTTGACCGATGTGGAAGCCCTACCTAAGGCCATGCTCTTTTGGAGGATGTTTGCCCATTGGCTGGGCGGCATGGGAATTCTTGTCCTTGCCATTGCCCTTCTCCCCCAACTGGGCATCAACGGGCAAGCCATTGTAAAGGCAGAGGCTCCCGGGCCGACCCTTTCCAAGGTCACACCTAAGATGTCCGATACGGCGAGAACCCTCTACGTCACCTACTTTGCTTTTACGGTAGTGCAGACCATCTTGCTCATGTTTGGCGGTGTGGATTTCTTTGATTCCGTCACCCATACCTTCGCCACGGTGGGTACCGGCGGCTTCTCCAACTACAACGCCAGCGTCGGCCACTTTGACAGTGCCTACGTCGAGGGTGTCATCACTGTTTTCATGATATTGTCAGGTGTGAATTTCAACCTGTATTTCCTATCCTTAAAGGGAGGACTTTCCATCCTCTTCAAGGATTCCGAACTGCGTGCCTATTTGATTTTTATCGGCATAGCCACCTTTCTTTTGACGATTTATCTCTATCTGGGGAACTTTTACGAAAGCATCGGAAGCGCCTTTCGATATGCGGTATTCCAAGCGGCATCCATTATCACCACCACCGGATTTGCTACCACGGATTTCGACTTGTGGCCAACCTTCTGTGTGATGATCCTGCTGTTTCTCTTCTTTGCCGGCGGCTGTTCTTCTTCCACCGGTGGAGGCATCAAGATCGTAAGGGTCTTGGTCATCCTGAAGATGATCAAAAGGTCCGCCCTGCTCAGGCTGCACCCCAATGCACTGATTCCGGTCAAGCTAAACGAACAGCCCTTGCCGGGAGATACGGTACAGGGCATATCCAGCTTTGTATTCTTCTACATATCTCTGCTCTTTTCCGTTGGGATATTGGTTTCCCTGGACGGTTATGATTTGGTCACCAGTTTTTCCGCTGCCGCCACCTGCTTGGGAAATATTGGGCCCGGCTTCCACGATGTGGGACCCACTATGAACTTCAGCGGTTTTTCCGACCCCACCAAGTTGCTTCTCTCCTTCACGATGATTGCGGGAAGACTTGAATTATTTACGCTATTGATGCTTCTTTCCAAGAAGTTTTGGAATCCGACACACTAGGAGGAACAGTGAACTTTACCTACAAGACATTGATTAAAATAATGGGACTCCTCCTGGGAATCACCGGTCTCGCCATGATCCCCTCTCTTCTCTGTGCGGTTTATTTCAACGAAGGTTCTACAGAACCGGGCTTCCTCATCAGTGCCTTGGCATCCATCATCTTGGGGTTCACCATCTACAAGGTGACGCCCTCTTCTCGTAGGAAACTAAAGACCAGAGACGGATACCTGATCGTCATCATCTGTTGGCTTGGGTGTTCTCTCTTCGGTGCCATCCCCTACTTTCTATCAGGACAGGTCCCCTCCTTTATCGACGCCTTCTTTGAAGCCATTGCCGGCTATACCACCACAGGTGCAACCGTCATCTCAGATCTTCGGTTTTCCCACAGCCTCTATCTGTGGAAGGCCACAACCCATTGGCTGGGAGGAATGGGAATTCTGGTATTCATCATATCCATTCTTCCGTCTCTGGGAATAGCGGGACAGCGTTTGGCGGCGGCAGAGACTCCGGGTGCAGGGTTAACACAAATGGCACCGCGGATTCACGACCTTGCCATGTTCCTCTACTTCATCTATCTCAGCTTTACCCTTGTGGAGTTTCTCCTTTTGTGGCTGGGCAGTGAGATGTCCGCCTTTGAGGCTCTGGTCAACTCATTGGGAAGCATCTCTACTTCCGGTTTGTTCCTTCACCCCCAAGGCATCGCTTACTATAACAGCTTGTTTGTGGAGATGGTGATTTCCATATTCACCTTGTTGGCATCCCTAAATTTCATCCTATACATCAACGTTATCAAGGGCAATATGGAACAGCTGAAAAAGAATATGGAAATTCGAATATTCTTTGCCATCGTGGTTCTGGCAACGGTTTTAATCAGTGGCAGCCTCTGGCTTACAGGCACCTATGATACCCTCGGAGAATCCGCTCGAAATGCATTTTTCCAGGTGTCCTCTTTCATGAGCACCTCCGGTTTTTCATTGACGGACTACAACCAGTGGCCCGCCTTCACCCATGCCATCCTCTTCACCCTTCTGTTTATCGGCGGGTGTGCCGCATCCACCAGCGGTGGGATTAAGGTGCTACGAATCGTTGTGGTGTTCAAACTGATTTCCAGGGGCTTCTATAAGAGGCTTCATCCCCGTGCAGTTTCCGCAATAAGAGTGGGAGACAACATTATGTCGGCTCCCATGGTCGCTGCTATTACAACTTTTGTTTTCCTGTACCTCTTTACCTTTTTGGCCTGTGCACTGGTCCTCTCCTTGGAGGGACTCTCTTTGGAGACCACCCTTACGGCAAGTGCTTCCCTCATGTCCACCACCGGAAGCGGTCTAGGTGATATTGCCGGTGGTAATTTCTCCGTATTCAGTCCGCCCCTGCGCCTCTTCATGTGCTTCATCATGGTCATCGGCAGACTGGAACTGTTCACGGTCTTTCTGATGTTCTTCCCGTCCTTCTGGAATCCCAACAAGTTTACAACAAACTAAAGTTGATTTCACTGTCCTCCAGATTTACAGACTTCACCCGGATTTTAACCTTGTCCCCGAGGGAGTAGATGTTTTTGGTACGTCGCCCGATGACACGGTATTTTTCTCTTTCATAATCGTAGTAATCGTCTTCCAGCTCATCCAAGCGAACCATGCCCTCAATGGTATTGGGCAGTTCCACATATATTCCAAAATTGGTTACGCCGCTGATGATGCCTTCGAATTCTTCGGAAACATGGGAAGACATGTATTCCGCCTTCTTCATCTTCTCCACCCGTCGCTCCAATTCAATGGCCTGTCGCTCCGTCTGAGAGGCCACCTTGGCAACCTCCTCCGTCTTTCGGAAAAAGGCTTTTTTCTGTCTTTCGCTGACGTTTCCCGATAAATACGCCTTGATCACTCGATGTATCATCAGGTCCGGATATCGCCTGATGGGGGAAGTAAAGTGGCAATAGTATTTGAGGGCAAGCCCAAAATGCCCTCTGCATTCCGTGCTGTACACCGCCTTTTGCATGGAACGAAGCATGACGGAGTTTACCACGTTTTCGTATGTTTCTCCCTTTACACGATCCAGTACCGCCTTTAAATCCTTGGGATGGAGCGCTCCGTTTCTTCCGGGAAGAGCAATTCCAAAGCTCTTTAGGAAGATCAAGAACTCCTCCATCTTCACCACATCGGGCTTTTCATGAACACGATACACAAAGGGGGCTTCCTTTTGGAAGAATTCCTCGGCGACCACTTCATTCGCCAGGAGCATGAATTCTTCAATCAATTCATTGGCCACCCGTCGCTCGGCAACATCGATGGTTGTGGGGATGCCCACCTCATTTAGGGTGATATTGGCTTCGTCCAAATCAAAGTCCAAACTACCTCTTCTCTTCCTGCTTTCCCGAAGAATCCCAGCCAACTCATCCATAATCATGATGTCATCATAAATATGGGAATATTTTCTCCTGAGTTCATCGCTCTTGTCTTCAATCATATCGGAAACATCCGTGTAGACCATTCTCTCCTTGGAGCGAATGATGCTTTCGTAGATATGGTGGCGAACCACTTGCCCCTTGCCATCCACTTCCATTTCACAGGTGAGGGTCAATCGATCTTCCCCCGGGTTCAAACTACAGATTCCGTTGGAGAGAGATACGGGAAGCATGGGGATTACCTGATTGAGAAGATAAATGCTGTTCCCCCTCTTCATCGCTTCTTGGTCCAATGGGCCGTTATTCTGCACATAATGGGTTACATCGGCAATATGTACCCCTAAGAGATAGTTCCCATTGGATAGCCTCCGGCAGGAAACCCCATCGTCAAAGTCCTTGGAATCCGCACCGTCGATGGTCATGATCATCTCATCCCTCAGATCCTTTCGCCCTTGAATGTCTTCTTCCGTTATGCCTAGGGCGGCCTCCGCCGACGCTTCCACTTCCACTTTTTCTGGGAAGCTTTCCTCTAAATTACACTGGCGAACCAACGCTTTAATATCGCCTCCCGGCTCCCCTTCCCTGCTGACGATTTGGGTAATCATCCCTTCGGCACTGTTGTTCTTGGTGGGATATTTGGTAATCTGCACTACGACAATATCGCCCATTTTGGCACCGCCAAAGTGTTTTTTATCCACAAAAATATCATCCTTCTGCCCCTTGTCAGAAGGAATTACAAATCCGAACTTTTTACTTCTGCGGAAGGTCCCCACTACTTCCGTATTCCCCCGCTGTGCAACAGAAACAATGATGCCCTCTCGACTGTTCTTCCAAAGGTATTCCGGAATCAGGTCAACGTTTACAACATCGCCGTTCATTGCACCGTTCATTCCGCTTCTGGGAATGAAGATATCTTCTCCCCCATCCTCAGTGGAGACAAAGCCGAAGCCTCTCTTGTGCTTCTGCAATGTCCCCTCTATGGTTTGTCTTTTTCTCTTCTTTTTCGCCATTTTACTTCTCCCGTTTCTTTTTATTCTACTCCAAGAAAAGTAAAATGTCTATTTTGCTCTATTCCTCTTCCAAATAGTACCGCTGTTCCTTCTCCGCCATAATGGCAGTACCGATGCCCTTGTTGGTGAAGATTTCCAGTAAGAGGCTGTGGGGGATTCGTCCGTCTAAGACGTGGACACGGTGCACGCCCTTTCGAATGGCGCTGACACAGTTCTTAATCTTCGGTAGCATCCCACCGCAGATTTCACCGCTCTCCATGAACGCTTCCGCATCGTTAACATAGAGTTCGGCGATGAGGGTTTCCGGGTCGTTTCTGTCTTGATAGACGCCGTACGTGTCGGTAAGGTAGGCTAGTTTTTCCGCCTTCACCGCCTTTGCCACTGCACAAGCCGCCTCGTCACCGTTGATATTATAGCCTTGTCCCTTTTTTCCGATTCCTATGGGGTAGATGATGGGGAGAAATCCTTTTTCCAGCAAATCGAATATGATCTTTGGATCCACCTTGTGAACATCTCCCACAAAGCCGATATCCTCTCCATCCACATATTTTTTCTTCACCTGCAACAGGCCGCCATCTTTGCCGCTGATGCCCACCGCTTTGACGCCTAGGGTGTTGACCATGGAAACCAGTTCCTTGTTGACCTTTGCCAGAACCATTTCAGCCACTTCCAAGGCCTTTTCATCCGTCACACGAAGACCGCTGACAAAATTGGTCTCCAGCCCCAGCCGCTCCGACCAACTGCTGATTTCCTTACCGCCCCCGTGGACAATGATCGGCTGAAAGCCCACCAATTTTAAGAGTACCACATCTTCTATCACTTGCCTTTTCAAATCCTCATCCAACATGGCACTTCCGCCGTATTTAACAACGATTATTTTTCCGTGAAACCTCTGAATATATGGGAGTGCCTCGATGAGTACTTCTGCCTTATCCAAATATTTTTGACTGACCATAATCTTCTCCTTTTCCTTAGCTTCGATATTCTCCGTTGATTTTTACATACTCATAAGTCAAGTCACAACCCCAGGCGGATGCACTTTCCTTTCCTTCGTTCAGGTTTACAATAAACTTTATTTCGTCTTCTTTCAGTATTTCTGCGGCTTTCTCTTCATCAAAGCCGATTGCCGCCGAACCCTTGCAAAATAGCATCTTCCCGCCTTTGGATTCCATTTCCACATCGATGTTTTCTCCCTGAAAATCCGCATCAGCGTAGCCTACGGCGCACAGCACCCTTCCCCAGTTGGCGTCTCCTCCAAAGAGAGCAGCCTTAAAAAGTGAGGATGATACAACACTTTTGGAAATGGCGCGAGCCGCTTTCTGAGTGGGCGATCCAATCACTTCCACTTCCATATATTTGCTTGCACCTTCTCCATCCTTGGCAATATCTTCGGCCAGCTTTGTCATCAACAGAGTGAGGTTTTCGCAAAAGACATTATACTCTTCTCCCTCATCGCTTATTCCCTTGTTGCCTGCCATTCCGTTGGTCATTACGGTTACCATATCGTTGGTGGATGTGTCTCCGTCGACGCTGATTTGGTTAAAGGAAGCATCTGTGGCATCCTTCAGCGCTTTTGCAAGTAAGTCCCCTTCAATCGCCACATCCCCCGTAATAAAGCACAGCATGGTTGCCATGTTGGGATGGATCATGCCGCTTCCCTTTGCCATTCCGCCCAAGGTGCAAAGGCTGTCGCCTATCATGAACTGAACAGCACCTTCCTTTTTTGCGGTATCGGTGGTCAAAATCGCTTCCGCCGATTGGGAGCCGCCCATAGGAGACAATGCCTTGGCACTTTTGGGGAGCCCCTCTTGAAAGGGTTCTATGGACATGGGTTCGCCGATGACGCCCGTAGAGGCAAGGATGATCTCATCCTTGTTGCATCCTATTGCCTCAGCAGCCAAGTCACAAGTTTGTAACGCCAATTCCATCCCGTTGGGAGCGCAGGTGTTGGCATTCCCGCTATTGCACACGATGGCCTTTGCTATACCATTTTTTAAGTTATCTTGGGTCACAAAGATGGGGGCACCCTTCACCTTGTTCTGGGTGTATACCCCTGCGGCATTGCATAGCACATCGCTCACAACCAAAGCCAAGTCCTTCTTTCCACTTCCTTTGATTCCGCAGTGCACCCCTGCCGCCTGATATCCCTTGGGCGAGCAAACCCCGCCATCTATTATTTTCATTACATCTTTCATATTATCACCTATATTAATCCGTGAGTTTCTTCTATTCCAAGCATCATATTCATATTCTGTATAGCAGCCCCGGAGGCACCCTTCCCCAAGTTGTCATATATGGCAGTTAGGGATATGCGCTCATCGTTACCGGAAATGTAAATTTCCATATCATTTCTTCCCTTCATGGAATTACCGTATAGGAACCCCTGTTCCTCAGGTGTTTCCATAACCTTGATGAGGGTCTCTTCCTCGTAGCGAGAAGAAAACAGTTCTGCCAATTGAGATTTCCCTACTTCCCCATTGAGGGTGTCTCTGTGAAGAGAAATTGTCACAGCCATCCCGCTGAAGTAGTCTCCTACGATGGGATGAAAGATGGGCGCTTTCTCTAAACCTGTCATGGCAACGATTTCTCTCAAGTGCTTGTGATTCTGTGTGAGACCATAAATTCCCGGGCTATCCAAGGTCTCCGATCTGGATTCGCTGCGGTAGGCGGAAATCATCTTTTTCCCTCCGCCGCTGTATCCTGTCAAGGAAACCGCCCACAAAGGGTAGTTTCTTGATATGATTTCATTATCCACAAGGGGTCTGGTGAGAAGAATAATGCCTGTAGCATGACAACCGGGTACAGCCACACGGTTGCTCTTTCTGATTTCTTCTCGCCTATCCTTCGTCAGTTCGGGAAGACCATATACCCAGTCTTCTCTCGTCCGATGGGCGGTGGAAGTATCGATGAGCTTTGCATCCTTGGGTGCCAGTGCCGCGATTTCCCGGGCCGCATCGTCAGGCAAACATAAAAAGGAAACATGGGCGGATTCTATCATCTCCAACCGATGTTTCACATCTTTTCTCTTTTCCTCTTGAATCGTTAGGACTTCTATATCTTCACAACTCTGGAAGTACTCATGAATTTTTAGTCCTGTGGTTCCTTCTCCACCGTCAATAAATACTTGATGTTTCATAATCACTCTCCCCTGTACAATAACGCATTTTTATCATAAAGTGTTGCGAAGGAGAAATCAAGCCATTATTGCATTTAATATTGTATACATGAATAATTATGCATTATTGACTAGGGGTTTTCCATTGTTATCAACGTTTTGTGTTATATGAATGATTTTTTATACAAAAACACCGGCCGCGCCATGCGACCGGTGTCCTTTGATTCGTCTATCTTAGAGAAGTCCGCCGATGGATACGAACAAGGGTGCAAACACCAGTGAAACAATGGTCATCAGCTTGATAAGAATATTGATGGAAGGTCCGGAAGTGTCCTTAAAGGGGTCACCAACAGTGTCACCAACAACTGCTGCGTGATGGGTCTCACTGCCCTTACCGCCGTAATGTCCTTCTTCTACAAACTTCTTAGCATTGTCCCAAGCGCCGCCTGCATTGGCCATCATGATAGCCAGAAGTACCCCTGAAGAGAGCGCTCCAGCCAACAATCCACCCAAGGAAGCAGGTCCTAGGATAATTCCTACTGCTAAAGGTGCAATAATCGCCATTAAGCCGGGAGCAATCATTTCAATCAAAGCCGCCTTGGTGGAAATGTCTACACATCTTGCATAATCGGGTTTGCTGGTGCCTTCCATGATGCCCTTATCTTCGCGGAATTGTCTTCTCACTTCTTCAATCATCTGGTTCGCTGCTTTCCCAACAGAATTCATAGTAAATGCTGAGAAGAGGAAGGGCAACATCGCACCAATGAATAATCCAACAATTACGATGGGATCTAGCAAGCTAATAAACTCCAACTCTGCAACAGTTGCATAAGACACGAAAAGTGCCAGCGCTGTCAGGGCAGCAGATCCGATTGCAAAACCCTTACCGATAGCTGCAGTGGTATTTCCTACTGCATCCAATTTATCTGTGATCTTTCTTACATCTTCAGGAAGATCTGACATTTCTGCAATTCCGCCGGCATTATCAGATACCGGACCATAAGCATCTACGGCAACCGTCATTCCCGTGGTGGAAAGCATTCCTACCGCAGCCAAAGCGATTCCATATACTCCTGCGAATTCAAAGGCTGCAAAGATGCCCACACAGATGAATAGGATAGGCAAGAATGTGGAAAGCATTCCTACACCCATACCGCTGATAATGGTGGTAGCAGCTCCTGTCTGGGATTGTTCTGCAATCTTCTTTACCGACTTGTAATCTGCAGAAGTGTACACTTCCGTAATCTTACCAATCGCCACGCCCACAATCAAGCCGGCAATAATGGCGATAGCATAATCATAACTATCCAACATATACTTGCTCAGTATTATCGCCATAACAATGACGATGACACTGCTCACATAGGTCCCCAGATTCAATGCATTTGCAGGATTTCCACCCTCTTTTCCTCGTACAAACAGGATTCCAATTACCGATGCCAATATCCCGATTGCAGAAAGTACCAAGGGGAACAATGCAGCTGTTGTCTGGTCAAAGGCTCCGTTAGAGTTGACTGCTGCAACTGCAGCCAGAGTGACCGCAGAAATAATGGAACCCACATAGGACTCAAACAAGTCAGATCCCATACCGGCAACGTCTCCTACGTTATCTCCCACGTTATCCGCAATAACTGCAGGGTTTCTCGGGTCATCCTCGGGGATTCCCGCTTCTACCTTACCAACCAAGTCGGCCCCCACGTCAGCAGCCTTTGTGTAGATTCCACCACCCACTCGTCCAAAGAGAGCCATGGAAGATGCACCTAGACCGAAACCGGTAACCGTTTCAATTACTGTGGTCAAATCCAATGCAACGAACACGATACCCAGACCTAAAAGCCCCAAGCCGGTTACGCACAGTCCCATAACTGCACCACTTCTGAATGCAATCTGTAGAGCTTTGCTCATTCCACTGGTCTGTGCCGCACGTGCGGTTCTCACGTTGCCTTTAGTAGCAACGTTCATTCCGAAGAATCCTGCCAGTACGGACAGACATGCTCCGATTACATATAGAACTGCGGTGATCCAAGAAATCGCCAATCCGATTAATAAGAATAGTACGATGATTACAATGACCATGGTCTTGTATTCTCTCTTAAGGAATGCCATAGCACCCTCTCGAATATGCCCGGCGATTTCCTTCATCCGACCGGTGCCTTCATCCATCTTTCCAATCCATGCACTCAATGCGAATGCTACAATCAGTCCGATGGCTGCAGAAATCGGCACTGCGATTTCCATAAAGCCAATACTATTTACCATTTTTACCTCCTGCAAATAAACAAATACAACCTACCTCACACCTTGCCTTCAAGAGTAACGATGACCAGCGAAAGCACGATGAACAAAATAGCCGAAACAGTGGAAATCTTGCTCAAAACAGCTTCGTATCCTCTCCCCTTTTTCTTTCCGAACAACTGCTCGGCACCTCCGCCGATTGAGCCGGAAAGTCCTGCGCTGTTGCTTGATTGCATCAAGATGCTTCCAATCAATATTACACTGGCAACAGCTAAGATTACCATAAGGACTGTCATTCCTTTACCTCCTGTGATTTTCTGTGAAAAAGTATTTTAACATAACCATTAGATATTATCATAGAATACTCGTCTATTCAAGTATTTTATCGCTTCTTTATGTTGTAAAATGCGTCTAAACCGGCATATTCCCCACCGTCGCCCAAGATTTCTTCGATTCGCAATAATTGATTGTATTTGGCGATTCTATCTGTTCTGGATAGAGAACCGGTTTTAATCTGGCCGGCGTTGAGACCCACAACAATATCTGCAATGGTTGTATCCTCTGTTTCTCCGCTTCTGTGGGAAACCACCGCTGTATATCCTGCCTTCTTGGCCATCTCGATGGCATCAAAGGTCTCGGTGAGGGTTCCGATTTGGTTCACCTTAATGAGAATGGAGTTTGCCGTATCTTCCTCGATTCCCCTCTTCAGTCTCTTGGTGTTGGTTACGAATAAGTCGTCCCCTACGATTTGAATCTTGTCCCCAAGCTTATCCGTCATCATCTTCCAGCCGTCCCAATCGTCTTCGTTGAAACCATCCTCGATGGAGATGATGGGATATTTATCGCAGAGCATTTCGTAGTATGCAACCAATTCCTCGGCAGTTTTTCTCACACCTTCACCCTCAAGGAAGTAGGTGTTTGTCTTCTCGTCATAAAACTCACTGGCTGCGGCATCCAAAGCAATTCGAATGTCTTCACCCGGCTTATAACCCGCCTTTTCGATGGCCTCCATAATGACGGAAATCGCTTCTTCGTTGGTGGCCAAGTTAGGGGCAAAGCCTCCTTCATCGCCTACGGCAGTATTGAGACCCTTGGCCTTCAGGACACTTTTCAGGTTGTGGAAGATTTCCGCTCCCATGCGAAGCGCCTCCTTAAAGGAGTCGGCACCCACGGGCATAATCATAAACTCCTGAATATCCACGGTGTTATCCGCATGGCTTCCGCCGTTGAGGATGTTCATCATTGGCGTGGGAAGAACCTTTCCGTTGGTTCCGCCCAGATATCTGAACAAGGGTAGGCCCAAGGATTTTGCAGCCGCATCGGCTACCGCCATGGATACCGCCAAAATAGCATTGGCACCCAACTTCCCTTTATTTTCCGTTCCGTCCATTTGCAAAAGTGCTGCGTCCAGGCCCGGTTGGTCGAAGGGATCGTAGTCTATCAAAGCCGGTGCGATGATGTCATTGACATTCTCCACCGCCTTCAAGGTTCCCTTCCCCATATATCTTTTTTTATCTCCGTCTCTCAATTCCACCGCTTCATGAACACCTGTTGAGGCGCCGGAAGGAACAATTGCCCTTCCTACCGTTCCGTCGGTGAGAAGAACCTCCACTTCAACAGTAGGGTTCCCTCTGGAGTCCAGTACTTCTCGCGCAAGCACATCATCGATATAAACCATCATTTTTCTACCTCCTAAAAATCAATCATCCTCATGAAGTCGTCAGCAGATAAACTGGCACCTCCTACAAGACCTCCATCAATATTTTCCATGTTCATCAATTCCGTTACATTGTCAGGCTTCATGCTGCCCCCATACTGAATGGTCAGCCCACAAGCCGTTTCTTCCTCATACAATTCACTCACAACATCGCGAATATGGCGGCACATTTCTTCCGCCTGCTGGGCAGATGCCGTCCTTCCCGTTCCAATGGCCCACACCGGTTCATAGGCGATTACCATTTGGGCAACGTCTCCGGAGGGAACCCCTGTTAAAGCAGCCTTAACTTGCTTCTCCACAACTTCCTTTTCCCGTCCTTCCTCTCTTTGAGACAGAACCTCTCCCACACAGAGAATAGGAATAATGGAAGTTTCAGACAAGGTCATCAGTTTTTTATTGACCGTTTCATCGGTTTCACCGAAGTACTCTCTTCTCTCCGAGTGGCCCACGATACAGTAATCCACGCCAATTTCTTCCAACATGGCAACGGAAATCTCTCCCGTAAAAGCACCCTTCTGTTCAAAATGAACGTTCTGGGCACCAACTTTGATTTCCGTCCCTTCAAAAGCCTTTTTCAAGGGCGCCAAGTGAACGAAGGGAGCACAAATTGCCGCCCGCACATCCGTTCCCTGATACAACTCTTTAAAGGCTTCTGCAAATTCCAAGGCTTCCGCAAGAGTCTTATTCATCTTCCAGTTGCCGGCCAAAAAAGGTAGTCTCATTTACTTATCCTCCAATACAGCCACACCGGGCAACTCTTTTCCTTCCAAGAACTCCAGGCTTGCACCACCGCCGGTGGAAATATGGGTCATTTTATCCGACAAGCCAAACTTAGCCACGGCAGCCGCAGAATCTCCGCCACCAATAATAGTGGTTCCTTGGGATTTTGCCATGGCTTCCGCCACGCTGCGGGTACCCGCTGCGAAGCTCTCCATCTCAAACACCCCCATAGGCCCGTTCCAAATAATGGTCTTGGCCTTGGCGATTTCCTCTGCGTACAAGGTCGCCGTCTTGGGTCCAATGTCCAGCCCCATCATGTCAGCAGGCATTTTGTCGCTGTCGAACACTTTGATAGGACCCTCTTCACTGAAAGAAGGTGCACAAACAACGTCCACGGGAAGAAGGAGTTTTACCCCTCTTTCCCGGGCAGTCTTTATAAGGCCTCCGGCCAACTTTATATTTTCTTCGTCTAAAATGGATGTTCCGATTTCATATCCCTGCGCCTTTGCAAAGGTATAGGTCATGCCGCCGCCCAGGATGAGCACGTCCACCTTTTTTAAGATTTCTTCAATGACAAGAATCTTATCTCCCACCTTTGCACCACCCATAATTGCCACAAAGGGCCTCTGAGGATTGTTAACCGCATCACCTAGGAATTGCAGTTCCTTTTCAATGAGGAATCCCGATACCGCAGGCAGGTATTTGGCAAGACCTGCCGTGGAGCAATGCGCCCGATGCGCCGTTCCGAAGGCATCGTTCACAAAGACATCCCCTAAAGAAGCCAATTCAGAGGTAAAGCTGTCCTGGTTTTCCGTTTCCTCTTCACGAAATCTGGTGTTTTCCAAGAGAAGGATATCCCCATCCTTCATGGACGCCACCTTGTCCCGTACACTGTCGTCCACCACCCGGTCCGACTGTGCAAAGACAACTTCCTCCTGCAGTAGTTCCGATAACTTCTTGGCAACAGGTGCCAAGGTAAACTCCATGTTGGCCTTCCCCTTGGGTCTTCCCATATGAGAAAGAAGAATCACCTTTGCCCCTTGTTCTGCCGCATATGTAATAGTTGGCAGCGCACCCTTGATTCTTGCGTCATCGGTAATTGCGCCATCCTCCATGGGTACGTTGAAATCACATCGAATGAGGGTTTTCTTCCCCTTCAGATCAATGTCTTTTACTGTCTTTTTCATGGCATCCCTCTCTATTTGTTATCTACGGAATACATGTATTCGATGAGCATGAGAATCTTGCTGGAATATCCGAACTCGTTGTCATAGAAGGCGATGAACTTGAACATTTCGTTGTTCATCATGATTCCCTCTCTGGCATCAAAGATGGAAGTATGGGGGTCACCGATGAAGTCGCTGGAAACCACTTCGTCATCCACGTATTCCAAGATTCCCTTCAGATGGGTCTCGGATGCTTCCTTTACCTTTGCACAGATTTCTTCATAGGTAGCCGGGTTCTTCAGTCTAACGTTCAGGTCCACCAGAGAAACGTTGGCGACGGGTACTCTGTAGGAAATACCTGTCATCTTTCCCTGTAGGGCGGGAATCACCAGGCCTACGGCTTTGGCCGCACCTGTGGTGGAGGGGATGATATTTCCAAAGGAGGATCGGCCCGTTCTCCAGTCCTTCATGGATCTGGCATCCACCACCTTTTGCTTTGCAGTCGCCGCATGGATGGTAGACATGAGACCGGCCTCGATCCCCCAGTTATCTTCAATAACCTTGGCAAGAGGTGCCAAGCAGTTGGTTGTACAGGATGCGTTGGAAACGATTTGATATTCCTTCTTGTATGTCTCGTGGTTGACGCCCATAACGAAGGTAGGCGTCTTTGGCGCATCCTTGGCAGGTGCCGTGATGACCACCTTCTTTGCGCCGGCCTTGATATGGTCCATGGCAGTGTCCGTTGTTACATAGGCCCCGGTTCCCTCTACGATATATTCCGCACCGCATTCTCCCCAACCGATGTTGATGGCTTCGGATTCACTGTATACGGGAATCTTCTTATCGTTGATGATGATGCCCTTGTCATAATGATCCAGTTTTCCCGGAAATCTGCCAAAGATAGAGTCATATTTCAACATATAAACCATGTACTCCAAATCGGCATTTCGAACGTTGATTCCCCGAATGTCTATGTTGGGATTGTCCATAGATGCCCTGATTACCACTCTGCTGATTCTTCCAAACCCACTAATACCAATTTTTATACCCATGATCGTTCCTCCTCTTACTCTGGCAATGCACTTGCCTGATTAATAACGTTTTCTCTTTGATGAGGATAAAATATTCATTTCATCCCTATATTTGGCAATGGTCCTTCGAGAGATATCAATCCCTCTTTCCCGGAGCAATGCAACTAAGACTTGGTCACTGTATGGCGCTTTGGGATCTTCCCCGTCCAAAATCTCCTTAATATGAGATTTGACACTGTTGGATGAAATTCCTTCGCCCGTCTCTCCCACAACGCCTGCAGAAAAGAAATATTTCAACTCAAAAACTCCCCTGGGGCTCTCCATATACTTGCCGTTAATAGAACGACTCACTGTGGATTCGTGAATCCCCAGCTCTTCGGCAATCTGCTTCAGGGTAAGTGTCTTTAGATATTTATTTCCATAGTCAAAAAAATCCCTTTGGTAATTGACGATGGTCTTGACCACATTCATGATGGTCTGCTTCCTCTGCTCAATGCTCTTGATGAGCCATATGGCTGAGTTCATACGGTCTGAAAGATATTCCGTCAACTTGTTGTCCTGACCGGCTTGGGCCATGACTTTCTCATAGTAGGAGCTAATCATCAAGCGTGGCACGCTGGTATCGTTCATGGTTACCACATACTCTCCGTCCACTCGCTCCACTAAAACATCGGGGATGATATACCTAGTTTCCGCTTGACTGGCAAACTGGATTCCGGGTCTGGGGTCCAACCCCTTGATGAAGTCGGCCATTTCCTGCACTTCTTGAACACTGATGCCCAGTCCCTTGGAAATCACCGTGAGTCGATTGGCCGCCAGGTCCTCGATATACTCGGTCAACAACCGTTCAAAGGCCTCCGTTCGCAGACCCTCATGCTCCAACTGAATGAGAAGACAGGATCCCAAGCTTTCCGCACCCACGCCAAGAGGGTCAAAGGATTGGATCAACTTGGTCACCTTTTGCACGTTGTCAAGAGAGGTACCGATTGCATCAGCCATCTCTTCCTTGGTCATGGTCAGATAGCCGTTTTCATCCAAACTTTCGATGACATATTTTCCGATTCTTCTGCATGCCTTATTGTTGGACGCAAATTGTAACTGAAACATCAGGTGTTCTGCAAGGGTCACCTCGGAAGTAACATATTGTTCGTAAGAATAGCCTTTGTCTTCCTTGGAATAGTCGCTTTGACGATAGCTGATATCATCAAAACCCCTCTCCTTGATGTACTCAGCAAGAGGGTCCTCCTTCTCGTCTTCCTTGGGCTTATCCCCTTCCGGTTCACTGCGCTCGGCCGTCTCCAATACGGGATTGGTCAACAATTGTTCTTCAACATAAGTATCCAGCTCCTGCGCATTAAATTGCAGAATCTGGATGGCCTGAATCAGTTCCGGTGTCATGACCAGTTTTTGCGTTTGTTCGATTGTAAGGTCGTATCCTAATTTCATTTCCCCTCGAATCCTCTGCCTCCATTATAGCATATCAACACGTTATTTCAAGTGAGGATAACCCTGCTGACGGAGAGCCTCGAAGAGAATTATACTTACCGAATTGGATAGATTTAGAGATCGCAATTCCGTTTCTTTGGACATGGGAATGCGGATGGATTTGTCACTGTGCGCGCCGATGAAATCCTTTGGCAAGCCTTCGGTTTCCTTGCCAAACAAAATCATATCTTCATCATGAAATTCAATGTCTGCGTAGCCGGAACCACCCTTTGTTGTGGCGAGATAGAAGTTCCTGTGCCCGTACTTTTCCATAAAGTCATCCAGGCTTTCATGTACTTCCAGTGTTACATGCTTCCAGTAATCCAACCCTGCTCGTCTGACACTCTTTTCGTCTATGCGAAACCCAAGGGGCTTCACCAGATGAAGAACCGCCCCCGTTGCGGCACAGGTTCGCGCCACGTTTCCTGTATTAGGAGGAATTTCCGGTTGTACTAAAACAATGTGCATTGCCACAGTGAATATACCTTCCTTACACCTTCCCGGAACAACCCTGAATCGTCTCTGTAAAATCTCCATCCCCAAAGTGTTCCGCATTCACTTCAGTGTGGGGCGGAATAACGATGAAGGTGTCATCCCAAGAGCCTTCCAACAGCTGGTTCAACAGCCTGGTGGTCCCTTTTACTTCCTTTAGTTCCAAATTCATAACCTTGGAGAAGTATTCCGCTCTGTCTCTCCACTTCTCCAAATCGTAGGCACCCGTGTCAATGAGACGCAGACCTTTATAGTGTGCCAACATCACATCCATCACCCGCTTCGCCACCTTTTCTCCCCTTTTTTCTAACATTCTTTCATACTCCCAGGTGGGATTCTCCTTCCCTTCCATCCAACCTCGCGTCAGATAGTAGTAACCCAAGGTATGGGGTTTCTCAAAGGTGTCAATCAATAATAGCTGGGTGCAGTCATTGACCCTGGGTATGACGAGGGGAATGGTGCCCGAACGAAGGCCAATGAATGCATTTCCACAGAATCCGTATGCAAAGAGAAGAGCAGAATAATCTCCTCCTTCTGCCTGATCAATTTCCTTTTGTAGGGCTTCCCGTAGTTTTTCCGGATGGGTGTGAAGACTGTCTTCCAACCAAACTACAGGACTTTCAAAACCGGTTTCCCGCATGGATTTTTCCACTTCATCCCGAATCATCTCGCAGGCAATTAGTTTTTCGTTCATTCTTTACCTCACTTATTTCATCACATTATATCATCGCTTATCGTTTTTTGTCGAGGGTCTCCTAAAGTATAAACCCCTGCCGACGGAGTGTCGGCAAGGGTTACTGAAGTTGCATGGTGATGTAGTCCAATGCAGCTCCCTGGATTTCTAGAATGAAGCCAGGAAGATAATCCCTGTATACAGGTCATCCAACGACTTTTCGTAATTTTTGCGGACGATTTCCGGGCTGTTCTTCAATTCCGGATTCTCTTCCACTTGCTTTTCCCACGACTGAAACAGTTCTGATTCAAGGGGTGGTAAGTTGATAATCATAGCTTTCCCTCCTTATTTATACACACCGTAGCTGGTTACTGTCTCAAATGCTGCCTTCAGGTTCTCTGCGTTTGCATCCTTGGGAGCCAACAGAGATTTGTCCAGACAGAAGATGTATCCGCCGCCCGGTGCCAAGGTGTCAATGAGATATTTGGTGTGATCGATGACTTCCTGCTTGGTTCCGTGGTTAATCATGTCTACAGACATACCGCCGGTGAGGCATATGGTGTCGCCGATGCCTTCCTTGTACTTCTTAAAGTCTCCACTTTCAATTAAGCCAACAACCTTCTTCTTGGGAAGATCGTTAATGAAGTCAAAGTAGGGCTCCCAATCACCTTCCATGAAGAGCATGGGTGTCAAATCAAAGGAAATCAATTCGTCAATCATTCTCCTGAAGGTAGGATAGTAGAACTTCTCAAAATCCTTTGGCTTCAAGTAAGTGGGAATGTGCAACGGAATGAAGATTGCCGGGAATGGACCCGACTCAACGCCCTGTACGGCACGTCTCAACATGAGGGGATGCATTGCATCTGCAGCTGCTATCACCTTATCCTTATGTCTACGGATATCGATCATGATATCGTTAAATCCTCTGAAGTAGTCCATGAGAACGTCCAGAGCCATTTCCGTGCTGCCCTTGAACAGGGTAGGCATTCCATACTGGGTTGCCAATCCGCCACCAACGGCAGCGATTCCTTCGTTCATGTAGGTCGCAAAGGAGGTTGCCATCAATCCCATGGCCATCGCCTTCTTGTCTCCCGGCTGGTCAAGTGCCGCATATCTTCTGGGAAGCTGCTTTTCAATGACAAACTTAAAGGGATCCGCGATTAATTCATCGTATTCATCAGCACGCATCACTTCTCCTGCCTCTGAATGCTGCACGGAAGCGTAAGGCTCACCGTCTTCTCCGTAGTGACGGAATTCTCTGGAAGCTGTTGCTGCATAGACGTTTCCCGGACGGATACCAAATGCCGGCGGCAGAGCATCGATTTCGGGGAAATCTTCCGCTACCTTAAAGATGGATTCCTTTAACTTATCATAGTCATAACCTACGTCTACAATGTTGTTACCCGCATAATGTCCTGCCCAAGTTTCCAGCATCAACGTGATGGGAACTCTGTCGGGAATCTCATGCTTAAATGCTTTTGTCAGTCGTTCTGCTCTCTGTGCAAAAAGAGCGCCTGGGTTTTCTACCATTTTTACACCATCCATTCTTTCAACTGCTTCACGCCTGTGGACGCATTGGTGCTCCAAGCATCTGCGCCGACACGCAACATAACTGCTTCTGAAACCGGGTTTCCGCCAATCATTACCTTCAGGTCATCTCTCACGCCGGCTTCCTTCAATGCATTGATTACATCTCCCATGGAGTCCAATGACAATGTGAGGAGTCCGCTGATGCCTACGATGTTAGGCTTAACTTCCTTCACCTTTTCTACGAAAACTTCCGGCTGTACATCCACTCCCAAGTCATATACTTCAAAACCACCGGCTTCTGCCATGCTCTTGAAGATATTTTTTCCAATATCGTGCAAGTCCCCGGGGGCACTGCCCAAAACCATGGATCCGATTTTGTTGGATCCGTCGCTGGAGATAAAGGGCTTCACTGCATCAATTCCGTTATACAAAATGTCGGCAGCGTAAATCAGGTCACCTACAAAGTATTCACCTTCTTCGAAATAATCTCCTACTTTGTCCATTCCAACAGAAAAGGACTTAATCACCTCATCGGCTTCCTCTTCACTGGGATTGGAATCCACTACATTCTGCACTGCGGCATTGAAAGCATCTTCGTCCAACTCTCCTAAAGAGTCAGCAATCAACTGATACCTTTCATCCATAACTTCTCTCCTTTCGTAATACATCCAATTTCCGATTTCAATAGTTCTCTTTTTTAGCAGAGACTCTATTTACTGCTAAATATTTAACGCAATAACCATGCCAACCGAAAACCCTTGCATCTGGTGTTATCATTCAATCGTAATGTGACACAGGGTACCACTTTGGCACGCTTTGGCGTATCAAGGCACAATGTGGCACATGACACCCCTGAGGATATTTCATTATTTAGGTAAAGACTTTTTCCGTTATTTATTGTATAATCCAATACATTGATATAACTACGAGGAGGTACTTTTATGAAAACGATCAATATTGGCTTGCTGGGATTGGGGAATATCGGGACAGGCTCCTATAAAACCTTGGAGATGAACCACGACCACATTGCGGCAAACACAGGAATCGATCTGAAAATCACAAAAATACTGGAGATGAATGTAGACAAAGAGAGAGACATCACCGTGTCACCTGACCAATTCACCCAGGATGCCAATGATATTTTTTCGGATCCCGATATAAAAATAGTCATTGAACTGCTGGGAGGAATCGAGCCGGCCACATCCTTTATGCTAGAGGCCATGCGAAACGGGAAGAGCGTCGTTACTGCCAACAAAGCAGCGGTAGCGGCAAACTTCGACGAGCTGATGCAGACGGCCAAGGATAACCACGTACAATTCCGCTTTGAAGCCAGCGTTGCCGGTGGCATCCCCATCCTCAACGCCATTACTACGGTTCTTCAGGCCAACCAGTTTGAAGAAATCCTAGGCATCCTCAACGGCACGACAAACTACATCATGACGCAGATGACCGAGTACGGCTTGGACTATGACGATGTATTAAAGGTTGCACAGGAAAAGGGCTTTGCAGAAGCTGACCCCACTGCGGATGTAGAGGGAATTGACGTCGCCAACAAGTTATCCATTATGATGGCTTTGGCCTTTGGATTATATGTTCACCCGGACGATATTCCCACAAAGGGAATTTCCCAAATCACCAAGGCGGACATTGATGCCGCAGCGGAAAAGAACTGCAAAATCAAGCTCATCGCACAGGCAAAAAAGACCGGAGACAAGGTGGAGTACAATGTAGCACCCATGGAGCTCCCTGCGGATCACCCCCTGGCAGGCGTAAACAATGAGTTCAACGCCGTGTTTGTGAAGGGAAATGCCGTGGATGAATTGATGTTCTACGGGAAAGGCGCAGGACCGCTGCCTACGGGAAGCGCTGTCATGGGAGATGTTCTTTCCATTGCAAAGATAATTGCTGCACATAGCTAGTTATAAGGAGGAGAAAAATGGGCTTGTATAAAGAATGGCAACAACTGATGGAAGGCCAAACCGACGACACCTTTCAGGATTTCTGGGAAGAGTACAGCGGAACGGAGAAGAAAATATATTCCGATATTTTGGACAACCCCGATGAAAAACTAAGCGGCACTGTAAAGGATCTGGTGGAGAAATACCAAGCCAATCCCGTCATCTTTGTGGGCTTTTTAGACGGCATCCAAAGCAGTCTCCGGGAAGAAACGGAACTGGAATCCTTGGACGAAAGTACGGAAATCACCTTGGATATCGACTACGACAAGCTATACTTCAACATGCTGGCCGCAGATGCAGATTATCTGTACACCCTACCCCAATGGGACAGCATCTTGGGAGAAGAGAGAATGTCGGAAATCGAAAAACTCTACAAAAAATCCAAGACCGTAATCCGGGACAAGAAGGTCGGCAGAAATGAACCCTGCCCTTGCGGAAGCGGAAAAAAATACAAGCACTGTTGCGGAAGATAATCATGACCACCGGCTCAGCCGGTGGTTTGCTTTTGCCCCTATAAGGGGCCATTACCTGCCGCGTCTCAAGACGCGCTGAAAGGTTTGCCAATCGCACGTCTTTTTCGTGGTAGCCCTAAAGGGCTTCATGATTCCACGCTTACCTCTTTACTTTTTCTCCCGTGAATGGGTCTACATACTCCCTGAGACTGATCTGATCATCTGCTATATCTTCTTGGAGTTGCGTTTTTATGTAGGTCTCTATCTTCTTTGTATTCTTTCCTACTGTATCTACATAGTAACCTCGGCACCAAAAATGCCTGTTTCCATACTTGTATTTTAAATTTGCATGTCTGTCAAAGATCATCAACGAACTTTTCCCTTTCAGATATCCTACAAAGTCTGACACCCTTTCTTTGGGTGGAATCCTCACAAGCATGTGTACATGATCACGGCAGCACTCTGCCTCGAGAATTTCTACTCCCTTTCGCTCACAAAGCATTCTTAGAATCTTTCCTATGTCGGCACGAATCTTTCCATAAATCACTTGCCTTCGATATTTTGGAGCGAACACGATGTGATACTTACAATTCCATTTTGTGTGTGCTAAACTGTTGTTGTCCTTCATTGGACACACCTCCTTGTTATTCATAGTGTGGTTGGCAAACCCACACTATATTAACACAGGAGGTTTTTTGCTTAAAGCTAAAGCTTCTTAATCACACCGGCATAGCCGGTGGTTTCTTGTTCCTCCTTCCTCCGTCAGTCGGAACCTCCGCTAAAGCTACAATAACGAGCAAAGAGGCTTCGCCACGGAAGCCTCTTTTTTATTCCTGTATTAGCACCCGATTTCCGGACTGTGCCAAGAATCTTCTCAAATCCTTTATGGTAATGGTCACCGTAGCCGTATTGATGTTGGGATGAAAGCTGATCAACTCATCATCGCCCGCCGAGGCTATGGTTCTGCTCAAGACCACAGTCACATGTTTATCTTCATCGTTGAGGATGCCGAAAACAGAACAGGAGCCTGCCGGAACACCCAAGTATTTCAGCAGATCTTCTTCTGCGGCAAAGGTCACCTTATTGCTCCATCCCGTCACCTTGCGCATTTCCTTGAAGTCCATTCGTTCTTCATCTTCCAAGATCACCATGTAGTGGTCGCCGGTTTTCTTATCTAAAATCACAAGGTTCTTCACGTTGAGTCCCGGCTGCTTGGCACCTTCCGTTGTCAAAGCCTGCTCAGCAGTGAATACAGCTTCGTGGTGATGGGTTGTGAACGCAATCCCCAATCCATTTAATGCTCTGTATACTTTTTCTTCCTGTGTCATCCCGCTCTCCTTTGCTATAAACCCCTCTTCATGCACCAAGTTGCAATAACGCACCGTTCACACTGTGGATTTCTGGCGTTGCAACAGTACCTTCCGTGGAAAATCAAACTGTGGTGCGCTTCCGACCATCGATTCTCTGGAATCACCTTCATGAGGGCAAGTTCGGTCTTTAGCACATCCTTTTCCTTTACCAAGCCAATGCGATTGGCAAGTCGAAATACGTGGGTGTCCACCGCAATCCGCTGGTGGCCAAATCCCACAGACATGACTACGTTTGCAGTCTTCCTGCCCACGCCGGGTAGGGTTTGAAGAAGTTCATCGGAATCCGGCACCTTCCCGCCAAAGGATTCCACCAACACCTTTGCCTGTTCCACCAACCTTCTCGACTTGGTCTTATACATACCTATGGTTTTTAAAATATTCTCCAGCTCTTCCACATCCGCCTGTGCCATGGCAAAGGCATCGGGGTAGCGTCCAAAGAGTCGGTCGCTGATGCGATTCACACTTACATCCGTAGTCTGGGCAGAAAGGGTCACCTTGACCAGAAGTTGATACACGTCTTCATGAATCAACTCACAACCTGCTTCCGGATATTCTCTCCTGAGGGCATTTAAAATCTCATCAATAATCTCCCAAGTAAACTTCATTTTTTTGCCTCCGTTTTTACAAAAAAAATATTCAGCAACATTATACCATTTTTTAGCCATTTTTTAACAAAATAATCATTCAAAAAATCAAAATATCGGATTTTCAACATTTGTAATCAGTTACATTTTCAACGTTTTTCAGAAAATTTTAACAAAATCATAAAAAAAAGGTTACTTTAGACACGTTCTGTAGTATAATTAGGGTGAAATATTTTATATTAAGTTGTACTATTTAACGGAGGTGTTTTATGTCAACGTGTACACAAGTAGAAAGCAATGGCCTGTTTGAGCTGACAACCGAGGCCAGAGCGGAACTGGTGTCTTCCAAATATTATAACGAAGACCTGGCTCCAACATCTGTATCTCAGCGAACCTGGACCACCTATAACATCACCATGCTATGGGTAGGTATGTCAATTTGTATCCCGTCATTATCTTTATCGTCAGCACTTATCGGATTGGGTGTTTCCCCATGGCTATCTGTGCTCAACGTAGCATTGGGTAACATTCTGGTATTAATCCCAATTCAATTGAACTCTCACGCAGGAACGAAGTACGGTATTCCCTTCCCTGCATTCTCAAGACTTACCTTTGGTGCAACAGGAGCACATTTGCCCTCAATCCTAAGAGGACTTGTTGCTTGTGGATGGACATCTGTGCAGGCTTGGGTTGGCGGAGGTGCTGTTGCAGCACTCATCAGTATCGTAGTTCCCAAGTTTGGAGATGCCACTTGGACAACAAATCTTCCCTCATGGGCAGGTATGCAACCGGCACACATTGGACAGACCATTGGATTCTTCCTGTTTATGCTCTTCGTTCTATGGGTTGCTTACAACGGTATCGAACAGATTAAATGGGTTCAAAACATTGGCGGTCCGCTGCTCATCGTTATCATAATAGCTCTGTTGGCATGGTCCATGAATGAAGCAAGCAGCGCAGGCTATAGCTTTGGCGAAGTAATGAATCAGCCTAACGACACTGCACTTATTTCTCAGCACGGAGGAATCGTTCTCCTCTTCCTCAGCGGCTTGACCGGAAACATCGCGTTCTGGGCAACTATGGCACTGAACATACCCGACTTCTCAAGATATGCCCACTCTCAGAAGGCTCAGTTCAGAGGACAACTTTACGGTATGCCCATTCCCATGGCATTCTGTGCTTTCGTTGGTGCCTTCTTCGCAATGGCTACTAAGCTTACCAGAGGGGAAGCACTCTTTGACCCCACAGCAGTATTCTACAGTATTGACAACGGTCTGGTAGTATTTATTGCAGCAATCGGCGTTATTGCAGCGACAATCACAACATGTGTAGCTGCTAACGTAGTGGCTCCTGCCAATGGATTCTCCAACATTTCACCCAGCAGAATCTCCTACAAGAAGGGTGTTGTAATCACAGTTATTATTGCATCCTTGGTATTCCAGCCTTGGTGGATTTACGGATCCGGCGCAGCTTACATCTTTGGATGGCTGAATAACTATGGTATCATCTTGGCACCTGTTGCATCAATCTTCATTGCGGACTACTACATCTGTAAGAGCAAGAGAATCGAAGTTGGAGCTCTTTACACAGGAGAAAAAGGCCGATACTGGTATTCCGGCGGTTGGAACATTGCAGCACTTATTGCATGGATTGTTTCCTTCATCTTCCCACTTTGGGCAAACGCAGGAAGCTTCGGATTCCAGGGTGCAATTGATTTTGCGGCAATCCTGGGAACCTTCGGTGTATGGATTGCAGCCAACGGCTATATCTTCTCCTTCGTAGTTGGATTTGTCCTCTACGTCATCTTGATGAAGGCGGGCATGGCTAAGAACTCCTACCTAGACGAAGCAGAGCACGAAGTTTGTACAAGAAGAGCATAAGCTCCTAATACCATCAAATCAGTATGGAGCCTTTGTTATCAAAGGCTCCTGCTTTTTCAAAAATCACTGATACAAAGGAGGTTAATGAAGTATGGATCTATTGATCAAAGGCGGCAAAATTGTAACAGCTACAGCAACATTTAAGGGCGATATCGCCGTAAAAGGCGGCAAAATTTCTGCCATTGGCACAAACCTAAAACCGGAAGAAAAGACCGAAGTAGTTGACGCTAAGGGAAAGCTTGTTCTTCCCGGCGCCATTGACGGACACACACATTTGGCAATGCCTTTTGGCGGCACCATCTCCAGCGATGACTATTTCACAGGAACCAAGTCCGCTGCCTGTGGCGGTACTACCACTGTATTTGACTTTGCACTGCAAGGCCAGGGCGAGAAGATGGTAGATACCATCAAGAGAAGAGATGCTCTCGCTGCGCCGGATGCAGCCATTGACTATTCTTTCCACGTAGGTGTTACCGACGTAACAACCGACGAACTGCTGGACTCCATGGAAGAAACCGTGAAATACGGTATCCCTTCCTTCAAGGTTTTCATGGTTTATGATTTCGGCGTAGACGACGGTTCCTTCTATAAAGTTCTGCAGAAGGCAGCAAAAATCGGTGCTCTCGTAGGAGTGCACGCAGAAAACAGAGATGTAAACAACGTTCTGGTTGCACAGTACCTAAGCGAAGGCAAGACCGATGCATGGTGGCACTACATGGCTAAGAACGAGGATGTAGAAGGCGAAGCTGATGTAAGAGCAATCAATCTTGCCAAGATGGCAGGCACTTCCCTATATATCGTGCACCTGGCCAACAAGCAAGGTATGGATGCAGTCACTCAGGCCAGAAACGAAGGTTATCCCATCTTTGCGGAAACCTGTCCGCAGTATCTTCACTTCACCAGTGAAGTGTACAAGAGAAAGAGAGCCAGAGACTATGTCTGCTCCCCTCCCATGAAGGGAAAGGCTTCTCAAAACGCACTGTGGAACGGCATCAAGAACGGAAACATCACAACCATCGCTACAGACCACTGCCCCTTCACCAAGGCGGAAAAGGATTGGGGAATCAAGCAGAAGGACGGCAAACCGGGTAACTTTACGACCATCCCCAATGGATGTGCCGGAATCGAAAACATGTACCCCTATGTACTTTCCGAAGCCAACAAGGGAAGAATTACCTTTAACAAGGCGGTAGAACTTTGTTCCACCAACCCTGCAAAGCTCTTCGGATTGGATTATGCCAAGGGTGCTTTGGAAGTGGGCTTGGACGCAGACATCGTCCTCTACGATCCCAAGAAAGCATTCACCATCACAAACAAGAAGATGCACGGCGCAACTGACCACACCATCTGGGAAGGCGCAGAGCTGAAGGGCTACCCCGTAGCAACCTATTCCAGAGGAAAACTGGTATTCAAGGACGACAAGTTCGTCGGCGAAAAGGGATACGGCAAGCTCATCAAGTGCAAGCCCATTAAACTTAAGACACCTCAACTGTAAACACATACTAAAAAAGACTGCCGACACTCGGCAGTCTTTTTTAGTTACATCCTTTATTTATAGCTATCGATGTCTAAAAAAATCCCGTTTTTCCACATAATTTCTCTCAGATTTATATAATCATTTAGCCACAGAGGCTAAATAGCTTCCTCCTGCCTAAAAAATCGATATTTTATTTAGACATGGGGCATCTTACAAGGGGCACATATCTAAATTCAGGCATCATGACAAATTAGGACAGCTTGATTTCCTTTTCATCCCTCTTAATCTTGCGATGATACAACTTGATAAACAGCGTCAGGATGTAGTCGTATACCAAGAACATGACCACCCCACCGATCAGAAGAATCCAAGGGGAATATTCCGGTAGTTGAATGTTTCCGAAGAACAGTTCCTTAAAAAACAGAAAGGCTACTACGAAGATGACAAGAAAGAAGGCAATCTTGATTGGTATTTGCACCGCCGCCCTCTTGGGCTTTTCCGCAAAGTACTTTCCAATGGGATAGATGCCGAAGAAGAAAACGTAGGGAAGGATTCCCAGTTTGTTTGGAATCAGCAAGAATCCCAAAATGGCCGTAGCCACCACCAAAAGGACTCCCCCCTTTGGCTTGGTCTCTATGACCATTGCCGTCACAAAAAATGAACTGACGGCATATAGGGTCAGCTCAAATCCGGGAACAAATGAGGCAAAATATAGGCACACTACGGATAGTGCCAAAGAGATTCCGCCTAAAGCAATAATATATGTCTTCTGATTCCTCATCATCTCTTATATGCAATCGCAGCAAAAGTCTGCACAGCAATAACATTGTAAAGCTTGACAAAAGAGGTCGTTATTGGATTGATACCCTCTGCCGGCTGCGGCATTTCGGTATCCCCCACCTTGATTCATAAGGGTATTTAAGGCTCTTCTGTACTCCATATTGTTGGGTTCCATGTTGACCGCCTGCTGAATACTGGATGTGGCTTCGTCATACCAGCCCTTTTTATAGGCGAGCATGCCGTTTAGGAATACCCATTCCGCATTCTTCACCTGCATCCGGTTCAGCGCCATTTCCGCTTCTCGCAATCTTCCCGCATCCAAGTCTCTTCGAATCTGCTGAAACTCCGGTGCCGCAGAGGACTGTTGATAACCACCGCTACTCCCGTTGCCACCTGCACTTCCAAACTTCATCAAATAGTCATAGGCTTCGTTGACCTCTCGCAACTTCTCCTCGGCCAAATCCGACAAAGGATTGTCCTGGTATCGATCGGGATGGTATTTCTTCACCATAGCCTTGTAGGCTGCTTTGATTTCCGCTTCCGAAGCACCTTCCTTGATGCCTAATATTTCATAGGGATTCCCCATCTTTTTCGTCTTCCTTTCCTAAGGCCTTTTCCGTTCGTCGGAGGAGACCCATATACACTACGTTTTCTATTATATCCTTATTTTTTCGGAGTGCAAGTAAATCAACAATCTTACTCATTTCCGACAAATAAATCAGCAAATTTCTTTCAACGTCATGGTATATGCGTTTCCTGAAATTCTCCTGAGATTCATCCTCTTCCCAAGAAAAGCGATATAGCAGAGGGTTGTAGGCCCCCGACTCCATATTTTCTCCAATATCCTCCCAAGCATCCATGAGATAGATCCATTTACCGAGAAGATAGCCCAGGCGTCCCAAGAGCCGATTGGACCGTTCCTCTCCATCCTCCAGCCGAAAAATCTCTTCCATTACCGAGGCAAAGGCATGGGATACCCGGTCCAGGCTGGCGCACTTTTCTTTCTCCAAACCTTCCAGTTCCGCCAAGTGTTTTTCAATGCCCTCACACAGTGCAGGCCTTTCCTTCTCCAACTTTCTGTATATGCCTTTGAAGACTTTCGTCGTAGCCTTGGCACTGATCTTCCCTTCATCCTTGGCATCGTCCAGCAACTTGTGCCATGCAAGAATAAGCATGATGTCTGCGGCATAGTCGATGGCGGCATTTCTGACGATGGTCTTTTTTTTGATGTGATGCATGATGCAATGCTCTCTGGAAATAGCATCTTCTCCATCCTCCATGCCCGCCAAAACAAGGGCAAGGAAGGCGGCATCGTAGCTGAGAATCATCCGCGGAATCTGCCCATATCTATCACCAATGGACTTGCAGACACCGCAATAATAGCCGTTATACAGCTCAAAATCGCGCATCTTCAGTTCCGGTTTTTCACAGGTTACATATCCCAGCATGGTTCCCTCACTAACCCTATCAATATACCACATTTCCCCGGGAGAAAACATAGAAAAAACAGGGCAACTTCCCTGGAGAAGTGCCCTGTCCCAAAGTTACAATCAGTCTTTCTTGATATATATTTCCACACAGACGAAATGATCATCCGGATAGACAAACCGGTCACTGAAAGCAGCAAAAATCTTTTTGCCGGACTTCTGGAGATTCATGAGAAGATATCTCTTGTCCTCAGGAACCATTTCCCAGACCACTGCCAATGTACACACATCTGCAGAGTCGGGTGTCAACAAAAGTACACTGTCATAGTTGGATTTCTCACAGGTAACATTTTCTTCCAACAGGAAGGCATCCAAGAAATTACCGCCGTGCCATTCCCAGTCGTCGGCACCGGGGCCTACTTCCTTTACAAAGCTAAGAATCTGAGCCTTTGCAGCTTCTCTTCTCTGCTTTCTGCCCTCGTCACCTTCGCCCCAAGGCTGTTCCGTATCCCCTTGGAAAAACCACACGTTATATTCGTTGTTTTCCTCGGCTTCCTCTTCAAATACAACATCACTCTTGTCGACTTTCAAAAAGTCCATCTTTTCCAGCTCGCTGTAGTCCGCCTTCTTCTTGATTTCATCGGGATCAACTTTAGTGCCCCATCCCAAATAATCGTAATCATAATCCATCGTCATAATTTGCACCTCCTTGCATGTGATAATAGTATATCAAAGTGTCCATATCTTGTCTATACATCCCCACCTTATTTGTATACAAGAAAAAACTTCCAACCCAATTGACGTGGCCCGGGCAACATTGTATAATTGTATACAGTTTATTGAAATAGCCATAATTACGTTAACCAAGGAGGAAAATATGGGAAAAACTTTAGCATACAAAATATTGTCCAACCATCTCTTGGAAGGAGAAATGACACCCGGTTCAGAAATCACCATCAAGATGGATCAGACCTTGACACAGGATTCAACCGGAACCATGGTGTATTTGCAGTTGGAAGCCATGGATGTGGACCAAGTAAAAACGGAGTTGTCCGTTGCATATATTGACCACAACACCCTGCAGACCGGCTTTGAGAATGCCGACGACCATGCCTTCATCAAGAGTGTGGCACAGAGACACGGCATACTGTTCTCCAAGCCCGGCAACGGTATTTGCCACCAACTCCATCTGGAAAACTACGGAAAGCCGGGAAAGACTCTTTTGGGAAGCGACAGCCATACACCTACAGGAGGCGGCCTGGGCATGATTGCCATCGGTGCAGGCGGTCTTGACGTTGCCGTGGCCATGGCAAAGGGAACCTACTCCCTCATGGTACCAAAGATTGTAGGGGTGAAACTCACAGGCTCTCTCCCACCATGGACCTCAGCAAAAGATGTAATCCTCAAAGTTCTTCAAGAACTGACCGTAAAGGGCGGTGTCGGTAAAATCATCGAATACTACGGCGAAGGTGTAAAATCCCTCAGCGTTACCGATCGAGCTACTATCACCAACATGGGGGCGGAACTGGGCGCTACGACATCCGTCTTCCCCAGCGACGAAAACACCGAAAAATATCTGGCATCCCAAGGCAGGCCGGAGGACTATGTTCCCTTGTCCGCCGACGAAGATGCCGTCTATGATGAGAACTTGACCATAGACCTGAGTCAACTAAAACCTCTGGCAGCCATGCCTCACAGTCCCGACAATGTGGACTCCATCGAAAACATCGGCGAAATCAAGGTGGATCAGGTTGCCATCGGCAGCTGTACCAACTCCTCCTATGCCGACCTGATGAAGGTAGCGGGCATCTTGGAAGGCAAGCAGGTTCATCCGGACGTCAGCTTGGTCATCTCCCCTGGATCTTCCAAGATCCTCACAAAGATGGCGGAAAACGGAGCCTTGGCATCCCTCATCGCTGCGGGAGCACGCATCATTGAAAACGCATGCGGACCTTGCATCGGCATGGGCCAGTCCCCTCAGTCCCGTGCTGTTTCCCTGCGAACCTTTAACCGAAACTTCAAGGGCCGAAGCGGCACCTTGGATGCTGATGTATACTTGGTCAGCCCGGAGACCGCGGCAGTCTCCGCCCTCTCCGGAAAGCTCACTGACGGAAGATTGTCCGGCCTTACCATGCCGGTGGTAGAAGACACGGACTTTGAACCCAACGACAACTTCATCGTATATCCGGAAGGCCACAATGTTGAGAACACCCCTACTGTTATGGGACCCAACATCAAACCCTTCCCCAGAAACGACAAGCTTGTGGGTGACCTTTCTGCAAAGGTGGCACTGGTGGCAGGAGACAACATCACCACCGATGACATCATGCCCTCCGACTCCAGACTTCTTCCCTATCGGTCCAACGTACCTCATTTGTCTAAGTTCTGCTTCGAGAAAATCGACGGAAACTTTGCAACAAGATGCATGGAATACGGTTCCTGTGCCATCGTTGGAGGTGACAACTACGGACAAGGCAGCAGCCGGGAGCACGCCGCACTGGCACCCCTTCACCTGGGTGTAAAGTTCGTGCTGGCGAAATCCTTTGCCAGAATACACAGATCCAACCTGATTAACAGCGGAATCCTTCCCTTGGTCTTTGCGGATCCTGCGGATTACGATTCCTTTGCGCTGAGCCAAGACCTTATCATTGAAGATGCTCCCTCCCAGGTGGAGAAGGATGTCTTCCTCATCAAGAACACGACCACCGGCAAAGAAATCAAGGCCAAGGGGAACTTCTCTCCCATGGAGAAAGCGCTCATCTTAGCAGGCGGCAAAATCAATCACATCAAAGGGAACTAAAGGAGTACAAAAATGGATTATACAAAACACTTTTCCGACATTATTGACGCCCAACTGGCGAGAATCGAGAAGATGAAGCAGGACACGGACTTCATTGACTACGGCAAGTTGGACACCATCGTCATCGGCATCATCGGTGGCGACGGTATCGGTCCGGCCATTACAGCCCATGCCCACAGGGTCCTTGCCACTCTCTTGGCACCCCAGGTGGAAAGCGGCAAGGTGGAATTCCGGGTCATTGAAAACTGTACGATTGAACAGAGAGCCGCAGAGGGAAGAGCCATTCCGGAGCAAGTCCTGAAGGAAATCAAGGAATGCAACGTTCTTCTGAAGGGCCCCACCACCACACCTCGTAAGGGTGACAAGTGGGCCAACGTGGAAAGCGCCAACGTTGCCCTTCGTAAGGAGCTGGACCTCTTTGCCAACGTGCGACCCGTAAAGATTGAAGACCAGGGCGTGGATTGGACCTTCTTCCGAGAAAACACTGAGTGCCTCTATGCCATGGGAAGCCAAGGTTTAATCATCGAGGAAGATTTGGCTGTGGATTTTAGAATCATTACCACCCAAGGAACGGAACGAATTGCTCGCATGGCCTTTGAATACGCCAAAGCCAACAACAAGAAGAAGGTTACCATCGTAACCAAGGCCAACGTAGTCAAGTCCACCGATGGTAAGTTCTTGGATGTCTGCAAAGAAGTGGCTAAGGATTACCCGGAAATCCAAGTGGATGACTGGTACATCGACATCATGACGGCAAAGCTCATCGACCCCAAGAGAAGAACCCAATTTGAAGTTATGGTTCTTCCCAATCTGTACGGCGACATTCTCACCGACGAGGCTGCAGAATTCCAGGGTGGCGTAGGAACAGCCGGCAGTGCCAATTTAGGAAAGCACTACGCCATGTTCGAGGCCATTCACGGCAGCGCGCCCAGAATGGTAGAGGAAGGTCGCGACAAGTATGCGGACCCCTGCAGTGTCATTCGAGCAGGCGCCATGCTTCTGTCCCATATCGGCTTCCAGGAGCAAGCGGATAAGCTGTTTGATGCCATTCACCAGTGTACCGTTACAGAGAAGAAAATTTCCTTAACGGGAAGAGATGACGGCGCTACAGGTGCGGAGTTTGCCGACTACATACTGTCCAAAATCCAGGAGTAATTATGGCTGTAACCGTAAGAAACCTGTCCGGAGTACAGAGGACATCCGTCTCCCTTTCCATGGATCTCTCCATGCGATTGAAGGAAGACATCCTCTCCGGACGGCTACGAAAAAACCAAAAACTCACGGAGCAATCCATCTGCGACAATTACAATGTCAGCCGTACACCGGTGCGAGAAGCATTGGTCCATTTGGAGAAGGAAGGCCTAGTAGAGAGCATCCCCAATCGGGGGTCCTTTGTGGTGGGCTTGTCGGATCAGGATTTGGAAGACATCTTAACCCTGCGAAAAATCTATGAAGTGCAGGCAACCAGATGGGCCATTGCGCGCATTACCGAGGAAGAACTGGATCAGCTGGAGGAAAATTTTGAGTTCATGGAGTTCTATACCATGAAGGAAGATGTGGACAAGATGCTCAACATCAACCAGAACTTCCATCAGATGATCTACACCGCTTCCCACAACAGAATGCTCATGCAGATGCTGTCCTCCTATCAGGTGTACATTCAATATGCACGAAAAAAAGCGCCCCGTGAGGACAACTATCTTTCCACCGTCCTTGAGGAGCATCGACAAATATTTGAAGCATTTAAGCGTAAGGATCCGGACGCCGGAGCCGCCGCCATGGCCATTCACATGGACCACTCGGCAGCTCGGTTCCTCGTCCGCTGACGACCGTCTTAGGGATAGAGTTCCCTTTCACACTTTTCATAGCAGACTTCCGTAGGCGTCAGGTTCTTATCCTCCGCTTCTTGCAGTACCTCCCAAGTTTTGGCAGGTACTGTTTTTTTCAACTTTTCCTCCACGGTCTCCTTGCTTCCGTCAAAGAAGTATTCTTCCGCCATGCACATAATGCCGCCGCCGTTGTGCCACCACTCCGCTTCGTATAGGATTCCTCTTTCCTTTATTTTGCCGGCCATCCTGTACTCATCTTCTCGGGTCTCCGCAGCCAACTGATTGTTGGCCGCGCCCCAGATATATTGGTATTTCAAACTATCGATCATCTCTTCTCGGATCACTCCGCCGCCGCCACAGGGGCATAGAATATCCCCTTCTTGATGGATTGCTTCATCGTAGAAAATCTCCGGTACACCTTGTTTTCCGGCACCGGGATGTCGCACCGCCAAGGTCACCTTCGCTTTTTCCGCTAAGAGATGCTTCAGCAAGGGTCTTCCCACGCTGCCATGTCCCATGAGGACAATCTTCTTCCCCTCCAAGGGAAACTCCTTCTTTCCCTCTCGAAACTCTACCGCGGCTTTCATAGAGAGAAGAATACCCAAAGCGGTGGCATCCCCCGGTGCTCCCACCTTTGCGGAATTCCCCCCGACAAAGAGCTTGGAATACCCAAAGTGCTTCACCGCATCGCTCAGCTCTATGGAAAGGTTCATATCCGGTGCGGTGATTACATGGCTTTGATCTGTGACATAGGCCAAGAAACCAAGGACTTCTCGGTTGGTCAAGTCCGGTTCCTCCATCTGCACCAACAGCTTGCTTCCCCCTGTCGGCAGGTCAATTGCCGCTGCCTTATAGCTCATGGCTGAGCCTAACTTTATTCCGTCTTCAATAATCTCCCACTCACTTTTTCCAGGCAAATGTCTGCGGATACCGCCTAAAGTTTTGCCCCAGGCTTTATTGTGAATCCCTCTGGTTCTGTTGTGGTCGAAGGCAATGAGCTTGATATCATACTTAGGATAGTCATAGAAGTCCACACCGAAATACTTGTATTCTCGCATCAATGTGAGAAGGTCGGAAAATCTCTCGTATGTTCCCTCTTCCTTCATTTTATCCACCAGTGCTTCACCTGCCACGAATACACTGTGGTCGCTCAAAAAACTTCCTGCAAAAAAATCCACATTGTATCGGGAAAAGTCCCTATCCTCTTCCCATTCCTTCAATGCAAGGTACTCCATCTCATCGGTTTTGTAGTCGTACCTGATTTTTAGAGTGGTCAGATGGTTGCTTCTCAAAAAAGAAAAAATGTCTGTGTTCATGGGTCACCTCCTATTTTGTATATTATACCTCAAAAAATGTGATTAAAGTTGAGGAAATGGGGTAATTGTTTTTTACATGCCCATGAGAGGCATATTTTTAAGAGATTCGGTTAGCATATGCTAACTTCATCGGAGAGACGGAGGTGAATAGGATGAAAGGTAACAAGGATTTAGAACGAGCCAGGTTGTTGAAGGATCTTCTCGTAAGGCTGGAAACCGAAGAAGATCGGGATGCCATTCAGGAAGATTTCAATAAGAACTTTGGGACGGTTTCCGCACAGGAAATTGCTGCCGCTGAGCAACTGCTGATGGAAGAAGGAACCCAGACCCAAGAAATCGGCGAACTGTGTAAGCTCCACGCAACCATGTTCGAGGACGCCATCGAAAAGGTAGACATGGAAGATGCTTGGGTGCCGGGTCATCCTATGGGTATGATTGAGGCGGAAAACATCGGCCTGGAAAAGTTTTTGACAGAAACCATCAGACCGCTCGTTAGGGAAAGAACCTCTGAGAAGGGATTGCTGGATGGCTTAGTGGATCTGCGAAAGGTTTTGAGTCACTACGATAAGAAGGACAATCTGCTCTTCCCATATTTGGAACAAGCAGGGATTACCGGCCCCTCCACGGTGATGTGGGAAAACGAAACCAAGAACAAGAGAGCCTTGTCCAAGGCCATCCGCACCTTAAAACAGGGTGAGTTGAATTGGGAAGAGTTGGAAAACCTCATTGAAGATTTAGAGGGCATGATTTCACTGGAGCGAGAAATTCTCACGCCTATGGTCATGGAGCACATCTCGGCGGAGGATTGGGTCCTCATCGCCGAAGAAGCATTGGATATGGGATACGTCTTCTTAGACGGTCAGGAAGGCTACGCCCTCTCCGATGCCAACACTTGGGTCTTGGAGCGCAAAGGCATGGTGCCGGAGCTTTCCACCCCCGGTGAGATAAAATTGCCCACCGGCTCCTTCACAAACAGACAGTTGCGTGCCGTGTTGAACAACATGGACTTAGACATTACCGTCATCGATGCTGATGACAAGGTGATTTATTACAACGAAATGAAGCCAAGGTACTTTTCCAGAACTCGATCCATCATCGGCCGCGATTTGGACCTTTGCCATCCGCCTCAGGTTCTTCCCATGGTACGAAAGCTTGTGGACGACTTGAAATCCAAGAAGCGCACTGAGGCAAGTTTTTCCTTCCCCCAAGGAGAGTGACTCCTTCTTGCCCACTATGTGGGTCTCTACGATGGCGACGAGTATATCGGCTGCTTGGAGAGAGTGCAGGATTTACGACCCCTTGAGGAATACTTCGGCGAACGGCCAAAGGTGGCGGAAGAAAAAATCGCACCTTCGGCACGGCTGGATGCCACCGAGGAAGATATTGCAAACCCAAGGGAAATCACCTTGAACATGAAGTTGAATACTCTTCTAAAGGAGTATCCGGAGGCCTTCGACTTGCTTCTCAGCCTGTCTCCGGCCTACAAAAAACTCACCGACCCGGTCATGTGCAAGACCATGGGAACCGTGGCCAGCATCAAGATGATTGCCGGCCGAGGGGGCTACGACCCGGAAGAATTGCTTGCAATCTTGAAGGAGAAGTTGGAAAAATAGTTTGGTAGTTTTAAAGTCTTCCAATGTATACCTCATGTTTCCCTCTCTTTCTCTAAATCATAATACTACATTTCTATAAATGCTCCACCGGACAATGATACTTCAAACAAATCGCAATATTGGGCATGAATGTTAGGAGTATTGCCCTCCTTTCAGGCCAATATAGGGTCATTTCCGGGTTTGAAGAGAACAATCCGGGAAAATACTTATCACAAAATCGGTGAAGTGACCAAGTTGTTGTAACTTACTTACAACAACTTGGTCGTTTCTTTATTGATGTTTGAATTTTAGCTGTTCCACAAGGAAAAACCGGGGCGCGCCCCGGTTTCCCATTATACTTTTCCTTATTCCGCCTTCCTGTCGGCAGCGGTAAACTCCTGCTCTTCTCCCTTAGCGTCGATGGTGATTTCCTGTCCGTCTTGGATGTCACCTCGAATGATTCGCTCTGCAATGCCGGTTTCGATATACTTCTGAAGGTACCGCTTCACCGGTCGCGCACCGTAGATCGGCGAGTAGGCCTCTCTGGTGATCAGCTTCTTGCTGGCATCGGTAAACTTCACGGTGATGCCTCTCTCGGCCAACTTCTCCTCCAAGCCCTTCATGGAGATGTCGATGATCTGGCCGATTTGTTCTTCTGTCAGAGGCGAGAAGACCACGATGTCGTCGATTCGGTTGATGAACTCGGGGCGGAAGTGTTTCTTCATTTCTTCCTCGACCTGTTCCTTCACTGCTTCGTCGATGGTTCCGTCTTCCTTGATGTTCTCGGTCAAGTAGATGCTGCCGATGTTGGAGGTCATAATGACCAAGGTATTCTTGAAGTTCACGGTTCGTCCTTGGTTGTCCGTCAGTCGTCCGTCATCCAAAAGCTGCAACAAGATGTTAAAGACATCCGGGTGGGCTTTTTCAATTTCATCGAAGAGGATGACGCTGTAGGGCTTTCTTCTCACTGCTTCTGTCAGCTGACCGCCTTCGTCATAGCCCACATATCCGGGAGGCGCTCCTACCAATCTGGATACGGAGTGCTTTTCCATGTACTCGGACATATCGATTCGGATCATGTTCTTCTCCGAGTCGAAGAGAGCTTCGCTCAGTGCTTTTGCCAGCTCCGTCTTACCCACTCCGGTGGGCCCCAGGAAGACGAAGGAACCCAAGGGTCTGTTCTCGTTGGAGAGACCTGATCTGGCGCGCAAAATCGCCTCTGAGACGGCTTTTACCGCGTCGTCTTGTCCTACGACCCTCTTGTGAAGAATCTCAGGCAAGCGAAGGATTTTTTCTCGCTCGCTCTCAACCAGTTTGCTTACCGGAATACCGGTCCACTTGGAAACTACATCGGCGATTTCCTCTTCGGTAACCTCTTCCTTGAGAAGTCTCTTTTCCTTGGCCTCTTCCTCCAACTCCAAGTCTTCCTTCAGCTTGGCCTCCAACTGGGGTAGGCTGCCGTACTTCAACTGAGCCAGTTTTTCCAAATCATAGGCTCGCTCTGCCTCTTCAATCTGTAGCTTGATTTCCTCTATTTGTTCCTTGGTACCCTTTACTTCGCCAATGGCCCTCTTCTCGCTTTCCCACTGGGCACGCATTCCTGCGTTTTCTTCCTTCAGCTCGGAAAGTTCCTTTTCTATATTTTCAAGGCGCTTGGCGGATACGCCGTCCTCTTCCTTGCTCAATGCCTGCTTTTCAATTTCCAATTGCATGATTTTTCGCGAGATCTGGTCCAGTTCCGCCGGCATGCTGTCAATTTCTGTTCGAATCTTAGAGGCCGCCTCGTCCATGAGGTCGATGGCCTTATCGGGAAGATAGCGGTCGCTGATATATCGATCCGAAAGGGTTGCGCAGGCTATCAAGGCGTTGTCTGTGATTCTTACGCCGTGGTGGATTTCAAACCGTTCCTTTAGTCCACGCAGAATGGAAATGGTGTCTTCCACCGTGGGTTGGTCAACCAAGATCTTTTGAAAACGTCTCTCCAGCGCCGCGTCCTTCTCGATGTACTTTCGGTATTCATCAAGGGTGGTGGCACCGATACAGTGGAGCTCTCCCCTTGCCAGTTTTGGCTTGAGAAGATTGCCCGCATCCATGGAGCCTTCCGTCTTGCCGGCACCCACGATGTTGTGAATCTCGTCGATAAAGAGGATGATCCTTCCTTCCGACTGTTCGATTTCACTGAGTACCGCTTTCAAACGCTCTTCAAACTCCCCTCTGAACTTGGCACCTGCAATGAGGGCACCCATGTCCAGGGCATAGATGGTTTTATCCTTCAATCCTTCGGGAACGTCTCCGCTGAGGATTCTCTGTGCCAATCCTTCTACGACAGCAGTTTTACCTACGCCGGGTTCTCCAATGAGAACGGGATTGTTCTTGGTACGGCGTGACAGGATTTGGATGGTGTGACGAATCTCCTCGTCTCTGCCGATGACCGGATCCAGCTTGCCGTCCCTAGCCATCTCCACCAGGTCTCTGCCGTACTTCTCCAAAGCTTCGTATTTTTCTTCCGGGTTCTGGGTGGTCACACGCTGATTTCCCCTGACGCTTTCCAGCGCCTTGAGAAAGTTTTCCTTGTTGATGCCATACTTGCTGAAGATCTTGGCACTGGGGGTCCCCTTCTCTTCCAGCATGGCAATATAAATATGCTCCACGCTGACATACTCGTCCTTAAACTCCTCCGCAATCTTCTCGCCGCGAAGAAGAATTTGATTCAATCTCCTTGTGGAATACATATTGTCACCGCCACCGGATACCTTGGGCAGTTTTTCCATTTCGCCCTGCAAATCACCGATAATCTTCGCCGGCTCAATCTCCATGTACTTCATCAGTTTAGGAATGAGACCGTCCTGCTGCATCATCAGTGCCAAGTGCAAATGTTCTACATCCAACTGCTGATGGCCTTCCGATATGGCTATGTTTTGGCAATCAATAATTGCTTCTTGTGCCTTCTGTGTATATTTTTCAAGATTCATAGTGAATCACCTCCTGTTTTTGTTCTACATACAACTATATTCTACCACTTCCAAACAAAAAGTAAACAGTTTTTTAGCACTCAATGGTAAAGAGTGCTGATAATTTTTCGCAAAAAAGAACCGCCTCTCCCAGAGACGGTCCTGAACTATATTGCAATCTTATTTTAAGGTAACATGTTTGGCTTGAATGTAGCCGTACTTCCCATTGGTATAGACCTTATACCATTTCGCGCCGTTGGCTCCTGTATAGAGTCCGTTAAGCTTGATTGTGATTCCCGCCTTAAACCGTCCGATACCCGGTGCTCCCGAATAAAGGGTGGAGCGAACAATCATCTCGATATTGGTCACTGCCAGCTTAGAGGGAGAATATCCTGTGTAAGTCAGGAAGGTCACATTTTTTGCCAAGATGTAACCGTACTTTCCGTTGGTGTAAACCTTATACCACTTTACACCGGCACTGGTTGTGTACAAGCCGTTGAGCTTTAATATTGTTCCCACACGGAAGGTGCCGATGCCCACCGATGTTGCCGACGGCTTGGAATATACCGTCATCCCCGTGAGAGCCAAGCTCAGCTTCGAGGGAGAGTATGCCGTATAGGTTGCTGCAGGTGCCGGTGGCGCGGGCGGTGCAGGGGGTGAAACCTCTACAGGCTTCAGGTTGACTTCCCTTTTCAGCACATAACCGGTCTGCTTGTTAGTAATAACCTTATACCACTGGACACCGTCGCTTCCCGTATAGAGACCATTCAGTTTTATGGATGTGTCCTTACGGAAGGTCCCGATTCCTACAGACCTTTCCGAAGTGGTAGATCGAACAATCATGCGCTTGGAAGTATAACCCACAATGGAAGGCGAATAACCGATATATTTGGCAGCCTGTGTCGTAGCGTTCACCAGCTTCACATCCTTCTCGGGGATATAGCAGTATTGATTGTTGGTATAAATCTTATACCAACTCTTTCCATTGTAATCAACCACTACGCCGTCCAACTTTATGGTCAGTCCGGGGGATAAATTGGAAATTATGCCTGCATAGTCGGAGGGGCTCTTTCTCACCTTTATCCCTGTCAAAGTGACCCCTAGTCTCTTGGGAGAATAGGTTGTTGTTGTGGTGGTTTCCTTTACGGTTAATCCATAATGGCTTGCAAGGACAGCAGCCTCTGCAACAGCAAGACGCCTTAGACCCGCGTCTGTTAGTAAATAGTTCCTTGCCGCTGTATTAGAATGGAAGGAGTGCTCCAAAATCACTGCAGGAGTATCTACACTGGCAGCACCACGGATGACACCGTACCAGTCTCTTCCATCGCTCTGCTTCTTCGTCCATAATTGATACTTATTGTTGGTCCCCATTGTGGTTTGAACCACGGAGGCTAATTTGGTCCCAATCGGCGCCGCCTTAGCATATAGGGCATCCCCTGAGGAAACGATGGACAATGGATAGTCTATGCTCCCATACTCCGTCCAGTTGGAATGAAGAGAGATGAGAAGGTCATAACCTTGTGACATCTGCCCTCTGCCATAGACGGCGGGAGTCTCTGAAACAGAGTTCTTGGTCATATCCACCACAAAACCCGCATACTTGGACAGTTCATCCTTCATATAGTTGGCCAGCAACCACATGCGCTCATGTTCTTTGTATGTCCCAACTTGATTGACTTCTGTGGAGCCATGACCGGGGTCCAACATGATGTAGACGGATCTGGGGACAAAGTCCACTTCGATTTTTTGATTTGCGGTGATATTTGTCAGGGTCAGCTGGTTTTCCTTCCCCTTGTATTCACCGTTGACGATGACACTCTTTACTTCATATCCTTCAGCGGGAGTAACATCCAACACAAGCGTGCTGCCATAGACAGCCTTTTTATTGCTTGGAGTAACTGTCCCACCTACGGTGGAAGCTGTCCCGTTTAACTTGGTGGTGCTGGTGACGGAAAACTCTTTATCACCTACGGTAATGGATTTGGCCGTCTGCCAAGCAGCAGGCGCAATCACCAATTCCACCGGTACCTTAATCGTACCGGAAACCGCAAGTGCTTCCGCAACAGTTGAATGGTTGGTAATGGTTCCCTTTCGCAGATTGAGCGTCTTGCCGGTCCCCACTTGTATCAGGGCACCATCCACGGTACCGCTGATGGTGAAGCCGTTAAAATCCAAGGTAATGTTCTTATTTATCATTCCCGTTTCGTTGACACCGTCTATCGTAACATCGCTCTGCAATTGAATGATGTCTTCTACGGCATCGCTGTCATTGACCATTTCCAAGGCAGCATCTAAGGTGGGGTATGCAGTGCCGTTGTAGGTAACCATATCTGCTTTTATTTCAGCAGCCTGTTGCGGTGCCGGCGGTGTCGTCTCGCCGTAGGCCATTGTCATGGGCATCAGCGTCATGATCATCACCATGACCAGTGCCAGACAGACCGAACGAATTCTCATTTTCTTCTTTTCCATTTTTCCTTCCTCTTTTTACTAAAGTATCAATGACAGTATGCTCCATAGGAATTCTATGGTAGGGGTCAATATCTTGCTTGTAAAACCAAACACGATGAAAATCATCAAGATAATGAAGCCCTTGTCGTAAATTTCATACCACCAGCTATACTTTTTCAAATTGAATAATTCCGTCAATATATTAAACCCGTCCAATGGCGGGATTGGTAGCAAGTTAAACACCATCAAGATCAAGTTGATATAGATGATGTAGAAGATAATGTCTCCCACGACAATACCCATCTCTCCCGCATTATACCCGACAAACATTAAGTAGACCTTAAGGATCAGGGTAAAAATAATGGCGAGAATCAAATTCATGACCACTCCGGAAAGGGAAACCAGCAGTTCATCTCTGCGGGGTTTCTTAAAGTTTCCGGGATTGATTTCCACGGGCACACCCCAACCAAAGCCGACAAAAAGTAGCGCAATCATCCCGATGGGGTCAATATGGGAAATGGGATTGACGGTCACCCTGCCTTGAAGCCTAGGGGTATTGTCTCCCAGCCTGTCTGCCACAAAGGCATGGGCAAACTCGTGAAATGCCAAACCGATGATGATGCCCGGCAAGATATAAACCTTGTCCATGACCCACTCCATGGGGCTGGAATAGGTGTTGTTCTTTAATGACATAAATACCATGATGGCCAAAAGTCCCAGAGTGTATGGACTGATAAATCGCTTCAAAATTTCCTCCTACAATATATCCGACAGCAGCCGTGCAATCGGCTCCTTTATCCTGATCCAAAGGGAGCGCTGGTCGTAGAGCTCTTGGGTCAGCTCGTAACAATGCTCCAGATCCGTTTCAAAGATTCTTTCATTTTCCAAAGCCACCTCTTTGTCATAGACGAAGGCATTGCTCTCAAAGTTCAGCCGGAAACTCCTTCGGTCAAAATTGGTGGAACCGGCAGTGTAGACTTCGCCGTCTGCAACCATGGTCTTGGAGTGAAGAAATCCGTTTTCGTAAACGAAAACCCTGCCTCCGCTGCGGATAATTTCCCCTACATAGGCATAGGTTGCCCAGTAGACGAAGATATGGTCCGGCTTGTTGGGAATCATAATCTTTACGTCCACTCCAGATTGTGCCGCCATCTTGATGGACTCCAATATGGGTGCATCGGGTACAAAGTAGGGTGTTTGTATGTACAGATTTTTCTTCGCCCCGGATATCATTCGCATGAAACCACGCTTCACCTGTTCGTGGACGGCATCCGGCCCACAGGATACTATTTGTACCCCGCTTCTTCCCTCACAAATCGCAGGAGTGAAAAAAACTTCGGAAACTTTTACTTGTTCCTTGGCTGCGAAGCGCCAATCCAGGAGAAATCGAGCATTGATATCCTGGGCACACCCCCCACAAATGCGAAGTTGTGTATCCCGCCAGTATCCGAACTTTTTCTTTTTCCCCAAATATTCCTTTGCAATATTAAATCCGCCGATATAGCCGATATGATCGTCAATTGCTACAAGTTTTCTGTGGTTTCTGTAGTTAAACTTCAGGTTAAGCCACTTAAATATGGGGATGCTTGGGGGGAAGAACAGAGCAAATTTTCCTCCCGCCGCCTTGAAGTTTCGGACCAAACGCCCGCCGATCTGCCGGCTTCCTAAGGCGTCCACTAAAAAACGAACCGTAACCCCTTCCCTTGCCTTTTCCGTCAAGGCATTGATCAAGGCCTTTCCCACAAAGTCGTTTTTTACAATAAAAAACATAATATTGATGGTTTCCTTGGCATTTTTGATGTCCTCCAGAAGCCTGTTGAACATCTCTTCCCCATCAATAATTGTTTCAATTTTGTTATCCTGTGTATAATAAGCATGACCATATACTTGGTTGAGGCGTATTAAATCCACCCATGTTTCCGCTGCCTCGTTGGTAAAATGGAACTTTCCGCTGCTGATGTCCCTGTTCTGATTGGCCAGTGAGTTGCTGAACAGCCACTCCTCATCGGCAGTCAATCGAAAAATCTTCTTTCTGGCAATGTTTTGTGAGAAGAGAAGATAGAGGATAAGTCCCACGATGGGAAGGAGAAAGAGAACCATAATCCACGCCAAAGTGGCAGAGGGGTCTTTTCTCTCCAAGAAGATGATGGCGAAGACGAGAATAATGTTAATCACAAAGAAAGATATGATAGCTGCTGTAATTCCCGGTATATGCTCCAAAAATCCGATGTAATACATTTTTTTCCTTTCTCCATCAAGTTCTACATTCCCGATTATAACACTATTCTTTTGCTAATGCACGAAAAGACTTGTTGTTTTTCTTGCAATTTCACACCCACTGTTTTATACTTAATGTGTGTGAGAAAGATATGAGGTTTGTATAGTGAAATTTGATTTGCATTGCCACACGAAGGAAGGCTCTATCGATTCAAAAGTTGCGTTGGCAACCTACGTTTCGACACTAAAACAGAAGGGCTATTCCGGCATGATGATCACCGATCACGACAGCTACAAGGGATGTCAAACTTGGGATAAGATTAAGGACAATCCGGAATGCCAAGACTTCACAGTCATCAAAGGCATCGAGTACGACACGAGGGATGCAGGTCATTTCTTGGTGATCATGCCCGACGGGATTGAGTTGGATGTTCTTCAGATTCGAGGTATGAAGCTTCGAACCCTTATTAAAATCGTTCATCACTATGGCGGCATCTTAGGTCCCGCCCATCCTTACGGCGTACGCTGCTCCAGTGCTATGCTTTTCAAGACCCTTGCAAAAGAACCTAATATCGTCAGGGAGTTCGATTTTATCGAAACTTTTAACACATGCGAATCGCCTTTATCCAATATATTGGCAAGAAAGATGGCGCTCAAATTCGGCAAGCCTGGCATCGGCGGTACCGATGCACACGAAGAGAAGTATCTGGGAATGGCTCATACGGAAATTGACGCTCACATCACATGTAACAACGATATGATTTCCGCAATATTGGCGCACCGAATCGTAGATTGTGGTGGTACCGAGAGAGAGTTCACCAAAAAGGCAAAGATGAAGGAATCCAAATACGCAGTATGGGGATTCAAAATGTACAATCTGGGTCTGGGAGCACTCTTCTCACCATATAGAGGTTATAAGATATATATGCTGGCTATTTAGCCGGCATTTCTCTTTAATGACATAAATATCCCTGTGATACATAGGCCTGTGAAGACGAAAAACCCGGTATGCATGGTATCCAAAAGCACCTCAGGAGGAGCCTCCGACAGAGGTGTATTTTTCATGCTGAAGCCCATAATCAAAGTTACAATGGCCATTCCGGAGGTGTGCCCCAGAGATCGCATGGTGGTCAATATGGACGATGCGATTCCGTAGTTTTCCTTTTCCACACAGGACATGACCGCATTGGTGTTGGGAGAAGAAAAGAGAGCAAACCCTATCCCCGTCACCAAAAGGGCAACGAGAATAACCCAGAGAGGCCAGTCTCCTTGGACAAAGGCAAAGATCAATAGACCAATGGCACAAAAAACCATACCCAAGCTTGCCAATTTATAGGGTGCTATCCGGTCGGACCACCGTCCTGCCACGGGAGATAAAATCGCCATAACGATGGGCTGTGCGATGAGAATCAAGCCGGCCGTACGGGAGGAATATCCCATTATCAACTGTAGATAAAGTGAACCCAAATAGCCGATGGCAAAGGTCGCTCCGTAGTTCAAGAGCGCCGTCAGATTGGACAGGGTGTACACCGGGTTCTTTCGGAAGATTCTTACCTGAATCACTGGGTTCACCGCCCTTAGTTCCACCAATACGAATACGACTGCTAAGGCAAAGCCCATAATCAACAGAACCCAAGAATACTTCATGGTGGAAATCCCGGAAAAACCAATCATGACCAAAAGGATCATGGCAATATATAAGATGTTGCCCGGCACATCGGGTTTTCTCCCCTCCTCCAGGTTCTCAACCTTGGGCATGTGGAGAAAGGCAATGGCTAGGGCTATGATTCCCATACCGCTGCTGACCAGGAAGATGGATTGCCACCCTAGATAGTGATTCAACATCCCGCCGATTACGGGCCCTGCCGATAAACCTACGTAGACTCCGGCAGTTAAATTTCCCAAGGCTTTCCCCCGCTCTGCAGGAGGAAAAATGCTCAACAAGATGGCAGTATTGGTGGCAAAAATCATGGCAGCCGACAAGCCTTGTATGACGCGTAGCAGGAGCATAAAGGTCATGTCCCAGGCAATGGCCGCAAGACCGGAAGAAAGGGTAAATCCCATAATTCCCAAGAGAAAAATTCTTCTCCGCCCCGTGGTATCCGCCAGCTTCCCAAAAGGCACACTCATGGATGCGATTGCCAGCATATAGGCGGTTATGATCCAAGAAACCGTGGTCGCGCTGGCATCAAAATAATCCCCCATTTTGGGAATCGATAAATTGAGCGCACTACCCATAAATGCCGTCATAAGAGATGTAATGACAGACACTCTCATGGCGGCATTTTTTTCTTTTATCCACGTTGCTTTCGATGTATCCATAATGAGATTACTATATCATTTACTTTTCCCCGATGCAATCCCCTTCTCTCTTTTGATTCCCATGGCTACGGTAGTACCGGCAGCAGTCAGAAGAAGAAAAATCAACAGTTCTACAGGAAATTGGTCCCCGGTTCCTGGAGATCCGCCTCCTGAAACGGTCCCGGACTTCACTTCCGTTCCTTGGGCTCCTGATTCACCATCCAACTTGTTTGCAAACAGGTAGGGGGAGAAATCATCATTGCTAAAGGTCACGGTTTCCTTTCCTTTGTCCACTGTGAACTGAGTAATGCTTTCAAAAGACCCATCATCCAACTGGTGGAAAATCTCCAGCTTATCCAGATCCAGACTTTTTAGATTCACCGTTACCGTCCGCTCTTCCTTTATGGTCTGCCGTTCCTCCCCTACGGTAAAGAACAAATCGTAGGCCTCTACCTTGTACCCTTCCAGTGTTCTCTCTATGGCTTCTTGATGAAAGACTTCCGATGGCGAGGCTACCGTTTCGTCGATATTCACTTGGAGAACCGTAACCGTTCCGGAAACCTCATTGGCAACCAAGACCATAGCCTTCCCCGTGGGACTGTCTTTTGCAGCTATGACGCTGATGCCTTCCGCACCTAGGTCGCTTCCGTTATCCAGATCCGGGGTAGAAAAGTCTCGAATATTTATGTAATCTACATAGGATGCTGACTGCGGAGAGCTGATATCATACATCATAACGCCGCCTATGCGCTCCAGCCCAATAAATGCATAGACTTTTCCGTCAATAGTTAAGGTCTGGATATCCTCCGGCTCAGGACCCTTCTTGTTGCTTCTTCCCTCCATATCGGGAGATTTATGGTGCGCGTTAAAGTTCAAGGGGAAAATCTCTCCGGTGATTCGCTCAAAGTCGGATCCGCTGTCGAATACTTGGTTCATGGTCGCTGCATCCCAAATAGAGAAGGATCTTCCTCCGAGAAGATAGGTCGTTCCTTCGTCGAGTCCATCGTACTCTGACGGAAGTTTAAACTCCACCTTCTTTTCAGTTCCGTTAATTTTAGCACTGTCTATATCCGCATATTCGCCCCACTCTCTGCCGTCACCTTCATTGGCGGTGAGTACATATTGTGATCCTGCAATATTGACCGTAGCTATTCCATCGGGAAGATAGATTCCCATCACATCTTCGTTTTGCAATTTCACCGTGCTGTCCACATTGAAGTCCAATTCGTTGCCTGGAAGAGAATGATCCTTAAATCCCAATCCATTAATAGAAGTAACCTGTCCGCTTCCCATATCCAAAGTCGCAATAGCATTTGCTTCCTGTAGGGACACATAGGCCGTCTTTCCGTCTTCTGCAACAGCAATATATTCCGGCTCCAAATCCACGGAAGGCGCTGTACCGGGCTTCAGCAGAACACCTCCGTCAACCAATGCCTGTCTACTACCGTCAAAGGATGTAAAGTCTATAGTTTTGGTGCTTTCAATGGAACCCCCCAGCTTCACAAGAGTCACCGATCCCATAGGATCGACGGTCCCTTCTACATAGCCCATTCTAGGCTCTCCTTCGTTGGCGGAAAGAACATAGCTGCCGTCCTTGGTAAATACGACCATATCCGGTTGCACACCCGCCTCCGTGTGAGCAATATAGTTTCCGTCATAATCAAGAAGTACAATGCTTCCGTTGTCCGTATAGTCGGCTCCCTGCACGCTGATAGCGATTAGGTCTTTGACCGGATTTACATCTATGCTTGTAATGTCGCTGGAGGTAAAGCCGTGTGCCGAAGCCAGAGACCTGATATCTATCCTCTTCTCCAGAGAGAAGCTGTTGGTTCGGCCTTCCTTTACGTCTTTCAGCGACACAATATCCACGCTCTGAAATACCCCACTGACAATGTACATCTTTTGATTGTCCGGATTGTACTTGACAATTTCCGCCACCCCACCGTCTTCACTGGTAGTTCCTGTAGAATAGCTGCCCAAATATTGCAGTAAGCCGGTATCGCTCACCGTGTTTAATCCTGCCATAGGCTGGGGTGCCGGTGCCGTCTTATCCACCCCATGTACGCCCACAGACACACTAAAAATGGCAGTTATAGCCATGACCATAACTACCACTATACTGATTCCGCTTCTTCTCAACTTATTCATTTCTATCTCCTCTGCTGTTCTTAACTACTGTCTAATATTTTCCGATATTTTCAATGTTAAAAAAAGCAAAGTGAGGTAAAAAAGTTGTTAATTCTTCATTAAGATGGGCCTATTATTGGAACCTAGCTTCCCTATTAGACAAGTCCATTTCTTCAAGAGGAATTATTTTACTCTTGGTTACAGCCTTTCGAATAAAGTAAAGCGCTAATACGATGGGGAGCCCTATATATGCTACCAAGATTCCGTACCAGTCAACACCTGTTGACGTGAAGGCGTAGTAGCCTTGTCCCAAGATTACTGCACCACATACAATGAGGGCATAGATGGTTCCTGCCGGGAAGAACTTTTGACGATACTTCAATACATCCAATTCCATTCCCTGTTTTTTGAAAGCTGCACGGAATCTGAGATGGCAAATACAGATGCCGAACCATGTAATAAAGCCGGTCAATCCTGTTGCGTTGTAAAGCCATGTGTAAACCGGGCTGTCTCCGGACAAAGAGGTGAGGAAGCAAATGCTGGCAATGGCAACCGTTGCAATTACTGCATAAACAGGAACACCATGTCTAGTTACCCTTCCGAATAAGGAGGGTGCGTTCCCAGCTTTTGCCATGGAGTAAAGTAGTCTGCTGGCGGAATACAAAGTAGAATTGCCGCAGGATAACACGGAGGTAAGGATGACTGCATTCATAACAGAGGCCGCAATGGCAACACCGCTTCTCTCGAAGATCATTGTAAAGGGGCTAACTGCCACATTATCTACATCTGCACTGAGAAGATTGGGGTCTGTGTAAGGAATCAATGTTGCAATGATAAAAATACCACCAATGTAAAAAAGGAGTATTCTCCAAAATACACTGTTGATAGCCTTCGGTACTGTTTTTTCAGGGTTAACACATTCACCTGCCGCAATGGCAGTAGCCTCTACACCCACAAAAGAAAAACCAGCTACCATGAGGATGCTAAAAACTGCAAATCCGCCACCTACAAAGGGCGCCTCTCCCCTAGTCCAGTTACTGAATCCCGGACTATCTGCTGTCATAATTCCAAGAATCATCAGAATTCCTACGAATAAGAAAATGATAATCGTTACTACTTTAATCCCTGCAAACCAGAACTCCGACTCACCAAAAATACCTGCAGAGAATAAGTTCAACACCAATAATAATACAATAAAAATTCCGCTCCACATAGCTGATGAACTGTCGGGGAACCAAAACTTCATTACGATGGCAGAAGCAACCAACTCAACAGCAATGGTCATGGTACTGCAGTACCAGTAGTTCCAACCCATGGCAAACCCAAAGGATGTATCTACATATTTGTTTGAATAAGTCTCAAATGCGCCGGGAACAGGAAGGTAAGTTGCCATCTCCCCCAAACCGGTCATTACGAAATAAACTGCAATACCAATAATTGCATATGCCAAAAGGGTTCCTCCCGGGCCGGCTTGACTGATGGAAGCACCTGTGGCAACAAACAGACCCGTACCAATGGCTCCACCGATTGCGATCATATTCATATGCCTGGGTTTCAGTTTACGTTGCAGATCACCACACTCATCAATTCTTTCCATTGCTTCTCCTTTCTTCTTTTGTTCAGTCTGCCATGTATAAAGGCTCCGAACAATATATTATATACAATATTTATTAATTGCTATAGTACACCATAAATTTGAAAAAGTCCAGACTTTCTTCATAAAAAAAGCGGGCATTTGCAGCCCGCTTTCCTATCGCTATTTCTTCTAGTTTTCTATCTGACTTCTTGATTCACCGGTAACCTTCTTCGGTTCAACCTTATTGGCTGCAATGCCTAGGATAATAGCCAGCACTGCACAGATGCCTGTAAATACTTTTATGATGGTCATGGATACGGCAAAGACTTTGTCCCCCGCACTTTCGAAGAGGCCTTCGTAATAGTATTCGCCACCCCAACCGGTAACACCTTCATACCAAGGTAGGAAGAAGACGCCGACCAAACCGATGACGGTCAGAAGGATGAACAGACCGGACATACGTCTCAAATCTCCAACAGCCAATCCGGTTCTTGGGTTTCCGGGGAAGGCTTCGCTGTTCTTTTTGGTCAAGCCGCCGTAGCGCTTTCTCCAAATCACATACAGAATGGGTCCGGTGACGATTCCCACCATACCACCGATGAAGTAGTCGGATCCGTTGATGAGGAAGGATAGAACTGCCACAATCATTGGCACAATACAGAGAACTGTAAGGAATCCGTATCCGCCGGGAATCTTGAACACATACTCTTCCCTTGGGATCCTCTTCCTTAGAATCATGGCAGAAATATAGACCATGATATAGGATGATACCAACAGGAAGACATCAACCACCACTATGACGCCAAAGGGCAACATGCAGAGAATCAGGTTCACAATACCTACGGACAAAACTGCAACGTAGGGTACGCCTCTCTTTGCATCGGTCTTTACCAGAATGGGCGGTGCCAAATAGTCATCCGCCAAGGCAAAGAATCCTCTGGATCCGGATGCGATATATGTATTGTAGATGGAACATTGTGCCAAGATGGCAACGATGACGAAGAATATTCCGAAGGCAGGTCCCCAGAAATGGGTTACCACCATGGCATAGCCGACGGAATCCGCCTCTGTTCCCCAATCTTCCCACATACCCAAGGAGCCAAGTCCTGCGGTGGTGGGCAGGATGTATACTGCCACAATGAGGGGAATACTGATCATTGTTCCTTTGGGGATGACCTGTGGATTTTTTACTTCTCCCGCTATGGTCGACATGGACTCATATCCGGAGTACATCCACATTCCGATGGAAATGGCTGCTCCGATATAGAAGAACCAATCACTCAGACTCTCTGCCGGCTCAGGTGTAAGGGGTCCGAAAGTGCCCGGCTCCCAATTCATAAATCCGCAGATGGCCACAAGGGTAAAGGCGACGATGACCAAGATGGATAGCACGCTGCTGACGATACCAACATCTCGAACGCCTCGGATATTGATCATGGTAAAAATAAATATCATAAGGACTTTAACGGCAAATTCCAACGGTCTTGACAAATCCCATGCAGATGCGGCATAACCGCCTGCCAAGATGACATAGAGAGTGTTGTCGATGTAGATGGAGATGGTTCTCCACCAACCGGCTTGGAATCCCCAGAACTCTCCAAGGGCTTCCTGCACCCACTTATAGTATCCACCTTCTTGCGGTCTGACGGATCCCAGTTCGGAAGCTACGAGACCGAAGGGAACTCCCCAAACAAAGGGAAGGACCGCCAGCATAATAATCGTCAATCCCGGACCGGCTTCCGGTATCATCTCTTCGATACCATATGCACCGGCTGCTACGAGGGAGAAGATCATGAATACTACAGTGGAAGTCTTTAAGTCGTGCTTTTTCAGACCGTGAGTCTCTGTACTCATGGCTGCAGCACTTTTGTTTTCACTCATCAGATACCTCCTTTTGTGATTTATAAATAAATATAATAATATCAACAAAGTAATTATACACCCATTGTCGAAATTTTCATAGAATAGAGCCAATTAAAAAAAAGAACGGCAAATTCGTTCTTTTTTTATACCAATATAGTACTAACTTGCTCCCTAAAGTTGTCTTCTTCCCTCCATGGCTTTGAGAAGAGTCACCTCATCGGTGTATTCCAAATCTCCTCCCACGGGAATACCGTGGGCAAGTCTGGTAACCTTGATTCCCGAAGGCTTCACCAAGCGAGAAATATACATGGCTGTGGCCTCCCCTTCAATGTTGGGATTGGTGGCCAATATCAACTCTTCTGCATCGCTCTCTTGCAATCGGATTATCAGCTGTTTCAAGTTAATATCCTCAGGTCCAATTCCTTCCATGGGTGAAATCACACCGTGTAGGACATGATATCTTCCTCGGTAATCTTTGATTCTTTCCATGGCAACCACGTCTCTCGGACTCTCCACCACACAAATCACTTTGCTGTCTCTCGACCCATCCTTGCAAACTCGGCAAGGATCTTCGTCGGTCAGGTTTCCGCAAACAGAGCAATATCGCATATCTCTCTTTGCCGATAAGATGGCTTCTGCCAGGCTCTCCGCTTCCCTGTCTTCCGCACCCAGTATGTGGAAGGCCAGACGCTGTGCTGTTTTCCCTCCGATTCCCGGCAACTTGGACAATTCGTTGATTAGTTTGTTCAGCGGCTTTGCATAATGGTTCATTATATCAATCCCGGAGGCAGACCCATGCTTCCCGTTAACTTGTTCATTTCATTGGACGAAATCTCATCCATTTGTCGCAATGCCTCATTGGCTGCCGTCATGACCAAATCCTGCAGCATTTCAATATCATCGGGATCCACGATTTCCGCCTCCAAAGCGATATTGGTGATTTCTTTCTTACCGTTGACCGTTACAGAAACCGCACCCCCACCGGAAGTGGCAGTCGTCTCCATCTCATTGATTTCCGCCTGCATTTCTTCCATTTTCTGTTGCATAGCCTGCATCTGCTGCATTTGCTTCTGCATGTTTGCATTTCCTGCTGCAGCCTTTGGCTTTCTTCCTGCTCTCATTCCTTTACCCATTGTTTTACCTCCGCTATTTCAACTCCACGGGTAAGCCCAAAACATCCTGGGCTCTACCGGCAATATCCGCCATTTCTTCCTTCTCTTGTTTCTTTTCCACCGCTTCTTCGTCGATGATTTTCAATTGTTTTCGCTTACCGATATACTTTTCCAGCATATCCTCCATCAAAGTGAGATTCTTCTCCATGAACATCTTTGCCATACCGCTTACGCGGACAAGAAATTCCTTTTCCGTCATGGATAGAGGCTCTGCGCTGTTTCGAACCATTCCGAACATGCCACCCTTGGTTTTTTCTCCGTCCTCCAAAAATGCCTCCCAGATGCCGTATAGGTTTTCGTTGTCTTCATCCTGTGGTTCCTCCGGGCTTTCAGCCTTGGCCTCAACTTCCTCGGTCACCTTGGGTTGAGGAGCTTCCTTGGGCTCCGGCTTTTGGAAGGGATTTTCCTTTGCCGGCATGCGCCTTCGCTTTTGTACCACGATTTCTCCGTCAGCCGTGTCCGTGGCCAGTTTCACCATGCAGATTTCCAAGAGAACTCTGGGATGGGAAGAATTTTTTGCGACCGGTACGGTTTTGGAAATCTCTAAAATCGCCCTGTTGATTTCTGCCAAATCTATGATTTCACTTTGCCCTCTGATGCGATCGATATTCTCGGAAGACAGGTTCAACACGTCTTCCGGTTTTTTCAAAAACTTGGTCATGAGAAGATCCCGATAGTGGCTCATCCATCCTTGGAGAATCTGCCTTGGGTCCTTCCCCTCTGAAATCAGCTCGTGGATAATGGTCAACCCCCATGCCGGATCGTGTTCCCGCACCGCTTCCGTTAACTCCAGATAGGTCTCGATACCCACCGTCCCCAGGATATCCAGCACGTCGGACCGGGTCAGCTTCTTCTCCCCTGTGGAAAGGCACTGATCCAAGATGGTCAGACAATCCCGCACGGAACCGTCTCCGTTGGAAACAATCAGTCGCAAGGCGTCTTCCTCTATCTCCGTATCTCGTTCTCTGGCAATATCCATCAATCGACCGGCCAATAGTCTTTCTGACACACGATGGAAATCCAAGCGCATGCATCTGGAAAGAACCGTAGCAGGAAGCTTCTCCGGCTCCGTTGTGGCCAAGATGAACATCACTTCATCCGGCGGTTCTTCCAAAGTTTTCAGCAGGCCATTGAAAGCAGAAGTGGAGAGCATGTGAACCTCGTCGATGATATAGACCTTTTTCTTCCCCACAGCAGGAGGATAGTTGACGCTTTCCCTTAGCTCACGAATACCGTCAATGCCCGTATTGGAGGCGGCATCAATTTCCACCAGATCCATGAAATGTCCTTCCTTGATTGCTCTACAGTTTTCACATGTTCCGCAGGGTTTTTCCCCTTCTCTGGTATAGGACGTACAGTTCACTCCCTTTGCCAACAATCTGGCCAAGGTGGTCTTTCCAGTGCCCCTGGTTCCACAGAACAAATAGGCATGGGAAGTCTCATCATGCTCCAACTGGTGCTTCAGTATTTTTACGATATGCTCTTGCCCCAACACCTGAGAAAACACTTCAGGTCTGTAGGCTCTGTACAGCGCTTTATACATGGAAATCCTTTCATCTAAGATAATAAAATTGCCCTTTGAAGGCTCCGCAGACAGGGGAAAGGCTGATCTGCGGCACATAAGAGGTTCCGCTTATTGCTGCTTCCTTCCGGACCTGACAAGGTTCACGGACTCCTATTGCGCAGGACCCTAACCGAGCCATACGGAGCTGTCAAAAGACAATTTTACGCAACCATAATTATATGGTGTTTTCCCCTTTAAGTCAATGGATTGATTCACATTAGGCTAAAAGCCCCACCGAGTTTCGGCGAGGCTTTTAGGGGGAAATTATCTATTGGGGGATAGATATTATTCTACATCGAGTCGATTTTTGTCGGGGAAGGTCTCATCAAAGGTCTTCTCACCCTTCTCCAAAGCACTGATTTCTCTTGCGTGTCCCGTTTTTACGGTAATCGCTCTCACAATCATGGGAACCACAACCGCTGCACAGGCCAGGATGAAGATCGGAATTTGACCTTCACCGAAGGCAAGGAGTATGAGACATGCAAACTGTGCGATAAATGCAAAGGCAGGTATCCAGCTTTGCCCCTTTGTAACTTTCGCTCTTAGGCAGGTTTCGGGGTCATATCCTCTTGCTTTCAATCTTCTTCTAAAGATCATCTGAGATGCGATAATGCCTAACCATGCAAGGGTTCCTGTGAAGCCGGACATGGAAAGCAGATTTCCGTATAGGTTCTCCATGGCTCCGGTGAGGGTGGAAACCAGTCCGAGGATCAGCACGACCCACATGAAGGCCAAGGTAAAGAATACGGAGTTTTTCGGGTTGCACTTCTTGTTCAACTTGCTGAGGAACTTGGGTGCAAGTCCTTCTACGGAAAGACCGTACATAGCTCTAACGGTTCCATAGAATCCGGTGTTGGCACAGCTGAATGCTGCTACCAAAACTACGGCTGTCATGATAACACCGATGGAATCAAGACCGTACAGATTCATTGCTGTTGCAAATGCAGGTTCTGCATCGGATCCCAACTGCCAAGGCATGATCAGGATTAAGAATACGATGGGAACCAAGTAAAGTCCAACGATACGATAGGTAACGCTCTTACAAGCCCTGGGTACAGATTCATCGGGATTCTGTGCTTCCGCAGCAGCCAAACCTACGATTTCAGTTCCCTGGAAGGTAACCAGTACGACGACCATGGAGGTCAATACGATTCCCACACCGTTGGGGAAGAGCGCTTCGCTGATGGCAGCACCGCTTCCGAAGTTAATGGCACCGCCTAGATAGTTTTCACTACCCCATAGGCCGACCCAAACACCGAAGGCTACAATTACAAATAAAATAATGACGCAAACTTTTGTGATCGCCAGTCCGGATTCAATCTTCGCAAAGATATCCACCGCACTGAGGTTGATAATGGTCAAAGCCGCCAAGGCACCGATGGCAAAGGCTGCATATGCCGTTCCACTGGTATTTCCCGACAACACCTGAAGTACCGTAGCAACCGCAATGGCTTCAGAAGGTACATAACATACCCAGTTAAACCAGAACGCCCATCCCATACCGGTTGACATGGTTGGTCCTAAAAACTCGTTGGTGTAAGCAATAAAGGATCCCTTTCTGGGAAGATTAACGAGCAATTCCGCATAAGCAATCATAAGGCCGTATACGATTAGTCCGACAACGGCAAAGGCGATAAAGACGGACGGTCCCATATCCCCAATGAGAAGTCCGAGTCCCAAGAAGTAGCAGGAACCGATAACGCCACCAAGCCCGATAAAGGCGACTTGCCAGCCCTTGATTCCCCTCTTCAGTTCTTGGCTTTCACCTACCTGAGGGCCTCTAGGCTCTTGTTCGATAGGACATGAGCCCTGACATTCATTCTTATTCGACATTCATAAGTCCTCCTATAAACATACGTATAATAACTATAAATTCCTATGATATGGTCATTCTAAATAGTAGTTAAACCTGTGTCAACGGCACCGGTTTTTCACAGAATATTTCGCTAATTCATAATTTTCTGTTTTTCTCATTCCCCCGAATTTCCCGTAGAAATTCTCCATTTTGAGAAACACAAAAAAAATCCACCATGCCCCAAATGTGGCTTTATTAGTGGATTTTTATATTTTTTTCTTATAAATGAAACCGATTACAACAGGCCAATGGTGATTTTTTCTCAACTTCGGGACGAAATTTCAAGATTAAAAAAACATAAAAAAACATTCAGAAAAATCAACTTATTAGCCCACAACCTTGTAAACTTCATCTCCCGTAGGAGGATCCACTATAGATTGGACGCCGTCCTTGATCATGGTGATTCCTTGGCTCTCTTCCAAAATTTCTCCAATGACCGATACTTCAATCCCCGCCTCCTCTAAAGCCGTTTCAATTTCCTCTCGTTTATCAGGCGGCGACATAATCATCATGCACCCGCTGGAAATCAATCTCAGATAATCCACATCAAAGTGATTGCATATTTTCTTTGTCACATCTTCTACCGGGACTTTCTCCTCCCAGATGACAGCACCGGTTTTCCCCACGTTGCACATTTCCCAAAGGGCACCCAGTACGCCGCCTTCCGTAACATCGTGCATGCCTGCAGTCCCAATCTTTCCGGCTATGACACCTTCCTTCACCACACTGACATGGTCCAAGAGACTCTTTGCGTATTCCAGTTCTTCTTCGGTCAACACTTCCCGCAGTTCCTCTTCAAAGTCTCCCGCTATAATTCCGGCACCTTCCAAACCTGCCGACTTGGTCAACAGCACCAAATCTCCCGGCTTCATGGTTTCGTTGTGCAGAGACGCTTCCTTTTCTCCCCTTCCGAGGGCTGTGGAAACAATGACCGGCTTATTCACCGCCGAGGTCACCTCCGTGTGTCCGCCGATAATTTCCACTTCCAACTCTTCGGAGGCCGCTGCTGCTTGGCGCATCATCTCTTCGATTTCCTCTGCCGTTGTTCCCACAGGAAGAAGAACTGCCAGCATAATTCCAATGGGCTGCACCCCGTTGGAGGCGATGTCGTTACAGGAGATATGAATGGCCAGCCTGCCGATGTCGCCGATGGCTGCGGTAATGGGATCCGTGGAAATCACACAGTCATATGCCTCAAAGTCAATCACAGCGCAATCTTCCCCGATACCCGGCCGGGTCAGGACCTCCGGTCGCTTAAAATGAATATTTTCAAAAACAATCTTTTCCAGTAAATCACTGTCTAATTTTCCAATGTTAAGCATCTGTCTTTACTCCAAATCTCTCTATGAATTCCTCTTCGCTCAAAATAGGGATGTTCAAGGATGCAGCCTTCTTGTTTTTGGAAGAAGAAGATGTTACATCGTTGTTGATGAGAAAGCTCGTCTTGTTGCTGACAGAGCCTGCTACCTTTCCTCCCCGCATTTCTATGGCTTCCTTCATGGCATCTCTGTTTTCAAACCGGGATAGGCTGCCGGTGATTACAAAGGTGAAGCCCTTTAAGGTCTGCTCCTCTTTGGCAGCTTGGTGAAGGGTGAGCTCCGATAAGAGCCTGTCCAAGCGTTGATTGTTCTCCGGAAGAGAGAAGTATTGGGTGTATGCAGTTGCCAGCACTTCTCCAATGCCGTCAATTTCTGTCAACTCCTCTGCTGTCAGACTTCTCATCTTTTGGAAGTCATCCTCGCAGTTTGCCGCAATGAGCTTTGCCCCGGCGGTACCGATGCCGGATATTCCCAAGGAATACAGGACCTTTGCCGGTGTCGTCTGTCTTGCCTTTTCCGCCGCATTGATCAAGTTGTGGAAGGATTTCTCTCCAAAGCCTTCCATCTCCTCAATCTCTCCTCTATGTTCCTCCAGGCGAAAGAGATCTGCCGCTTCTTTTATGAACCCTCTTCCCGTAAATTTTTCAATGGTCATCTCCGAGAGACCCTCTATGTTCAGGGCATCCCTGCTTGCCATAAGGGTAAAGGCTTTGATTTTCTTTGCAGGACAGTCCGGGTTTGTGCAATACAAGGTTTCGACACCGTTGTCATTCTTGATCTCCGTCGCCCCACCACACACGGGACAGGAAGAGGGAATCTCCACACTGCCGGAGCGCGTATTGTTCCGTGCAATCTGCGGAATAATCATATTTGCCTTGTAGACCTCTATTTCATCACCGATGCCCAAGGCAAGTTCTTTGAGGATGCTCAGGTTGTGTACACTAGCCCTGCTTACCGTGGTTCCTTCCAATTCCACCGGCTCAAAGACAGCAATGGGATTGATTAGTCCCGTTCTGGATGCACTCCATTCAATTTCCAACAACTTGGTGCTCCTAATCTCGTCCTTCCATTTGAAAGCTATGGCATCCCGGGGGAACTTGGATGTCCTCCCCAGAGACCTTCCGTAGGCAATATCATCATAGCAGAGGACAAGGCCATCGGAGGGATAGTCATTGTCCACTACCATCTCCTCAAACTCCTTTACCGTTTCTTTCATTTGAATAGAAGAAACTTTTCGGTAGTCCACAATCTCAAAACCCTGTTTTCCCAACCATTGAAGCTGTTCCTCCACGGTCGTCCCGGGTCCTTCCACCATAGAAAAGGCTACGAATCGTACCTTTCTTTTGGCTGTAATCTCGTTGTTCAGCTGGCGAACAGAGCCGCTTGTAAGGTTTCTCGGATTCTTGTACTTGGCATCCAGCTCCGGCAAATCTTCATTGATTTTTTGGAAGTCCGAATAGGTGATGATGGCTTCTCCTCTGAGAACCAATTCTTCCTTCCAGGGAATGGTCACGGGAAGATTGGTAAAAACCATGGCGTTGGGCGTGACCACCTCTCCGATTTCCCCGTTTCCTCTGGTGACCGCCTTGAGAAGCCGCCCTTCCTTGTAGGTTAATACGATGGTGATGCCGTCCAGCTTCCAGGAAAGAATACACGCATGGTCGCCGGCAAAGGCCGCCAAGTCTTCCATGCTCTTGGTCTTGTCCAAACTGAGCATGGGTGCACTGTGGGCTTCCTTGGGAAGGTCCTTTCTGGTCTCATATCCCACCTTTTGTGTCGGGCTGTTTCCAAGGACCACTCCCGTCTCTTTTTCCAGGGCGACCAACCTGTCGTACAGATTGTCGTACTCCAAGTTGGACATCACTTCTATGTTTTGTTGATAGTAGGCTTGCTCCGCTGCCCCCAGCTTGAGGATTGCCTCTTTCATTTCCTTTATCTTATCCATGCTCATACCTTCTTAATCGGCGCTACATCAGAGGCCAGTTTCTTCTTGCCTACCGAGTCAAACATTACGCTGACCACGTTACCTTTCACCTCTACGACCATGCCCTCACCAAACTTGCCGTGAGAGACCTTGTCGCCCGGGGCAAAGGTTTCCATGTTTTTCTTTAGCTGCACCTCTTTCTTGGCTACGGCAAACCTATCGAAGGGTGCAAATGGTGTGGGTTTGCTGTAACCGTCAAAGGGCTTTTCCTCCCCTAGGCGAACTTCCGCCTTCTTCACATACACCCCGTCTCCGTCAATGAGTTTCGGATCCAGTTCTCGCAAAAATGTGGACTCCCTAGTGTAGTCCCCTTTTCCGTATAACACGCGGTAGCCGGCACTGGTGAGGTACAGGCGATCCTTTGCTCTGGTCATCCCCACGTAGCACAGCCGCCGCTCTTCTTCCATCTTCTCCTGCTCTTCCATGGAACGCCATCCGGGGAACAAGCCGTCCTCCATGCCCGGCATAAATACCACCGGGAACTCCAGGCCCTTGGCACTGTGAAGCGTCATAAGGGCAACCGCATCTTCGTCGGGTTTATGGTTATCCACATCGGAAAGAAGGGCAATCTTCTCCAGAAAAACTGCCAAGGATAATTCCCCTTCTTTTTCATACTGCAAGATTACCGACTTAAACTCCAAAAGGTTTTCCAGTCGACCATCTGCTTCCACTGTTGCAGCAGACTCCAAGGCACGCACATAGCCGGTGCCGGTCAACAGTCCGTCGTAGATATCGGAAACCCGTAGGTTATCTGCCTCGTCGTGATAGTGGGCAACGGTCACCATCATCTCCCCCAAGCCGGTTCTGGCCTTGGTGGAAAGGGATGCCATGACTTCTTCATCCATGAGCACGTGAAAGAGATTTTCTCCCCGCACTTCTGCCAAAGTGGAGAGTTTCTCTACCGTTGTTGCACCTACACCACGCTTAGGCTCGTTAATCACTCTTCTCAGAGATAGGTCATCGTAAGGATTCAACACCAGTCGCATATATGCCACAATATCCTTGATTTCCTTCCTGTCATAATATCGAATTCCGCCCACCACCCGATAGGGAATGCTTCTGGCAGACAGTGCCTCTTCAAAGTTCCTGGATTGGGCGTTGGTCCTGTATAATACGGCAAAGTCGTTATAGCCGTCATAGGAAGATCGCAATCGATCGATTTCCTGGGCAATGTAGTAGGCTTCTTCCTTTTCATCGTCGGCTCTCCGATATATAATCTTGTGGCCTTCTTGGGCATCGGTCCAAAGCTTCTTTGCTTTGCGACCTCTGTTGTTCTGAATCACACTATGAGCGGCGGCTAATATGTTCCCTGTGGATCTGTAGTTCTGCTCCAACTTAACCACCTTTGCACCGCGGAAATCCTTTTCAAACTCCAAGATGTTGCGGATGTCGGCTCCGCGCCACTGATAGATGCACTGGTCATCGTCTCCCACCACACAGAGGTTTCTGTGATTCTCTGCAAGCATTCGCACAAATTCGTACTGCAGCTGGTTGGTATCCTGATATTCATCCACCATGATATATTGGAACCGCTCTTGATATTGTTCCAGGACCTGGGGGTCCTTTCGAAAGAGGCGCACGGTGTTTAGGAGAAGATCATCAAAGTCCATGGCGTTGTTCTTCTTTAAAACGCGCTCGTACTCCGAGAAGATTCTTCCGATGGTTTCTTCCCGAAATTGCCCGCCGTGAATCTCAACATATTCCTGTGGAGAAATTTCCTTCTCCTTGCACTCGCTGATAATCGCCAGCATACCATTGACGCTAAACTGTTTATCGTCAACCTTCAGTTCTCTTATGATTGCCTTCATTGCCGCCTTGGTGTCCACCGAATCGTAGACCACAAAGCTGTTAGTGTAGCCCAAAACTTCCGCATGTCGGCGCAGAACGCGCAAACAAGCCGCATGGAAGGTCATAATCCATGCGGGAAGATGGCCGCCTACCAAGGCCTCCACCCTGTCGCGCATCTCTCCGGCAGCCTTGTTGGTAAAGGTCACCGCCAAAATGCTGTAGGGGTTCACACCTTTCTCTTCCACCAAGTAGGCGATTCTATGGGTCATAGTGCTGGTTTTGCCGCTGCCGGCACCTGCCAAAATGAGTAAGGGGCCTTCTGTATGGATGGCAGCTTTTTTCTGTTCGTTGTTTAATTTACCAAGATTTGTCATGGAGATATTTTAACATAGAAAACGACCGGACACAACGACCGGCCGTCTGAGGTTCTTTGCTTAATCCACGCATTTAAAGGTCTGCAAGGTACTCCTCCAAACAAATATTTTTTTCTGTGATTTCCTTGGCAACATCCTTCCCCACATAGCGATAATGCCAGGGTTCATAGATGACGCCGGTAATCTCTTCTTTTCCCACAGGATATCGAATGATAAACCCGTATTTCCAGCTGTTCTTCATGAGCCACTTTTGGGTTTCCGTCTTCTCTTGGGATTCATCCAGGTTTTGCATATTGGTATCCACCAAATCCACCGCAAGACCTAAGTGATGTTCGCTGGTGCCCGGAAATGCCACTTCATTGAGGGCTTCTTCCTTGGCTTCTTCTTCCGACTTGCCCTGTTCAATAAGATTCTGCACTTGTCCATTGTAATAGGTCTGCTGCATTTCAAAGGTTCGATAGGCGGAAACCACCATAGGCGCGTTTCCGGCATTTTCGCAGTCCTTCAACATCTCCAGCAAATCCTTTTCGCAACGTGTATCGATTTCATGGCCCTTGTCCATGCGGGCTAGGTCAATTGGCATTTCCTTGGGAAGAGGGTTCCATTTGTTTACCAACCGTAGATTCCATTGGTCCGTTCGATAGACTATGTGCTTTGTCCCCTCTTCATCCTTTACCTCATCCTTTGCAACTTTGGAAATCAGCTTTTGCTTATTATCGTCTTGCGCAAAGATTCCGGAAACCAACTTAACGCCGCCGAAAACCAGCAGAACGACAATCAGTAAACCGATTGCTCCGCTAAGCAGCGCTCTCCTCTTATTCCGAATGTGTATTTTTTTCTTCTTTTTCATAATTTACAGGTGAAGGTCCATATCACCATCCTTGATCTTCCCGGCCTTTTTCAGAAGAACATATATCACAAAGGAAAAGACCGCAGGCATGAGGAACTGCAACAGAAGCACCTTCAGGAGTACGGGAAGAGTAAATCCCATATCTGTGAAGGTTCCTATTTGTCCCACTAAACCAGAGGTTCCCATTCCCGCACCCATAGGGTTGTTGGTCATTTGGAATACCACCGTGCTAAAAGGGCCGATAATGGCCGCAGCCAAGGTTGGTGGTACCAAAATCCACGGATGCTTGATGATATTGGGAACCTGAAGCATGGAGGTTCCGATGCCCTGCGCCAGCAAGCCGCCAACGCCGTTATCTCGAAAGCTGATGACGGCAAAGCCAATCATCTGGGCACAGCATCCCACCGTTGCCGCACCGGCTGCCAAGCCGGAGAGGTCCATCATAATGCAGAGAGCTGCAGAGGAGATAGGTGCTGTAAGAACGAGCCCCACAACGACAGATATAAAAATTCCAAAGAGGAATGGCTGCCATTCGGTAGCAGTCATAATCAGGGATCCCAATCGCTCCATGAGCCACCCCACAAAGGGTCCAATAAACTTGGCCGCAACGGCTCCCGCAAGTAGGGTTACTGCCGGTGTAACGATAATATCCACCTTTGTTTCCTTAGAAACCATCTTCCCCAGCTCACATCCAATGGCAACCGCCACAAAAGCGCCTGCGGGTCCCCCCGCCATTTCTATGCCGAAGCCGGTCATGGTGGCACCCATCTGACCCACCACCGCGCAGGTGAAAAGCACCAAGGGTGGCGCTTTCAGGGCAAAGGCTACGGCTACACCGATGGCGGGACCCATGAGTCCCATGGCAATGCCGCCCGCCTCAACGAGGAATGCGGAGAAGGCGTTAGCTCCAACCAGGTTGGCCGACTGTTCGCCAATGGTCTTAATAATCAAACCGATGAGCAGTGAGGAAAACAACCCCAATGCCATGGCAGATAGCGCATCCTGTACGTATCTTTTTACACTAAATTCGATGTCTTTTCTCTGAAAAAAAGAAAGATTCTCACCCATTATTATGTCTCCTTGACAATCAGTTACATCTACCGTCCACATTCTAACAGAGGGAATAATTAAGTGTCAAGATAAGGGCTTTCGCTTTCACCAAAGCAACACACGGCAAAAAAATCGAATTATTTGTACAAATGTGAATATGTTTGTTATAATGGTCAATAAGATATTATATTAGGTAAATGCGTTATTATTTTAAGGAGGTCATCATGGACGAAATGAATAACACACAGACAGGTCAGACTCCACAGGATAACAATCCTCAGGAAAACAAGGCACCGTCTGTTTATGATCAGCCTGCACAAAGCCAGGCCGCACCGGAGACGCAGCCCCAGCAGGATCCACAACCCGATCCGCAGCCACAACAGAACCAACAGGCGCAGCAAGGTCAGCCGACCCAGGGGCAAAGCAACATGTACAATCAAACACCTCCCCCACAGGGCGGAAGCAACATGTACAACAACCCCACACCCCCACAGGGTCAGTCAACGGCTTATACCCACGTTCCCCCGCAGACACCACCGGAACTGAAGAAATGGAACTGGGGATCCTTCATGTTTAACATTTGGTGGGGCATCGGACACAAGGTATATCTACCTTTACTCTGCCTCATTCCCCTATTTGGTATCGTATGGGTATTCTTCTGCGGTGCAAAGGGTAACCAGTGGGCATGGGAAACGGGACAGTACTCCACACCGGCTGAATGTCTCAGCCATCAATCAAGTTGGAACAGAGCGGGATTCATTTACTTCTTTGTAACCATCGCCATCTTGGTACTGTACCTGATCATCTTCGCAATTGCAGGCGCTGCCATCATGGCTGCCCTAGGCGGAGGCGGATACTACAACAACTACTACTATTAAAAAAGACGCAACTTGTAAGGTTGCGCGCAAAGTGGAGCAGAGAGAAGCACTCTCTGCTCTGTTTTTTGCTTTATCATAATTCATTTGTACAGTATAGAGATAATTCCAACATTCTCTTCCTGCGTTCCAATTTGTTGTAATAGACTTATAACATTTTGACTTTATCTCTAAGTTGTTGTCATAGTTTTCGCTTTGTTTCCGAGAAAACAGGTTTTGAGTCTCATAAAGGTAATTTCTACTCCAAAAACTACAAACAATTTCACACGAAAACCCATATTGTTTGAATTATACCTGTCCCAAAAAGAGATTTCTTTTCTATCCTCCAACATTTGATGTGACTTGGTCTTTTCCGATGTTTACACCGATGACACCCAAAAGGATCAGCACCATCCCCAAGAGGGTGTTCCAGTATAGGACTTCTCCCCGGAAGATTACCCCACTGGCAACTCCGGTCAAGGTGATGAGATTCATGGTGATTGCAGATGCCTTGTGAGCCGGCATACGTGAAAGTACATAGTTCAACATGACAAAGGAAATGAGGGAACAAAAAACACCCAAGTAGGCAACGCTCAGTAGCATGGAAGGAGAAGAAAACAAAACGACATAGGTTTCCAAGCCTTCACCGGTGGCAAAGGCCAAGGCGTTAAACACAACGCTCCCCGTAACCGCCATGACAAAGGTCAGCTCCATAGGAGAGAACCGATCGGAAATCCTCCCCGACAGGAAGGAGTAAGAGGCACCTGCGATCACAGCAACGCCTAGGAGCAAATACCCTAAGAATCTACTGTCATAGCCGGTTTCCTTGGAAAAAACAACCGTAACGACTACACCAACAAAGGCGAGAATCACCGCCCCCATTGTAACCGGCCCTACCTGAATGCGGAATATTACCACGGAAACTGCTGTCACGAAGACCGGCATAATGGCTAAAATGATGGCAGACTCTCCCATGGTGGTTAGGTTGATTCCCCACGTTTCAAAAGTAGCATATACGCAAGGTTGCAGAAAAGCCATCAGTATGACAAACCTGACCGGTTTTCCCTTAAATCGCACCTTTACCCTTCCCGTGGCAAGAAGTACCAGAAAAGCAGCAAGAGCGAATGTCCAGCGAGATGCCAATAGCTGTAAGGGGCTCATCACATCCAAGGCGACCTTCGTCCCCAGAAATGACATGCCAAATAGCAGGGCACATATGACTGCAATCATAGTAACTTTTGTATTTTCCCTCATTCCATGGATTTCCCTTCAAAAAACTGACGAGTGACTTAGAGTCACTCGCCAGAAGTTTTTCTTTGTGATGAATTAGATGCTCTCTGCCAATGTTTCTTCAAAGATTTCCAATCCCTTATCAATCTGCTCGTCTGTTGCACACAGTGGGCAGAGGAATCGAATTACGTTGTTGTAGGTTCCTGCTGCTTCCAGCATGAGGCCTTTCTTCAAAGCTTCGTTAACGATCTTTGTTACGATCGCTGCGTTTGGCTCCTTGGATTCCTTGTCCATAACAAACTCAACACCCATCATAGCGCCGGTTCCTCTGGCATCGCCAACAACTTCAAACTTATCCTTCCACTGGTTGAATCTTGCCATGCACTTGTCAGCAATTGCTCTTGCCTTTGCAGGATAATCATCTCTTTCCATTACTTCGGCAACCTTCAAAGCAGATGCACAAGCAACAGGGTTTCCGCAGTAGGTACCACCGATGGTTCCAACGGTAACGCCGTCAATGATTTCAGCACTTGCAGTTACTGCAGAGATGGGAAGTCCGCCTGCCATGGACTTAGCTGTGGTCATGATGTCGGGAGCACATCCGGCTTCCTTGTAGTATTCAGAAGCAAACATTCTTCCGGATCTCGCCCAACCGGTCTGTACTTCGTCAGTAATCATCAGGATTCCGTTGTCGTCACAGATTTTTCTTACAGCCTTTACCCACTCGATGGGTGCGGGAACGAATCCGCCTTCACCCTGAACAGGCTCAAATACGATTGCTGCTGTAGCATCCTTGGGTGTCGCGTCGATGAATACCTGCTCCAGCTTGTCGATGTAGTAATCGATTGCTTCTGCTTCGCTCATGCCCTTGGGCGCTCTGTAGAGGTTGGGGAATTCTGCTCTGTAAATACCATCGGGGAAGGGTCCCATTCCCAGTGCGTATGCTTTCTTAGCGGTCATGGTCATGGTCATCTGGGTTCTGCCGTGGAAAGCGCCGGTAAATACGATGATGTTGGGTCTGCCTGTGTAGCTCTTAGCGATTTTAACTGCGTTTTCATCCGCTTCTGCGCCGGAGTTGGCAAACATGGTCTTTTTCTTGTCGCCCTTTACAGGTGCGATTTCGTTCATCTTCTCTGCCATCTTGATATAGGGTTCGTGAGTCGTAATGTTCATCATAGCGTGGAAGAACTTTTCAGACTGTTCTTTTACTGCTTCAATCAGTTCAGGATGGCTGTATCCGATGTTCAATACGCCAACGCCGCCAATCCAATCCAGGAATACGTTTCCATCCACGTCTTCCATCATTGCACCTTCTCCACGATTGATTACCAAGGGGTATCCGCACTTGATAGCACCGGGCATTGCTTCTTCTCTTCTGTCGATGATAGCTTGTGCCTTAGGTCCGGGTAATGAGGTCACAACTTTAGGTAAACTTTCTCTTAACATTTTTCTCCTCCGTTTTTATTACTGTGGCTTCTTATTTATTTCCAGCTCCGAGAGCTTTCGATACAAGGTTGCTCTTGACAGTCCCAATTCCCTTGCCACCAGATCCTTGCCTCGGCCATCATTTCCATGCTTACACAACTTTCTGGAGATAACGCCCTTTTCGTACTCCCTCACCTGGTCGGCTAAGGGCAGATTGCTGTTAATCATGGCCATTTCCGGTTCTTCTCTTGCAAAGAGCCGCTTGGGAACGTCTTCGATGCCGATGATGTCGCCCTGCGCCATATTCACGTTGTACTCAATGGCATTTTCCAGTTCTCGCACATTGCCGGGCCATTCGTACATGGTGTATAAATCCAGGACCTCATCGGTAAACCCGGTGAGCTTTCTTCCCATAAATGCATTATATTTCTTTAGAAAGTATTCCATGAACTCCTTGATATCCTCTTGCCGCCGTCGCAGGGGCGGGATTTCCAAAGGAATTACGTTTAGTCTGTAGTAAAGGTCTTCTCTGAAGGTCTCTTCTTTGATCATTTCCTCCAGATTTTTATTGGTAGCGGCAATGACTCTCACGTTGACGTGAATGTCCTTGTTGCCTCCCACTCTTTCAAATCGCATATTCTGCAGCACGTGGAGTATCTTTACCTGAAGATGCATGGGCATGTCCCCAATTTCATCCAGGAAGATGGTCCCGTTGTTTGCCAGTTCAAACTTTCCGATCTTTCCCTTTTCCGATGCTCCCGTAAATGCTCCCTTTTCATATCCGAAAAGCTCACTTTCCAACAGGTTCTCGGGAATGGCTCCACAGTTGACGGTTACAAAGGGACCGCCTCCCCTGGCGCCGGAATAATGAATCGCTTTGGCAAACATTTCCTTTCCGGTTCCGCTCTCTCCTACGATGAGTACGGTGGAATCCCCTCGTGCGGTAATAAGCGCTTGACTCTTCACCTTGGAGATGGCCTTGCCCAATCCGATGATATCGTCGAAGGTATTCTTTACCTTGGTCCGGTTCATGGTGTACGCCAGCTTTTGGGCTTCCTTGATGTCTCGGAAGGAAATGACAACGCCGCCGATTTCGGTTCCACTGTAGAAGGGCTTTGCCGTTACAATGACATGTAATCCGCCCTTGTCGCTTCGGTACAGTTCTTCATGCTCCGTATATCCCTTGCCCGTTTCAATGATGGAAAGTGCAGGGGATCCGACCATGTATTTATTCAAGTGTTCGCCGATAATCTCCTGCTTGCTGGTTTTAAACTGAGCTGCTGCAAGGGCATTACAGTGATTGATGTATCCTCGCTTGTCGATAGCCAAGATTCCTTCATGGGCGGTCTCAAAGACGGTGTTCATCTCCTTCTTTGCCAACTCCGCATCTGCCAGGGCCGCCTGCTGCTGTGCCTTCGCCGCCAACAGGTCCGCCATCTTCTCCACAAAGGTCACCATGCTTCGCTTCTTGTCCAGAAGAATCGCTTTTTGGTTTTCAGAAAAAGCAACCAGTCCGATGATACCTATGATGGTCTCCCCAATCTTGATGGGGGTACAGATTTCAGCCAATTCCACACTGGTGTTTCCATCACAACTATGGACTCCGTAATACTGGTCGCTGGGTGCATCTTCCACATATTGGGTCACACCGCTGCGCAGCACCCTTGCGTAAAGATAATTCCCATCCAGCTTACCGGCTTCTTCTTTTTTTCCGATCATCTCCTTGTAGACACCTGTGCCTCCAATGATGGTCAGTTTGTTGTCAACGATCTCTACCTCAACACCCACCGCGATACTGATTGCTTCTGCAACCTGTTGTACGTTGATGGATATATCTTGTAATAGTGACATGTCTTTCTCCTGTACATTCACACAACCCCATTATATCATAGTCTTTCTTGGTGTGTTGTTTATTTATCAATTGGCTTTAATGTTCTATATTTCTGAACTTTCTAATCATTTTCACTGCCGGATAAGACCGCACCCAAGTTCAAAACTTCCTTCTCCAGATCCAATACCAAGTTCCTTATTTCCGACTTCTTGGCGGGGGAAGATTCTTCTCCCATGGCAAGCTGACTGTTGTACAAGACGCTCTCCAAATTCTCTCGAATGTTGGCGATGCGCTCTCTGATTTCCGAGTCGCTTTCCCCGTTGACCATTTCCTTCATGGCATCTTCCCTACTGAGGAGTTCTGCCCCGTCCAGCTGGTATTCGGATACTTCTCGAATAATGATTGGATCATACCCATTTTCAGCCTTAATATCTCCCGCAAGGGCAACCTTGGCATCTTCCTCTCCATGCACCAAGAACACTTCCTTTGGGGGTTTCTCAAAGGCGCTAATCCAGCGAAGCAGACCTTCCTTGTCGGCATGGCCGGAAAAACCCTCTAGGTTGTGTATCTCCGCATTGACATGGGCCTGTTCCCCAAAGAGGGTCACATCCTTTAATCCGTTGAGAAGACTTCTTCCCAGCGTGCCTTCTGCCTGATAGCCGACGAATACAATGCTGGATTTGGGATCCCAAAGGTTGTGTTTCAAATGGTGGCGGATTCTTCCCGCTTCGCACATACCGCTGGCGGAAATGATGACTTTCGGTGTCCTGTTGGTATTTAAGGCCCTGGAGTCATCTACCGTTCTGGTGAAGATGAGATTCTTAAACTCCAGAGGGTGATCTCCGCTGAGGATGTAATCTCTGGTTTCTTTGTCAAAGACCTGTGCATTCTTCTTAAATACATCGGTGGCATTCTTCGCCATGGGACTGTCGATGTACACCTTCAGTTCTTCCAACTTCTTGCTGTATTTGTTATCCTCTTCGTAATACCGATTCAGCTCATAGATCAGTTCCTGTGTTCTTCCCACAGCAAAGGAGGGAATCACCACCGTACCGCCTCGGTCCGTGGTCTTGATGATGATTTCCAGCAATTCTTCTGTTCCCGATGTGTGTTTTGGATGCAGACGGTTACCGTAGGTGGATTCCATGATAACGTAATCTGCCTTTTTGATCTTAACCGGATCTCGCAGAATGGGTCGATCTTCCACGCCCAAATCTCCCGAATAGACAATCTTGGATACGTTATCTTCCTCAGCCACCCAAAGCTCGACAATTGCCGATCCTAAGATGTGTCCCGCATCGTTAAACACGATTTTCATATCATCGTTGATTTCAATCAATTGATCGTATAGAATCGGCTCAATGTATTTTAGTGAATCTATTGCATCATTGTAGGTATATAAGGGTTCTATGAGCGGACGTCCCGCTCTCTCGTTTTTTCGATTCTGCCACTCCGCCTCTTTTTCGTGGATATACCCGCTGTCCTTGAGCATCACGTCCAATAAGTCCGCCGTAGCATCGGTGCAGTAAATCTTGCCTCGGAATCCCCTCTTCACCAAAAGCGGGATTCTTCCGCAGTGATCAATGTGGGCATGAGAAAGTACCACACACTGTATCTCCGTTGGGTCGAAGGGAAAAGGTTCGCGATTCATGGCTTCCTGCGCCTTCCCTCCTTGAAACTGTCCGCAATCCAGTAGAATCTTATGCTCTCCAGACGTCAACAAATGACAGGAGCCGGTCACTCCTGTTGCAGCTCCGCAAAACTTGATCTTCATATTCGCCACCCTTTTTCTATTTTAGATTATTAAACAACCACATTATATCATATACCATGGGGTTTTTCCGCCTAATCATGGAAGAGTCCGGTAGATAAATATCGCTCACCCGTATCGGGTAAAACCACCACAATCGTCTTTCCTCGGTTCTCCTCTCGCTCTGCCAATTTGCATGCGGCAAAGAGGGCTGCACCGGAAGAAATTCCACAGAGAATGCCCTCGGTTTTCGCCAATGCATTCCCCGTCTCAAAGGCATCTTCATCGGAAACCGTGATGATCTCGTCACAAATCTCCGTGTTCAGTACTTTAGGCACAAAGCCCGCACCGATTCCCTGAATCTTATGGGCTCCAGCCTTCCCTCCCGATAAAACAGCGGAATTTTCCGGCTCAACGCCCACAACCTGTATGGCAGGATTCATTTCCTTTAGGAACTCTCCCACACCCGTAACGGTTCCCCCGGTTCCGATGGCAGACACAAAGATGTCCACTTCACCGCCGGTATCTTCCCATATTTCCGGTCCCGTCGTCTCCCTATGGGCCTGTGGATTCGCTTCGTTCACAAATTGACCGGGAATAAATGATCCCGGGATGTCTTTCGCAAGTGCTTCCGCCTTATCTATGGCGCCTTGCATGCCCTTTGATCCCTCTGTCAGAACGATTTCCGCTCCATATGCCTTGAGAAGATTCCTTCTCTCCACACTCATGGTTTCCGGCATGGTCAATACAACTTTGTAGCCTTTCGCGGCAGCCACAGCCGCCAGCCCCACACCTGTATTTCCACTGGTAGGCTCGATGATGGTCGCTCCTTCTGTCAGCCTTCCTTCTCTTTCCGCATTTTCTATTAGGTACTTTCCAACCCTATCCTTTACACTTCCTGCCGGGTTAAACATTTCCAACTTTGCAATCACACGGGCAACCCCTTTTTTATTGAACTTTTCCAGCTCCATGAGGGGTGTGTTTCCAATCAATTCATTAACACTCTTATAGACCATTTTACTGCCTCCTTTTACTTCTGTCAGACTATCAAATTTTGCCTTTTCTGTCCAGTAGACACCTTTGGCTTTGGAAAAAACTTGCAATTACACATGTTCCTATGGTATATTAGGACAATAACAATTTTCAACAATGATTTGAAAATGCAAATGAGAAAGGAGAATCGCTATGGGTATGGATGATAAAATAAAGGCAAATGTAGATCAGGCAAAGGGTGAAGTAAAGGAAACTGTTGGAAAGACAGTCGGAAACGAAAAGCTGGAAGCCGAAGGTAAAAAGGACAAGTTCTTTGGTAAGCTGAAGGAAGCAGCTGAAGATGTGAAAGACGCCGTTGCCGATAAAGCAGAAGACGTAAAGGATGCCATCGAAGATAAGATGGACGACGTAAAGGATCGCAAGAAATAAGAATTGATAAAAAAATGGAGAGTGTGAAATAATTTCTGTAAATAAGGATTGGATCCTTCTATGACTAGATTTAAGATAAGAGCCAATCTATAATCGGGCCCTCATATTTACAAACTGAGTATAGAGCTGAAAAAGTGGCATGTCAAGATAATCCGATATCATGACATGCCATTTGTGATTTTTGGGTAATTATTCAGGCATTCTTCCAAGATACATTATTTGAAATTCTCCGTATACGGTAGCCCAGTTTCGTAGAGGCGTGGTCCATTTCTTTGTGGCGATCCCAGTCGCCAGATATAGCGCTTTAAGTAGGGCCATATCGGATGGAAAAACACTCCTCTGGCGGTTCAGTTTCTTGTAAGTGCTGTTTAGGCTTTCTATGGCATTCGTTGTATATATGACTTTTCTAACGCCTACAGAAAACTTGAAAATCGGGGCGATTGCATCCCAATTTGTCTCCCAACTTTTCATAGCATTGGGGTACTTTGGGCTCCATTTTTCTGTGACTTCGAGCATATTCTCATGAGCCACTTCCTCTGTTGGTGCATGGTAAATCGTTTTTAGATCGGTTGCGAACGCTTTTTTATCCTTGTATGGGACATACTTTAAGGTATTCCTTACTTGGTGCACGATGCATCTTTGATATTCGGCATCCGGGAAAGCCACGGTAATACTTTCCTTGATTCCGCTAAGGCCATCGGCGCATATTACCATAATGTCTTTTACTCCACGGTTTTTAAGCTCGTTTAATATCCCAAGCCAATATTTACTGCTTTCATTTTCACCGATGTAAAGTCCAAGCACATCCTTACAGCCATCAATGTTTATGCCTAGCACCACATATGCAGCAAGCTTTTGCGTCAGCTTTTCTTTTTTTACGGAGAAGTGCACAGCGTCAATGAATACTATCGGATAGATAGCATCAAGGGGTCTATTCTGCCAGTCGGCGATTTCCGGAACGATTTTATCTGTAACATCGGAAACAAAACTTTCGCTTACATCAAATCCGTAGATCTCTTCGATTTCTTCGGATATCTGCCTTGTGCTCATCCCTCGTGCGTACATAGCAATTATCTTATGATCTATCTGAGAGATATCCTTTTGACGTTTTGCTACAATTTTGGGCTCAAATGAACTATCCCTATCTTGAGGGACTTCCACATCAATTTCTCCAAAACTGCTTCTCACTTTCTTTGATTTGTACCCGTTCCTAGCGTTTGAGCTATCGCTCCTGGCGCTTTTTTCATATCCTAAATGTTCATCCATCTCGGCTTCCATCAAACCTTTGATCGTTCCACCAAGTAGGTCTGCAAGTGCATACTGAATATCTTCTGCCGTCTCCACATCATATTCTTCTAGTAACTTCGAAATGATTTCTTTTTTACCTTCCGTAAGTGATCCGATTTTTCTAACTTCTTTTTTCGCCATTTTAATAGCCTCCTTTGATAATTCTATCATAGAAGGCTACTGTCAATTCATATTTACAGACTTTTTCTCACACTCTCTTTTTAGATCGGTTGCGAACGCTTTTTTATCCTTGTATGGGACATACTTTAAGGTATTCCTTACTTGGTGCACGATGCATCTTTGATATTCGGCATCCGGGAAAGCCACGGTAATACTTTCCTTGATTCCGCTAAGGCCATCGGCGCATATTACCATAATGTCTTTTACTCCACGGTTTTTAAGCTCGTTTAATATCCCAAGCCAATATTTACTGCTTTCATTTTCACCGATGTAAAGTCCAAGCACATCCTTACAGCCATCAATGTTTATGCCTAGCACCACATATGCAGCAAGCTTTTGCGTCAGCTTTTCTTTTTTTACGGAGAAGTGCACAGCGTCAATGAATACTATCGGATAGATAGCATCAAGGGGTCTATTCTGCCAGTCGGCGATTTCCGGAACGATTTTATCTGTAACATCGGAAACAAAACTTTCGCTTACATCAAATCCGTAGATCTCTTCGATTTCTTCGGATATCTGCCTTGTGCTCATCCCTCGTGCGTACATAGCAATTATCTTATGATCTATCTGAGAGATATCCTTTTGACGTTTTGCTACAATTTTGGGCTCAAATGAACTATCCCTATCTTGAGGGACTTCCACATCAATTTCTCCAAAACTGCTTCTCACTTTCTTTGATTTGTACCCGTTCCTAGCGTTTGAGCTATCGCTCCTGGCGCTTTTTTCATATCCTAAATGTTCATCCATCTCGGCTTCCATCAAACCTTTGATCGTTCCACCAAGTAGGTCTGCAAGTGCATACTGAATATCTTCTGCCGTCTCCACATCATATTCTTCTAGTAACTTCGAAATGATTTCTTTTTTACCTTCCGTAAGTGATCCGATTTTTCTAACTTCTTTTTTCGCCATTTTAATAGCCTCCTTTGATAATTCTATCATAGAAGGCTACTGTCAATTCATATTTACAGACTTTTTCTCACACTCTCTTTTTAGATCGGTTGCGAACGCTTTTTTATCCTTGTATGGGACATACTTTAAGGTATTCCTTACTTGGTGCACGATGCATCTTTGATATTCGGCATCCGGGAAAGCCACGGTAATACTTTCCTTGATTCCGCTAAGGCCATCGGCGCATATTACCATAATGTCTTTTACTCCACGGTTTTTAAGCTCGTTTAATATCCCAAGCCAATATTTACTGCTTTCATTTTCACCGATGTAAAGTCCAAGCACATCCTTACAGCCATCAATGTTTATGCCTAGCACCACATATGCAGCAAGCTTTTGCGTCAGCTTTTCTTTTTTTACGGAGAAGTGCACAGCGTCAATGAATACTATCGGATAGATAGCATCAAGGGGTCTATTCTGCCAGTCGGCGATTTCCGGAACGATTTTATCTGTAACATCGGAAACAAAACTTTCGCTTACATCAAATCCGTAGATCTCTTCGATTTCTTCGGATATCTGCCTTGTGCTCATCCCTCGTGCGTACATAGCAATTATCTTATGATCTATCTGAGAGATATCCTTTTGACGTTTTGCTACAATTTTGGGCTCAAATGAACTATCCCTATCTTGAGGGACTTCCACATCAATTTCTCCAAAACTGCTTCTCACTTTCTTTGATTTGTACCCGTTCCTAGCGTTTGAGCTATCGCTCCTGGCGCTTTTTTCATATCCTAAATGTTCATCCATCTCGGCTTCCATCAAACCTTTGATCGTTCCACCAAGTAGGTCTGCAAGTGCATACTGAATATCTTCTGCCGTCTCCACATCATATTCTTCTAGTAACTTCGAAATGATTTCTTTTTTACCTTCCGTAAGTGATCCGATTTTTCTAACTTCTTTTTTCGCCATTTTAATAGCCTCCTTTGATAATTCTATCATAGAAGGCTACTGTCAATTCATATTTACAGACTTTTTCTCACACTCTCTTTTTAGATCGGTTGCGAACGCTTTTTTATCCTTGTATGGGACATACTTTAAGGTATTCCTTACTTGGTGCACGATGCATCTTTGATATTCGGCATCCGGGAAAGCCACGGTAATACTTTCCTTGATTCCGCTAAGGCCATCGGCGCATATTACCATAATGTCTTTTACTCCACGGTTTTTAAGCTCGTTTAATATCCCAAGCCAATATTTACTGCTTTCATTTTCACCGATGTAAAGTCCAAGCACATCCTTACAGCCATCAATGTTTATGCCTAGCACCACATATGCAGCAAGCTTTTGCGTCAGCTTTTCTTTTTTTACGGAGAAGTGCACAGCGTCAATGAATACTATCGGATAGATAGCATCAAGGGGTCTATTCTGCCAGTCGGCGATTTCCGGAACGATTTTATCTGTAACATCGGAAACAAAACTTTCGCTTACATCAAATCCGTAGATCTCTTCGATTTCTTCGGATATCTGCCTTGTGCTCATCCCTCGTGCGTACATAGCAATTATCTTATGATCTATCTGAGAGATATCCTTTTGACGTTTTGCTACAATTTTGGGCTCAAATGAACTATCCCTATCTTGAGGGACTTCCACATCAATTTCTCCAAAACTGCTTCTCACTTTCTTTGATTTGTACCCGTTCCTAGCGTTTGAGCTATCGCTCCTGGCGCTTTTTTCATATCCTAAATGTTCATCCATCTCGGCTTCCATCAAACCTTTGATCGTTCCACCAAGTAGGTCTGCAAGTGCATACTGAATATCTTCTGCCGTCTCCACATCATATTCTTCTAGTAACTTCGAAATGATTTCTTTTTTACCTTCCGTAAGTGATCCGATTTTTCTAACTTCTTTTTTCGCCATTTTAATAGCCTCCTTTGATAATTCTATCATAGAAGGCTACTGTCAATTCATATTTACAGACTTTTTCTCACACTCTCAAAAAATGTATACCTCCCGACTGATGTTTTTATTTACTTCGGTCGGGAGGTATTGTAATGGCAAAAACTATTGCTCAAACTGCATCCCTTTTGTCATCTGCACGTAATCATTACTATCTAGAAAAAGCGCCTCTACTTCGGGAATTTGTTCAAGGAGCTGAAAGGATTTCTCTGTACCTAGCAACAAGCAAATGGTGCTATACGCATCACATTCCATTGAGGTCCCCCTTTCTCCTACAATCGTCACTGACTCCAAGTCGTTTTCTACCGGGTATCCCGTAGTTGGATCAATAATGTGGTGGTATTGAACACCGTCCACAATGAAATATCTTTCATAAATTCCGGAAGTAATGACACATTTATCTTTCGCGGGTACCGTACCTATCACTTCCGATCGATCACTGTATGGTCGGTTAATGCCCACTCTCCAAGGAACTCCATCGTCCTTTTCCCCTATCGTTACAACATTTCCCCCTAAATTCACGATACCCTGTGTCACTCCATTTTCCACTAAGAAGTCAACTATTCTATCTGAAATATAACCCTTCGCCAAGCCACCAACGTCTAACTTTGCACCGGCTTGTAGGAGCGTAACCTTATTCCCCTCTATCTTGATTTGTCGATAGTCTACTGTGCTCATGGCAGCATCTATTTCCTGTTTCGTGGGCACTTTAGGATGATCACCGCCGAAATCCCATAAATCCGTAAGTTGACCAATTGTGATGTCGAAGGCGCCTCCTGAAAGATTTCCCATTTCTATCCCCGTAGTTATTATCTTGATTGTTTCGTCACTAACTTCTACGGATTCACCTTTTGCCGAATTGATTTTTTCTATGTCACTTCCCTTTACGGTTTTACTTAACATTTTTTCATAAGTATCGAAAAGTGTAAAGCTATCAGCAATTAGCTTTTCAGCTTTCTTTTTGTCTATATTATATAGAGTAATGGTACAATCCGTGTCGAAGTAAAACCCCGTGTCAGAAACACTTTCTTCCTTCCCACATCCAATTTGTGCTATAATTGCTATAATGCAAATGACTGCAATAAGAATACGTTTTCTCATATCTTCTCCGGTAAGTGTATGTTTAAAGAGATAAAAAAGGCGGATATTGTACTGGTGATTATTCTGGTCCTCTTGGGGCTGTGGGTCTCATTTATGTTGGGGCAAAGCCGCCAAACTTCGTCTACTGTTGTTGTTACTGTGGACGGAAAAGAGGAGGGAACCTACAGCATTTCCGAAGATCGCGAAATTGTCCTTCCTGTCGGGAACACAATAACCATTAAAGACAACTCCGTGTATATGTCAGATTCCACTTGTCCGGGCAAAGACTGTGTCCGACAGGGAAAGATTAACTCAACTTCATCCACGATTGTCTGCCTCCCCCATAAGGTGGTTATTGAGATCCAAGGAGGTGAAAGGGAATATGATGCCCTCTCCATATAGTTCCAAAGCTCGCTTTATTTCCTACATCGCTCTTTTCACGGCTTTGGCGATGATTTTTTCTTACATTGAGGCTCTTCTTCCGATTAATGTGGGTATCCCGGGAGCAAAGCTCGGGATTGCAAATTTGGCTATTATTTTTGTCTTGTATTCATTTGATGCAAAGTCGGCTTTTGCAGTGAATATTCTTAGGATTATCATGAGCGGGCTCCTGTTCTCCGGTGTATCCGGCATGATGTTTTCTCTCATGGGCGGCATGTTAAGTATTTTCGTCATGATTGGATTGAAGAAAACCGGTCTGTTTTCTGTCATCGGGGTTAGCATTGCAGGGGGTGTTATGCACAATATGGGCCAACTGTTGACTGCCGCATTTCTCATTTCGAACATCCGAGTTTTTCTCTATTTTCCCTTCCTGCTTTTTTCTGGGTTAGTATCCGGTGCAATTATTGGCATTATCGCATTGATTGTTCTCAGAAGAGTCCCTTTTCGTTATTCCAGAAAAGAATCACAAATATTGTAACAAAAAACGCTTTTATAAACAAGTTGCTCATATGGAGAAATCCGGATGCAGCCAAGCCACATCCGGATTCATTCTTTTAATCAGTGTAGGATTCTGTCTATAATGTTATATCCTCTTCTCACTACTTTGCTTCTCGTCTTCTTTGAATGATTACCAAGGTAACCGCTGACATAAGTAGTAATAATACTGCTACTGTCGAAACGCTGCTATCGCCGGTCTTCGTGACTGCGGGTTTTACTGTCCCCGGCGCTGCCTTTGTTGGTTCAACCACTACCGGAGGTGCCTTGTATTGATTATCAAAGGCTATTCCTTCAACCACCTCACCATTGCTATCCACGATTGTCTCATTCTTCTCATAAGATAAGGTGTCCATATTCAAGGTGACTTCAACGGTCATGGTATAAACAGTCTTGTCGTAAGTATACCCTTTTTCACCGGTGTCCACTTCGGAAATCTCATAAGTGAATGTACCTTCCTGTGCGATAATAATTTCTCCGAACTCTTTCGTTCCGGAACCCTTGATCTCCATGAGCCTCTCTCCGGCAACCGCGTCTTCAAAGAACGGTGCCCCATCCAGTGCTTTCATCTTGAATACAAATGTAGCATCTGTTGCAGGTTTATCTCCGGATACGACCTTTCCTACTGGCGGGTCGATGAATGTAGGTGTCAGGTATATGTTTGTAATATTAAGTCCTTCCTCATCATTCATGAAGTACTTCGGTACAAAAGGCTTGCCGTCTTTATCTGTCTCAATAACACTGTAAATATAGTCTTCTCCATCCATATCGGTCAATGGCAATCCTTCCCATGTGACCGATTCGGTGCCGCTGGGCAGTTCCTTCAAGGATGCTCCGGTCACTTCTGCAGGAGTCCCTCCTTCGATGTTCCTATAGAGTTTGAACCATACCGTGGGCTTATCCCCGGAGGTGTTTACCCATTCCTTCGTTGCCGTTATATCTCCTGTGGGAGGTACATAGGTGTTGGTCACCTTCAGACCGTCTTCCTCCTTGGTATAATTCTCCGGCTCAAAGGCAACGCCCTCTTCATCCACTTCTATGACGCTGTACACATAGGTGTTTCCATCCATGTCATTGAGCGGCAGGCCATCCCATGTCACCGTTTCGGTACCACTGGGCAGTTCCTTCAATTCCGCACCCTCTACTGCTTCCGGCTCTCCGCCCTCAATGTTTCGGTATAGTTTGAACCATACCGTGGGTTTATCCGCAGGGCCAAATTCCCAAGTCTTTGTTGCTGTAATATCACCGGTAGGCGGTACATAGCTATTGGTCACCGTCAGGCCTTCTTCATTCTTGGTGTAGTTCTCCGGCTCAAAGGCAACGCCCTCTTCATCCACTTCTATGACGCTGTACACATAGGTGTTTCCATCCATGTCATTGAGCGGCAGGCCATCCCATGTCACCGTTTCGGTACCACTGGGCAGTTCCTTCAATTCCGCACCCTCTACTGCTTCCGGCTCTCCGCCCTCAATGTTTCGGTATAGTTTGAACCAGACTGTAGGTTTATCCGCAGGGCCAAATTCCCAAGTCTTTGTTGCTGTAATATCACCGGTAGGCGGTACATAGCTATTGGTCACCGTCAGGCCTTCTTCATTCTTGGTGTAGTTCTCCGGCTCAAAGGCAACGCCCTCTTCATCCACTTCTATGACGCTGTACACATAGGTGTTTCCATCCATGTCATTGAGCGGCAGGCCATCCCATGTCACCGTTTCGGTACCACTGGGCAGTTCCTTCAATTCCGCACCCTCTACTGCTTCCGGCTCTCCGCCCTCAATGTTTCGGTATAGTTTGAACCAGACTGTAGGTTTATCCGCAGGGCCAAATTCCCAAGTCTTTGTTGCTGTAATATCACCGGTAGGCGGTACATAGCTATTGGTCACCGTCAGGCCTTCTTCATTCTTGGTGTAGTTCTCCGGCTCAAAGGCAACGCCCTCTTCATCCACTTCTATGACGCTGTACACATAGGTGTTTCCATCCATGTCATTGAGCGGCAGGCCATCCCATGTCACCGTTTCGGTACCACTGGGCAGTTCCTTCAATTCCGCACCCTCTACTGCTTCCGGCTCTCCGCCCTCAATGTTTCGGTATAGTTTGAACCAGACTGTAGGTTTATCCGCAGGGCCAAATTCCCAAGTCTTTGTTGCTGTAATATCACCGGTAGGCGGTACATAGCTATTGGTCACCGTCAGGCCTTCTTCATTCTTGGTGTAGTTCTCCGGCTCAAAGGCAACGCCCTCTTCATCCACTTCTATGACGCTGTACACATAGGTGTTTCCATCCATGTCATTGAGCGGCAGGCCATCCCATGTCACCGTTTCGGTACCACTGGGTAGCTCCTTCAACTCTGCGTCAGCGACCGCTTCCGGTTCTGCTCCCTCAATGTTTCGGTACAGTTTGAACCAGACTGTAGGTTTATCCGCAGGGCCAAATTCCCAAGTCTTTGTTGCTGTAATATCACCCACCGGAGGAATGTAATAGTTGCTGACAGTCAAGCCAATAGGAATTGACAAGTAATTATCCAACTCAAGGGGATTTCCCAAAGCATCCACTTCCTCAACAGTGAAGGTATATTCGTTTCCTTCAATGTCCGTTGCATCAAGATTGTTCCACTGTGCAGTCGTCGTTTCGTCAGGAAGTTCTATTATTGCAGCATCCGGAACTGCTTCCGGCTCTGCTCCTTCGATATTTCGGTATAGCTTGAACCAGACTGTAGGTTTATCCGTAGGGCCCTGTACCCAGTTTTTCGTTGCTGTAATAGTTTCAACCTTTGGAACCACATAAGTATTGGTAACTTTAAGCAAATTTTCATCTTTGGTATAGCCATCCGGTGCCGCATCCACCAACTGTGGGGGAACGCCGGGTACATACTGACCTACCTGAACAAGTTCTTTTACAAAGTAGATGTAATCATTTCCTTGATCATCTGTTTGTCGCAGTCCATCCCATCCGGCAGTAGTCTCTCCAGGCGCAAGATACTTAATGGTTGCCCCTGTAACAGCTTCTCCCGCACTTGCAGGGTCGGTTTTTCGATGGAGTTGGAATCCGATTACCGGCCTTGTCAATGCGTTTCCATCCTTCCACTCTTTTATTGCCGTAACCCTTGGAAGTATTGGCGATTGATATGTGTTGGTAACCGTCAGTCCATCTTCCTTTTTCTGATAATTGGTTGGGGTATAATCATTTCCATCTGCGTCTACTTCTTTTACTGTAAAGGTATATGGCTTGCCACTCTTGTCTGTCTGATCCACGTTCTGCCATTCCACAGGAATCTCACTATCTGTGGATGCTGGAATTTTTATTGCGTCCAAACCCGGAACCGGAGTAGCCGGTGCACCTGCAACATTTCTGTATAACTTAAACCAAACATCCGGTTTTGTGCTTGGCCCGTTGACCCAAATCTTCTTTGCCTCTACCGTGTCCGTGGTAATATCATATGTATTGGTTACCGTAAGACCATTTTCATTCTTGGTATAATCGGTAGGGGTATAATCATTTCCATCTGCGTCCACTTCTTTTACTGTGTAGGTGTATGTATTTGCGCCATGATCTTCGAGCAACAAATCACTCCACTCCACATCGTAAGTACCGGATGCGAGTTTCTTTATCTCAGCCTCTTCCAAGGGAACTTCTTCCGAGGGTCCACCATCAATGTTTCGATACAGCTTAAACCAGATATCCGGTCTGTCAGCTGCTACAGATTCTCCTCCGTCCCATATTTTATTTGCCTTAACAGTCTTCCCGGCACTCTCTTGATAAGTATTGGTTACAGTCAGCTTATCAGGACTCAAGCTTCTCACATACTTGGGAGGAACAATTTTTTCATCTACCGTATAATTGATTATTGAGCCGTTAGAAGCATACTTGGGTAACCCTGACCATGTGTAAGTAAAGGTATCTGATGTGCCTTGGTCCGGAACTATAGTAGGTACAGGCGGATTCATGGCCTCCATACCGTTTGCATATAAGGTTAGGGGAATAGCGGTGTGATTTTCATCAAGGCCACCATCCCAAATCTTTGTTCCAACAATATCTACAGTTGTATCATTTTCATCGGGAGCATTTGTTACGGTTACTTGCCCCTTTTTCACATCATTGGTCAATTTGACCGTTCCGCCTGCCGGGTTATAGGTTGCAACAAATCCGTTTGCTTCCGTTTCAGTAACAGTATAATCACCATATGCAAGCCCTGTGATTGTATGGGATTCTCCCGCCTTCAACTCTATTGCATTGTTCAAATAACCGTTAGGACCAGACACAGAAAACTTGAACGTAGGTGGTGTTCCACCTGTCACAGCTCCGGTTGTTCCTATGGGATTAAACACTTTATAAATCGTCAACTCACCAAGAGGTTTCTCTTGGTTTGTCACCAATACAGGCGAGTCTGCACTTCCTTGCACAATCTGGAAGGTGGATTGAGTTTCTCCATAGACTTGAATCGTGGTGTTGTAATCCTCAACGGAATACTGAGGATTCGAACGATCAGGAAGCTCAGCGACAGTATACGTATCCTCCAACCTAAGGTTGGTCATAACCCGTCGCTCACCGGGCTTGAGAAGATAATATTTATCATAATAATATGGGTCATCCACATCTGTTACATGGTTTTTCACGTTAATCATGAATTGCCGATTATCGTCAGTAATAACATTTCCATTGGCGTCCTTCAGCATCTTCTCCACTACCAATAATATAGGATCTACCGATGGCTGTGGGAAAGTGGTTGTTTGTTGTACCCCTTCACTGTCTGTATATTGGAAGATTGCATCACCATTGGTTTTATAGTTTGTCCCATCTTCCGCAGTTGCATTTAATATCTCGTCATTAATCGTTACTCGATAAGACATCTCCGCATATTTAATGTTTTGATTTCCCGGTGCTGGAATCGGTTGGGTAAGATTTCCAATATCCCAATCAATAGTTCCGCCGGATAATGCCACTACCCCTTGGCTTACAGAAATATCAGTAAGGTCTCCTTCAACTTCAAAGCCCAGACCCATTGGATCTGTTACCGAAGAATTGGAAACAGATGAAAAAATGCGACCTGCAATCTCCGTAAAAATTGGTGCTAATGCAGCCGGGTTGGACGTCTGGTATGCCTTGCCGGGAGAAGCCATATTGTTCAACACTGCAGTGCCATCAGTACCAGCATCTAGTGCAATGGTGTAAACCGTTGTCCCCGCTGCCTTGGCATAGCCCGCCTCAGCAATTGCGCTATTTCCATGATTGTAGTATCGATATGGATTAATAGCATATCGATACAACATATTCGTACCATCTCCCACACGACTACTATAAACATAAGCAGTAGCAGGTGCGTTTGCACTGGTTTGGTAATTGACCAGATAATCATCCGGGCTATTCATCCTCGTACTATATGTAGGTTGTCCGTCAGATAAGAGCACGATATTTTTTTGGGTTGCTTGTGAACCACTTAGCAGCCCTTGCGCCGTGTGCATCCCCGCTTGTGTATAGGTTCCTCCGTCAGCCCACAAGCCATCGATAGTATCGTTTAAATCTTCCTTATTGTTGGTGAAGTTTTCGCGCACGTGAGAGCCCTCAGAAAAAGACACTACAGCAATTCGCGTATTCGTCGTTCCATCAAGAACCTTTTCTACAAAAAGTTTAGCGGCTGCTTTTGCATTTGCTAATTTTGTTCCACGCATACTGCCGGATTGGTCAATTACTAAAACAATGTCAGATGTTGTTGTAGTATCCATTGCCTCGACTCGAACTGTAACATCCCAGACGTTCACCACTCCATCAACAGGTTTGGCTTCCTTGAAGGACATTACTTGTCCAGGCTGTGTGGGGTGATCCTGCCCAATGACCGGACCATCAGCCGACATTATTTGTGCACTCCGCATTTTCGGAGTATCTCTCGGTGCTGCCTGAACCATCGGGATTGATACCTGGGCAGGTGATTCCGAAGGTTGACTCAACCCGTCGAGGTTTTCATCTAGCATCCCCTCTTCTACATCTACTAATACCGATGCCCCCTCGCTTTCCTCTTGCATTAACTGTATTTTCTGCCCGGGCTCAGATTCTGTCAATCCATCGATTCCACTGACATTCCACCCCGGAAACAGAGATACAACCAACACGAAAACGACGAGTATGGCTAATAATCGTCTCTTCATTTTCTTCCTCTCCCTTCATCACTCTCATAGCGAAAACCGTAACTACAAAAACCCATATATGGGTAGTAAGCTTACTTAGGACCTCACACACTTGTCCATTCCTCATATTTTCTTGAGGTCCTCGCCTTTTCCCAATATACTGTCATTTAAGCCTGTTATTGTATGTCCGAACCATTCGTGCCCCCAAATTTTTCCATGGGAGCATGATTACTTCTTTTCTCTACAGTACTGCTAAATGAAATCAATGTCAATAGTTTTTTGAATATATGATTTGTTTTTTGTCACTGAGAAAGTAAAAACATTGGAACATCACTGTCTTCATAATGCTTGATTTCTGTCCTTATTTATTGTACAACTGAATAAACGAAAAATGCACACAATTGAGAATAGGAGGTTCCTGGAAATGGACAATAGATTATCGGAAGAGCTGCGCAAACAGTTGCCCCAACTGAAGGAAATGGCCTTTGATGTGGAGAAGACCAAGCAGTCTTTTCGCAGACACAAGGCAGCGGTGACCGTGCAAAATTTGAAGAAAAATAATTTCAATGCTTACTACGCAGACAACATCAAAGAAGCGAGGGAGTTGCTTCTTTCCCTCATTGAGCCGGAATCCACCATCGGCTGTGGCGATTCTCACACTTTATTCGCCTTGGAATTGGATGAGACCTTGGAGGAAATGGAATGCACCGTTATTCCCCACATGTGTGCCCTCAACGCCCAGGCGCAGAAGGACACCTCCGGCGTCTACTACAAAGTCGGTTCCAAGGAGGACATGAAGAAAATCCTCATGAACTATTTGGTCAGCGATGTCTTTCTATTGGGTGCCAATGCAATTACCGTGGACGGCCAAATTGTTAACGTTGACGGCACAGGAAATCGTGTGGCAGGCAGCCTCTACGGTCCCGATCGCATCATCGTTGTGGCGGGAACCAACAAGATTGTAAAGGATGTGGACGCAGCAAGGGAGAGGGTCGGCTTCGTAGCAGCCCCCATCAATAACTTGAAATATGATAACGATCAAATGCCCTGCATCAAGGCGGGAAAGTGTATGAACTGTAGCAACGACAAGAGAATATGCAACGTGACCACCATTATTCACAAGATGCCCGACGAGGCGGACTTCCACGTCATTCTCATTGGAGAAGATTTGGGATACTAATCCATTATCGCATGGCAAGGGTCACTAAGCCCTGAGAAGATAGTTCTCCACCGTTGAAGACCTTTGCCTTACAAGTAATTACGGCCTTTTCCACGTTTTCCTTCTCGATCTCCACTTCGATGGTGATGGTATCACCCGGTTGATTCTTGCGAAGAAACTTAACTTGGTCGATACCGATGAAGTAGGGAATTTTTCCCTTGTACCGATCCATGAGGAGTAGAAGGACATCCGCCGTTTGTGCCATGGATTCTACAGTGAGAACCCCAGGCATCACCGGCATGTCGGGAAAATGCCCCATAAAATAATCCAGGCGGGGATCCAAATCGTACTCCGCCCGGATGAATTCCCCTTCACTGAGTGCCGTGATGCGGTCTATCAGCAACATGGGTTCTCGATGGGGTAATATCTTTTTGATTTCTTCTCTGTGTAGAGGAAGAGCTTTCATCTTACTCTACGCTTCCTCTTTGTTGTCAGAGCTGAGGAACTTGTAAACCAGAGCCGCCAAAGCGCCGCCTACCAAGGGTGCAATGATGAATACGGGGAGCTGCGCCAAAGCGTCTCCTTGGGCAAAGATAGCAGGTCCAAAGCTCCTTGCCGGGTTCACGGAAGTCCCGGTAAAGGGGATTCCCAAGATGTGAATCAAGGTCAATGTAAGACCGATAACCAAACCGGCAACAGAGCTGTTTTCCACCTTTGAAGTAACGCCCATGATGGCTAATACAAATACGAATGTAAGTATGATTTCTACAATAATCGCCGTGGTCATATTGATTCCCAATGCGCTGGCACCGTCATAACCGTTCTGTCCCAGTGCTTCTCGACTGCCAAGAAGTCCAGCCAAAATGGCCGCACCTGCAGTGGCTCCGATGAACTGTGCTACCACATAGCCGACGAAGTCTTTTACATCCATTCTTCCCGCTACTAACATTCCGATGGATACCGCCGGGTTGATGTGACAACCGGAAACGTTACCGATGGAATATGCCATAGCTACGATGGACAATCCAAATGCAAATGAAATGAGAAGCGTTGTAAAACCAAGAGGCACCATTAAGCCCATGTCACCTATTAAGGTATTGGACGTTACTGCGGCACCACATCCAAAGAGGACAAGAACCAGCGTGCCTATAAACTCAGCAATATACTTTTTCATAATAATTAATCTCCTTCCAAATAATACCGTCCCTAACCAATATGCTAGTCAATCCTTGTTCATGTTACTGGATAAAGGGCGATTTGTCAATCTAAACCCCTATTCTCCCCTTGACAGCATCCCGATGAACATGTTACATTGATAACAGTTAAATATAGATCTTCAGGGCAGGGTGCAATTCCCTACCGGTGGTAAAGCCCACGAGCCGCAAGGCATGATTCGGTGTAATTCCGAAGCCGACAGTACAGTCTGGATGAAAGAAGATATGACAATAGTTATGCTTGCTCTGGAATTTTGATGAAGTTCCGGAGTTTTTTGTAAGATATGTCAGTTATGCCTTGAAGTACCCACTCAAGGCATTTTCTTTGGAGAAAAATATGACCGATCAAAAATACATGAAGCTGGCATTGGAGCTGGCGAAAAAAGGAAGAGGAACCGTTGCACCCAACCCCATGGTCGGTGCCATCATCGTCAAGGACGGAAACATCATCGGCCAAGGTTACCATAAACAAGCAGGAACTTCTCATGCAGAAAGGCTTGCACTGGCCTCCTGTACTCAATCACCGGAGGGGGCTACCCTCTATGTCACCTTGGAACCCTGCTGCCACCACGGCCGCACGCCCCCCTGTACCGATGCCATCTTGGAAAGCGGTATAGTAAGGGTAGTAGTGGGCTCCACAGACCCCAATCCGGAGGTGTGTGGAAAAGGACTATCCGGCCTTCGGGAGCATGGGATTCAAGTTTCGGAGCACATATGTGAAGAGGAGTGCAACAAGCTGAACGAGATATTCTTCCACTATATCCAAACCCTCCGCCCCTATGTCGTCATGAAATATGCCATGACCATGGACGGGAAGATCGCCACGGGAACCGGGGCTTCCAAGTGGATTACCGGAGAAGTAGCCAGGGAGCATGTCCACCGGACACGCCACCACCTATCCGCCATCATGGTAGGTGTGGGAACCGTACTTGCAGACAATCCTCTTCTCACTTGCAGAATAGAGGGTGGCAAGAATCCCCTTCGCATCATCTGCGACACCGACCTCCGAACCCCTCTCACTGCCCAGGTGGTCACCACTGCACAGGAAGTCCCCACAGTGCTGGCAACCGGTTGCACGGACAAGAACAAACAACAACCCTATTTGGAAGCCGGCTGCAAGATATGGGAGGTTCCCATGGACGAGAAGCATATCGACCTATCCGCACTCATGGATATTGCCGGAAAGAACCGAATCGACAGCATCCTTTTGGAAGGCGGAAGCACTCTCAACTGGTCGGCTCTGGAAAGTGGTATTGTCCAAAAGATTCACTGCTATATTGCACCTAAGGTGTTTGGCGGAAGCAAAGCACGGTCTCCGGTAGGCGGGTCGGGAGTGGAACTCCCCTCTCAAGCATACCCTCTGGGAAACAGGAAGATTATAGAGCTGGGTGAGGATATCTTGATAGAAAGCGAGGTGAATAAACCATGTTCACAGGAATAATCGAAGAAATGGGAACCATAAGGCAGATTGCCAAGGGAACATCTTCCGCCGTATTAACCATTGAAGGAGAAAAGATTTTTGATGATTTGAAGTTAGGGGACAGTGTAGCTGTTAACGGTGTCTGCCTCACCGCATCCTCCATCTCCGGCAATAGCTTTACCGCCGATGTGATGCATGAAACCCTTAGGCGGTCTTCTCTGGGAAAACTCAATATCGGTAGCCGGGTCAACATGGAACGTGCCATGCCGCTCAACGGTCGCTTCGGCGGTCACATTGTCTCCGGCCATATTGACGGCACAGGAGTCATCACCAACATAAAAACAGATGATAACGCCATCTTGTACACCGTTGGGACGGACCCTCACCTATTGCGATACATCATTCCCAAGGGGTCCATCGCAATAGACGGAATCAGCTTGACCGTTGCAGAACTTGGAGAAACTTGGTTCCAAGTGTCCATCATCCCCCATACAGCAACGGAAACCATTCTTTCTGAGAAAAAGGTGGGAGACATGGTAAACCTGGAAAACGATTTGATCGGTAAATATGTGGAAAAGCTCTTGCATACCGAGGAATCAAAAGAAATAAAGAGCAGTATCACAGAAGAGTTTTTAATACAAAACGGTTTTTAAGGAGGCAAACATGTTTCAATACAGTACCATACCAGAGGCATTGGAAGCACTGAGAAGAGGAGAACTCATCCTGGTATCCGATGATGACGATCGAGAGAATGAAGGAGACTTTATCTGCGCGGCAGAGTTTGCCACCACAGAGAATATCAACTTCATGGCCATACACGGCAAAGGCCTCATCTGCATGCCCATGAGCAAGGAATATGTGGAGAGACTTCGAATCCCTCAGATGGTCACCGACAACACAGACAACCACGAAACGGCTTTTACCGTCTCTATCGACCATGTGGATACCACCACCGGAATTTCCGCCAAGGAACGCAGCATCACCGCCCTGAAATGCATCGATGAAAACGCAAGACCGGAGGACTTTCGTCGACCGGGCCATATGTTCCCTCTTCTCGCCAAGGAACACGGGGTTTTGGAGAGAAACGGGCACACGGAAGCCACCGTTGACCTCCTGCGTCTCGCCGGCCTAAAGGAATGCGGTCTCTGCTGTGAAATCATGGGGGAAGACGGCACCATGATGCACACACCGGAACTCATAGAACTGTCGGAAAGGTGGAACTTGAAATACATCACCATTAAGGATCTTCAAGACTATCGCAAAAAGCACGATAAGCTGGTGGAGCAGGTGACAAAGGTTAAGATGCCTACCAAGTACGGTCAATTCACCGCCTATGGGTATATTAACAAGGTCAACGGAGAACACCATGTTGCCTTAGTGAAGGGCGAAATTGGCGACGGAAAAGATCTCCTCTGCCGCGTTCACTCCGAGTGTCTTACGGGCGATGCCTTTGGCTCCATTCGATGTGATTGTGGTGGCCAGTTTACAGCTGCCATGAAACAAATTGAGGAAGAAGGTCGAGGCGTCCTCCTCTATATGAGGCAGGAAGGCCGTGGCATCGGTCTAATCAATAAACTACGAGCATATGAACTTCAGGATCAAGGCATGGATACCTTGGAAGCCAACATCGCTTTGGGCTTTGACGGTGATCTGCGGGAATACTATATCGGAGCGCAGATCCTTCGAGATTTAGGGGTGAAGACCATGCGCCTTCTCACCAACAATCCCGATAAGGTATATCAACTGAGCGACTTCGGTGTTGAAATCATAGAGAGGGTACCCATCCAGATGGATGCAAACGACCATGACTACTTTTACCTGAAGACAAAACAGGAAAAAATGGGACATATCTTAGACTATTAATAAACGGAGGAAAAACACATGAAAACATTTGAAGGAAAACTGGTATCAAAACAAATCAAAGTGGGAATCGTTGCAGCCAGATTCAACGACTTTATCACAAGCAAGCTCTTAACCGGCGCTTTGGACGGACTACAGCGTCACGATGTAAAGGAAAATGACATCCACATCGCCTGGGTTCCCGGTGCCTTTGAGATCCCCCTCATTGCATCCAAGATGGCAAAGAGCGGAAAGTACGATGCCGTTCTGTGCTTGGGCGCTGTCATCCGCGGCAACACAAGCCATTACGACTATGTGTGCAGTGAAGTGTCCAAGGGAATTGCTCACATCTCCCTGAGCAGCGATATTCCCGTCATGTTCGGCGTGGTGACAACGGACAACATTGAACAGGCCATTGAGCGCGCCGGCACCAAGGCAGGAAACAAGGGATATGATTCCGCCGTCAGTGCCATCGAAATGGTAAACCTCATTCGAGAGATGGAAGCGTAATAGAACAAATACTCAGGTCCTTCATCGGGTCAATCGCATAATAAACACACCAATTAAGCCATTGTTTTCTCTATTCCAGAGAGAACAATGGCTTAATCAACATATCAGAACCATCAAAAAGTAGATAGTCATATAATATTTCCACATTTTACCAAAACCACCTGCTTAATCTACGAAAAAAACAATCCAATAAGTAGACCGAAATGTAGAATAAACAGTCAACCTGGATATTAGACTTACCGCTACTCAGATAGCATCAAAAATCCAAACGCCACTCGTCAATTTCCAATAATTGGAAATTGCTATGGATTAATTACTTCAACATTCCTGCAATAAGTCTAAATACGTCCTTGGTCTATTATTCTAAACTATCGACATAATGAGAGAGGCTGCTTCAAAATCAATGGATCTTGAAACAGCCTCTCTTTTGTATTTGTTTAACAGTTAGGTTTAGTCGTACTGCTGCTTGGAGATGATATCAATCTTCTTTCTACCATCCTTGAACTTCACTTCGCCCGGAGTGATGCATCCCTGTACGGGGCATACGTTGAGGCAGAGGTGACAGCCAACACAATCGTCATTGATGGAAGGCAATCTCTTCTTTTCATCCCAGTCGATGGCCTGGTGTGCACCGTCGTAGCAGGATACATAGCATCTTCCGCATCCGATACACTTCTTCTCATCAATGTCGGGAATGATCTTAAAGTCTCGGTTCAGGTCTTCTGCAGGAATGATGTTGGGCAGTGCTATGCCGATGAAGTCATCCAGCTTGTCATAGCCTCTTTCATCCATGAAGTGCATCATGCCGCTGATCATGTCCTCTACGATTCTGTAACCGTACTGCATGATAGCAGTGGTAACCTGAATGTTTCTGCATCCCAGTGCCAAGAACTCAGCTGCATCTCTCCATGTTTCGATACCGCCGATTCCGGAGATTTCCAGATGCTTCAGTTCGGGATCCTGCAACATCTGTGCTACAAATCGCAGCGCGATGGGCTTTACTGCAGCTCCGGAGTATCCGGATATGGAGGATTTGCCGTTTACTACAGGCATGGATGTCATGTTCTCAAAGTCCAAATTGGTGATGGACTTAATGGTGTTGATGGCCGAAACGGAAGCTGCGCCGCCCTTGATGGCTGCTCTTGCAGGCTCTTCCATGTTCTTTGTGTTCGGTGTCATCTTCGCGATGAACGGAATCTTTGTGGTTTTGGAAACCGCTCTGGAGTACTGTTCTACCAGGTCCACGTTGGTTCCTACGTCGGATCCCATGTCATGAGAAGTCATCTGGGGACAGGAGAAGTTTCCTTCGATTAGGTCTGCACCTGCCTGGTCACACATCTTAGCCAAGTCTATCCATTCCTGTTCGCAGGAACCCATGATGGATGCTACCATTACATGGTCAGGATAGTCTCTCTTTAACTTCATCATATTTTCAAAGTTTAACTCGGTAGGTTTGTCGGAAATCTGCTCCATGTTCTTGAAGCCGACCCAAGGCAAGCCCTCCTTGTTGGTCTGGTCAAATCTAGGGGAACATTCGTCCGCTACGAAGATTCCTACGGTCTTGTAGAAAACGCCGCCCCAGCCTGTTTCAAAGCACTTGGCAACCATTTCATAGTTGCTGCCTACAGGTGATGAGGAGAGGAAGAACGGATTTAAGCAATCTACTCCCAAGTAATTGATGGATAAATCTTTCTTAACTGCCATCCTACTTCACTCCTTTCTTTAAATATTCCATGATGGAAGCGGCTGCTTCCTTACCTTCTGCAACAGCCTCAACAACTGTCTTTCCGCCGTTGGCAATGTCTCCGCCTGAGAAAATCCTCTTGTCGCTGGTCTTGCCCTTCTTGTTTGCCTTGATGCCTCCCTTTTCTGTCGTTTTAACAGGAGCCAGATCGCTTACATCTTCAGGACCCTGACCGATGGCAAATACTACGGTGGTTGCTTCCAGAGTCAGCTCGGACTTTTCGCATACGCCCTTTCTTCCCTGGAACTTCATGGCTTCTACCTTCTTCTTACCGATAACTTCGGCAGGTGCCATATTGGTGGTTACGCCGATTCCCAGTGACAGTGCATAGTGGAATTCCGGCATGTATGCAGGTGCTTCTTCAAATGTTCTTCTGTAGACGATGCGTACTTCTTCTGCACCAAGCAACTTAGCCGTTACTGCACAGTCGATGGCAACGTCTCCACCGCCGATGATGACAACTTTCTTACCGGGGTCGAACTTTCCTTTGCTGGATCTTGCTTCCTTTAGGAATACATTGGCAGCGTAAACGCCCTTCAGGTCTTTTCCGGGGATATCGGGAATCTTAGGTGCCCACAGACCAACGCCCATGAATACTGCATCAAAACCTTCCAGATCCTTTGCCTTAACTTCCTTGCCCAAGACGAACTTTACGCCCAGACCCTTTACTGTGGAGATGTCATGATCTACCACGGACTGTGGCAGTCTGCTGGGAACGATTCCGTAAGTCAAAACGCCACCGGGTTTCTCTTCTCTTTCAAAGATTGTGACTTTGTAGCCTTCTTTTGCCAGTTCGGCTGCACATGCCATGGAAGCGGGACCGGCGCCAACACAGGCAACGGTTTCCTTCTGCTTCTTGGAAGGAGCCTTGAGGGTCTTCATCTTGAAAGTCTTTTCCTGCTCAATAGCGTATCTCTGCAACTTACCGATTTGGATAGGTACATCGATTCCGCATCGGCTGCATGCTTCTTCACACAGTCTTCCATAGGGGCATACTCTCGCACAGCTGCCGCCCATTACATTGTTTTCGCGGATGATTTCTGCCGCACCCTTGGGGTTTCTGAAACGAATCGCACGAATGAAGTCTCCCGGGTTGGTTCCTGCCGGGCAGTCTCTACTGCATGGTGCGTCGTGGCAGAGTAAGCATCTTGCTGCTTCTTCCATTGCCGTTCTGTGCGTAAATCCGGCTTCGGCTTCAGCAGTATACTTTGGCTTTACTACTTTACTCAATTTTTACTCCTCCTTTAATCATTAAAATCATGTACTATGATTTAACTTACTTATAGAACTTGTCGGCCTTCAACATGGCATTTAAGGTTGCCGTTGCGCCTGCCGTGCAGTCTTCCACAGATGCTCTCTCGTCTTCACTGTGAGAGATTCCCTTCTCCGTTCTGACGAAGATCATGGTTGCCGGCATCATGTAGGAGAAGAACTGTGCATCGTGACCCGCTCCGGAGTTGATCTTTTGCCACTTGATTCCCAGCTCATCGCAGGCTTCCTCTACGAATCCTACCATATCCTTATCCCAGTATACCGTGTCTCTCTTCCAGTTCTCTCGGATCTCTGCATCACAGCCTGCCCACTTCTTTTCCGGGATGGTCTTGACGATGTCCAATACCTTGGCTCTCAGATCAGGATCTTCGTGTCTTACGTCCAAGGAGAACTCTACTTCATCTGGGATGACCGTGTGCACACAGGGGTGACAGTAGATCTCACCTGTGGTGTATACCAATTCCGGTCTGTCCAGCTTGTCAATCTCTTCGTGGAGATAGCACAGTGCCTGTGCTGCCGCAAAGAGGGCATCGTGTCTCTTGGCCATGGGGAAGGTTCCTGCATGGGCTGCAAATCCCTTGAACTTGATGGAGTAGTTGAACATGCCCAGTACACACTGTACCGCACCCAACTGATTTCCCGCATCTTCTAAGATGGGACCCTGTTCAATATGGGTCTCGATCATGGCGCAGTACTTGTCTGCACTGATTCTGTTTGCCTTGTCTCCCTTGTACTTGCTCTCTTCCAAAGCTTCTCCAAAGGTGGGTGCATACCCTTCTACCATGGCCTTGGATGCCATCATCTTCTCTGTCTTGAAGTTCTTTGCGATTCCTTCGGGGAGAAGATCGTTGCACAGGATGCCGGAGACCATCATTGCCGGGGGATACAGGGATCCTTCTTCGTTGGTGGTGATCATCGCTGTGAGGGGATGCTTGTGGGGAATGTTTTCCGCTACTACGGTTTCCAATACTTCCATGGCCGTCATAACGCCAAGAACGCCGTCATAGTTCCCGCCGTTTCTTACGGAGTCTACGTGGGACTGCATGATCAGCCGCTTTGCATCCGGGTCTGTTCCGGGGATGGTCGCATAGATGTTTGCCAGGTCGTCGGTTTCGATGGTCGCACCGATGGCTTCCATTCTCTTCACGAACTCATCTCTCGCCTGGTGTGCTTCCGGGGATAGGGAATATCTCGTGATTCCGCCGTGGCCCGCATCACCGAATTTGGAAAAAGTTTTGATTTTGTCTTCCATTCTGTTAGCGTCACATTTGAACATAATACTATGCCTCCTTTATATATTTTGAGAATAAAGATGCTATTCATACCGGATTGTAACCGGTTACAATACTTAATATATCACATTTTCAGATTATTGCAATAGAAATTACCAATCTAACTTTAATTTGTTTGCGGGGCAGACAAAGGTGCAAAGACCACAGCCGGTACAGAACTCCTCTTCCACCTGTACATTGCCATTTTCCTTTACAATGGCTTCATACATACACGCCTTGGTGCAGGCATCGCAATCGATATCGCAAGGAACACTGCCTACGGTACTGGTGGCAGGTTCAATCTTCATTTCGTCAAAGGAGAGAAGAGATTGAAGAGCTTTACCACGAATTTGCGCTATGTCTGTGACTTGTTTGTCCTCACACCAACGTTCAAAGTCATCAATGATTTCTGTTATCTTCTCCGGACCTTCCAACATGACGGCAGTTCCCACCTGTACCACGGAAGCGCCAAGCATAATGTATTCCAAGGCATGCTCATAGGTGGCAATGCCTCCGATTCCGCATAAGGGGATATCCACCGTTTGGGCGATGGTTGCTACGCAAGCCAGACCCAAAGGTCGAATGGGCTGCCCGGAATAACCGCCGTAAGTTGCCAAGGTAGGTTTGGCCGTATCGATGTCCACGCTGAGGATGCAACGCACCGTATTGATAGCACTGACGCCGCTTCCGCCCGCCTGTTTTACTGCCTTTGCCACCTTGGAAATATTGGTGGCGTTCTGAGAAAGCTTCACCACCACGGGAATCTTCACATGGGAGACCACTTCCTTTGTCATGTCAAAGATGATTCCCGGATGGGAGGCCATGACCTCCAAGGATTCCCACATGGGGTTGGATACGCTAATTTCGATGGCATCGGCCCCGAACTTTTCCATCTTGGCCGCAAGATATGCAATTTCCGAAGGGGTATGGGCAGAAACGCTGGCGATGACAATGCCGCCACCACTCTTTGCAATGGCCATTTCTCTTTCCCAGCCTTCCACCTGTATGTCCGAATACAGCCGGATGTTCTGGGCACCAAAGCCGTCATAGGCAAGACGAGGTCTCACATCTAAAACCGTATCACTGACGATGCTCTCTGTCACCACGGCTCCTGCTCCGGCAGCCAAGCATTTGGCAATGCTTTCCCCGTCCCGATTCCAAGGACCGGCTGCGACAAGTATGGGGTTTTTCAATTCCAAACCTACAAAGTTGCTCTTCATCTTAAAACATTTCTCCTATTCTTTCCTTGTGTCCGCAGGACTTTCTGATTTTCAGCTTCGTTTGGAGGAGAATGTTACGGCTACCCGACTCCACCTCTCCTTCCACTATATCAAAGAGCAGACGTGCACCGTAAACGCCCATTTTGTGCAAGGGCACATCCACTGTAGTCAACTTGGGTTCCACTAAGTTCGACAATCTTTCATTGTCAAACCCCACCACGGCAATTTCATCGGGGATGATCATTTCCTTATCCTTGATGGCATCCATTGCCCCAAAGGCGATGCGATCGCTGGTGGCAAAGATGGCATCGGGCGGTTCCTCCAGCTCGGTCATCTTCTTCGCCCCTAAATAACCCCCTTCAATGGAGTTCTCCACGGAAACCATGTATTCATCCTTAATGGGAAGATGGTTCTCTTCCAAGACCTGTTGATATCCTTCCAGTTTTTCCTGATTGTCCACGCCGGGATTGTTTCCGTACAAAATGGCAATTCTTCGGTGGTCATTGTTGGCAAGATGAGAAACAGCCTGACGCGCACCCAGGCGATAGTCTACGCTTACCGCGCTGAGACCGGGATTGCACTTGGCACCCCCAATGAAGACTACGGGGAGCTTGTTTCCCATGAGTTGACGCAAGTTCTCCTCTTCCAAGGTGGAGGAAATCAAGATGATTCCATCTACCCTCCTCTTAACCATGGATTCCAAATAGCGTTTTTCCTTTTCCGCATCTTCTTCCACATTGCACATAAAAGTAACGTAGCCCTTTAAATGAGCCACGTCTTCTACGCCCTTTGCCGTCTCCATATGGACGGAATTCAAAATATGGGGAATCATCAAACCGATGGTTCCGGTCCTGTTAAAGTTGAGGCCCCTCGCCAACCAGTTTGGCGTGTATTCCTCTTCTTGAATGATCAGTTCTATTTTTTCTCTGGTTTTCGGTGCAACGCTTTCGGGGTGGTTGAGTACTCGCGACACCGTAGCCACAGAAACTCCTGCTTTTTTCGCTATTTCTCGGATATTCAAATGCACGCACTTCCTATTCAGAATATTCTTGGTTTATTCTCTCATGTTTAGGAAGAGTTTTCAAGACCGATGGAAAAAAACCTATTCCCTGCCCAAGATCCTCCTTAGAAGTTTAGATATCCGACCCTTTTCCACCCGTCGAGGCTCCATCGCCTTTGCATCCAATGCCTGCCCAATGAGGAAGTCCTGACTGCTCAAAGGCAGTTTCCCTTGGGGCTTCTTCTCATATTTACCGTCGCTCTTGAGAATCCTCCCCTTCACCGTGTCGAAGGCAGCAACATCCAAGATTTCCCGAATTCGACTCTTCACATCTTCATCGTAGATGGGACAAGCCACCTCCACCCGTCGGTCCAGGTTTCTGGTCATAAAGTCGGCGGATGAAATGAACATCTTCTCTTCTCTGCCCTTCCCAAAGCAATAGACGCGGGAGTGCTCCAAGAACCTGCCCACTACGTTGGTCACATATAGGTTCTCTGTCATGCCGGGTATTCCGGGAAGGATACAGCAGATTCCTCGAATAATCATATCAATCTGCACCCCTGCACAGGAAGCATCCTTCAATTTATTGATGATGTCCATGTCCGTAAGGGAGTTGATCTTGATGCGCACATAACCGCTTCTTCCCTTGGCCATTTCTTCATCGATGAGCTGAAGAAGGGTTCTCTTCATGGAGACCGGCGCCACCAATAAGTTTTGATATTCCCCTTCCAGGTTGCCGATGCCCATGTTCTTAAAGAACTCGTTGGCATCCAAACCCAACTTGTAGTTTGACGTCATGAGGGAAAGATCCGTGTATAGGGCGGCAGTCTTTTCGTTGTAGTTTCCCGTTCCCACTTGGGTAATGTACTTGATTTCCCCCTTTTCCCGCCTGGTGATGAGGCACAGCTTGGAGTGCACCTTGTAATCTTCAAAACCATAGATGATTCGGCAGCCGGCTTCTTCCAAGCGCTCCGACCAGTCGATGTTATTCTGTTCATCAAAGCGCGCACGAAGCTCTATGAGGACCGTCACATCCTTGCCATTTTCAGCAGCCGCACACAAATAATCCACCAGCTTTGCCTTGGATGCCAGTCGATATATGGTGATCTTAATGGATATGACGTTTTCATCCTGAGAAGATTCTCGGACCAACCGAAGAAAGGGTTCCATCATCTCATAGGGATAGGACAGGCAGATGTCTCTCTCCATAATCTGCTTAGTCATGGGGACGTCCGGAGACACTCCTGCCGGGGGTTGGGGTTGGAAGGGTTTATAGGTAAGTGCCTTTCGCGTTGACTTGCTTAAATGATCCTCCAGCCCGTAGACATAGGACATTTTGATAGGCGCTGCCGTAACGAAGATCTGGTGTTGCTCCACCTGAAACTTCTCCATAAAGTATGCGATTAAATTGTCGCTCACTTGGCGGCTCAGCTCCAGTCGAACGATTCCCAATCGTGCCCTCTTCTTCAGAAGGCTCTGCATGCGAATCTTAAAGTCCAAGTCCACGCTACCCAACTCATCGTCCGGCGTAATGTCCGCATTTCTGGTGATATACAGTATGGTCTTCTCGGAAACACTGTGTTTCACGAAAACCTTATCCACAAACTTGAGAAGGATGTCCTCCGTCTTAATGAATCTCGTTCCCGATCCGGGAAGATAGACGATTTCCGGAAGGGAGGGGGGTACGGGAACGATGCCGAACTTTTTTTTATTTCCCTTGAACTCCAAAGAAGTGGCTACGTAGGAAGCCTTGTTCTGTAAATGGGGGAAGGGATGATGGGTGTCTACGATTTGTGGAGAGAGTATGGGAAGAATGTCCTCCGCCCAATATTCCTTGACGAAGGTTTTTTCCACATCTTCCAACTCCTCATAGCTTAGAGCATAAACATCGTGGGCCCTCAAGCCTTCCACGATATCGTTGTATATCTTCTCCCGCAAAGCATACACAGGGGTTACCGCTCGATAGATTCTGTCCAATTGCTCCTGGGGAGTCAAGTTGGATTTCCAATCGATGGCATCCTTCTCTACTGCCATGAGATCAAACAAACTGCCCACGCGGATCATAAAAAACTCATCCAAATTGCTGGCAAAGATGGAGACAAATTTCAGTCGCTCAAGAAGCGGCACCGTTTCATCTGCCGCTTCCATCAAGACTCGTTCATTGAATTTCAACCAGGAAAGTTCCCTGTTTTGGGTGAACAGCTTATCCATCCATGGCACCTCGCTTGCGCAAGACATCATAAATATATCCTTCTCGAACACCGTATCTGCTAATGGCAACGGTTTCGCTTTCAAAGTATCTGGCTACTGCACCTAAAATAATAGTGCCGGGTATGATAGTGTGGATTCTTTCCGGGGCCACATGGAGAATCATCTTCACCATTTCCTTTTTGTTGTCCGCCAGAGTCTTAATGACCTGCCGCGTGAAGCCCGATTTAAAGAGCATGTTGGATTCCGGCATGTCGAACATTTCATTGTGAATCTTGCAAACGGTTCTGGCGGTACCGCCAATGCCACAGACGGATTCCGCATAGTATTTCAAATCCGGTTGATAGATCTTGGAAATTTCCTCCAAGGCCGCATCCTTGATGATTTTCACTTCCTTCCTCGTGGGAAGAATATCGTTTACAAAACGATTATACAGGTTCAGAGACCCGATTGGCATGGATGATGACGCAATCACCTTTCTGTCATTGTAAAAAACCAGTTCCGTACTGCCACCGCCGATATCCACCAGTAAGCCGTCATCTATATCTGCACATTGCATGGCACCCAAATAGCCTAGGCGACCTTCGTCTTCCCCGGACAGCACGCGAATATGGATTCCCGTTCGCTGTTCCACCTTTTCCAGGACCTCTTTTTCATTATCCACGTTTCTCACAGAAGCGGTTGCAAAGACAAACATTTCTCTGGTGTCCACCTTCTGGACGATTTTCTTGTATTCCTCCAGAATGCTCACCAACTTGTTGATGCCTTCTGTGCTCATTTTATTGTTCTTTTTAACATAGCTGGCAAGACCTGCCACTTCCTTCTTATTCATCATGGGATCGATTTTACCGTCCGCAATCCTATAAAAGGACAGGCGAATGGTGTTGGAACCGATATCTATCACTCCGTACACGTAAGACCTCCTTGTACTCTTTTTCTATATTATGGCTCAATTATCTCCGGTGAAGATTAAGAGAAAGCAATAACAATGTTAAGTTTATGTTAAAACAGGGCCCAATTTCCCACAATCATGGGAATATCAGCCCTGTTTTTGATTCTGTATCCTATTCTTCGGAAACCGTAACCTTCTTCATGACCTGTGCCTCTTTGGGCTTGTCCATTCCATCGGTCTGAACCTTGGCAATGTTGTCAACAGCTTCCATTCCCTCGGTGACTTTTCCGAAGGCAGCATACTGCCCGTCCAAGTGGGGGGAATCTGCATGCATAATGAAGAACTGCGAGCCTGCAGAGTTGGGGTCCATCGCCCTTGCCATGGAAAGAACACCTCTGGTGTGAAGAAGATCGTTCTCAACACCGTTGCCCGCAAACTCACCGGTAATGCCGTATCCGGGACCACCCATGCCTGTTCCCTGGGGACAACCGCCCTGAATCATAAATCCGGGAATTACTCTGTGGAAGGTCAGACCGTCATAGAAACCTTCCTTCACCAGCTTAATGAAGTTTTCCACTGTTTTCGGCGCTTTGTCCGCATACAGTTCTCCCTTCATCACATCTCCGTTTTCCATTTCAATTGTAAAATTTGTCATTTCTGCCTCCTTATTTTCTTATCTTATAGGCATTGATTTCTTCGTCGCTTTTTTCAAAGAAATGCCATAGTTCATCCTTTAAGCAGGGCGGATGGAGCGCATCCACAGCTTCTATCTCTTCCTTGCTCATGAAACGGACTTCCCGTAGGACCTGCTCCCCATCATCAAGCTCCGGATCCATCCCCAGTTCCATCTGTCCACCGGTGACTCTTCCTTCAAAGTAATTGACAAACCGTTGCTCTCCCTGGGGCATAACCTGCTCCATGTGCCAGATGAGCCTGCCTACACTGATTTCCAGTCCCGTCTCTTCCCATACCTCACGAACGGCCGCTTCATAGGAGTTTTCCCCCTCTTCAATGGCCCCTCCGGGAACCATCCAAATATCTCTGCCTTCGTGCTGCTGCCGTACCATCAATATCTTGTCGTCTTCATCTCTGATAACGACTCGAACGCCGCCTATCCACATACAAATGCTCCTATTACACCCATAGCCATGACCAATATGATTGGACTCAGTTTCAATCGTCCCGCCAAGACAACGGTGATGCCGCATAGCACACAGGGAATCCAGTTGATTTCCCATCCCGTCACAAGGACCGTCTGAGCCACAAAGATTACTGCAGCCCCGATGAGGCCTACGGTTGCAGGCCGGATTCCTTCAAATATGCCCTGTACCACCTTACTGCTATTATACTTCTCAACGAACTTCATTACCAGTAGGACAAGGACAAAAGATGGAATGGATACTCCCAGCGTGGCAATCGCTGCTCCTAAAACCCCTGCATACTGGAAGCCTACGTAAGTCGCCGCATTGACCGCAATGGGTCCCGGTGTCACCTGAGACAGGGCAACCAGGTTGGAAAACTCATCGTGGGTCATGATGCCGAAATCCTGTACACTTTGGAAGATTAGAGGTAGCATGGCGATACCGCCGCCAAATCCAAAGAGTCCGATTCTAAAAAATACTGCAAAGAGGTAGAAGAGGCTCATGCTTTCTTCCTCCTCTTTTCCCTAATCATGTAGTAGACGATTCCCACCAAGGCGGAGACAAGAATTGCCCATATGGCAGTCACGCCGAAAAATCCTACGGCTAGGAAACAAGCGGCAAAGATGATCCAAGTAAAGACCGACTTCAGGGAGCGGCCCATCATTTGGAAGGTAACTACAATGAGAAGACCGCAGACTGCAGCTTTTATTCCCACCAAGGCACCTTGCACCGCGCGGTTCCCTCCCACTTGGTTCAGAACCGTTGCCAGAACAAGGATGATGATGAAAGAAGGAAGAATCACGCCTAGAGTTGCTGCCAAAGCACCCGTAAACCCCCGCCTCTTGTTGCCGATGTAAGTCGCTGTATTGACGGCAACAATCCCCGGCAGACCTTGTCCCACAGCGAGGCAGTCCAACATCTCCTCTTGGGTCAGCCACTTTTTGTCCTTCACTGCTACCTTTTCAATCAGGGGAATCATGGCCATTCCACCGCCGATGGTGAAGAGGCCGATGGTGAAGAAGGAGCTGAAAAGGCTCCAAAGTTCCTTTATTCTCAAATACCTTTTGCTATCTTTCTTCATTGACTATCTTGATCGCTGCTGCAATGGCATCCGCAGCGCTCACGGAAAGGGTTTCCTCTTCCCGGCGCAGTTTGTATTCCACTTTCTCATCCGCCGCATCTCTTCCCACAGTAATCCGCACAGGGATGCCAAGCAGGTCCGCATCCTTGAACTTGACTCCCGGTCGTTCCTTCCGGTCATCCAAGAGAACCTCTACACCGGCCTCTCCCAGTTCCTCGTAAATTTTCTCTCCCAAGGCTTTCTGATCCGGGTCTTCAGGCTTCATCAAGGTGATGATTGCATGGTATGGCGCCACGGACATAGGCCAAATAATGCCGTTTTCATCGTGATGTTGCTCCACCACCGCCGCCAAAGTCCTGGTTACACCAATGCCGTAACATCCCATGACAATGAATTGTTCCTTTTGGTTTTCATCCTTGTAGGTGGCTCCCATGCTTTCACTGTACTTGGTCCCCAACTTGAAGACCTGACCCACCTCAATGCCTCTGGCGTATTTGATGGGTGCGCCGCAAACGGGACATGGGTCCTGGGGAAGAAGCATTTTAATGTCTCCTATCAAATCACCTTCATAATCTCTGCCGTAGTTTACGTTGAGAATGTGGTGATCCACCTTACAGGCGCCGGCGCACAAGTTCTGCTGTCCGGTCAATTCGCTATCCACCACGATTTTACAGTGGTGAAGACCTACCGGTCCTGTAAAGCCTCCCACCGCACCGGTAGCGGCTTCCAGTTTCTCCTCATCGGCAAAGGCGATGGCATGTTCGGGAATATCCAACAGATTGATCAATTTGGTCATGTTCAGTTCCCTGTCCCCTCGGACGAAGGCTGCCACATAGCCGTTTTCTTCTCCCCCATCGTCATAGGTGACAAAGAGAAGGGCCTTGATGGTCTGTTTCTTTTCCAATCCCAAGAATCCGGCGACCTCTTCAATGGTCTTGGTTCCCGGCGTATGAACTTCTTCCATGGGCTTCCGTTCTTCTGATGTTGCAGGGTCATCCACAAAGGCAGCACGCTCCGATGTTGCCGCCATCTGGCAGGCATCACAGTAGGCGATTTCGCTTTCTCCCACCTCTGACAGAGCCGTAAATTCGTGGGATCCGCTTCCCCCGATGGCCCCCGTGTCCGCCTCTACGGGACGGAAGGTCAAGCCCGCTCGGGTAAATATTTTTTCATAGGCACGAAACATGTCGTTGTAGCTTTGGTCCAAGCCCTCTCGATCCTTATCAAAGGAATAGGCATCCTTCATGATAAACTCTCTGCTACGCATAAGTCCGAATCTGGGTCTTGCCTCGTCTCTGTACTTGGTCTGAATCTGGTAGAGGTTCATGGGAAGTTGTCGATAGGAACTCACATCGTTTCTGACGATGTCTGTAAATATCTCTTCATGGGTGGGTCCCAAGCAGAAGTCCCTTCCGTTTCGGTCCTTCAGCCTCCAAAGCTCGGGGCCGTATTGGGTCCAGCGTCCCGATTCTTCCCATAATTCAGCGGGTTGCACTGCGGACATGAGGATTTCCTGGCCGCCGGCCTTGTCCATTTCATCTCGAACAATGTCCTCGATCTTTCGAACGGATCTCCAGCCCAAGGGCATGAAACCGTAGACTCCTGAAACGAGCTTCTTAATCATCCCCGTTCGCAGGAGAAGAATATGGCTGGCAATTTCCGCTTCTGCCGGAACCTCTCTCAGTGTTCGTAAGTGCATCTTTGAAAGTCTCATTGTGGTTTATCTCCTATCGTTTTATTATACAGACTGCCTCTGCGGCAATTCCTTCTTCTCTTCCTACGAAGCCCAGTTTCTCCGTAGTCGTTGCCTTAAGGTTGATTGACCCCAGGGGAATCCCCAACGCTTCGGCTATATTGTTTTTCATTTTTTCTTTGTATGGGGCAAGTTTGGGCTTTTGTGCCATGATGGTTGCATCGATGTTTCCTACCGAAAACCCTTCTTCCTTCAGCCTTTCTGCCACCCTGTCCAGGAGTTCCAAGCTGGAAATCCCTTTATAAGCCTCTTCCGTGTCGGGGAAATGCTCTCCAATGTCACCTAAGGATGCCGCCCCTAACAACGCGTCCATCAAGGCATGTAGGAGGACATCTGCATCAGAATGACCAAGGAGACCCTTATTATAGGGGATATTCACTCCGCCCAGAATCAAATCTCGACCTTCAACCAGTCTGTGCACATCGTACCCGCTGCCTACTCTGGTTTCCAGCGATTCCTGTTCCGGCAAGTCTTCCTTGGTGGTAATCTTAATGTTCCCGTAGTCCCCTTGGGTGATGGAAACTCTGATTCCCAGCTGCTCCACATAGGAAGCATCGTCCGTACCGAAAAAGCCGTTGGCTTCGCCCTCTTCATAAGCCTGCTCCAAGATATCCTTCCGAAATCCTTGGGGGGTTTGGACGGAGAAGAGACTGTCTCTTTCCAACACCTCATACTGTGTTCGAATGGTGTCCTTGGGAACGACCGCAGGTATGGCTGCACCCGTCTCCAAGGTTTTCTCCAATACTCCTGCGATGGTTGATTTCTTTATGTAGGGCCTTGCACCGTCATGGACCAAGACATAGTCCGCCTCCTTGCCCAGTGCCGCCAGTCCTGCCCTAACGGAGTCGGACCTTTCCTTTCCACCGGGAACAATGGTCAGCTTCTCAGTCTTTGGGAAAATTCCTTCACAGTAGCTGATGTAATCTTCTCCGGTCACAAGAACCACCTTGTCGATTTCGTGACACGAAATAAAGGCCCACACGCTATGAAATACCATGGGCCTTCCCTTCATGTTCAAAAACTGCTTGGGAATCTTCTCCCCCATTCGCGTTCCACTGCCGGCCGCCACAACGACCGCGCCGATCTTCTTATTTCTGTACATTCTATCTCTGTTTCGGCTTTCCGAATATCATTCGTCCTGCGGAGGTCTGGAGCACACTGGTCACCGTAATATCGATGGTCTTGCCGATATACCTTCTGCCGTCTTCCACCACTATCATGGTTCCGTCGTCCAAATAGGCAACCGCCTGATTGTTTTCCTTTCCCTCTTTCACAAGGAAGAGACTCATATCTTCTCCCGGGAGGACCACAGGCTTTAAGGTGTTGGCCAACTCATTGATGTTGAGTACTTCCACCCCCTGTATTCCCGCAACCTTATTCAGGTTATAGTCATTGGTCACCACTTTTCCGTTCATCATCTGGGCCAACTTAAGGAGTTTCACATCCACCTCCGGAATTTCTTCCAGGGCTTTTTCACCGGCGGTGTTATAGATATCAATGCCGTATTCGCTTTGAATTTTGTTGAGAATATCCAGGCCGCGCCTTCCTCTGTTTCGCTTCAGACTGTCTGAGGAGTCGGCGATATGTCGCAGTTCCACCAATACAAACTCGGGAATCACAATGGAGCCCTCGATGAATCCGGTCTTCATAATGTCTGAAATACGGCCGTCAATGATGACACTGGTGTCAAAGATTTTCGGCGTAGCATCTCCGCCCTTGCTCTTGCCTTTCCCCCCTGCCGGCGCCCCTTTCAGGTTGGCATTGATTGCGCTGAGAAGATTCTTCCCTTTTTTTGTAGCGACCACAACGCCCAAATATCCCATGACCAAGTAGGTGATGACCGTAAAGATCACCGCCAAGTAGGGTACATTGATTAAGTTATAAACGTTGCTCACCAGGAAGGCAATAATAAGACCGATAATAAGACCTGCCGTTCCCACGACAATGTCGTTGGTCGAAATGTTCTGCAGGTCAGATTCTATGTTTCTGGTTACTTTTTTACTTTGCTTGTTCAGAGTCGGCGTCAGTTTAAAAAATATAAGTCCGAATATAAGTACAAAGGCTGCGGCGATAACAACCTGCTGCAGCTTCGTGAAATTTTCTATTGCAGTTACATCACTAACTGTCAATATGAATTTGGTTAATAGGAAAGCTCCGTACCCTACGATACCACCAACTAATGTAAACGCCGCTCGAAAGAGCTTTTTGAGCATTGGCAATTCTCCTTTCTGATCAGTTAGGTATGTAGCACAAGCTATTGACTCAGGATGTAATGGCTACCGCATCCAAAATGAGCTTTTCCGCTTCTGCCTGATCCATATCCCCCGCAAGAATCAACTCGCTTTGCAAGATTTGCCTTGCATTGGTGAGCATTTTTTTCTCGCCGGTGGAAAGATGTTTTTCTACTTCCAGACGCAGTAGGTTTCGCACGACCTCTGCCACTTCCGTGACTTCCCCGGTCTTTAATTTCTCCATGTTTTCACGATGCCTTCTGTTCCAGTTATCCGACATTTCCGAGGACGGCCCCTGGAGAATCTCCAGCACATCTTCCATCTGTCCTTGGGAAATAACGTTGCGCACGCCGATCTCGTCGCTCCTATCTACAGGTATCATGATCTTCATATCCCCACAGGGAACCTTCAATACATAGTATTCCCGCATTTCACCAAGGATTTCTTTGTTCTCGATTTCCTCGATGACACCGGCTCCATGCATGGGATATACGATCTTGTCTCCGATATTATACATTCTCGCTCCTTTCACAACATACAATAAAAGTATACTCTAAAAGCGAGGGAAATGTCAAGGGCAATAAATCTGTTAGTGTATCATAGCTTATATTGACTGTCAACACAAATTGATGGATTTTTCACATGTTTTTTTGAAATCTCATTTGCCCTCTATGAGGAGGCCCTATTTCATCGGCGCAATGCTGATGTTTACTAGTGTAACACAAATATCCCGTGTATGGGAAGAGTGAATTGTCTTGCTTTTCTCAACCGACGACTTGTGGTACAATGTCTTCATTCAGGAGGTTGTCATGTATCAATTACTAGTCGTTGACGACGAAGCAAAAATAAGAGAAGTTATTCGGGAATATGCGGAATTCAATGACTTCGAGGTAACCGAAGCGGAAGACGGCATGGTCGCCGTGGGACTTTGCAATGTGAAGGATTTTGATATTATCATCATGGACATCATGATGCCCCGCTTGGACGGCTTTTCAGCCTGTAAAGAAATCCGAAAAACCAAGGACATTCCCATCATCATGTTGTCCGCCAGAAGCGAAGAATACGACAAGCTCTTCGGTTTCGAATTGGGCATCGATGATTACGTGATCAAGCCCTTCAGCCCCAAGGAGCTTATGGCAAGAGTCAATGCGGTCATTGCAAGGCGTGCGGCCCAAGCACCAAAGGCCCAGGAAGAGCCGGCAGACACCTTGGACTTTGAAGGTCTTTCCATCAATATGGCGGGGCGCATCGTCACTGTGGACGGAGAAAAAATCGAACTGACCCCGAAGGAATATGAATTGCTCTTCTATTTGGTGGAGAACAAAAACATTGCCCTCTCCAGGGACAAGTTGCTCTCCGACATTTGGGGCTACGACTTCTTTGGAGACGACAGAACCATTGACACCCATATCAAAAATCTGAGAAACAGCTTGGGACCCTACCGTGATTTCATTGTGACCTTAAGGGGAGTGGGATACAAATTTGAAACTTAAGTTTGATTTTAGAAGCATAAAATTTCGAATCTGGGTGTTTTTTCTTGTCTTCGCCATCATCCTCTTAGTTTCCGTTTGGTTTCTTCAAATCTTCTTTCTCAATAACTACTACGAGAACATGAAGATTCAACAGACCCAGGGAACGGCCGTCACCTTGATGAACAAATACAATAAGGGCGACATCAAGGGCTTTATTGAGGAGGCAAAGGCAATCACTGCCGGAGACGATATTTACGTGCGCATCGATAAGAATGATGAGACCATATATCCAACCAACTACGCCTTCCTCTACGATACGGAAATCGCCGACGCCAGAGAAAAACTTACCGCCAATATGAAGGCAAGCGGTGTTCGGGAATACAGCGTAACCATCACCGACAGGCAGACCTTAAAGAAGACCTACGTCCATGCCACCTATCTCAATAAGGTGGAAACGGACAGCATCATCTATGTGGTCACTCCTCTGTACCCGGTGACCTCCACCATTACCATCCTTCAGAGTCAGTTGGTTCTGATTATCATCATCGCTCTTGGCTTTGCATTTTTGCTGTCCTTCTTCTTGTCATCCAGAATATCCAGGCCCATTACTACCATCACCAAGTCCGCTAAAAAACTAGCCGATGGTCAGTTTGGCACCACCTTCCCCATATATAATCAGTATACGGAGTTCGCAAACTTAGGCGAAACCCTCAACAAGACATCTCGTGACTTGGAGAGGTCCACCATGTTGCAGAAGGATCTCATGGCCAACGTTTCTCACGACCTGCGAACACCCTTGACCATGATCAAATCCTACGCGGAAATGATTCGCGATCTGTCCGGTGACCATCCGGAGAAACGAAATGCCCATCTCCAGGTCATCATTGAGGAAGCGGACCGGCTCAACGTTCTGGTAAGCGATATGCTTGCCCTAACAGCGATTCAATCGGGAACCATGAAGCTGGAGATGACTCGATTCAACCTCAAGTCGGCCATAGAAGCCGTCCTGCTTCCCTACGAACTACTTCAGGAGCAGGGAAAATTCAAGATTATTTTCAATTGCAAGCACGACGTCTATGTGGAAGGCGACAGGGAGCGCATCAAACAAGTGGTTTCTAACCTTCTCACCAATGCAGTTAAGTTCTGCGGGGAAGATCGAACCATTGTTATCAACGTAAAACAGTGGAGCCACAAGGTCCACTGCGAAATCATCGATCACGGCATCGGCATCAAGCAGGATGAGCTGGATCATATCTGGGATCGATACTACAAAACCAGTACCAACCACGTTCGAGCTGCGGAGGGCTCCGGCTTGGGTCTTTCCATCGTGAAAGAAATCCTCACCCTTCATAAAGCCAAGTTTGGCGCTGAAAGCAAGCCCGGCAAGGGAACCACCATCTGGTTTGAACTGAAGCTGTCTCCCTCTGTGGTAAAGGCGAAGCGGGATACAAGTCGCCGCTTCAATCCTCGAAACAAGCCGAAATAGCTTCCTTTAGATTTTTCGCACCAACGAGCTCCATTCCCTTTAGAGATGCCATTCTTTCCTTTTGATGTATGGGAAGAATGGTTTTTTTGTATCCCATTCGCGCCGCCTCTCGAATAATCTTCTCTGCGTTTTGCACTACTCGCAAATCACCGGTCAGCCCAATTTCCCCCAGAGCCAAAACACCTTTTCCCGGAATTTTTTCCCGATAAGAGGAATATATGGCGAGTGCCACGGCCAAATCCGTAGAAGTTCCCTCCGGTTTCAGTCCGCCCACTACGTTTACATAAACATCTTGATTGTAAAACGGCATGCCCGCCTTTCGTTCCAATACTGCCAGTATCATATTCAGCCTGGAGAGCTCCACACCGATGGCAGTTCTTCGCGGAAAGTTCAAACTTGTGGGGGCCACCAGTGCTTGTATCTCCATGAGAAGAGGCCTTGTACCCTCGTAGACAGCCGTAATCATGGAGCCTTCCGATTGTTCGTCCGCATTCTCCAAAAACCGCTTGGACAGGTCCTGTATTTCCACGAGGCCCTTCTCTCCCATTTCAAAGGCACCCACCTCACTGGTGGTTCCAAATCTATTTTTGAAGGCACGAAGTATTCGAAGCTCAGCATTCCTCTCACCCGCAAAGGAAAGGACGCAGTCCACCAAGTGTTCCACTATCTTCGGTCCGGCAAGATCGCCGGTTTTCGTTACATGGGCAACAATAAAGATGGGAATATTCTTCGTCTTCCCCAATCGCATCAGCTCGTTGCCACATGCCCTCACCTGGGAAACACTGCCCGGTGCCGAGTCCAGTTCTTCCGTGTACATGGTCTGAATGGAGTCCACCACTACGAAGCTAGGTTCTAGCTCCGCCGCCACCTGATTGATGTTCTCCATATTGGTTTCCGCCAAAACAAAGAGGTCATCCGTCAGGTCGCCACAGATTCGGTCTGCACGCATCTTCAACTGTTCCTCCGATTCTTCTCCCGAAACATAGAGGACCTTCCCCCTTGTCATTGCAATATGATGGGCCACCTGCATGATGATGGTGGATTTCCCGATGCCCGGCTCGCCGGAAATCAAGGTGAGAGAGCCTTGTACCAAGCCGCCGCCCAACACTCGGTCCAGCTCGGAAATACCCGTTCCCATGCGCTTTCCGTGTCCTATGGCTGCAACGGTAGACAGAGGCTGGGCTTTGGAGGCCCTCCCCTGAGGGGCGGCACTCCGCCTTCGCTTATCCTCTTCCTTCGCACCCTGGACCCGTTCTTCCGTCATGGTATTCCATGCCCCACAGATGCATTGCCCCATCCACTTGGCGCTTTCATATCCGCAATCTTGGCAGACGAAAACCGTCTTTCCCTTCTTTGCCATTCTTCTCTAACCTTTCTTTAGGAGAAACAAATACTCATCCACATAGATGGATCGGTTCTCCAGATTTCTGCTTCCTCTATACGTATTATATCTCACTTCCCTGGGCAGAACCATACCATGTCTGCTGAGCATCTTCAGAATTTCATCATAGACGATAAACCCCTCGGAATTATAGGAGAGTATGATGTACTTGCAATTCAATTTCCCAATCAGCTCTTCCAAGGCTTCCTTTGCCTTCCCCTTTTTGTTGTAGGAAGAGCGGTTCCAGTCTTCCGGAATGCCCGATACAGGACTGATTTTTCCATTTAATCGATTTCGGGCAATAACGTTGAGCATGAAGTAGTTGGAACCGTAGGGATGCTGATTGTAAGGAGGATCCAGATAAATCAAATCCATGGGTGGAAGACGATCCACCAAGGTGGAAACATCTTCCTGATACACCTCTACGGGACATTCCCGGTCTGAAAAAACCGGCTTCTGCAGGGTTATCCTCCCCTTGATTCTCTGTAAGGCATTTTCCCCGGTGCCGCCAAACTTGCCTACGCCGGTCTTTCGATCCTTGTAAAATCCCTTGAACACCCCTCCCGTATTTACGTGGACCGATGCCTCGTAGAGAAGGGGTGCCAGGAAATACTTTTTCATGGAGAGAGGGAGATCTTCTATTGCCCGACGGTAGGTGTCGATGCGCAGTGCATTTTCTCGGGTGTAGAACACGCGCTCTCCCGGTTGGATGTCATCGTCTCTCTTGGGTGCATAGTGCTTGCAAATCAAGCCGGGACGCAGCTCCTGTTCTCGGATGATCTTCTCATATCGACCGTAGCTCTCTTCGTCGAAGTCCGACTTATTGGAAAGGTAGCATTCATTGATGATCCTGCTGTAGGCTTCCAAATCATTGACAATCAAACGGGAGGCATGGTTCTTCAGAAGTCGTGCAACGATTCCCGAACCTGCAAAAAGATCTCCGCAGGAAAGTTCTTCTCGCCCTTCCCTCTCTTTGATATGACAAATAAGCGCCTCGATCTCATCGAGAAGAAGGCGCTTGTTTCCGATGTATGTAATAATTTGATCCTTGAGAAAGTCCGCCATATTACCGATCTTCTCTAAAGTAGGGGTTGCTCAAATCTGCCGGAGGCAAATCCTCCTTGCGGTTTTTTCGAGTGGAGATGATGACGATGATAACCGTGGCGATGTAGGGAATCATGTCCACCAAATGCTGGGAAACGTGGATGCCCACCGCCTGAAGACGATAGCCCAAGATGGACAAAGCGCCGAAGAGCAAGGCGCCCAGAAAAGCTTTCCAAGGCTTCCAGCCTGCAAAGATAACCAAGGCAACGGCAATCCAACCACGACCGGCAACGACGTTCTCCTGCCAAACAGGAATGGTTACCAAGGACATGTAGGCTCCGCCAAGTCCGCACAAACCGCCGCCCACAATGACGTTTACATATCTGTAGAGGGATACGTTGATGCCCGAAGCATCGGCCGCAGCTGCGTTTTCTCCCACCGCTCTGGTGTTAAGGCCAACCCTTGTCTTGTTCAAGTAAAAGGCGATGGCGATGGTACAGATAAATGCCAAGTAAATCAAAATATCTTGATTGAAAAATGCATCTCCGATGATGGGAATCTTGGATAATCCCGGGATGGGAATACTCTCAAAAGCAAAGCGCAGGTCTCTGGGAAGAGATAGGCCGGAGACGCTCTTTCCCAAAAACCCGGAAAAACCGGTTCCGAAAATGGTTAAGGCAAGCCCGGTGACCACCTGATTTGTTCGAAGAGAGATGGTCAAAAATCCGAAGATGGCAGCGCCGGCAGCACCGGCAAGGAAACCTGCCACTACAGCAAGAATAGGACTGCCCGTGTGGAAGCCCACCATGAATCCCAGGATGGCTCCCATGAGCATCATTCCTTCCACACCCAAGTTGAGGCACCCTGATTTCTCCGAAAGGAGTTCTCCCAAGGTTGCAAATATTAAAGGAGTAGAGGCTACGACCAAGGCTACAATAAATTGTTCCATTACGCCACCTCCTTGCTGTTTTCCGACTTCTTAAAGGATACATTGTATCGGAGGAAGAACTCGCTTCCCAGTACAAAGAAGAGGATGACACCCTGAATCATGTCTGCCACGGAAGCAGGCAGCTGCATGGCAACCTGTATGGCATTCCCACCTTGCAACAGCATGGCGAAGAAGATACAGACCACGGCTACCATGGGTGCCGACAGCTTTCCCAGCCAAGCGGTGATAATCGCTGTAAATCCAATCCCCGCCGATATTCCGTAGGTCAGAGACTTGGCCACTGCAGAAGCTTGGATTGCCCCTGCCAGTCCGCACAGTCCGCCTGAAATAATCATGGATGTGACAATGACAGCTTTGATGTTCATTCCCGCATATCTTGCTGTCTCAAGGCTTTCCCCCACGACGGCTATCTCATAGCCCTTTTTCGTATGGTTCATAAAGACATAGACCAGCACGATGGACAAGATCGCCAAAATCCAGCCTGCATGCACGCCAAATATTCGCGGAAGAACTTCGTTTTCCGTAAAGGTCTCAATCTTTGGAAACCCTTGGGAGTCTTCCGCTCGCCATGGTCCTGTCTGAAGATAGGTGACGAACTTAATGGCAATATAGTTGAGCATGAGGGTGAAGATGGTTTCATTGGTGCCGAACTTGGCTTTAAAAGCCGCAGGAATAAATGCCCATACAGCTCCAAAGAAAATACCCTCCACCATCATCAGGAGCAACGCAAAGAAAGATGGTACCGTTTCCGGCATATTGAGCGCCACCAAGGTGGCACCGAAGGCCCCCATCATAATCTGGCCCTCTCCTCCGATGTTCCAAAACTTCATCTTGAAAGCCACGAGGATTCCCATGGATGCAATGAGAAGAGGAATGGCTTTGATAATGGTCTGCTGAATCTTGATTCCCGATCCTACAGAGCCATCCAATATATTCAAGTACACCAAGAAGGGGTTGAAACCGATAATGGCAATGACAATGCCGGCGAAAACCAGTGCCAGCACAATGGCCAGTACTTGAATGAGAATCTCCTGCTTTCGGGGAAGAGCAGCCTTCTTTGTTATTTTAACCATTGGCCGCCTCCTTGGATGCAAATCCGCCTGCCATGAGCAAGCCCACATCTTCCTTAGTCACCTTGTTGGGATCCACGATGTCCATGACCCTACCTTCACATAAAACCAATATCCTGTCGCATAGAGCCATGAGTACGTCCAGGTCTTCGCCAACGAAGAGAACGCCAACGCCCTTTTGCTTCTGTTGATTCAACAAATCATATATCTTGTAAGAAGCACCGATATCCAAACCTCTCACAGGGTATGCGGTAATGAGAACTTTTGGGTTGGAGTCGATTTCTCTTCCCAACAGTACCTTTTGAATATTTCCTCCGGACAGTTTCTTCACCGGGGTGGAAATGTCCGGTGTCTGGATATCCAAGGCTTTGACAATCTTCTTCGCCTTTTCTACACAGGGCCCCCTCTTCAGGAAGATGCCCGGTTGATTTTGATAATCCTTCAGTACGATGTTGTGAACGATGTCCATGCTGCCAACCAGGCCCATGCCCAGTCGATCCTCGGGAATGAATCCCATGCGGATTCCCAGAAGGATAATATCTCGGGGCGACTTGCCTACGATGTTTTCCCCGCGGAAGAAGATTCTTCCCCCTTCCACCGGGGTCAATCCTGCAATGGTCTCGCAGAGTTCCTTTTGTCCGCTCTTCGCCACACCGGCAACGCCCAGAATCTCTCCACCTTTGAGGTTGAAGCTGACGTTTTCCAGTGCATTCTTTCCTTCGGAATCCAATACCGTAATATCGTCAAGGAGAAGGAGTTCACCCCCGTCGGGACCCTCTTCTCGCTGAATTTCCAAATCCACTTTCTTTCCCACCATCATTTCGATGAGGGTGCTAACCTCGGTTTCCTTGGTTTCTACCGTTCCCACCGATTTTCCTTTTCGGAGAACCGTCACTCTGTCACTGATTTCCATAACCTCGTTGAGCTTGTGGGTAATGATGACAATGGCTGCCCCCTGCTCCTTCATCTTTCTCATGATACGGAACAGCTTCTCTATTTCTTGGGGCGTGAGCACCGCAGTGGGCTCATCCAATATTAATATGTCCGCACCTCTGTAGATGACTTTGATAATCTCCAGCGTCTGTTTTTCACTGACGGACATGTCGTATACTTTTTTGTGGGGATTCACATCCAGTCCGTACTTGTCGGACAGTTCCTTGATTTCCTTTGTCAGGTCCTTCCCCTTTGTCTTTTGTTTCTTTTGTCCGATGACTATGTTATCTTCTGCCGTGAGTACATCCACCAACTTAAAGTGCTGGTGGATCATGCCGACCCCCAGCTCAATAGAATCCTTTGGAGATGTATAGCTCACCTTTTCACCTTCTACATAAATAGAACCGCTGTCAGGACTATAAATTCCTGACAGCATGTTCATCAATGTTGATTTTCCGGCTCCGTTCTCTCCCAAGAGGGCATGAACTTCTCCGTGTCTCACAGTGAGATTAACATCTTCGTTGGCCTTTAGTGCTCCAAAAGATTTCGTGATGTTCTCCATCCTAATGGCAATATTTTGCACCTGGCTCTCCTCCATGTTATTTTTGCTCTGTAGCGCTGACGCCCTTGATTACGCCGCTGGTCTTCCAGATTTCTTCTCTTGTCAATGTCTGACCTTCCTTACAAAGGATGGTTCCGTCTGCGTATTCAATCTTGCCTGAGAAGGGGGAGAAGTCTCCTGCAATCATGGAGTCTCTCACTTCGTTTACCTTGTCCTGTACGTCCTGAGGAACTTTGTCGGACATAGGTGCAATGTCAACGTATCCGTCGGACATATGACCGTAGTAGCTCTCCGGCTTAAACTTTCCGTCGATGATGCTTTCGATTGCCTTGTTGTAGTATACTTCGTGATGCCAAATAGGTGCAGTCAGGAAGGTATCAGGTGCAATGTCCTGCTTGTCCAAGTTGTAACCGATGGCATATGCCCCTGCAGCTTCCGCAGCAAGGATAGGTCCTGTGGTATCACAGTGCTGGGTCAGCACATCACATCCCTGGGAAAGAAGTGCTTCTGCAGCCTCTTTTTCCTTTGCGGGATCATACCATGTGTTCAGATAAACCACCTTTACGTTTACATCCGGGTTCACCGACTGTGCACCTAGTGTAAATGCGTTGATTCCGATGTTTACTTCGGGAAGATCAAAAGCGGCAACATATCCCAAAGTATTGGATTCTGTCATGCTTCCGGCAACCACACCGGTCAGGTATCTTGGTTCTTCCATAGCGCCAAAGTAATTGTCAAAGTTTGTATCGTTAGCCTTGTATCCTGAGAAATGCAGGAAATATGTGTCCGGATATTCCTTTGCCATTTCGTCCAGAACATCCATGTAACCAAAACTGGTTCCGACTACGATGGTACAGCCTTTATCCATCAAGCTGAGTGCAGCATCTCTGGTTGCCTGTGCATCCGTATCGGATACTTCTTCAACAACTTCTGTTTCGACTTTTCCGTCAAAATGTTCCACCATAGCTTCTCTGCCGTTATCCTGCGCTTCCGAAAAACCGCCGTCTTTAGCAGATCCAATGTAGATGAAACCTACCTTTGTGGTATCTGATGCTTCATCACCGCCGCAGCCTGTGAAAGAAACGCTCAGCCCCAGCACCAAAATCAGTGCCATTGCAATTGTGATGATTTTCTTCATTTAACAATTCTCCTCTCCGCTCAGAAAAGCCGGAACCCGGGTGTTCTGCACCCTCTTTAATAATAACTGATTGTAGTGTAACAACTATATTTATCATACTACTGCTTTCTCCGATAACAAAGGGAATTTCTCGAAATTTCCCTTGTTTCCCCCTTGAGAAAATGATAATGTTCGTTTTATTACGAACTATATACGCAGTATATATTCATATTATTCACTCTTGAACGTGATTTCTCCATCGACGATTTGTTCCACGATGGCCAAGGATTCCACCCGATACCCTCGCTGTCTCAGTTTCTCGCCACCTCCTTGAAAGGCCTTCTCGATGACGATGCCGATGCCCTCTACTTTGGCACAAGCCTGCTCCACAACTTCCGTCAAAGCCGTTGCCGCCTCACCATGGGCTAGGAAGTCATCTAAAATCAAAACCCGGTCTCCGGGATTGATGTACTGCTTCGCCACCCGAACCATGGATACCGTTCCCTTGGTAAAGGACTTGGCCTCTGCCCCGTAAAACTCGTCTGTCATGGTATTTGGCTGGGTCTTCTTGGCAAAGACCACTCTGGGGTAACCAAAAAACGGTGATGTCAAGCAAGCAATTGCAATCCCGCTGGCTTCCACCGTTAAAATCTTATCCACTTTGATGCAGTCGAACCTTCGGGCAAACTCCTTACCCATCTTCTCCATAAATGCCACGTCGATCTGGTGGTTGATAAATCCATCCACCTTGACAATCTGTGTGCCGATCGCCTGCCCTTCCGTGAGAATCTTTCTTCTCAGTTCTTCCATCTCTGCCTCTCCCGCCTGATTCAAGTGTATTCGTTACCAAGATATTGTACCATAAATCCCAAGAAAAATTCCACTTTGAAAGAAATTATGACGGTGTCAAGTTGTTGTGGAGTTTTTGATTGACATCAACTCCAAAGTATATTTTTAGTAGTACCTATTCCATGCAGAAGAGTTTGCGTTCCGCTGGCTCTGTCAAATACGAATGGCTCCCCATCAAATATTGTCCAGTTCGTTGCGCCCGATATGGCTTCTTTGAGTATTTCATCTGCATATTCGTTGTACGTGTCATCCTGTTTCCTCTTGAAATCTGACGCCTTTATCTCTCCGCCATTCTTAATATACACTCGTAGTTTCGTTAACTTTCCAAGGCCTTCTTTGCTCCATCCAAGAGGGTCTCTGCTAAATCTCTGTGATAAAACGTGGCTGACCTGTGCCTCTGTGCAGCTTCCGGGTATGTTAAGCGTTTTTCGGTTTACTATTCTTTCCCAGTTCCCCATCAGGTATGTACCAAAATCGGTGATGCTTTTTCTTTCACGTTCGTTTTCTGCTACTCCGTATAGCCCATGCAGTATTTCGTCCGCACGCTTCCGGTCTTTGCTTTTAATGGCCTTTGTGAGTCGAAATGCCACATTTCTCCCGGGGAATTTCGTTGCGATTCCTCTTAGTCTTTTTTCTAGATGATACCCATCCATTACGTGGACAGCTTGAGGGAAATTTTCAAGACCCTTTTGAATCCATTTCGCACCATCTCCATGTACGAATATCTTTTCTACTTTCCTCAGATCATAGGTTTGCGCAAGATAGCCTTCTGTACTCTTCCATAGATTCTTTGTATCGAACTTTTCATCTACAAAATACATGGTTCCAATGGTTCTGTTACGGCCTAGGCCCTCCTTGCTTATCCCCTCCGTTACAGTAATTAGTGGCACGATTTTACTGCTTTTCCCCTTCTGTTTTCCGGGTTTTTGCATGTGAACATGGTCTTCGTCTGCATAGATATGTAGCTCGGTTACTTCTTTTTTAGTCTCGGTTTTGGGCACCATTTCAAGGGTGTCTATCTTTTGAATTTGGTTCTTCACTGCCTGCCTACTTACCAGTCCGCCACCGGCTATCTCGGCACTTTTTGCATAGGAAATCTCCGTTGCTAGCCCAACCATCTTCGCACTCAGTTCATCTCCTATTCGCTCATATGGACGGATTCCAATGGCTTCATCCAGAAGGGAAACATACCTGGCATTACGTTTGTCATAGTAGTAGTCGCGTGCTAGATCTAGCCGCCCCAGCTCTGTCAAGAGCTCTCTTGGGCGTTCTTTTTCTTTTAAAACCAAACCTCGTTCTTTTCGTCCTGCTTTATCCTCTCGCATCTGTCGATTCATATCCGTGCAGATTGCTTCAATGGTGGCTGTTGCAGCATGTTTACAGTCATTCAAAATATCTGAAGCAAGGCTGTCAACATCATTGATTCCACCCGAGTATGCTTTTTCCAAAATATTTTTTACCAGGTTGTTCACGATTTGTTGTATACTTATTTCCATAGAGATCATCCTTTCGTGTATTTGTTTGTTGGTTAAACTATTTTATCACGTTGGAATCGATCTCTATTTTATTTTTTAAAACTCCACAACTATTTTACACTATCAGAAATTATTCATATCCCATTGACCTTCTTGTCACACAAGGGTCTATAGTGAAATTAAAGGTCCACATGACCGAATGGAAAGGAGGGTTATTTTGAATCTCATTATTAAAGTAGGCACTAAAACCAAATACTATCTCACAATGAAAAACATGGACAAAGTATCCAAATTCACCATGTCCCAGGCATGGACGGAATCTCAAGCACTCCGAACACAAGAGGAAAGAGCGGACAAGGAGAGATTATGGCCTCACTGTTGTAGAAAAGATGTATGGTGGCAACTATAGATGCGACTTTATAATTCACCGTAGTTTTTTCTTGTACAACCCATGATTGTTGCAACAGACATATAAGTTTCCTCGCCCCAAACGAGGAACGCGAAAGGCGGCTTCCTGCTCCGGGTATAATCTTACAAAGGCCATCCGATCGTAGGTCACAAGGGCACCGAAAGTAAAGTGATGGCATTTACGCATCTCATGGTCCAAGGTCACATAGTAGTCGTTCTCGATTTCCTCCACTTTGAACTTGTGTTGGAAATCTTCTCCCTGAACCTCCAGGGGGTTCAGTTTTTCACCGCAGCAAGTAACTTCGACTTCTCCGGTCGCCCAAAGCACATTCCCGCATTTATCGCACAAATAAAACTTTATATTTTTCATTTTCTACTCCCCCAGCCATTCTCGCACATCCTTCAGCAATAACTCCGTTTCTTCCTTCGTCTTCTCATTGAAGATCACGTATTTTGGTTCTCCGTCCTTTCGTTCAATGACCACATAGAGAGGCACATCGTTGTAGGAGAACAGTTTTACTGACCCATAACCATCCAAGTAGAAGTTTCCATAGCTCTTATTGATTCCGCCATATCCGTTCATCCTTACTCCTTGGGGAAGATTGTGCGTTTCCGTGATTTCCGCTACCTCACCCTTTTCCATGACCATCCCATACATGGGGGCATCTATGCTAATTTGATCCCCTTCTATCTTGTATTCGTAGTCCTTTGCACCGGCGTAAACAACAATGCCGATTACCAGCGCCACGAACAATAGGATGCCGGCTAGAAACCGCTTTCCTCCGGCACGGGCCATATTGATTGTAATCCCCATGCCTGCCAGACGTTTGGGGACAAAGAGTCTTGGGTCGGACGGATTGTTGTAAAACCCCCACTTCCAGTATTCCGGCTGATCTGTGATGGGTTCTTCCTCCTTGGATACACTCCCCAGAAATTCGTTTTCCAGCGCCACCAGCTTTCTTTGATGCCCCACCGATATAGCAATAATAGCACCCATCAAGAGGATAATGGCAATCAAGATGAGGAAACTGCCGGACAGGAACAGAATATTAATGTTGAGAAGAAGCCAAAACACCAGAATTGCTGCCGTGACAAAGGTTGCCGTAGATGTGTTAATCCGCTCTTCCTTTTGCAGGAAGATAAGATTCTCCTTTTCATCCATTTTCTCTTCATGCCAAATTCCGTGGTGTTTTTTCATGACATAGTACATCCATACGCCGGTAATCAGACAGAGTGGGCCTACAAAGCTTACCCAAAGGGGATACATATCCTGCTTTTCAGGGCGCAAAAGTAAGAATACGATTGGAATAAAACTAATCAGAAAAAACAACCACACCCAAACAGGCGATAGACATCCCTTGCCACTTTCCTTGGAAAGAGAAAGGTTTACATTGACCGTTTCCTTCCTGGGATATGTCCAGTTGTTCTTTCTTTTGATTTCCGATAGTTTGCGCTGATAAGTCCCGATGAGCATCCAATTGGCAATCAAGTTTGCCGTAAGAAGTAAAAGCATCGTAAATTCCCCATAGTCTCTCAACAAGGGAAGAAACACAAGCAAACTCAGGGAAACAGATGCCACCAGAAGGACATAGCAGTTTTTTGTGAACCTTCGGAGCAATCCCTGCACCTCTTCGCTTTCCCCGTGGAATCTGGAAAAAGTAACTCCCAATATCTTTTGGTGATAGTGTCCTTTAAATGACAGGATTATTCCGGTCATCATCCCGAAAACGCCCCACAATATGATGAGTATCATCCATTGGACCATCATTGCTCTCCCTCCCTCTTATATGTTTTTTCAATCAACTCCAAAACAATTGTTTTCATTTTTTCCCGAGAAATGCCTGACACCATCGCCTCAGACACGATTAGTTCCAGCTTTTCTTTCAGTTCTCCATCCGTCAAACCCTGCACATTAGCGGATTCGCCAATCTTGGCACCGTGTCGTCTATCGATGACGATGATTCCTTCATCCTTTAAAACACCGTATGCCTTGTTCACCGTCATGGGATTGACACCGATGTCCGCTGCCAGTTGACGAACCGTGGGGAGCTGCTCTCCCGGTTGCAAGGACCCCTTCGCCACACCGAGAAGAATTTGATTGCGTATCTGCAGGTATATGGGGACATCCCCTTGTATATCGATTTTTATGACCACTTCTTGTTCCTCTTCTGTTTTCGTACGCGTTTTGTATTATTCATATTAATACAAACATACATACTTGTCAACAATTCCCTTGTCCCGAGGAATTGAGTGGTGAGGCAGTGGAGAAAGCCGCATTGCATCGGATTGTTGTAAAAACAACGGTCGCCCAAAATACTGTCAAAAGGGGCCGCAATGGGGTGCTTTGTCAGAACGGGAAGAGGGGAAAAGGAGGAAAATGAATACAAACTGAATTTCGTGTACATTTATACAGTGCCAGACGGTGAGGCACGTGTAAAATAAACAGACGAGTACCTTTGTACAATAAATTCGGCGAAAATTGCAATCTGGGAGAGTCGACCAGTGCTTCGGTTCTGATAGTAGAACAAAATATTACCAAAAAGACAGACTTCCAGGCGACTGAACATTTCTGCCCCATGTATACCCATGCATAATGGCGGGCGACCGAACCGATTATGCTCTATACTGACAAATCCCGGAGATTTTCCGGGATTTGTGGACATATTATACTTCTATAGCTGTTCTGCTGATGATTTCGTCTTGAACCTCTTCACACAGTTCTGTAAAGAATGCGGAGTAGCCCGCCACCCTCACAATGAGATCCCGGTGCTTTTCGGGGTTCACCTTGGCATCCAACAGTTCCTTGTTGTCCACGCAGTTGAACTGCATCTGGGCGTTCCCCAAGACGGAAGACGTCTTCAACAAGGTAACCACACCGTTTTTCCCTTCCGGAGTATCCAGGTTTTTGGGAGTAAACTTGAAATTATGGGACATCCCCAGGCTCATGGATTCGCAGTTGATCTTGGATACGGACTTAATCACCGCCGTGGGTCCCTTTTTATCCGCTCCCTGAGTCGGACTCATTCCATCGGAAAGAGGGGCAAAGGCGTTTCTGCCGTCGGGAGTCGCTCCCACCATTTCACCCAAAGGGGTGTTAAAGGACTGGGATAGGGTTCCGTGAATGTGTTTCGCATAGAGGGACTTGTAGGAGTTCATCTTGTGCTCCGTATAGTCCACGATTTCCTTGGCAAAGTTGTCCACATAGTCGTTGTCGTTGCCGTACTTGGGCGCGTTAACGCAGTCCTTGTGAATGGCTTCAAATCCCACCCAGTTGGCATCCATGGCTTCCTTAATCTGGGAAAGGGTATACTTCTTCTCATCAAATACCAGCTTTTTAATGGCAGCCATGCTGTCCGCGTACGTTCCAAGACCAGCAAAAATAGTTCCGGGACCCTCATACAATACGGCGCCTCCCGCCATTACATCCTTTCCCTTTTCCATACATCCGTCAATGAAGATGGACATATAGGGTGTGGGTGTGGTATCTCGGAACACCTCTTCAATGATGTTGGATCCCAAACAGTTGATGCGAATCAGGTTGTCCAGCTGGGCTTTCACCGCCGCCTCAAACTCCTCAAAGCTTTCAAAGTCCGTCACATTCCCCGTGTCAAGCCACTGCTTTTCTCCGTAGGAAGGCAGCGTTCCGTCGTGGAGTGCCATATCGATGCAGATTGGCCACTGGGTAAAACCTCCTGCGGTCCATTGATGAACGCGACCGTTTTTCTGGGGTTCCACGCAACCCATAAGACTGTAGTCCCGAGCATCATCAAAGTCATAGCCCTTTGCCAACATCATCTTTACATGAGCATCATCAAAGTGGACGGCAGGCATTCCGCCTCCTGCTCGGATGACGTCCACGACTTTGTTTAAGTATTTCTGGGGGGACCCATTGTGAACTCTGCACGCCAATGTGGGCTGATACAGCTTTACCTTGCGCACAGCCTCCATAATCAAATAAGTCAAATCATTGCAGTCATCTCCGCCGTTTCTCCCAATGCCGCCTACGCTCATATTGATGAAGGGCATATAACCGGCAAAGTACTTAGCCGTCGCACTGGGGGTATACCAGATGACTTCCGAGCACTTGAGCATAAAGCAACCGAATAGCTCGAATGCTTCTTCTTCCGTTAAATTCCCCTCTTTTATATCCCTCTCGTAAGCCGGGTACATGTACTGATCCATACGACCTAAGGACGTGCTGCATTGATTGGCTTCGATGGAGAAGAGGGATTGAATTGTCCATACTGCCTGGAGAGCTTCCCAAAATGTCTTGGGAGGTTCCGCAGGAACTCTGGCGTTGATTTCCGCTATTTTCTGCAGTTCCGCCTTTCTCTCTGCATCCGTCTCCTCTTCCGCCAACTCCTTGGCATAATCACTGAGCCTTTGCGCATAGGTGAGGACACCTTGACAAATTTCTATGGAAGCCCGGTAAAAGGCTTTTTTCTCATCGTATTCCGGATCCGAATCATCCAACTTTTCCAAGTGCTCTTTCGCTTCCTTGAGAATTCCGGCAATCCCTTTTTTGAACAAAATAATATCGTAACCGGGACTGGAGTCGCCACCGCCGCTGGTTACATGATAGGTAAGGTCCGTGATGCCTGCTTCCGCCCCGTATTCCCACATGTCCGCTTTTCGCAATTCTTTTTCGCAGGCTTCCGCAAGGGACTTTCCCTTCCAGAAGGGAAAGATCTCTTCACGCATAACCTTTTTATCTTCTTCGCTGATGAAGTAAGGATCCTGAGGTCTGGTGCTGATCTCGTCCAGTTCTTCCTCCACCCATTCCCAAGCAATATCAGGGGAAAAAGCCCCCGCCCTCGGTTTCCCACAGGGATGGCCGACAATTAGCTCTCCCTTTTGAATGAGCAAAGGTGCCGTTTCACAGGCGCGTCTAAAGCTCTTCGCTATTCTCAAATTAGCGGGAAGATCCCAGTTTTCTCGCGCAACCTCCGTAAAAGCAATAGCTCTATCAATGGTGATGCTTGGCTTCACCTTTAAGTATTCTTTTTTTAAATTGGCAAGTCTCTCTGAGATTTGGATATTTTCCATTTCCATCTCCCGTTTCCTCCTCAACATTCCTACCTATATCTATTGAGAAAATTATAAACCTTCCCGTTACGGGAAAGGCAAGAACTATTTCTCCAAAATATCTCCAATTCTATCCATCGCTACTACTTTCAGAGCTTCCACTTCTCCCTTGTCGCAGGCCATTGCAATCATAGGATCAATGGGAAGCTTAGCAAGAACATTCAAATTATGTTTCTTTGCTATCTCCTCAATATGGCTATCTCCAAAAATCTGATAATCCTTACCATTGTCGGGACACCTGAAGTAAGACATATTCTCCACCAAACCGATAATAGGGATGTTCATCATTTCCGCCATCTTCACCGCCTTTAAAACAATCATGGATACTAGTTCCTGAGGAGAAGTAACCACGATGATGCCATCCACCTTCAGGGACTGAAATGCCGTCAAGGGTACATCGCCGGTTCCCGGTGGCATATCAATGAACATGTAATCCACATCCTCCCAAATAACATCCCTCCAGAATTGTTTGACCATGCCTGCGATAATAGGACCTCGCCAAACTACTGGATCCGTATCATCTTCCACCAACAGATTAACCGACATAATATCAATGCCGGTCTTGGTCCGATTGGGCAACAAACCGTACTTATTGCAGACTGCCTTCTCCGTGACACCAAATGCCTTTGGAATGGAAGGTCCCGTTATATCTGCATCTAGGATTGCCGTGTGGTATCCTCTTCGATTCATTGCCACTGCTACCAGAGAAGTCACCAGGGACTTACCCACACCACCCTTACCACTGACAATGCCGATGACCTTTTTCACAGTACTCATTTCGTGAAGGTCCTCTGATAATTTTTGTTCTTTTCTCTCTGCGCAATCTGCGGAACAACCGCCACACTCCTGATTACAATTTTCACTCATATTTTTCCTCCTAAATTCTTATTTCACTCCCAACGGAGACATATTCAATGTTCTCCCCAAGGATTCTCTTTAATTTATAATAGGGCTCCAATCCGGTACAATGGCAAGTATGGTATCGGGACCCTGTTTCCTTCAGGAATCTTCCAATCCGTCTAATTTCTTTTTCCCCAGCATTCCCTCCGGAGCGACTCGTAAGATGAAAGCCACCCACCACATGGTCCGGCATGGCCCGCTTGAAAGAAGAATAGTGTTGAAGAATATTCACGATACCGTTGTGTGCGCAACCGGTTACAAGCAGGCTCTCACCTTCTTCCTCAATGACTAGAATCTGTTCATGAAGAAATCGATCACTGACAATTCCCTTCTCTTCCTCCATCAACAGGCCTTTGTTGGAAACTGGTAGCGGTTCTTCCCCTGAAATGTTGGAGAAAAGTTCAATGCCTTTAGCTACGAAAAATCGATCAGAAGTCAAGACAATCTTTTTATTCTTTTTCAAACACTCTTCCAAACCGATGTATCTTATCTCTTCTTCTCCTCGCAAAGCATAGTACCCTCCAAAAGCACGATTATGGATAAACACTTCGGCTTTTTTGTTTTCCTCAAAGAACTCTCCCAAACCACCTCCGTGATCATAATGACCATGAGAGATGATAAGGTAATCAATGTTCCCAATATCCACCCCAAGCTTCACCGCATTTCGAGCAAACAAATCACTTGCACCTACATCAAATAGAATCTTATGATTATTTGCCTCGATGTATAGACAGAGGCCATGTTCACAACCAAGTTCTTCTGAAATCGTTGTATTCTCGGCCAACACCTTAATTAACATTTTTTCCTACCTTTCGCTCATCTTTATTCTACTCCGTTTTAGACATATGTCAATAACTCTTAAGATTTTTTTGCAATTACACAAAAACAACAAACACCCCGCGACTTTATCACGAGGTGTTTGTTCTTGGTGCGGATAATAGGATTCGAACCTACACGAAGTTGCCCTCACTAGCACCTGAAGCTAGCGCGTCTGCCAGTTCCGCCATATCCGCATATAGCATCGGCTACCTGTACAATAATAATGGGATTTTTGGTCTCTGTCAAGAGGTGAAAGTAAGATTGGGAGAATTCTACGGTCAGTGTTTCTTCAGCAATGTTATGGTCCGAACATCGTACTCCAAGATCCCGTCTTTCCGCATCTTAATCAGTTCCCTGCCTAGGGATGAGCGGGGAATGCCAAAGCGTTCCGCCAATTCCTTTTTCGACTGGGGAAGGACAATCACATTGCTATTCTGTCGCTCCTTTTCTTCCATGAGAAAATCCAAGATTCGCTGGCGAATGGTCTTTCGCGTGATTTCATTTATTCTCTCTGCCAAGAGTATGGATTTATCGGAGACCTCTCGCAGCAAATCCTCCACAAAGGACGTCTTCCTCTTGCACCAATCTAGAATCAGCGGTTTCTTCATCATTAGGACCAAAGTGGGAAGAGAGGCAACCACCATCATGGCATAGGAGTTTTTGCTTGAGAAGAGTAGGCTCGCACCTATGATTTCTCCTTCACCAAAGGTATCAATGACCAAAACATTGCCGTTTTCATCGATGTTTTGAACCACGACTTTTCCTTCCAGTATCACCTCCATAGCCGTACAGATTTCTTTTTGAAGGTGAAGAATCTCTTCCTTGTCGTATTGCCGAATGTCACAGTCTTTGGAATCGAGAAGAGACAGGACCTCCTCCCGAGAGAAGTCCCGAAAAAGAGGTGCGCGGTATAGAACCTCCACATAGTCCTTTTTGTTGGATATTTTTTTGCTCATATCACCTACTTTAGTTACATTGGTAACTTACTTTTCTCCTTTAATGGAGTATACTACATTAGAATTAATATTGAAAGCTTCCTCTCTCAAATAGCGAAAGGAAAGACCCGAAGTATTTCTGCTCCGGGTCTTTCCATTTTTTTATGGATTATGGTATGATAACTTGGATATGAGCAAGAAACGCAAGAAGTACAAGCAACCAAAAAAGGCAAAAATCGGCGTGAAGAGAAAGCTTCTTCTCCTTCTCTCCGGTGTTGTCTTGCTTTTCCTTATCTATGGTATTTCCCTGGCCGTGAGAGTTGCCTTGCTTCCCGATGCACCAAAGGACAACCTGGACTATGCGGTACGGGGAATTGATGTATCTTCCTACCAAGGGGATATTCACTGGCCCACCCTTTCTTCTCAGGGAATGTCCTTCGTCTTTATCAAGGCAACGGAAGGCAGCATCCATAAGGATCCTAAGTTTGACCACAACTGGGAAGAGGCCAGAAAGACCCGACTCCGTGTGGGTGCCTATCACTTTATGAGCTTTGAAACCCCCGGGGAAACTCAGGCAGAGAACTTCATCCGCACCGTAGGAAAAACAGGCGGTGATCTTCCGCCTGTAGTTGATGTTGAGCTATATGGAGACTTTATCACAAGCAGTCCCACTGAGGAACAGGTCCATGGAATCCTTGCGCCCATGTTGGTTGCCCTGGAAGAAGAATACGGCAAGGAGCCGATCATCTACACGACCACCCACCTATACATGAAATATATCTCCGGTAATTACGACAACGATATCTGGATTGCTGACCCCGGTCTGACGCCAAAACTTCCCGACGGGAAGGACTGGGTCTTTTGCCAGTACTCCTTTGAAGGAGTGCTCAAGGGCTACAAGGGTCCGGTTCCCCACATCGACTTAAACGTATTTAAGGGCTCCAAAATGGACTTCGTCCGATATTAATCGTCGTACTTGTCCGCAAGGATTCGTGCCACATGGACCCCACTGGCCGATGCCTGGGAGAGGGAGTGTGTCACGCCGGAGCCGTCCCCCAAAGCATAGAGCCCTTTTACATTGGTCTCCAAATTTTCGTCCACTTCCACCTTGGAATTATAGAACTTCACTTCCACTCCATAGAGCAGGGTATCTTCGTTTGCCGTGCCCGGTGCAATTTTGTCTAGGGCATAGATCATTTCAATGATGTTATCCAACTGTCTCTTGGGAATGACCAGACTTAAATCTCCCGGTGTCGCTTTTAATGTAGGACGAGTAAAGCACTTCTCCATTCTTCGGTCGCTGCTGCGCCTTCCCTTTACCAAGTCTCCGAATCTCTGGAGCAAGACACCCCCACCCAGCATGTTGGACAGGCGGGCGATGGATTCACCGTATTCGTTGCTGTCTTCAAAGGGCTCTGTAAACTTATTGGATACCAACAAAGCAAAGTTGGTGTTCTCCGTAAACAGATCGGGATTTGCGTAGCTGTGGCCGTTAACGGTAACGATACCATTGGTGTTCTCCGCAACCACTTCCCCATAGGGGTTCATGCAGAAGGTTCGCACCATGTCGTTGTATTTATCTGTCTTATAGACAATTTTGCTTTCATACACATCGTCTGTGATGTGCTTGAAGATTTCTGCAGGCAATTCCACACGGACACCAATGTCCACACGGTTTGACTTCTGGGGAATCCCCATCTTCTCACAAACGGAAGCCATCCACTTGGATCCGGAACGCCCCGTGGCCATAACCACATCCTTGCAGGTGTACTCTTCTCCCTTGCTGGTCCGCACCAAAAAAGTGCCGTCTTCCAACTTCTCCACGTCGGTGAGTTCCGTATAGAAGAGATGTTCGATCTTATCCTCCGTCTTGTGGAAGATTTCCCGCAGAATCAAAGCATTTCGGTCCGTGCCCAAGTGTCGCACCTTTGCTTCCAGCAGGTGAAGATTATTTCGTAGGGCTGTCGTCTTCAGGTCCGAACTGGCAGTGGAGTAAAGCTTTGCATCGGCACCGCCGTTGTCGCATAGAACCTGATCCACGTATTCCATCAGCTCCATGGCTTTCTCTTTCCCCACATACTGGTGAAGATCGCCGCCAAACTGGGTGGTGATATTGTACTTTCCGTCGGAGAGTGTTCCCGCTCCTCCGTAGCCGTTCATAATGTGGCAGGGTGCACACTTAATGCAGGAGTCCACCTTCCCTGCACTGATGGGGCAGGATCGATTCTCCAAGGGTGCGCCTTTGTCAATCATCAATATCTTTGCGTCTACAGTTTTCTTCGCCAGTTCATATGCCAGAAACATTCCGCCGGCTCCTGCACCCGCTATGATGATGTCGTAGTTCTTCATGCTATTCTCCTCTTTTCCAATCACTGGATTTTTCAATTTATGATAATTTTCTTGTCTGTCTGTGATATACTCTCTTCAGGAGGTATACCATGAACAAAAGATACTTAATCATCGCAGTGTTTTTCTTTATCATTGCGATACTCTGCCTAATCACCCTTTTCACGAAGGAGTTCCAGACCTATGCCGTCACAGGCGCCATCGTTTCAGCCCTTATCGGCTTCGCATTCCTTCGGCGATCACGAAATAAGTATATTCGATAGCACAGAGAATTGATTCAATAAAAAACCGACGGACGGAATGTCTGCCGGTTTCGATTTTTGTCTTACTCTTCTTCTATTCCCATAATCTTATCGAACTCTGCAGAAGCTATTTCGAATTCTTCATCGTTTTCAATGTCAACAAGTTCGTACTCGTCTTCGCCCACTTCCTTGTATCCGTAGATATAAATATCCTCGGATCCATTGTCGGGAATCAACGCAATGTACTCCTTGCCGTTCGCCTCAAAAACACCCATGATTTCGCATTCTTCTTCAATACCGTCGTCAAACTCTAAGGTGATGAATTCTCTTTCCTGATTCTCTGCCATTTTATCTCCTCCCTAAACAGCAATAACTGTGACTACTATACCACTAATTAAAGGGATTATCAATAAAATTATATCCATAGAAAACTATATTTGTTCCATCTTTCCGCCGTCCGTTCCGCAGCTCATATGCTTGACTCGGTCCGACTCTTCACTGGACTTTGCATCGTTCCAGTGATCCATGGTTCCCACCAAATATCCGGTGATTCTTCGAATTCGCTCAAAGGGGATATCCGTAAAGGTATAATCCAAATCCGCATGGTCGCCATCAATATGGATGTCCAACCGCTCCAGCTTCCTGCCGTGTTTTTCCTCTAAATATGTCACATATGCCCGTGCTTCCGCCTCCGGCGCATTCCCTGTTAGTATCATGATGAATTCTCCTTCCGATTTACTAGATATTGTGAATTATACCCTCATTTCCGGAAATGTCAACCTATATTTAGTGTTTCTCCATTCTTTTTTTCTTCTTTGGCAAATCATATTGACATGATATACATTTGGTATATAATGAATTTCACCTGTCAGAAAAGCACAATATGTAGTATTTATATAGATTTGAAAGGAATTACAAGATGGAAGGGATCAAATACATCGTAAAGAGGGACGGTAGACAAGCAGATTTTGATATTGAGAAGATCGCAAATGCGATTTTTAAGGCCGCCCAAGTATTGGGAGGAAGTGACAAGGAGACCGCCCTTGCCTTGGCAAAAAAAGTGGAAACCTACTTGGTGGAAGATTGTCAAAATCCCACACCCGGCGTGGAACAAGTTCAGGATGCCGTAGAAAAAATCATGATTGAAAACGGTCATGCCAGAACGGCCAAGGAGTTCATCCTCTACCGAGCGGAGCGAACCAGAATCCGGAACATGAATACCCGTCTCATGAAAATCTATGAAGATCTCACCTTTCAGGAGGCCAAGGATAACGATGTAAAAAGAGAGAACGCCAACATTGACGGAGACACGGCCATGGGTACCATGCTCAAGTACGGATCGGAAGGAGCCAAGCAATTCTACGAGATGTTCGTTCTCAACCCTGCCCATGCGGAAGCCCACAAGCAGGGCGATATCCATATTCATGATTTGGACTTCTTGACCTTGACGACCACCTGCTGCCAAATCGACATTGAAAAACTTTTCAAAAACGGCTTTTCCACCGGTCACGGCCATTTGCGAGAGCCCAACGATATCAACAGCTATTCCGCCTTGGCATGCATTGCCATCCAGTCCAACCAGAACGACCAACATGGCGGCCAGAGCATCCCCTCCTTTGACTACGGCATGGCAGAAGGAGTGAAAAAAACCTATAAGAAATTGTATTGGACCAACATGGGCAAAATGATGGAAATCCTCGACGACATAGAGGACGGAACAAGCCGCATGAAGGAAATCGGCAAGGACATTTTCGAGAAACACGGCTTGTCTCCTTTAATGGAAGGAGATGAGGAATATTTGAAATTGGAGGCTGAGGCGCTGAAAGATCTCATGCCTGAGGAAGATATCAAGCGGATTCAGGAAAAGTCCATTAAGTTTGCCCACAAGGAAATCCGTCGCTCCACCTATCAAGCCATGGAAGCCTTAGTCCACAACTTGAACACCATGCATTCCCGAGCGGGAGCACAAATCCCCTTCTCCTCCATCAACTATGGTACGGATACTTCCCCGGAAGGACGACTGGTTACCGAATCGGTCATGCTGGCGACGGAGGCAGGCTTGGGCAACGGCGAAACGGCCATCTTCCCCATCCATATCTTTAAGGTGAAGGAAGGTGTCAACTACAATCCGGAAGACCCCAACTACGACTTGTTCAAGCTGGCTTGCAGGGTCAGTGCCAAGCGACTCTTCCCCAACTTCTCCTTCTTGGATGCCCCCTACAACAAGGCTTTCTACAAGGAAGGGGATCACAATACGGAAGCCGCCTACATGGGTTGCCGAACGCGAGTCGTCTCCAACGTCCACGATCCTTCCAAGCAGGTCATCAGTGGCAGAGGAAACCTGTCCTTTACTTCAATAAATCTTCCCCGGATAGCATTGAAATCCAGGGGCGATTTGGACTTCTTCTTTGACGAATTGGAACGAAAAATTGACTTGGTAGCCGATCAGCTCTATGAACGGTTCAAAATCCAAGGTGCCAAGAAGGTCAAGAACTTCCCCTTCCTCATGGGACAGGGAATCTGGCTGGATTCGGACACCCTAAGCGAAGAAGACACCATAGAGGAAGTGTTGAAGCACGGAACTTTGACCATGGGATTCATCGGCCTTGCCGAGTGCCTGAAAGCCCTCACGGGAGCCCACCATGGGGAAAGTGAAGCCGCACAAAACTTGGGCCTTGAAATCATCGGTTTCATGCGCAAAAAAGCCGATGAACTGTCCAAAGAGAGAAAACTGAATTACACCTTGATTGCCACCCCTGCGGAAGGCCTTTCGGGAAGATTCGTCCGTATGGACAGAGAGAAGTTCGGCGAAATCGAAGGAATCACCGATCGATCCTACTACACCAATTCCTTCCATATCCCCGTCTACTTCCCCATTAACGCCTACGACAAGATTCGCTTGGAGGCACCTTACCATAGCCTGACCAATGCGGGCCATATTACCTATGTGGAGTTGGACGGAGACCCAAGCAAAAACCTGGACGCTTATGAAAAAATCGTACGCTTCATGAAGGAATCCGGCGTGGGTTACGGCTCCATCAACCATCCTGTGGATCGGGACCCGGTCTGCGGATTTACCGGCATCATCGACAATGAATGTCCCGTATGCGGAAGAACTGAAGCGGAGCACAATTCCGGCTTCGAACGCATCCCAAGAATCATTCCGGGAGCAGAACAGGCATGACGGAACAAAGGGATACACTGAATCTGGCTGGAATTGTGAGAGAATCCATCGTGGACGGCATCGGCATTCGCTTTGCCGTCTATTGTCAGGGTTGTCCCCACGATTGCCCCGGCTGCCACAACCCGGGGACCCATGCTTTTGGGGAAGGCAAGGACACCCGGATATCTGCCATCATGGCGGAAATTAAAAAGAACCCCCTGCTGCAGGGCGTCACATTTACAGGCGGCGAACCCTTCTGCCAAGCGGAAGGCCTCCTCACCTTGGCCAAAGAGGTAAAGAAACACAATTTGGACATCGTGGTTTTCACCGGTTTCACCTATGAGGAGCTGGAAGAGATGGCCGAGGAAAACCCAGCCGTTGACAGCCTTCTTTCCCTCTCTGACATCCTTGTAGACGGTCGCTTTCTGCAATCGGAAAGGGATTTATCTCTTCGCTTTCGAGGCAGCCGCAACCAACGAATCATCGACCTGCCGGCAACCCGTAAAGGACAGGAAATTGTCCTGTCCTCCAAATACATGTCCGGCGATTAACCCTTATCAAAATAGTTCCTTATGGCCTCCGCCAGCTTTGGCGTGATGCCGGGAACTTCCTCCAACTGTGTCCGGGATGCTTCCCGGATTTTTTCTATTCCGCCAAAGTGTGACAGCAAGGTGTTCCTCTTCACGGGGCCGATGCCCTCGATTTCGTCCAGCACGGAGGTGAGTGCCTTCTTATCTCGGACGCCTCGATGATAGTCAATGGCAAAGCGATGCACTTCCTCTTGGACTCTTCCCATAAACTGAAACAGGAAGGGGGATTCCGAGAGGGAGTATTCCACCCACTCTCCGTCCTTTCTGTAAACCAGACCGCGCGTTCTGTGGCGGTCATCCTTTACCATGCCCAGAACGGGAATATCAACCTTTAGCGCTTCCAAAATCTGCATGACAGCAGCGGCATGGCCTTTCCCTCCGTCTATGAGAAGCGCATCGGGAAGATGAGAGAACCCCGGGTCTCCTTCCAAGGCTCGCTTCATGCGGCGATAAACCACTTCCTGCATGCTGCCGTAGTCGTTGGGACCTTCCACCGTCCTCACCTTAAATCTCCGATAGGCCTTCTTATCCGGTCGCATGCCGACAAATGCCACCATGGCGCCCACCGTGTCCACGCCGTTGGTGTTGGAAATATCATAGGCTTCCACTCGGTAACTCTGACCCTGATACGGTCCTCGATCCTTAACCTCCGCCAAAACCTTGTGGAGCTGCTCTCCCAAGGCATTGTGTCGTTCTTCTCTATAGCGCTCCCGATCGGCTATGGTCTTGGTCATCTCTTCCACGTCCTTTAGGGCTAGGTCGATGAGGGCCTTCTTGTCTCCTTTTTTCGGGGCAATGATTTCCACCTTGCGACCCCACAGGTCACCGAGAAAGCCTTCGATGAGCTTGCTCTCCGGCGGAAGACTCTTTACCAAAATTTCCGAAGGTCCGGAAGTCTGTTCTCCGTAATGCTGCCGCAGGAAGGCGGCCACCTGTTCCAGACTCTTGTCACCTTCGTCCGCTTCCAAGGAGTAGGTCTCCCTCCCCGTCAACTTGCCGTCTCGCACAAAGAAGAGCGCCACGTGATTCTTTCCCGCCGGCAAGACCACATCCATATCTATCCCCGGCTTGAGCACCACCCGCTGTTTTTCCGAAAGTGCCTTTGCAGCAAGAAGATAGTCCCGATATTTGCTCGCCTCTTCATACTCCATTTTTTCAGAGGCTTCCTTCATCTTCTCTTCCAAATAGTCGGTGATTTTCTTTCTGTTTCCCTTGAGATAGTCCATGGCCCAACGGATCTTCTCCATATAGGCATCATGGTCCACCTCTCCCGTGCAGATTCCGTCACATTGGCCGATGTGATAGTTGAGACAAGGGCGGAATCCCTTGGGAAAACTCTTGGCAGAGCACCGCTTCAAGGTATAGATGTTGTTGAGGAAGTCAATCATCTGATTGACGGCGCCTGCGTCGGAGTAGGGACCGAAGTACTTATCCTTATCCTTGGCAACAATGCGGGTCTTGAGGATGCGTGGCCAAGTTTCCCCTGTTGTCACCTTGATGTAGGGGTAGGTTTTGTCGTCCCGAAGAAGAATGTTGTATTTGGGACGATACTGCTTGATCAAGTTGTTTTCCAAAATGAACGCTTCCATCTCGCTGCCGCAGGTAATGTACTCAAACTCTGCAATATGGCTGACCATGGCCTTCACCTTGGGGTCCATATTTTTGGACGACTGAAAATACTGGCGCACTCGATTTCTAAGGGAAACCGCCTTTCCTACATAGATTACCTGCCCCAGCTTGTCCTTATGGATATAAACTCCCGGTGTATCCGGGAGTTTTTTTAGGTTTTCTTGCATATCAAACATAGTTAGTAGGGCCAGTCTCTCCTTCTCTTTTCTTCCCGCATGGCGGCGATTTCTCTGGCCTTTTGCTGTCGCTTTCTAAGGCGTTGGGCTTCTCGCTTTTTCATCAGCTTTCGCTTGCGGATCTTGAGAAGAATAAGGCTGAGAATCAACAACCCAATGAAAGCAAAGACAAGATATGCCGTTAAGTCGGATATGTAGATGGCTGTCCAAGGGCCACCCTTCTTCACGGTTTCCGTAATGGTAATATCCGCCGTGTCTACCTTTTCTTCACCTTCATAAATCTCTACTACGCCTACCTTGGTGCCCTTCTTAATGGGTGCCTTAATATCCTTTTGCAGGACGATTTTACTGTCTGCCAAGCTGTCCAAACCCTCCGTGGGGAGGGTCACATAGGCTCCGTTTTCTACTTTTGTCTTAACGCGGGTCTTGCTCCCATACTTCACCTTGACTTTCCCCGTTTCCGTCCCGGGAGCCATGATTTCATAGGTGTGATAATTCTTGAAACCGAAGTCCATCAAAGTGATGGCATCGGTGAAGCGATCGATTTCCTTTTTGTCTCGCAGTACAATGGCGATGATTTCCGTATCATCCCGCTTTGCCCCTCCAATGAGACAGTATCCGGAGGAGAGCATCATTCCCGTCTTGATGCCGAAGGCACCTTCATACTTAGGCGTTCTCTCTTTGCCGTTGACCACGATTTTGGATTTCTCGTCGAAGAGCAGGCGATTGGTGCTGGTCAGCTTGCGTTCCCCACTCTTATTGGTGGCAGGAAGCGTATAGCTTTTCTTTCCCACCAATTCACGGAAGGTCTTGTTCTTCAAGGCTTCCTCGGTGATAATTGCCAAGTCCTGTGCCGTACTGGTGTGCTTTGTGCTTTCTGTAAAGCCGTTACTGTTGAGGAAGTTGGTATGGGTTGCACCCCAAGACTTGACTCGTTGGTTCATCAGCTTGACGAACTCTGCCTCACTTCCCGACACTTCAATGGCCAAAGCCACCGCCGCATCGTTGGCAGAATACACCATGGTGGCATTGATCAACTGTTCCACCGTGAGAACTTCCCCCTCCACCAAGTTGATGTTATTGCCCTGAAAGCCGGTGGCTTCCGCCGGGATTGTCACCTTTTGATCCATTTCCAGGTTTTCCAAAACCAAAATACAGGTGACGATCTTCGTCAGGCTTGCGGGCGGAATCTGCTTGGTGCTGTTCTTCTCAAACAAAACCTTTCCCGTTTTAGCATCTAAAAGAAGTGCCGCTTCGCCCATTATTACCGGATCTTTGTCCACGGCAAAAACAGGAGCGGCACCGGCAATCAACAGAATGACAGTCAACAATATCGCTACAAAGATTTTTCTCATTCTAACCCCCGAAAAAGTAATCCGCTAATGCAAACCCTCCGTCAAAGTACTTCCCTTGTGCTCCGGATTTTTCATTGAACTGCCTGCTGGTATCAGGAGACCTTTCCTCATTGCTCCTGTACAGTACAAAGGGTACAGGATCTGCGGAATGGGTCCTGATGGCTATGGGTGTACGATGGTCAGGAACGACCAAGATTCGAAAATCTTCTCCCATTTCCTTCAAGGCTTCCCAAACCGGTTTTACCACCTTCTGGTCGATGTCGTGAAGACAGGAAATCTTTCCTTCTAAGTCCGCTTGATGAGAGCACTCATCGGGCCCTTCTAAGTGAACATAGACGAAGTCCTTTCCATCTTGGAACTCCTTGATGGTGGCATCGGCCTTGCCCTTAAAGTTTGTGTGTAGGGTGCCTGTGGCACCTTCTACGTCCACGGAATCCAAGCCTGCACAGATGGCGATTCCCTTGATCAGGTCTACAGCCGAAATGGCAGAACCGGTGATTCCGTACTTGTCGTAAAAAGAGGTAAGGGCAGGTTTGGTCCCCTGTCCCCAAATCCAAATGGCATTTCCGGGGTTGAGACCTTTTTCTATTCTCGCCTTGTTCACAGGATGATCCTTTAGAATCTCGTAGCTCTTCTTCATCATATGGGCAATCCACTTACCATTCTCTCCCTTGGGAAGATAGGGTCCTGCCGGTTTGCCCAGCTGATCGTGGGGAGGTGTAAAGTCGTAATCCGTAGTCCCTCCGTGGTGAATCATGCAGTGACGATAACTGACTCCCGTATGAAACTCCACCTCATCGTTTCCGAAGGCTTCCTGCACCGCTTCCATCAACTGTGCCGCTTCTTCCGTAGAGATATCCCCGGAACTGTGATCTTCAATGATCAATTCTTCAAAGGGACCCTCCCCTGACAAGGTCACAATATTGGTTCGGAAGGCAACATCGGTTTCTGACATTTCCACACCGATGCTGGCAGCCTCCAAGGGGGATCTTCCCGTTAAATAGATGGCAGGATCATAGCCCATAACCGAGAGATTGGCGGCATCGCTTCCCGGTGCCACGCCGTCAGGTATGGTCTTCACCATGCCTACTTCTCCCTTGGATGCAAGCGCATTGATGCAGGGAATGTCCGATACTTCTAATGGTGTTTTGCCCTCCAGCTCCGCCATGGGATCATCGCCGGCGCCATCAGGTACTACTATCAAATATTTCACTTGTTTTCTTCCTCAAACTTCTTCATAAATGCAATTAAGGCGTCGATACCTTCCAGAGGCATAGCATTGTAAATGCTGGCTCTCATGCCGCCGATGGAACGGTGACCGCCTAAGTTGTGTAAATTCTGCGCCTTGGCTTCCGCTACAAACTTCTTATCCAGGTCCGTATCCCCTGTGACGAACACCACGTTCATCAGGGAACGATCCTCTTTCTTTACGGGTGCCTTGTACAGAGAACTGCTGTCGATATACTCATACAGCTTGTTGGCCTTTTGAACATCCTGTTCATGCATGGCTGAAATGCCACCCATGTCCACGATTCTCTTGAACACTTCTCCGGCGATGTAGATGCCGAAGCAAGGCGGTGTATTGTAAGTGGAGTCGTTGTCCGCATGAAGCTGATAATCCAAGTAGGCCGGACAATCTTTCTTTGCGCCGCCCAACAGGTCTTCACGAATGATGACAATGGTTACCCCTGCAGGTCCTACGTTCTTCTGTGCCCCTACATAGATTAATGCAAACTTGGAAACATCAATTTCTTCTGAAAGGATGCACGAGGACATATCGGCAACAAGAGGAATGTCTCCCGTTTCCGGAGGCTGAGAAAAATGGTTGCCATGGATGGTCTCGTTGTAGGTGATGTGCACATAGTCCGCATCTTCTCTAAATTCACTTCTCTCCACCTGGGGAACAAATGTGTAGTTATCCCCTTCGGAGGAGGCAACAACCTTAATATCTCCAAACTTTTCCGCTTCCTTTGCCGCTTTCTTACCCCAGGAACCGTTGATGATATAGTCGGCCTTTCCGGACTTGGTCAAAAGGTTCAAAGGAACCATGGCAAACTGCAGCGTTGCTCCCCCTTGGAGGAAGAGAACTTTGTAGTTGTCCGGTATGTTCAGCAGCGTTCTATAGTTTTTTTCCGCTGTTTCCAATATCTCTGTAAATGCCTTGGAGCGATGGCTCATCTCCATGACGGATTCACCGCATCCCTTGTAATTTGGCAGGTTTTCTGCCGCATCCTCAATGACCTCCAGAGGAAGCATGGATGGCCCTGCAGAAAAATTATATGCTCGATCGTATTTCAAAAGTTTTCCCTCCCTTATAAAAAGTACTGTTTCAAACAGATATTATATCACTTTACGTGTTTTGGGTAAAGTGATATAATTGGCCTGTAAATCAAGAAATATGAGGTGAAGACATGTACAAAATTGCAACGTTAAACAAAATATCCCCTGTAGGGCTTTCCAGATTCAGCGACGACTACACCATGGTAGAGAATCCGGAAGAAGCCGATGCCATCATCGTGCGAAGTGCAGACATGCACAAGATGACCTTCGGACCCGATCTTCGAGCCATCGCAAGAGCCGGTGCAGGATACAATAACATCCCCGTGCAAAGATATGCCGAGGAAGGCATCGTCGTATTTAATACGCCCGGTGCCAATGCCAATGCGGTGAAGGAATTGGTCATCGTGGGCATGCTTCTTTCCGCACGAAATATCCCCACTGCCATGGACTGGTGCAGCACTCTCAACGAAAACGTGCAGCCCTTGGTGGAAAAGGGAAAGGGCAAATTTGCCGGCAACGAGATTCAGGGCAAAACACTGGGTGTCATTGGACTGGGTGCCATCGGCGTAATGGTCGCCAATGCGGCGCAGAGTTTAAACATGAACGTCGTAGGCTACGACCCCTTCATTACCCTGCAAGCTGCCCATAATCTTTCCAACACCATCCCCGTAATTAAAGACTTGGCGGATCTTCTTCCCAAGTGCGATTACTTAACCATCCACGTTCCTGTCAACGAAGACACAAAGGGAATGATTGACAGCCGCCGTCTGGCACAGATGAAGGACGGTGCCGTATTGTTGAACTTCTCCAGAGACACTCTGGTCAACGACGATGCCCTCCTCTATGCCCTCAGCACGGGCAAGCTGAAGCATTATGTGACGGACTTCCCCAACGACAAAGTGCAGGGTACCAAGGGCGTCATAGCCACCCCTCATTTGGGTGCTTCCACGGAAGAAGCTGAAGACAACTGTGCCACAATGGCAGCAGAGCAGCTGATGGACTACATCGAAAACGGAAACATCACCAACTCCGTCAACTATCCTTCCTGCTCCTTAGGTGCATTAAACAGTGAAGCCAATTCCAGAGTCTGCATCCTCAACAGAAATATACCCGCCATGCTGGGGAAGATCACCGGTATCATGGCCGATTTGAACATCAACATTCGAGACCTTACAAATAAAAGTAAAGGCGAATACGCCTGCACCCTGATGGATATCGACGGAGATGCAAGCTACGATGATTTGAAATATGCATTGAAGGTAGAGGGAATTTTACGGGTACGCGTAATCAAGTAATTTCTCGGTAATACCCCTTGGTGTCGGTGTCCATCCAAACTCTGTTGACGATGACACCCAAGCCGATAACCCAAGCCAGGAAATAAAACCAAAACAACAGGGCTACTACATTGGCCAAGGAACTGTACAAAAGGTCATAGTTGGCCACCCTGTCAATGTAGACAGAATAAACCAGCGTAACGAGGAGTAATCCTAAGGAAGCGAATATGGTTCCGGGGATTACTTCTTTTATTTTGACTCTCTTGGATGGAATCATGTAGAAGTTGAATCCGATCATCACAAAGTACAAAGCGAAGGCGATGGGCCAACGGAGGATGATCCATATCTCTCCAACTGTAGTGATCATTTCCAAAATCTTGCCCCCATAGAGCAGCACAACTAAGGATACAATAATAACTATTATGGTAATTCCCATGGTGAGCATGGCGCGAAGCCGATCTCTCCAATATCCCTGTCCCATGGACTCTCCCCTGGTATAGGTAAAGTTGGTCAGTCGCAACATGGAAAACTGGGCACGGGAGGCGGACCAAAGGGCAATGAAAACGTAGGCGGCATTGACCGCACCGGCAGAACGATAGGAAAGCATATCCTTTATGGTTTCTGCCAGATCCCCTTTAATGTAGGTGAGCAGCCACCCCATTGCCTCGTTAATATTGGTTTCAAAAAAGTGTCCCAAGATCTGGGAGATGAGAATGACGATGGGAACGATGGATAAAATGAAGTAAAAGGAAAGCTGCGCGGCAAAGCCCTGATAGTAGGGATCCTTAAACTGTCTGATGCCCAATGATAGCATCCTCAGCAATCGATCTCTCATTTTTCTTCCTCTCGTCTTAACAGCTCCTGCAACTTTTGGAGTGCATTTCTCCTGTGGCTGATTCTGTTCTTGTCTTCGGAAGTGAACTCTCCAAAGGTAATATCATATCCCAAGGGTACGAAGATGGAGTCATAGCCAAAACCTCCGGTTCCACGCTCTTCCAGAATCACGTGCCCTTCCACTTCTCCCCTTGCGGAAAGCGTCCTGCCGTCGGGATACACCAGGGTAATGACGGAAACAAACCTGGCCGTCCTCTCTTCAAAAGGAACATCTTTCACCAAGTCAATTAGCTTTGCATTGTTCGCCTTGTCGGCCCCGTCTCCCGAAATCCCGGCAAAGCGTGCCGAATATATTCCCGGTGCGCCGTTCAAGCAATCTACCTCGATGCCCGAGTCGTCGGCGATGGTCATCTTCCCCGTATGCTTCATGATTTCCGAAGCCTTGATGTATGAATTTTCCTCAAAGGTCTCTCCCGTTTCATCAATTTCAAAGGGAGGAACTCCCGCTTCATCTCTGGAAATCACCTTCATGCCAAACTTGCCGGTAATGGCATCAATTTCTTCTATCTTGTGTTTGTTCTGCGTTGCCGCGATAATGGTATTCATAGGGCGAAACTCCTTATATTCTTTTGGAAGTATAGCACAAGCGGGGGTCTATTTCAACGTTACTGCTATCGGGATAGTGTAAAATAGTTGTGGAGTTTTAAAAAATAAAATAGAGATCGATTCCAACGTGATAAAATAGTTTAACCAACAAACAAATACACGAAAGGATGATCTCTATGGAAATAAGTATACAACAAATCGTGAACAACCTGGTAAAAAATATTTTGGAAAAAGCATACTCGGGTGGAATCAATGATGTTGACAGCCTTGCTTCAGATATTTTGAATGACTGTAAACATGCTGCAACAGCCACCATTGAAGCAATCTGCACGGATATGAATCGACAGATGCGAGAGGATAAAGCAGGACGAAAAGAACGAGGTTTGGTTTTAAAAGAAAAAGAACGCCCAAGAGAGCTCTTGACAGAGCTGGGGCGGCTAGATCTAGCACGCGACTACTACTATGACAAACGTAATGCCAGGTATGTTTCCCTTCTGGATGAAGCCATTGGAATCCGTCCATATGAGCGAATAGGAGATGAACTGAGTGCGAAGATGGTTGGGCTAGCAACGGAGATTTCCTATGCAAAAAGTGCCGAGATAGCCGGTGGCGGACTGGTAAGTAGGCAGGCAGTGAAGAACCAAATTCAAAAGATAGACACCCTTGAAATGGTGCCCAAAACCGAGACTAAAAAAGAAGTAACCGAGCTACATATCTATGCAGACGAAGACCATGTTCACATGCAAAAACCCGGAAAACAGAAGGGGAAAAGCAGTAAAATCGTGCCACTAATTACTGTAACGGAGGGGATAAGCAAGGAGGGCCTAGGCCGTAACAGAACCATTGGAACCATGTATTTTGTAGATGAAAAGTTCGATACAAAGAATCTATGGAAGAGTACAGAAGGCTATCTTGCGCAAACCTATGATCTGAGGAAAGTAGAAAAGATATTCGTACATGGAGATGGTGCGAAATGGATTCAAAAGGGTCTTGAAAATTTCCCTCAAGCTGTCCACGTAATGGATGGGTATCATCTAGAAAAAAGACTAAGAGGAATCGCAACGAAATTCCCCGGGAGAAATGTGGCATTTCGACTCACAAAGGCCATTAAAAGCAAAGACCGGAAGCGTGCGGACGAAATACTGCATGGGCTATACGGAGTAGCAGAAAACGAACGTGAAAGAAAAAGCATCACCGATTTTGGTACATACCTGATGGGGAACTGGGAAAGAATAGTAAACCGAAAAACGCTTAACATACCCGGAAGCTGCACAGAGGCACAGGTCAGCCACGTTTTATCACAGAGATTTAGCAGAGACCCTCTTGGATGGAGCAAAGAAGGCCTTGGAAAGTTAACGAAACTACGAGTGTATATTAAGAATGGCGGAGAGATAAAGGCGTCAGATTTCAAGAGGAAACAGGATGACACGTACAACGAATATGCAGATGAAATACTCAAAGAAGCCATATCGGGCGCAACGAACTGGACAATATTTGATGGGGAGCCATTCGTATTTGACAGAGCCAGCGGAACGCAAACTCTTCTGCATGGAATAGGTACTACTAAAAATATACTTTGGAGTTGATGTCAATCAAAAACTCCACAACAACTTGACACCGTCCTGCTATCGGACATCTACTGGACGAACGGCTCCATATGGGGTAGAATACCTTCTAGACATATTTTTAGGAGGAACTGCAATGAAGATAGTAATTTTAGAATCGGAAACCGTCAACCCCGGCGATCTCAGTTGGGAGAAATTAGAAGCGCTCGGCGACCTGACGGTCTACCCAAGAAGCACCCCCGAAGAAGTATCTTCTCGCATCGGCGATGCGGAAGCCGTTTACTTCAGCAAGTTGGCCATGACCGGGAAGATTATGGATGAACATCCCTCCGTAAAGTTTCTCTGCGTCACCGCAACAGGGACGGATAACATAGATATAGAAGCGGCTAAGGAGAGAGGTATCGCCTGTACCAACATTCCCGGCTATGCCACCGACGCCGTAGCACAGCATACCTTCGCTTTGATTTTAGAAACCACAAACCACGTGGGCATCCATAATGCCGATGTGCACCAAGGAAGATGGGATGAGGAAAAGGGCTTCTGTTATTGGAAGAAACCTCTCCACCTTCTCATGGGGAAATCCTTGGGCATAGTGGGCTATGGAAATATCGGGAAGAGAGTTGCCGCCATTGGGGAGGCCTTCGGCATGAAGATCAACATCTACAGTCGAGACCCGGAAGCAGCCCTGTCCTCCGACTTCGTTTCCCTCCACATCCCCGCTACACCGGAAACCGTCAACTTCATCAGAAAAGACACCATCTCTCAAATGAAAGACGGTGCCTGTCTGATCAATACCGCCAGAGGCTCCCTCATAAACGAGGCGGATTTGGCAGAGGCTTTGAAGTCCGGCAAGATATCCTATTTTGCGACTGATGTACTATCCCAGGAACCTCCCGTAAAGGGCAGTCCCTTCTTTGGAATGGACAATTGTTTTATCACACCCCATAACGCATGGTGCCCCTCCGAATCCAGAGACATCATCTGCACCCTTTGTGCCGATAACCTGAAGAGCTGGATGGAAGGCGGAACACTGAATCGGGTTGACTTGCCCTAGAACCTGCGGCGCCCGCCCTTGTTTCGTCGCCTCCAGGAAGGAATCCTGCGTTCCTTAAATACAGGCTTTCCGCTTTGACGCTTGGTTTTTTTCTTGAACATACTCCGTCCGTATCCACGCCTGACATGTCGCCTCTTGCGGAACCACAGTACGATACCGACAATAATCACAATGGGAATCAATACTGCCGCTCCCACAATGAGTCCGAAGTTGTTAGGCTGTTTCAACAGTGTATAGGGATTGAATCCCGTTTTATTCACCTTTCTGCCCTGGGGCTCCTTGTATGCCTCGGGGAGTTTGTTGTTGGGAGAAGCATCGATGTAGCTGGCCAACGCATACCACTCCTTCACCTCTCCTCGACTTCCATATATGATATGTTCTTCGAAATCTTTAATGGGTTCCCCGTCCTTATCTTTGGGGGTTATGGGAAGAAAGCCCTTTGATGCTTCCTCAACGGTTCCCAACATCTGCGTGGAGTACAATCCACCCACCACTCGGTACAATTGGTCGTTCTTTAATTTCTCCGTCGTTCCGTCTTCTCGCACCAACTTCATATCGATGGCTCTGTTGAGGAAGAGGCGACGATCGTTAAAGGCATATTCTAAGCCGCTGAAGTACAGTCTAGCCTCCGGCATCTTTGGAGAAACCGTGGCATCCACTTCTGCCATGGCCTTGATTTCCTTCCCGGTAAGATAGATGCTCACCAAGGGATAACCCGGTATTCCATCGGGACCGATGCCCAATGAGCTAACATTAAATACATCCGCTGTCGTGATGTTCCCCTTTCCAAAGGTGGAGCGGATGACACCGGCGGGAACTACGGCAACATCGACTCTTTCGTATTTGTCACCCTCCGCCTGCTTCACTGCATAGATATAGGAGTCAGTAATGAGATTGCCCAGAGGCTCCTCCCCCTGTTCCTTCCCAAAGAACTCAAATTCCTTAAAGGCATAGTCGGAGGATGCCAGAACGCTTCCGTAGGAATAGCCGTACTTGGAGAAATATCTGTCGTCTATTATGGGAAGATATCCATCGGCAGCTTTTTGAATGGCGCCACTGGCAGGTACATCCGCACCAATGGGAATTGCCTGAAATTTTTCCACCTTGTACCGATCTCCATCCTTTTTCATCACTACATGACCCAAGGTTTTGGTGTATTCACCGGCAGAAACGATGACCGTATCTCCCTGCAGCAAGGGCTCCTCCATAACCGTATGGCTGTGTCCGCTGATAATCAAATCGATTTCCGGTACTGCTTTGGCAAGTTCTACATCTTCTCCCTCGTCGCCGGATTCCTCAAGGCCGCTGTGGGAGAGGCAGACTATCATGTCCGCATCCCCGTTTCGCTGAATTTCCGCAACGATTTCCTTGGCTCTTTCCGTACCGTCCTTCCAAGTCACACCGCTTTCCGGTGCATTGGAGATGGACTCTTCCCCCATGATTCCAAAGACGGCAACACGCACACCCTTTTTCTCTACAATGGTGTAGTCAGAAACGCCGTATTTCGTCATGGCAGCACGAAGGGCCGCACCGTCTCCCTTTTGTTCTTCATTGGCTAGCGTTGCCTTCCAATCTATATTTGCCTGTACCAACGGGGGCATATCCTTTCCGGCGGCACGATTGAGCATGGCTGTTAAGCCGGCTGCTTTGTAATCGAACTCATGGTTTCCCAAGGTTACCGCGTCGTAGCCCATCTGGCCCATAAGGACAAGCTCCGGTGCCTCCGTGGTAAAAATCGTTTGATAAGGTGTTCCCATGGAAAAGTCCCCCGCATCAAAAACGAAGGAGCCGGGGTAGTCTCTGTTTGTGAGATCTATTGCTGTTTTCAACCTTGCAAAGCCTCCGTTTCCCGTGTAGGAAAAGGGCTGAATGTTGGAGTGCATATCGTTGGTGAAGAGGATGGAGACCTGGTCCGCCGGTGGCTTATCCACAGCCGACACGGGAGCAGGAATCAATATGGCGCAAATCAGTATCAGTGCGATCCATAGGGAGGAAAATCGTTTCATGTTATTTTCCTTTCATCTAAACAAAAACAAGTTGTACCAATATCATGTAAAAAATCGTCCCGCCGCCGATGCTGAGAAGATTGTTTCTCTTCCACAGGTGAAGCAGTATCACCACGCCGATGGCCAAGAATGGAGGAAGAAAGGTTCCCAGTTCCGCCAGGCTCCCCAAACCGGTAAATCGGATATTCCGCAGACAGTATACCACTAGAATCCCTATGACTGCCGGAGGTAGGATCTCCCCTAACCGCTTGACGATTCTGGGGGGTTCATCCGTTCTTCCGAAGAGGGCAAAGGGCACCAGCCTGGTAAAGAATGTGACCCCTGCCACAACGGCAATGATGAGTATGGACTCCGTATAACTCAAAGTCATTCCCTTTCACTCCTTCCCTGAAGAACCAAAAGCAGAACGACGGCTACCAACAGTGCAGGTATGATGAAGTTTTCAGGACCTAATACGATCACCGCCACGATACCACACACCAATCCAATGATGGCTGGAATATGGGATTTCGCGGAGAGCCACTGTTCTACCGCCAAGACGACGAACAGCGCGGTCATGGCAAAGTCCACCCCGGTAGTATTAAACTGTATCAGTTGACCGGCCAAGGCGCCCAAGGTAGACCCTAAAACCCACCAACATTGATTTAGAAGGGAGATGAAAAAAGTCGTCTTCTTCTTATCCAAATGGGGTGGTATCTCCGTTCCGCAGAGGAGGGCGTAGGTTTCATCCGTCAACGTATATATCATATAGGGATAGGCCTTGCCCATCTCCTTAAACCGTTCAATAAAGGACAGTCCGTAAAAAATATGCCTGCTGTTTATGGATAGGGTAATGGCGACCACTGCCAGGATGTTCATTCCTCCCGACAAAATGCTCACCAATACGAACTGCATGGTTCCCGCATAGACAACTGCACTGATCACAAAGGCCCAGACAAAATTATATCCGATTTCCTGTATCATCAAGCCGAAGGCAATCCCCATCACTATGTATCCCAACATTACGGGGATGTCTTGTATAAACGCATACTTCAGTGCTTTTTTCATCTTCCCATCATACAACAAAACCTGTCAACATGCAAAAGGCTATATCATCAAGACGGTGTCAAGTTGTTGTGGAGTTTTTGATTGACATCAACTCCAAAGTATATTTTTAGTAGTACCTATTCCATGCAGAAGAGTTTGCGTTCCGCTGGCTCTGTCAAATACGAATGGCTCCCCATCAAATATTGTCCAGTTCGTTGCGCCCGATATGGCTTCTTTGAGTATTTCATCTGCATATTCGTTGTACGTGTCATCCTGTTTCCTCTTGAAATCTGACGCCTTTATCTCTCCGCCATTCTTAATATACACTCGTAGTTTCGTTAACTTTCCAAGGCCTTCTTTGCTCCATCCAAGAGGGTCTCTGCTAAATCTCTGTGATAAAACGTGGCTGACCTGTGCCTCTGTGCAGCTTCCGGGTATGTTAAGCGTTTTTCGGTTTACTATTCTTTCCCAGTTCCCCATCAGGTATGTACCAAAATCGGTGATGCTTTTTCTTTCACGTTCGTTTTCTGCTACTCCGTATAGCCCATGCAGTATTTCGTCCGCACGCTTCCGGTCTTTGCTTTTAATGGCCTTTGTGAGTCGAAATGCCACATTTCTCCCGGGGAATTTCGTTGCGATTCCTCTTAGTCTTTTTTCTAGATGATACCCATCCATTACGTGGACAGCTTGAGGGAAATTTTCAAGACCCTTTTGAATCCATTTCGCACCATCTCCATGTACGAATATCTTTTCTACTTTCCTCAGATCATAGGTTTGCGCAAGATAGCCTTCTGTACTCTTCCATAGATTCTTTGTATCGAACTTTTCATCTACAAAATACATGGTTCCAATGGTTCTGTTACGGCCTAGGCCCTCCTTGCTTATCCCCTCCGTTACAGTAATTAGTGGCACGATTTTACTGCTTTTCCCCTTCTGTTTTCCGGGTTTTTGCATGTGAACATGGTCTTCGTCTGCATAGATATGTAGCTCGGTTACTTCTTTTTTAGTCTCGGTTTTGGGCACCATTTCAAGGGTGTCTATCTTTTGAATTTGGTTCTTCACTGCCTGCCTACTTACCAGTCCGCCACCGGCTATCTCGGCACTTTTTGCATAGGAAATCTCCGTTGCTAGCCCAACCATCTTCGCACTCAGTTCATCTCCTATTCGCTCATATGGACGGATTCCAATGGCTTCATCCAGAAGGGAAACATACCTGGCATTACGTTTGTCATAGTAGTAGTCGCGTGCTAGATCTAGCCGCCCCAGCTCTGTCAAGAGCTCTCTTGGGCGTTCTTTTTCTTTTAAAACCAAACCTCGTTCTTTTCGTCCTGCTTTATCCTCTCGCATCTGTCGATTCATATCCGTGCAGATTGCTTCAATGGTGGCTGTTGCAGCATGTTTACAGTCATTCAAAATATCTGAAGCAAGGCTGTCAACATCATTGATTCCACCCGAGTATGCTTTTTCCAAAATATTTTTTACCAGGTTGTTCACGATTTGTTGTATACTTATTTCCATAGAGATCATCCTTTCGTGTATTTGTTTGTTGGTTAAACTATTTTATCACGTTGGAATCGATCTCTATTTTATTTTTTAAAACTCCACAACTATTTTACACTATCTATCATCAAATCCCATACTTCTGCTTCTTACGCATGAGCTGCGCTTGGGTCATATTGAGCAGCTCCGCCGCCTTTCTGGTACTGCCGCCCTTCTGCATGGCATAGCGGATGAGGGTTTCCTCCTGCTTGGCTATAATTTCATTGAAATCCAGTTTGCCTTCACTGCGCATATCCTTCCGCACGTCGATGACCAACTCGTTAAAGAGCCGGTCGGAGAGAATGGTTTCCAGATCCCGCACTGTAATCAGGTGATTTTTCACATTGATCACTGCCCGGTGGACTAGGTTTTCCAGCTCTCGCACATTCCCCTGCCAGTGATGCTCTGCCAAAAACAATGCCGCCTCCGCTTCCAATTCCTTGTCCACACCATACTGCCTGCAGTATTTCTCCGTGAAACTGTTTGCTAGAACCACCACATCTTCCGGCCGCTCCGACAGAGATGGCACTTGTATGGTACAGATGTTCAATCGATAGTACAAATCTTCCCGGAAGCGCCCTTCCTCCACCAGTTTTCGCAAGGATATATTGTTGGCACATATGACGCGCACATCCACGTCGATGGGCTTGGTTCCGCCCACCTTATAGAAACGGTTCTCCTGGAGCACTCGAAGTAGCTTGCTCTGCATGGCCATGGGGAGCTGCCCGATTTCGTCGAGAAAGAGAATTCCCTTGTTGGCCAGTTCAAAATACCCCTTCTTGCCGGCGGATTTTGCCCCGGTGAATGCACCCTCTTCATAGCCAAAGAACTCCGACTCCGCCAGATTTTCCGGTATGGTGGCACAGTTGATCTTGATGCAGGCTTCCGCATTTCTGGAACTGTTCTTGTGAATCACCTCCAAAATCTTCTCCTTACCCACTCCCGTTTCCCCTTGGATGATTACATTGCAATCGAAGTCCGCAATGTTAATGGTTTCCCGAAGCAAGGCCTCTGTTACGGGACTGGCATATATGAAGTCCTCTATCTTGCCTGCTTTTTCCGCGGAATGAATGTTCAGCTTCTTCTCCACCAACCTCTGGCCGCTGCCCAGTCTTTCGTATATTTTATTGACCGCCGTCAGCTTATCCTTCATCCCTTTCAAAAGAGAAACGGTGAAGGACTGATAGGCGGCGTCATATTGATCCACAGAGTAAGTATCCAATTCCTTCCCCATGCTTTCCGCAATGAGGACCGTCTGGGTATAGTTGTTCTTCACAGAGGTGAAATACACCCCGCCCTTGTGCCTGGTAAGCAAGACTCCCAACACATCGGCACCGCGCATGTCCTCGCTTTCTATGGTGAAGTCTACCGGTCCCAAATCCATTTCCATGATTTCATCGTAGATCAAAATGGGATTGGAAACGTCTCTGATAAAGACCTGATCCACCGTGTCCATGAGAACGCTTTCCACTTCTTCTCGGCTCAACTCTCCCACCGCATCCACATCCAAGATGGTCAAAATGTTGCAGTCCTTGCCCAATGCTCTGCGGATGCACTCCCCGTAAACCAAGGTGCTGACGATATCCTTACCGATGATTAGGTATCGGTTCCCCTTCTTGGCCATTCTGTGAATGGCAAAAAGAGCTCCCGCCTCATCCAGAGCAGCCATGGTGTAGTTTAATTCCAAGTCCGGCCAAGGTTGCGATATGGGGGAATCTGGGAAGATCACACATTGGCCTTCCACTTCTACCTCCCCATAGTGATAGTCGATTTTTGTGATTCGAGATAGCTTCATGGGAAGAGCCGTGATGGTTACCAAGCCAAGAATATCGTCCCCTTCCTTGTATTCACAAGTGCGGGCAAAGTCCTCTCCCATCTTTTCAATGGTGCCGAAGAACATCCCGCCGCTGTCCGTAAAGGGGTTATGCAGCTTTCCGCGTCGATTGGCAATATCCAAAATCTTCGCCCGAATCTTGCTTTCGTCAAAGCCCGCATCACTGCAGAATTGTTGGAAGCTATCCCTCTCCAGATGGATAATCTTTAAGTTGACCAAGCATTCCCCGGAGTTGATCTCCATGGAGTTGTCGATTTTCCATGCCGTTACCGGCACGCTGTGCTTCGGCTCAATCACTCTGGATAGTCCGAAGGTGTCCTGCAACTTCTTTCCCATATCTGTATTCCTCTTTACATACAATACCCACGGCTTCATTGTATTTCATGGCGTCTTTCCCGTCAACACATTTGATTCGATTTCAATTCTAATAATTCGCTTATGCGTCGATATCGATTCTATTTTCATGGTTTTGAGGGGGGGAAACCCCGAATTTCTCTGTTTTTTGTTTATTTACATGTTGGCACGGACCTTGCTCTATATAGAGGCAAAGAAAACATCCGGTAATAAATAAGGAGGACAAGGACATGAGAAATATTAATGTAATGGCTGAATACCTAGGGAAAAAAGAAATGAAGATGATATACGGAGAATCCAAGGATACCTTGCGCCTCCTGTCAGGTATTACTGCAATCACAAAGAAATATCCACACTATCCGGCAATTTAATTGCCCGCGGGTTAAGCTTACAGAAAAACCCGGAGCCCTCTACCCAGGCTCCGGGTTTTTCCCATTTATGTTCAAATTATTTCACATGCATTATCCAAGAAGGGACTGTAGACTCTGGGTCGATACCCCTCATCCTTTAACTTATCCAGTATCTGCTGCTTGTGCGTCGTCCCAAAGGCCTCTAGGGTGATTCGCAATTCAACCGCCGCATTTCGGTTTGGCGTGGCAAATTGATTGTGTTCCAGCTCAATGACATTTCCGGACATTTCTGCAAGAATCGCCGATACACGGGCCAATTCTCCCGGCTTATCCGGAAGCAGTACCGCCACCGTAAACACTCTGTCTCGGGCGATGAGTCCCATTTGAACCACATAGGACATGGTGATCACATCCATGTTTCCTCCGCTGAGGATGGATACCACCTTCTTGTTTTCTCCCGGAATCTGATTCAATGCTGCCACAGTGAGAAGACCCGAGTTCTCCACCACCATCTTGTGATTCTCCACCATATCCAAAAAGGCTACAATCAATTCTTCGTCTTCCACCGTAATTACCTTGTCCAAGTTCTCCGACAAGTAAGGGAAGATTTTTTCTCCCGGCGTCTTTACCGCCGTACCGTCGGCAATGGTGTTGATTTCGGGAAGAGACACAATCTCCTTTTTCTCCAAAGATGCCTTTACACAGGCAGCTCCTGCCGGCTCCACACCGATGACCTTGATCTTGGGGTTCAATAGCTTAGCCAAGGTGGAAACCCCTGTAGCCAAACCACCGCCACCAATGGGCACCAAGATGTAATCCACCGTAGGGAATTCCTGAATGATTTCCATGGCAATGGTTCCCTGCCCGGTGGCAATATCGAAGTCGTCAAAGGGATGTACGAAGGTATACCCCTTTTCCTCTGCCAGCTGGTATGCCCTTGCACAGGCCGCATCGTAATCGTCTCCGTGCAGAAGAACTTCTGCCCCATATTCTCTGGTTCGATTCACCTTGATCAAAGGCGTGGTTAGAGGCATCACGATAATGGCGGATATGCCGTATGCCTTTGCGGCATAGGCAACGCCTTGGGCATGGTTTCCCGCGGATGCCGTAATCAAGCCTCTGCTTCGCTCTTCTTCCGTCAACGTACTGATTTTATAATATGCGCCACGCAGCTTGTATGCTCCGGTCAGTTGCATATTTTCCGGCTTGAAGTAAACCTTGTTTCCCGTTTGCGCACTGAAGTAGGTGCTGTAGATGCACTTGGTTTCCTGTGTGACTTTATGGACGATTTCCACCGCCTCTTCAAATTTTTCTAATGTCAGCATATCTTCCTCCGTTTCTCCATGGAGGTATTATACTACACATCTTTCGGATTGGGAATATTCTTCTTCCAACTGCTACAAGCCGTATTGGGACAGCCTGCACAACCCGTATTACATCCGCAGGAAGACTTCCCTTCTCTTCGATCCTTGATCATCTTCACAATAATCAAAGCAACGATGATGAGAAGAATTCCCCCTGCCAAAATTGTCCCCCAATGGGCCGTTAATAACTGTAACATTTCTCTTCCTTTCTGCCGGGACACCTTTCCTTCCGAACCAAGAGGTAAACAAAGGCAATCAATGCGATAACGGCAAATCCGGTACCTACTGTAAATCCGCCCGTGCTGATGAACTTTCCAAATTGATAAATCATCAATGCCACGCCATAGGCGAACATCGTTTGATATGCAACGGCAAAGAGCGTCCACTTCCAGTCATTCATTTCCTTCCGAATGGCTCCCACTGCGGCAAAGCAAGGGGCACAGAGAAGATTAAACACTAGGAAGGAATATGCCGAAAGGGCAGTAAACCCAACCACTCCGCCATATAGAACGCCGAAGGTGCTGACTACGTTTTCCTTTGCAATTAAGCCTGTAATAGTCGCAACCGTTGCCTTCCAATCTCCCCAGCCCAGGGGTGCAAAGATTGGTGCAATGAGGTTCCCCATAGCTGCCAAAATGCTGTCTTCCATGGCTACCGAAGTAATCACCCCATCCTTCCAACCGTAGTTGGAGGTGAACCAAATGACAATCGTCGCCAGGAGAATCACTGTCCCGGCCTTTTTAATAAAGGACCATCCTCTGTCCCACATGGATCTTAGAACCACGCGGGCGGAAGGCATGTGATACTCCGGAAGTTCCATGAGAAATGTGGAAGCATCTCCCCTGAAGCCTCTACTCTTTTTCAGTATGATTCCCGAAGCCATAATGGCTGCGATTCCCAGAAAATATGCACTGGGAGCAACCCACCACGCCCCTCCAAAGAATGCGCCGGCAATCAATGCAATAATCGGCAGCTTCGCCCCACAAGGGATGAAAGTCGTGGTAATAATCGTCATCTTTCTATCTTTTTCGTTCTCTATGGTTCTGGATGCCATAATTCCCGGTATCCCACAACCCGTTCCAATCAACAGGGGTATGAATGATTTTCCCGAAAGGCCGAACCTTCGAAACACTCTATCCAAAATGAACGCAACCCTAGACATGTATCCGCAGTACTCCAAGAAACTGAGAAACGCGAAGAGAACAAGCAATTGAGGAACAAATCCCAACACAGCTCCCACTCCTGCAATAATGCCGTTGAGAATGAGATCCTGAAGCCACGCCGCCCCGTGAATTGCATTGAGACCGCTCTCCACCAGCGCGGGAATTCCCGGTATGGCCAGCCCGAACATGGACCATCCTTCACCGAAGACACCGTCGTTTGCCCAGTCAGTCACAAATGTACCTACCGTTGTCACGGAGATGTAATATACCGCAAACATCACCAGTCCAAATATGGGAAGAGCCGCCCATCGATTGGTCAAAATCCGATCGATTTTATCTGTGACAGTCCCCTTCTTTCGTTGAGCTCTCTCATAGCATCCTTCCAGAAGGGTTGCGATATAGTCGTATCTTTCGTTGGTGATGATGCTCTCACTGTCATCATCCATCTCCTTCTCGCACCTTAGAATATCACCTTCAATATGCGCCGCAACTTCCTTGGATGGTGCAATTTCGTCTATCACCTTTTCGTCTCGTTCAAACAGCTTAATGGCATACCATCGCTGTCGTGTCTCAGGAAGATGATGGAGAACCGCCTCTTCAATGTGCGCCAAGGCATGCTCTGTTCTTCCCGAAAAAATATGTCTGGGAAGAGTCTCTTTCTCTTCTCGCGCTTCCCCAATTACAAGCTCCATGGCCTCCGTGATGCCTTCTTCCTTCAAAGCGGAAATCTCAACAACGGGACAACCCAGCTTTTTGGAAATCCCCTTTGCAGAGATTTTGTCGCCTCTTTTTCGAACTACATCCATCCTGTTGATTGCTACCACTACAGGAATTCCCATTTCCATCAGTTGTGTGGTGAGGTAAAGATTTCGCTCAAGATTGGAACCGTCAACGATGTTCAAAATTCCATCAGGTCTGTCTTCCATGAGATAATTTCTTGCCACCACTTCTTCCGGGCTGTAGGGTGACAGGGAATAGATTCCGGGAAGATCCGTGATTACCACAGATTCGTCCTTTTTGTATTTCCCCACCTTCTTCTCCACAGTTACGCCGGGCCAATTTCCAACATATTGGTTGGCGCCGGCCAATACATTGAACAAAGTGGTTTTTCCGCTGTTGGGATTGCCTACTAATGCTATCGTCGTTTTCATCTCTCCACCTCAATACTTCCCGCATCATCTTTGCGGATAGACAACTCATATCCTCTTACAGTGATTTCCATGGGGTCTCCCAATGGTGCCAATTTCTGCACATGTAATTCAACGCCCTTGGTGATGCCCATATCCATGATTCTTCGCTTCAGCGGTCCTTCTCCATGCAACTTCTTTACCATAACACTCTGCCCAGGTCTTACTTCCTTCAACGTTTTCATAAACTATCTCCTTATCTTTGGTTAGCAACGGCTAACTCGTGGTCTAAGCTTTAGTTAGCCTTCGCTAACCAATATCATCATACCCTCTTATTTCTACTTTGTCAATAGCTTAACGAAAAGTTTTCTGTCACTTGTATCCACCCATTACATATGTTATCCTTTCTTCAATATCAACACGTTAAATGAGGAGTGTGGGATTATGAAATTAAAAGAATCCGGTGAGATGTATTTGGAGACCATCTGGATCCTGAAGAAAGATTCTTCTTCGGTGCGGTCGGTGGATATTGCCGATTATACCGGTTACTCCAAGCCAAGCGTCAGCAGGGCTGTCGGCCTTTTGAAAAAAGACGAATACATCACCGTGGACAAGGACGGCTATATCTCCTTTACGGACAAAGGGGCAGAGAAGGCATCGGACATCTACGAAAGACACATGGTTCTCTCTGAACTTTTTAAGAAGATCGGGGTTTCTGAAGAATTGGCAACAGAAGACGCCTGTAAGGTGGAACACAGTCTCAGCGACGAAACCTTTCAGGCTCTGAAGAAGTTGGCAGAAAAGATGTAGGTTATGGACGCAAGTACAGTCATCATTCAGGCGATCGGCATTGCCGCTGCCGCCCTCATGATCAGTTCTTTTCAGTGCCGGACCAACCGCAACTTGTTTGCCTTGCAGTTCGGTGCCGTCACCTTATTTGCTATACAATTCTTTTTTCTCGGCGGAATTACCGGCACCATTGTCCTGATCATCGGCATGCTCCGGAACTTTCTTCTCCTTCAATTTCACAGAGGATGGCCACAAAAGAAGCGTTATATGTGGATGGTCATTGCCGCATATATCATTTCCGCCTTCTTCACCTATGAAAACATCATGTCCATCTTCCCCCTCATCGCCATGAGCGTAGGGACATACTTCATGTGGACCGACAACCGGGGCATTATCCGCCTGGCAAATCTCTTCGTCGCATGCCCCTCCTGGCTGGTGTACGATATCTACATCGGTTCCTACGGCGGCATCATCAACGAAGTGTTCATCATGATTTCCATTCTCATCTCCATTAAGCGATACGGCTTCAAAGCCCTCATGGAAGAAAAAGAATAAACGGCGGAGTCATGACCCCGCCGTTTTTCATATTTAAACTTTCTTAGTCCTTGATTTTCGCTATATTCTTGGCAAGTTGTTTTTTGTGCTCTACGTTTCCAAGTCTTTGGATCATGATTCTCTGTGCCTGAGGGGAACCGGCTCCGTGCATGGATTCCGTTCGGTAGCCTACCGCCCCGGTTCCAAGAGTCAAGTTTTCAATCAAGCGCATGATTCGCAATCTGTTTTCTGTGGGCACGCTGTCCACGCCCTTCAGATACTTATCTACATAGTGGCCGATTTCGCCGCTTCGGAAATCCTTCTCCGAAGGCTGCGTTACCATGAGGCCTCCTGCGATATCTTCTGCCAAACGACACATCTCATAGGGGAATCTGGTTACATTCTGCTTGCAGACGTTAGCCAACATCAGGTCGATGAGGAATGCTCCCGACGGCGTAGCCGTTCCCTCGTAGGAACAAGCAAGGGAGGAGGAGTAAATCGTCTCGTTCAAGTGGGTCATTTCGATGATCTTATCCTTGATGTGAGATGCTCTGGGAACACCGTTATAGTCTGCAGCCAGGGCAGCCGCCCCAATCAATACGTCACCTACGCCAACCTTACAAGCATAGCTGGGTCTGTGGTGTCCGGCAAAACGTTCCACCATCATTCCAACGAACTCTGTCTCACCGTTGAGGAAGACTCTTTCATGGGGAACGAAGACATGATCAAATATAATCAGGGCCTCGTGACCACCGAACTCGCTGTTTCCTACATCGATCTCCGTGCCTTCCATCTTTCTGGTGTCACAGGACTGTCTTCCGTAGATGATGGTGATTCCCTCTGTGTCGGTAGGTACCGAGAAGGAAACCGCATAGTCCTTATCTTCCGGTTTCATCGCGATGGTGGGCATTACAAGCACCTCGTGGGAGTTGACGATTCCTGTCTGGTGTGCCTTACAGCCATTGACAACGATACCGTCCTCTCTTCTCTCCACTACGCGAAGATACATATCCGGATCCGCCTGGTCGCTGGGGGACAAACCTCTGTCGCCCTTCACATCTGTCATGGCACCATCCGTTACGATATCTTCTTCTTGTGCATATTTCAGGAACTTGATAAATCTTTCCTTGTAGTCGGTTCCGTGTTTCTCGTCTATCTCATGAGCCGTACTGTAAACCGCATTGTACGCATCCTGTCCCACACATCTTTGGAAGCAGCATGCCGTCTTTTGTCCCAACATTCTCTGGCGCTTTACCTTTTGCACCAAGTCATCTGCGCTTTGGAACACGTGGTTAAACAAGTTGATTTTTTCTCCTGTCAGGTGGGATTTTACCGTCATCAGATCCTCATATTCCGGATCCAATGCCAAGTCATAGGTCATCGCAACCGCATTCATGGATGGAATAATCACCGGATGATCCACCGGAGATTCCACCTTTTCTCCAAACATGTATACGTTGAGATTGAGCTTTCTTAAGCTCTCCACATATTCTTTTCCTGTTTTTAACATAAGCGACGGCTCCTTTCTGTATCAACATAAATGCACTCATATGCATTCCTACTGTTTTATTACCCCATCTGCGAGTCTTCACCCGAATTTAGAGCATTTTTTATGTTATTCATAGCGGTTTCCAAGAATTTTCTGGGACAGGCCACATTGATTCTCTCAAATCCTTCTCCCGCCTTTCCGAATATCCTCCCTTCGTTGGGGAAGATTCTTGCCTTGCGGCGCATAAATTCCTGCAGTTCATCGGGGTCCATATCCAAGCCGCTGCAATCCAGCCACACCAGATAGGTCCCTTGGGTCTCCACCATCCGAATCATGGGAAGATTTTCTTCCACAAATGCTTTGATATATCGGATATTGCCTTCCAAATATTCCATCAGCTGATGATACCATGCTCCTCCCTTTTCATATGCCGTGATGCAGCTCTCATAGGCGAAGGAATTGAGGGAGAAGAACCCGGCCGCAGCGGCTGATCGGTTATACTTCTTCTTCAACTCACGATTTGGTATGATAATGTTGGAGCACTGGAGTCCGGCCAAATTAAACGTCTTGGAAGGAGCCGTGAAGATGATGCTCCGGTCTCTCACTTCCTCTGACAAGGTGGCCAATATCGTATGTTGGTGCGGTGGAAAGACTAAGTCAAAGTGGATCTCATCGGAAAAGATAAGGACATCGTTTTCCAGGCAGATGTCCGCCACTCGTTCCAGCTCTTCTCTCGTCCATACCCTACCCACCGGATTGTGTGGACTGGACAGCAACAGAACCTTTGCCTTGGGATCCGCCGCCTTCTTCTCCAAATCCGCAAAGTCCATGGCGTAGCTTCCCTCTTCATAGATTAATTCATTGTTGGAAATCTCTCTACCGTTGCTCCGAATGGATTCCATAAAGGGGTAATATACCGGCTGCTGGATGATAATCTTGTCACCCGGTTCCGTAAAAGCCGTAATGGCGTAGCAAATGGCCGACACCACACCGGGGGAAAGGGCAATCCATTCCTTCTTGATATCCCAGTGATGATGTTCCTTCATCCACTTGATTACCGCATTATAATACCGGTCCGTAGGTATGGTGTATCCGTATACACCCTTGTCCGATAGTTTCTTTATGACATCCGAGACCTCCGGCATGATTTTAAATTCCATGTCTGCCACAAACAGGGGAATGACATCCTCACATCCCTCGCCCATGGTGCCGGGAATGGTTTCCCACTTATATGCTCCCACGTTCTTTCGATCTGCAGCTGTATCAAAATCGTATTTCATCTGGTCACCTCACTTGCCAATCCTATATCCCTATCATAATACATTTGTCTCCATCTGTACAAGTATACAAAAAAACGGCGCCTTTTCGGCGCCGCCTTATTGCTGTTTTTGCCTATACCAGTACTAAGCCCAAAATCAGGAAAATGATAGCCGAGAGAATAAAGGGAAGCATGACCAAGGGTCCCGTTGTTCTGAAATAATCTGCCGGCGTCGTTTGGGTGGATGCCGCCGTCAAGATGACAGTATCGGAGTACATACAGATGTGCCCACCAAAGCATACCGCAGAAATCAGCGCACCTGCGCACAGGAAGGGGCTCACCTGAAGGGCTTCCGCCAAAGGTCCCACTATGGGGAAGGCGATTGCGGCAAGTCCCCAGAAACTACCCGATGCAAAGGACAGGAGTCCAATGGCGATGAAGATGGTCATGGGAAGCAAGGAGGGATTCACGGCTTTCAAGGCGAGGTCCACAATATAGTCGATGAGTCCCAGTTGCGTATTCACTTCAATGAGGGTGTAGGAAATAATGATAATAATCAAGGTTGGGAACATATCCACCATTCCCTTAATTACATTGTCGAAGAACTTCTTCGGTGTCATGAGCTTCTGTGGAATGTACATGACGAAGGCCACTCCGATAGCTGCGAAGAGTCCGATGAGGATGTCCTCCAAAATAATGGTGACAGCTGCCACAACAATCATGGGAATCAAGAAGTTGACGGCACGGGTTTTGACTCCTGCAAACTTCTTTTCTTCGTCGGGAAGTTCCACCAAAGCCGCCTTTGACTCTACGGAGAAAACCTCTCCCGTCTCAAGTGCTCTCTTCTCGGCACGCTTCATGGGACCGAAAAGAGGGATGACCTTTAACGCAAATAGAGGGACCACCAATACGGCAAGCCAGCCATAGACCACAAAGGGCATGGACTGAATGTAGGCAGCCGTGACGGAGAGGTCTCCCGTCATCCCGGCAGTCTCCATCTGTGCTCCCATAAATGCTGACCAAGTGGTGAAAGGCAAAATGGCACAGACCGTAACTCCCGTGGAGTTGACAATGTATGCCAGCATTTCCCTGGAAACCCTGTTCTTGTCTGTAATATCTCTAACTGCAGCTCCCACAGCCAGACAGTTAAGATAGTCATCTACAAACACGATGATGCCCAAGACCCACGCGCCAATCATGGAAGACTTACGCGTCTTCAGGAACCGTTGTGCTGCGTTGGAAAATCCCAAAACACCGCCCGCCTCCTGCATGAGCATGATGAGAGAACCGAATAAAGCACAGAGCATGAGTACCCATGCCGTATTTTCATCGGTCAATACCACATACAGGGCATCCACAAAACCATAAAATGCCTTGATGGGATGTCCACCGGCGACCATGAGGAAGCCAACAGCGACACCAAGAAATATGGATATAAAGGTGTCTTTTGTAATGAGTGCAACGACGATAATCACCAACACCGGGATCAGCGTCCAAAATCCAAAGTCCATTTTTGCTCCTTTCTTCTCACTTAAATGAGTTCGTCGAGAATCCGATTTTACCAATTGCCAAGGCGAAGATTTTAGCATTGGCAACAAGACTCTCTATAGAAATATACTCGTTTTCTTCGTGACAAGTGTCCTCTTCTCCCGGGAAAATCGGTCCCCAGGATACAACATTGGGCATCGCTTTGGCATAAGACCCTCCATAAGCTAACACCAATTCGTTGGGTCTTCCCGTCGCTTCCTCATAGGCTTCCCCAAAGGCTTTGATAAATGGGCGTTCCCTGCTCACAAAGACGGGCTTTAAGTCACTTGTAACGATTCGCCTTCCTTCCAAGTCTGCCATACGTTGATCTAAAGCATCTATCAATATCCCCCCTTCTGTTCCGTAAGGATATCTTGCGTTAATGTGAAGATGAATCTTTTCTTTTTCTGTCATTAATATGGTGGGAGAAAATACATTTCGGTGAACAAACTCGCCGTCGTAGTATTCATCCTCACTGTACAGGCATATGTTCTTGCCGTAAATGTCTCTGAAATACTCCTCAGTTGCCCTTAAGACCTTCAAGAGTCGGTTTTCTTTCAGCTTCCTTCCCTTCAATCCATCCGCCATGACGAAGATTGCATTCTCGCCGTTTTCCGGTTGACTGGAATGAACCGCCTTACCCAATGTGGTAATAACTTCACGCCGTTCCGTTCCCTCTTCTCGGTGTAAGATGACGCCTTCACAGCTTCCCGGCACGGTGTTTGTCATGGTGCCCCCGCGAATCTCAGCAAGAACGCTTCCGTCACTTAAGTCCTCCTCTTCTCGGAAATCAAACTCATATGTAACATCCAAGCAGCCTTTTTCCACATTGCAAAGGGGGAACTCACCATCGGGGGTGAAGCCGTAATCCGGTAAGGGGTACTGTTTCACATATGCGTCCATATCCGTCCACTCCACCTCTTCCTGGGTTCCAATGATGAAGCGAATCTTTTTGTGAAGGGGTTTTCCTTGATCCAGAATCGCCTTCATTCCATAGAGGACGGCAATCACAGGGCCCTTGTCATCCATGGCACCTCGGCCATAAACCCTACCATCTCTGACCTCTCCTTGAAAAGGTTCGGAGTGCCATATAGACCTGTCGCCGGGGGGCACCACATCTACGTGGGCGAGAATCCCCAAGACTTCCTCTCCATGGCCGATTTCCACAATGCCGATTTGTCCATCCAAAACTTTTTCACTGTGAAAACCCAGTCTTTCCGCTAAATCCAAAATGTAGTCTAAACCCTTTTCTAGGCTTTTCAAGTCTTCCGAAATGCTGGGAATATTGATCAGCTCAATGAGGGTAGTTGTCATGTCCTCCTCATAGGATGCCACTGCTTTCAGTATCCTTTCCTTTTCTTCCGATTCCATTCCATCACCTTCCCTTTTCCAACATTAAAAAAGATAACACGTTATTCTAAGGGGATTATATAACGCGTTATCTTTTGATGCAATCATTTTTTATGTATATTATTGTTTTTTTATCTGCCCGAATTATTCCCCATTCCACTTGGGAAATATGCCCTTGAAAGCAATCCGCATCAGTTCTCGATTGCTGTCAGCTAAATCATAACTGCCCTTGCTGATGATCCAATCAATGAACCCACCACGATCCACCTTAAAGATCATATCGTTGACCTCTTGGGCCGTGTATTTTGTCTCATATTTTTCCGTCAGCATACGGATGTGTTCCGTATCCTTCTTGTCAAACTCTCCTTTATCTAGGAGCATCCACATATAGCGAGAGTTCTCCATGGTGCACTGGGCAAAGTAGTAGACTCGAAGCAGTTCATAGCCGAAGGTCTCTGCCAAATCCCGATTGAGATTGGCGTCCGCCTCAATATAGTCCCCGATAGTGAAATCCTCCGGAAGCTCGTCGGCGCGGGCCCAGCTCTTGCTGAAGCCTCCCGCGAAGATGGTGAAGATAATGGCATCCTTGGAATCAAAGTATTTATAAATCGCCCCGGTGGTGACACCGGCCTGCTTTGCGATTTCTCGCAAAGTCATCTTCTCATATCCCTTTTCTAAGAGAATTTCTTCTGCTGCTACAATAATTCGATCCTTTGTTTCTTGTGCCTTCTTTGATAGTTTTTCCTTCATTCTCTGCCTCTATTTCTTTTCCCTCTCCATGATGGTCACTTCCACCATGTCGCCCGGTTGCTTTCCTATTTTCTTGCGAATGTCCTTTCGTAAACCGATGATGTGACAGGGCGTTCCCATCCTCACCACCTGACCGTCATAGGCTTCTCCGTCAAACGTGGCGTGGACAAGAACCCGACCCTTCCCAAACTCCTCCTTTACATCCAAAGGAACTTCAACATAGGCTCCGTCTATATCAGGAACCTTCTTGATTTCGGCAGTAAAGCAATATTTTTTTGTGTTCATATCTCTCACCCTCCGGGTTATTCTTTGCCAATATTTTATCATACAACCGCCCGACGGTGTAGTTTTTTTATCCAAAGAAAAACGCCCTTGGACAGGGCATTTCCGCTACGATACTGTGTTATTATTCCTTGATTTCACCGTAGAAAGCTTCCGTCAAGGCTTCGTCAAAATCTTCTCTGTCTCTGTCCCACTCAGGGAATTCATCCACTACTTCAGCAGGATAGTCAATGCCCAGCAGCGCGACTACATTGCCTTCGCTGTCCTTGATGGGTGAGAAGACAGACCATACAGGCTCGGCACCTTCCGCATTATCCCAAGCGGATCCTGCCGTAACCACCTTGCCGTCCCAAGCATCCTTGAACTGGGGCTCAAAGTCATAAGCATATCCCCAATCATCGGGGTCTGCACCGTCAACAGTGATTACGAAGGGGCCTTCTGCATTTCCGTCCAGTTTCGGTTCCAGAATGGCACCGCCCTCTGCATCCTTGTCGGCTTCATCCACAGGAGACAGAACGTAGACATAGGTTGCACCCGTTTCTTTCTTGATTTCTTCCATCTTTGCACTCATGGCCTCATAACCTTCATAGGCTCGCGCTTCTCCCGACTCAATGAGGGCAACATACTCGTCTCCCCACTCACCGCTCAGTGCTTCTCCCCACTCTTGTGCATATCCGGTAATTTCAAGTCTTAGTTCCTTGATTTCGTCAGGCATCACAGCCTCTTCTTCCTCTTGATCGCCTCCACAGCCAACCAGAGCGGCACTCACCAGAAACATACTCATAATGATTGCGAAAATCTTCCATTTTGACTTGCTTCTCATATAAACCTCCTTGCATGATATAAAACCACTTTTGTATAGGGTAGCATATATTCAAGGGAAAGGAAGAAAAAATAGAATATTCAGTAATTTCCAACAAGTTAGTACGCCATTTTCCTTATGATAGTGCATTTACCGGGATGTCATCTCCTTGTGGGCTCGGACAATGGCGAACTCGGCGCTGGGGAAGACACGTTCCTTCCCAATCATTTCAATCAAGCCCCCTCTTTCGAGACCTTTCAAAACCTTGGGCTGTACACTGCATAACATGAGGGCAACGCCCTCTTCCTCCAAGTCATGAGCCAACTCCAGCAGGGCCTGGATACCCGATAAATCAATGGCCGGCACACCACGCATGGAGAGAATCAGCACCTCCGTCTCCTTCAACTCCGTCAGTTGCGTCTTCAGCTTGTCCGTCACCGCAAAGAAAATAGTTCCCGTCAAATAGGCTATTTTGATTTTGTTGGAGATATGGGGAAGATTAATGTCGATTTCTTCCAAACGTTCACTGGATATGTCTGCAATGGTAATATCGATGTCAGTGAGTTTTACAACAATCATAACTGTGGAGAAGGCTACGCCGATTATGATTGCCTGGGTCAGGTCCAACACGACAGTAGCACCCATGGTAATAAAAAACTTAAACATTCCCGTTTTAAATCGATGTTGAAAGATAAACTTGATATTTTCCCAATCGTTCATCCGCCACGCCGTAACCATCAACACTCCCGATAAGGCGGAAAGTGGAATCTCTGACATAATTGGTGCCAAAACAAACATGGACAGTAGCAAAATGACCGCATGGATAATCCCTGTCAGCCTTGTCTCACATCCTGCTTTAATGGCTACACTGGAGCGGGCAATGGCAGCTGTTGCCGGTATTCCACCAAATAACGGAATCACTATGTTGCCAACTCCCTGAGCCACCAGTTCCCGATCACCGTTCATTTTTTCTTTCTTCATTTTCCCTGCCGATGCGCCACACAACAGGGACTCAATCATAGCCAAGGCTGCAATAGAAAAGGCGGGAACGGACAGAGCCCAAAACTGCGAGAGATTCAACCCCGTCAAGGACAGTCTCTCCGGCAAAAACAAAGTCTTCGGGATTTCTCCCACCACCGCAACATCAAATCCGGCGAAGTGATTGGTGACGAGCACAATTACCAAGGATGCCAGGGAAGATGGCACGATGTTGTTCCATTTCTTTGGCCACAAAATCATGATAAAAATGACGGCGGCACCTATACCGACAGCATAAAAGTTGGGCGCAAACCCTTTTGTAAAATACGACAAGACTTTCGTAATGGCCAAGTCCCCTTCCGAGGTCACCCCAAAGAAATTGTCCAGTTGCCCCAAGGCAATAATGATGGCAATCCCCGATGTAAATCCGGTGATGACCGAAGAGGGAATAAGATAAATCGTTCGTCCAAGCTTCAAAATTCCGGCAATCACTAAAATAATGCCTGCAAAAAAGCAGGAAATTAGAATTCCCTGCATTCCGTACTTTGCCGCCAGTGTTAACAGTATAGCCGCCATGGCACCTGTCGGCCCGGATATCTGGAAGGATGCACCGGAGAAAGCACTGATCAGAACCCCTCCAATAATAGCCGTTACCAATCCGGCTGCTGCTGTCGCTCCTGAGCTAACACCAAATGCCAGCGCCAAGGGCAGGGCAACCGCCGCCACCGTGACACCCGCCATCAAATCCCGCGCAAACCGCTTACCGTTATATCCGCTAAACTCTGTTTTTATATCTTTCACATAATCGTTAAATACACTCATATGTTAAATCTTATCATCTTATGTGCATTCCTGCAAGGAGCGGCACATACGCTCCGTTTGATTTCCTTATGCTTTCAGCATGGAACCCAGGAAATCCTTGAGCCTTTGGGTTTTCGGATTATCGAAGATGATCTTGGGATCTCCCTCTTCCGCAATTTTTCCATCATCTATGAAGATGACCTTGTCCGCTACTTCTTTGGCAAATCCCATCTCGTGGGTGACGATGATCATGGTTGTATGCTCGTCGGCTAACTGCTTGATAACTCTCAAAACCTCCCCGGTTATCTCCGGATCCAAGGAAGATGTGGGCTCATCAAAACAGAGTATGTCCGGGTTCATTGCAAGAGCTCGTGCAATGGCAACTCTCTGCTGTTGACCGCCGGATAATTCGCAGGGATAATTGTCCGCCTTATCCGCAAGCCCCACTCGCTTCAGCATATTAAGGGCAGCCGTCTTATTTTCTTTCTGATCCGCTTTATTGAGAAGATTAGGTGCAAGGGTGACATTCTCCAATGCCGTATATTGAGGAAATAAGTTAAATTGTTGGAACACAAGACCGAAATGAAGTCGATTCTGTCTCAGCTCCGTTTCTGTCATCCGCTTGTTCTCTCCGTCGAAGATGAGCTTACCCTTGACTTTCATTATCCCTTCTTCTGCTCTTTCCAGGAAATTAATGCATCGCAAGAGAGTTGTCTTTCCACCGCCGGAAGGACCGATTATCGCCAGTACCTCCCCTTTATTCAGTTCGAAATCAATACCTTTCAAGACTTCGACGGCTCCAAATGATTTATTGAGATTTTTTACTTCCAATATTGACATGCAATCCTCCTACTTGAAGTACTCAAACCGTGCTTCAAGTTTGCCGAGCAAAATAGTAAGAACCCCCGTGAAAACCAGATAGTATATGCCCGTGACAAACAGCGGCCAAATGATCCCCTCTGATTTTATAAAAGCCTGTCCCATCCAGATGATTTCGTATACTGCAATCACTCTGGCAAGGGATGTATCCTTTACAAGATTAATAATTTCATTGGACATGGGCGGGACAATCCTCTTGATCACCTGCAGAAGAATGATGTTGGTAAATATCTGTCTTTTGGTCAATCCCAAAACCTGTCCGGCCTCATATTGTCCTTGGGAAATGCTCTCTATTCCCCCTCTGTAAATCTCCGAAAAATACGCAGAATAGTTGATAATAAAGGCAACCAAAACAGCAACAAACCTTCCGCTGCTTCCCATTCCCCATATATTTTGACCGAAAACAAGTCCCGGACCGTAATAGACGATTATCAGCTGAAGCATAAGAGGCGTTCCTCTCATGACCCATACAAAGACCTTGGCGATAAGCTTTACAGGCCTGATTTTACTCATGGAACCGAACGCTATGACCATGCCCAGGGGTATGGCTCCAATCAAAGTCAGAACAAAGAGTTCCAGCGTTTTTCCAAACCCGACAGTCAGCTCGAGGATTACTTCCTGAAACATCAACGATTCTCCTTAACACAGACTTTGGAGAGCCCCTTTAGAGGCTCTCCAAAGTATCGGTAACAATCTGTTATTACTTTACTTTTGCTCAATCAATGACTCCTGTGTCCCATACTTCTCAGCAATCTTCGTCATGGTGCCATCTTCATACTTGTCTACAAAGAATTGATTTAGCTCGGCCGCAAGGTCGGATCCTTTTCTGAAACCCACCCCGTACTCTTCACTTGTCAATTCACATGTGTACTCAAGATTTTCATATGAAGTTCCTTCTCCAATCATCGCTCCCGCCATCAGAAGGTCGATAATAGCCGCTTCTGCGGTTCCTGCTTCTATTTCCATGAGAGCTGCCGCCTGGGTCTGTACCTCTGTAGCCTTCCAACCCTCATCCTTTGCAACGGTTGCGCCTGCCGAGCCCGCTTCTACCGCAAAATTCAAATCCCCACAATCTTCTTTGTTCTGATACTTGTCCGCCACATCAGACTTTACAACAACTACCTGTGCATTCTTGCAGTATGGATTGGACGTCTCCATGGATTCCATAACCGCGTCTGTCAGCGTCATTCCGTTCCACACACAGTCGATGGTTTTATTTTCAAGCTCCATCTCCTTGGAGTCCCAGTCGATTTCAATAAATTCAACTTCGACTCCCAGGGAATCGGCAAAAGCCTCCGACATTTCCGCATCAAAGCCTATCCATTTGCCGTCCTCATCTTTATAATCCATTGGCGCAAAATCCGTGATTCCCACAACTAATTTGCCTTTCTCCTTGACGTATTCCAAATCGCTTTCGCTTTCTTCTCCCCCGCCACATCCGGCAAGCATAGTCATCGAGAATATCATCGTGAACGCCAGTGCGATTGCTATTAATTTTCTTTTCATCTCTCTTACTCCTCGTATAATATGTTCCACGGACATATTTCTTTTCATTAAATATGTCCAACGATAACTTATTCAATATTGGATATCCTGATGGTAAAATGTCTCTAGCAGACAATTTACAAAGGTACGTCTTGCTCCTCCTTACAGCACATTTTGTGACTGCTTAAAAAGCTTTACGCCTGACATTGATTTCTATTCTGCTTACACAGATGTTTCATCCTTCGGGGGAGACCTTCCAGCAATATGTCTCCGGAAGTGAATGCTAATTATGCGAGGTTTCAGTCAGAATCAATGCTCAGGATAATCCTTTGTTGATGTCTCCATCCTTACCCGGAAAGGAGGTGATTTTGGATGAAGAACTTAAATGTTCTTTCTACTCTGTTTGTTGGTATTGACGTGAGTTCCAAGACCAACGTTTGCACGGGCATGGATTTCAACGCCAATGTTTTGTTTGAGCTGAATGTTCCTAACAATCAGGTTGGTGCAGATACACTTAAAAGCAAATTGCTTGAGCTGATTCAAAAGCATCATTTTGAATCAACAGTTGTCGCCTTGGAATCCACTTCTTTTTATGGACTGCATATATCCAACTTTCTATCTTCCAATGAAGAGCTGCTCCCTCACCGTGTGTATGTTCATCCCTTAAACCCTAAGGTGATCAGCAACTATAGAAAGTCCTTCATCGGTCTTGGAAAAACGGATCCTATTGACGCATACATCATCGCAGACTTTGCAAGAGTTGGTCGTCTTACCACAGAACCCTGGAAGGGTCCTCAATATCTTGCTCTGCAAAGACTTACCAGACATCGGTTGCATCTTGTAGAGTGTATGACACGCGAGAAAACATATATGGTTTCTAATATCTTTCTCAAGTTCTCCGAACTTGCTGTTCTAAAAGATGTTAATCACCCGTTTTCAAGCAATCACACCGCAACTGCAGAAGCTATTCTTACGGAAATGCTTAGCCTTGAAGATCTCTCCAATCTTTCTTCTGAAGAATTGATTGACTTCGTCTGCAAACATAGCAAAAATCGTTTTGACGATCCTGCCAAGGTTTGCAAATTGCTCCAAAAGGCTGCTCGAGACTCCTATCGCTTGGACAAGACTCTTTATGAACCGCTTACGATTTCCATTGCTTCTTCCTACAATTGCATTAGTGCATATGAGCAAGAAATCAAAACAATCAACAAGGCAATCGAGAAGACCTTAAAGGGTCTGTCTCCGGATGCATTTACAGTGTTGCAATCCATCCCCGGTATCGGCCCCGTATTTGCTTCCGGCATACTCGCAGAAATTGGCGATATACATGCCTTCCATTCAGCGGACGCATTGGCAAAATATGCGGGCATCTACTGGAACAGAAACCAATCCGGCGATTATGAAGCAGACGATACGCACATGTCGAAAGCCGGAAACAAGTATCTGCGATATTATCTGATTGAAGCAACCGACAGTATTAGACGACACGAGCCTACCTTTGCAGCTTACTACCGAAAGAAGTTTGATGAATCAAAGACGCATCAGCACAAAAGAGCACTCGCACTCACGTCTCGTAAGACGATTCGGCTGATTTACGGTTTGCTGGACCGGAATCAGCTTTACTCTGCAAACAGAGTATCTGTAACTTCATAATTTCCTTTCCAAATTTTGAAGTGTTTTTCAAAGTTCAGTTTTGCGTGCGATGAAACACGCTTTTTATTTACAATCAATAGCAAAGTTACTATTGACTATTTACCAGATTGCTTTTTCCAACTGCTGATTAACCCTCAACACTAACAACATGATGTTATTCTACACGGAAGAGACTTGCAATGTCAATGGATGTCGGTTGTTTCGCTTCATACATTTTGAAATAATTTTGTATACCTCTCTTAGCGGGAGAAGACCAACAATAGCAAAGGCCCCATGCTCCATAAAGGAAGATGAGGCCCTACAATTAAACTGTTCTTACTGTTTTAGAAAAACACTGCTCCCCCGTTGGGGCTGACGAACTGTCCGCAGAAAAAGTTTCCGTCATCCGATGCCAGGAGAAGTGCCGTCGCTGCCATTTCCTCAACTGTCCCCAGTCGCTTCAAGGGGATGTCCTTTTCCTTCTCAATCCATTCAGGCTCCATATCCGCCAAGATCATGTCTGTTTCAATGGGTCCCGGCGCCAAAATATTCACAAGAATGTCAGGAGCAAGCTCCAAAGCAAGGCACATGGTAAAGGAGTTCACCGCTCCCTTGGCTGCCGCATAGTGAGCATACTTCTCTCTGCCTTTCTTGGACAGCTCAGAAGAGGTATTGATTATTTTCCCCACCGGATTCCCTTCTCCTGTGGCTATGAGGGGAATGAAATATTTGGAGTTGAGGAAGATACCCCGAAGGTCAGTGTTGATAACCCGATCCCACTCCGATGAATCCATTTCCGCTACTGTGACTTCCAAGCCAATGGTGCCCGCATTGTTAAAAAGAATATTGATATGACCATAGGCATCCTTTACTTCCTCAGCCATCCGCTTTACATCTTCTTCGTTGCCGGCATCTGCCTGTATGGCCAAGCACTTCACGCCAAAGGCTTCTATTTCTGCCTTGGTCTTCTCCGCAGCCTCTTTATTTTTATGATAGGAAAAGGCAATATCGGCGCCCTCTTCCGCAAACTTCATTGCCACGCCCTTTCCGATTCCTCGGCTACCGCCGGTAATGACGGCAACTCGGTTTTCCAATTTTTTCATATCTTTCTTCCTTTCTGTTTTGCGAACCGCCAGTTTATCATACATAATAGGGTGTCGTCCTATACTCGCCACCGCTCACCTGAATATGCCTTCCACTCAAAGCTTTTCCGCCTAAGTCCGTCGCCATGAAGAGTGCCATTTCGGCAATTTCGGAGGGATCCCCGACTCTTCCCATAGCAATCTCCCCCGCATACATTTCGCAAACTTCTTCGTAGGAGATCCCCAAATCTTCCGCATCCACATTGAGCTGGGGCGTTCTGATCACACCGGGAACGATGATGCCTACCGTAATATTATCGTCCGCATACTGCCTGGAAAGATACTGTCCCAAGGTAAGGAGGCCTGACTTGGAGGCCCCATACCCGGTAGCATTCTTCCAGCCGATGGTACCGAAGAAGGAGCTGACGATAATAATCTTCCCTCCGCCGCCGGCCTTCATCACCTTCACAGCCTCTTGCAGACAAGCAATATGACCCGTCAAGTTAATGTGTACCTGTGCCCACCAATCCTTGGAGCCTTGCTCCAAGAAAGGTTTCATGCTCATTCCCGCTGCATTGGCTACCAAGACATCGATTCTTCCATATTTGTCAGCGGTTTCTTTAATGATCTCTTTTGCTCTTTTCGTATCGGAAATATCACCCATGGCTTGATCGGCACCGGTGCGATCCAATATCTTTTGCACCTTGTCATTGAGCTTCCGGCCATTGAGGATGACCTTTGCACCTTCTTGGGAAAAGCCATCTACGACCGCTTCCCCAATGCCCTGGGTACCACCCGTAATCAAGACGACCTTGTCCTTTATTTCTTCATACTTCATTTATGGACACCACCTTTCTCTCCCGTTACAGACACCACTTGCGCCGACGTATAGGCGTCCTTATCAGCAAGATAGTAAACCATGGCCGCTATGGCTTCTCTATCAAAGGGAAGGCTGGGTGATATTGCATTGACCGTAACATTTTCCGGTGCAACCTCAGTTCCAAAGCTCTTTGCAAAGCCGTGTATTGTCCCGGCAGCAGCCGCATTCATAACGCAATCCTCACCGGCCTCTTTGTAGTCCGGAGACAGAAGCATCATCTTTCCCTGCTTCCTTTCCACCATGTAGGGTGCTACCGCCCTGCATACATTGGTGGTCCCCCCTAGCCACACATTCAATAGGTCACTCCACTCTTCTATGGCAGTCGCTTCAAAACCCTCGCTCACTTCTGTGCCCGCCGCCGTAAAAAGTGCATCTAGTTTGCATACATCCTTTTCAATTCGATCCACTTCACTCTTTACGGCATCTTCGTCCGTCACATCACAGTGGAAATAGTAATCCGGTCCGCTTCCGGAAGGCGCTTCAATGTCGAATCCTACCACCTGCCAACCTGCATCCTGAAAGAAGCGTACAACTTCTCCTCCCAAGTTTCCGGAAGACCCTGTTACCAGTATCGTTTTCTTATCCTTCATTTTTCTTTTCCTCCCTCTTATCTCTCGGTCTGATATAGGCGAAGTAGTAGATGAGAGCTATAACCAGCAGACCGCCGACAATCGTAATATCTCTTGGAGTCTGGGATGCAAGGGCAACCACCAAGAAGCAGATAACAATAATGGAAGGCAAGGGGAACAATGGCATTTTGAAAGGTCTTGTAATGTTCTTGTCCCTTCTTCTGCTGTTAATGGAGCCGATGGCTATGAGAAGATAAACCGTCGCTGCAGCCATTCCTCCAAAGGTAATCAATGTAACAATGTCAGATGCGAATACCAGTACACCGTCAACAACTGCAATCAGAATTGTAGCAGCCCATGGAATCTTTGCCTTTTCAGAAACCTTTGTCAACACTTCGTTCATCTTTCTTGGCCATATACCATCTCGAGCACCGGTGTACAGCACTCTTGCCATATAGTTCATAATGACCACAAGACAACCAAAGGAAGAAATGATAATCCCCACGTTGATGATCATGGCTCCTGTAGCACCCATGTAGGATTCCGCCGTGTAAAGCAAAGGAGATGCATTATTGAGGAAATCCAAGGTATTTGGAGCTGCTATCATGGACATAATCAGCACCAGCACAATGATAAATGCCGTTGACGCTGCGGAAATAAACGCCGCCTTACCCACATTTCTGCAGGAACCCTTGGTCTCTTCCGAGAATCCCAAGGATGCAGGATATCCGTCAATGGCCGCACAGAGGATTCCAACGCCCATGAGAACCGCTCCCGTAGTTGCCGGAGAGAGTCCGCCGTTTCCATCCAACATTTCCGGTTGGAAAACAACGTCCATCAAACTTCTCTGCGGGTTGGCAAAACATATATATAGGAAGACCAAGATGACAATCATTTGAAGCAAGAGAAAGACCTTTGCCACCCGGTTGTTTGTCACAATGCTGTTCAACCCGATGAGCAACGCCACCACAAGGGTAATGGCAGATAGCACGCTGGTTGCAAACGCACCTTGGGGAAGTTGCGGGAAGAGAATCTGCAGATACTGCGCAACACCCATTGCAATGGAAGGTGGATAAATGAATGCCTGAATCATAAAGGTAAATACTGTGATGAATACCAAGGGCTTTGGCAGAACATAGTTGATAATGGAGTAGAGTCCTCCGGATACAGGGTACATGGACCCCAACTCTGCAATGATGAAGCCGATGAAAATAACGTTGATACCCTGCAACAGTGCTGCCGGTGCCGTGGCTGTTCCCACAGTGGCAAATGCGGCCAAGGCATATACAAAGGCTGCCATTACGGGAGATACATTGGATAATGCCATTACTACATTGTCAAATACGGATAGATTTCTATCCAGTTCCTGCTTGTATCCCAGTTGCTCCAATCGGCGCTGCGCACCGTAGTCCCGGTCATCGATGAAAGCAATGTCCTCGTTGTACTTCTTTTCGTTGTTCATGACCTTCCTCCTTCCTTACAGTTCCATACGATCCTTCAGGATCTTCACATAGTTATCTCTAATATTTTCGCATAGCCATTTCCCCTTCTCAGGCGAACTGGATCTGGCCGTTGCAAGGAGTCCGGTTTCGGGAACCTTGCACTTGGATGCCGGATATATGGCATATCCCAACTCCTCCTCCACTCCATCTTCCACAAACTTTTCCATATGAACCAAGTCCGGTCTGAAGTATTGCGTCATAGATGTTTCCGCAATGGCCGCATGCTCCAATGCCCATCCGGGGAACTCTACTTCGTCGAACACCTTATCCATGACATCATCGGATACCTGGTCCCACCAGCTGCTTTCAATAAAAGTTACATCTGGATATTTTCTGCTGAGAAGATCTATGGCTTCGATGATAAAGGCTTCATTTTCATAGTGGCCGTTTAGAACAAATAACTTCTTTACACCGTCAAAAATAAATTCCTCCAGCACGTCACTGACCAAGTTAATTAGGGTCGTACCGTTTAGGTCGATGGTTCCCGGAAACAAAGGACCGCCTCCCGAGAGAGGTGCAGACTTATAGCCGTAGTTAATGGTGGGGGCTACAATTCCGTCAATCTCCTCGGCAATCATCTTTGCCAAACCGGTGGATAATATCGCATCTACTGACAGCGGCAACATAGGACCGTGCTGCTCCGTAGAACCCACCGGCAATATGACCACCGCATTTTCTTTTTTCTCTTTAAAGTCCTGCCAGGACATTTCCTGCATCATCACACTCATGAATTTTCTCCTTTCACTTTTTTCTTCTGTACGGCAATGATGGATATAAATTCAAACATCACATTGGCTCCCAAAAATGCCGTAATCTGTGTGGGATCAAATGAGGGGAGTACCTCCACCAGGTCATATCCCACGAAATGAATGTCCTTCAGCTTTCTCACCAGCCATAGGGACTCGGTACTGGTAAAGCCGCCCACCTCTATGGTTCCTGTCCCCGGAGCATAGGCGGGATCCACAAAATCGATGTCAAAAGTAAGGAAGGCTTTTTTGTCACCCACTCTCTTGATGATTCTTTTTACAACTTCCTCCAAGCCGATTTCTCGCATTTCAAAACTGGTAATTACTTCAAATCCCAGGTCTTCCGAACCGGTCAAATCCTCTTCCGAATAAAAAGTGCCTCGCATTCCCACTTGAATGGAGTGTTCCACATCAATAAGTCCTTCTTCCAAGGCTCTCTTAAATACAGTCCCATGGTTGTATTTTTTCCCAAAATAAGAATCGATCGTATCAAAGTGAGCGTCAAAATGAACGAGGGCTACCGGACCGTGAACCTTCGCAATTGCTCGCAACTCCCCTAATGTAATGGAGTGATCACCCCCCATTCCAATGGGAATGGTCCCCGACTCAACGATGGGAGTCATTACTTTTTCAATCCGCTCGTAGGTATCCTCAATAAAACCGGGTACCACAGGAACGTCTCCATAGTCTACACCGGAAAGAATATCTACCACATTAATTTTTTGAGGAACATTGTAGGGTTTCACAAGAGAAGATATTTCCCTAATTGACGAAGGGCCGAATCTTGACCCTGTCCGATACGTGGACCCGGTATCAAAGGGGATACCAATTACTGCATAATCCACATCTTCCGTGGTCTTTACGTTTGGAAGCCGCATAAAGGTCTTTACCTCTGCAAACCGGGGTACCTCCAGTGAGTTTAACGGCATATATTTATTCATAGTCTTCCTCCTCCCATATTCAGAAGTTCTTTCCAATACTGTTATTAACAGCAATTACTGTGCCAATTTTCAGAAAGTGTCACGGGAGCAACCTCCACTCCTTGCAATCTACCGCCTTTATGGAAAAACCATAATGGTAGCGAGGAAAACAAAAAAATGAGGAAAAATGCAAAAATGCACTTTTCCTCTCATTTCTCCTTGTTTTTGCCATTGAAGCTTACAATTGCAACGAATGCATTTTTGCACTAAAAAGTGCAAAAATGCCCTGTATTATGCGTCGTTTCTCTGTAGAATCTCCTCATGCCTCTTCAGCTTTCGGCGAATGGTCGTAACATCTACGCCAATCTCCTTTGCTGCTTCTACGATGGATCCCTTTCGTTTCACCACATTCTTGATTAAATCGTATTCGAACCTAGCCATCACCTCTTTGTAATCCAGCCCTTCCTCATGTCCCTGCCACTGGGTCTGTAGCATTTCTACAGGAAGATCTTCCAAGGTAACTGTCGTTTCTTCCGTGCTGACCATCAGTCGTTCAATGAGGTTTTCCAACTCTCGCACATTGCCAGGCCAAGGATACAATATCATCCTCTTAATTACCGCAACATCAATTTTTTTATTCCAGCCGTATTTTTTATTGATGGTCTCCATCATTCCATTTACGAGAGGGAGAATGTCCTCCGGCCTTTCCCTTAGGGGTGGAATGTGAATCGGTACAACATTCAGTCTGTAGTAAAGATCTTCCCGAAAGAGCTTTTCCTCAACCATCTTCTCAATGTCTATGTTGGTGGCAGCAATGATGCGCACATCCAAATTTCGCAAATCTTCTCCGCCCACTCTCCTTATTTGTCGATCCTGAATGGCACGAAGAATCTTCGGTTGCATGGACAGAGGCATTTCGCCTATCTCATCGAGAAACACCGTGCCGCCGTTAGCCAGCTCCAGTAAGCCTATTTTCCCCGTCTTCTCCGCACCGGTAAATGCTCCCTTTTCATAGCCAAAAATTTCCGATTCAAAGAGGGTTTCCGGAATGGTGCCACAGTCTATCTTGATAAAAGGTCCCTTGCTCCTGTTGCTACAGCTGTGAATATATCTGCTGATCAATCCCTTCCCTACACCGGATTCTCCGGTTAAAAGAACCGTGGAATCCACATCGGAAACGGCCGAAGCAAGTTTGAGAAGCTTTTGCATGCCGGGGTTTTTAGAAATCATCAATGGCGGCTGCATATACTCTCGTCGATACAGTTCCAACTCTTCCTGATACTTCCGGCTCTGCTCCTCCCTGAGTTGCACTTCCTTCTTCAGTGCGTTTAACTCCGTAATGTCTCTGGAATTGACAATAATCTTGTCGATTTCCCCATCTTTGTATATGGGGGTGCCGGTAACTAGGATTTCCGATCCGTTTTTCGCCGTCTGAATGATGGTAGCCGGTGCATTTGTTTCCAATACAATAAGTGTGACGGATTCCGAGTACACGCCTTCTTCCACCAACTGCCTGATATTCTTATGCTTGGCTTCATCCTCCGTTATGCCCTCTATTCTCGTACAAGCCTTGTTGATGTAGAGGGTCGTGCCGTCTTTATCTAAGATATGGATACCATCGTAGGAAGATTCAAATGCGGTTTTAAAGAGTTCTATTTGCGATTCAATACTGAGATTTTCCATTATATTTTCCTCATCTCTTTGAAGTATATTCCGGCTTCATTATACAGCAAAGGCCCGGTCCTCACAACAACGTCGTCGAGGACCGAGCCCGTGAATCTCATTTGCTCTATTGATTAATACTCTACAAACTTATCGCCGGAAGCACCGCAGATCTTACATTTCTCAGGTCTTTCATACTCAATATTTCCGCACACCGGGCAGAGGTAGTAGAAGACTTCTTCGGTCTTATCTAAGTTATCCAAAGCTTCCTGATAAAGCTTTGCGTGGACTTCTTCCGCCTTCATAGCATAAGTAAAGGACATCACAGCAGCCTTGTTTCCTTCCGCTTCTGCTTCCTTCACGAAATCAGGGTACATATCTTTATACTCGTAGGTTTCACCTGCAACGGCATCCTTCAAGTTTTCATCGGTACCGCCGACCTTGCCTGCAACCTCAAAGTGCTTTAATGCGTGAATCGTCTCTGCATCGGACGCCGCCTTAAACAACTTCGCTGCATTCTTCTTGCCATCCTTCTCAGCCTTCTTAGAATATGCCAAATACTTTCTGTTCGCTTGTGACTCACCTGCAAAAGCATCCATCAAATTGTCGATTGTTTTCTTTTCACTCATAGTCGTCCTCCTTTACTTCTTTTCTAGCGTATGATGACATTATACACCATATGTCCAAAGGTTACACAATAAATCCAATTGTCTTGACATTGTACAATATTGAATACATAATGATTTCATTGCACAAATCAAACAATTAGAAAGAGTATTACATGGATAATAAATGGACCCATTTGATTGCCGCTATGGTGCTCGCCCTATTCTGCGGAATCGGTTATGCATGGAGCGTGTATCAAATGCCCTTAATAGAGACCCTTGACTCCGACCTGAAGGCGGTCTCTCTCGCTTTTACGATAAATGTTTCCGTTTCAACGATTGCACCTATGTTCTTGGGAAGATTCCAAGCGAATATGGGCATCTCTCGCTTTGTTCAGCTGGGAATTGTCGTATATGCCGTCGGCCTGATTTCCTCTGTTTTCGTTACCAAAGTCGAGATTCTGTACTTGACCTTTGGTCTTTTGGTGGGAATCGGCCTGGCAATAGTCTACCCCTGCCTCATGGCATATGGAGCCGCCCTCTTCCCCAAAAAGACCGGTATGGCAGGCGGTCTGGTCGCCGGAGCCTATGGATTTGGTGCCGTCATCTGGGCGCCTTTATCCACCTTCCTCATGGAGGAGATGAGCGTTCTGAAAACCTTCGCCGCTCTTGGCGTAATCTTCTTCCTCATTATGATGCCCGTTTCCTTTTTGATTCGAGAGATTCCAAAGGAACCGATCATCATAGATGTATCCCAAGAAATTGTAACCGTGCACCATGCCGGACCCGACTATACTTGGCAAGAAATGCTCAAGAGCTATCGCTACTATGTTCTTCTCATCATCATGACCTTGGGAACCACTGCCGGCCTCATGGTCACCGGCCATGCGTCAAACATACTTCAGGAGAACTTGTTCCTGTCTCCCGCAAATGCAGCTGTCTTTGTCGGCCTGCTCTCTGTAAGCAATACCTCCGGCCGGCTTATTTTAGGGCCTCTGTCCGATTTTATAGGAAGATATCAGACCATGATGATACAATTCATCTTGGTCTGCAGTGCCATGCTCATGCTGTTTTTCCTCCAGGGAAGCTTTTTTATTCTCGCCCTCCTCCTTGTCAGTGCCTGCCACGGTGGCTTTGCGGCAATACTGTCTCCCTTGTGCGCCGACAACTTTGGCTTAAAAAATCATTCTGTAAACTACACCCTCCTCTTTATCACCTACGGTTTCTCCGGAATCATCGGACCGCAATTGGGAGCACGAATTAGAGAAGCAAGCGGAGAGTACAGCTACGCCTTCCTCACTGTGGCCATTTTCTGTGTGGTGGGATTCGCATTAGTCCTGTTTTTACATATAAAAAAGAAACAAAATTTATGTTGACATATGACCGGTAACTGATAGTATAAGTAACAACAAAATTGTTATTTGAGAACAAGGGAGAAGGAAAATGAAAAAGTCTAGTGATGATAAGAAAACAATAATTAAGGGAAGTTGGTTGGTTCCCTTGGGTATCTTGGCAGTTTTAGGCAAGATTGCTTGGGACAGAAAGGTACGCAACAATACTGACGTATTGCCCGGGGACAAATAGGAAAAGAAGTGAAGAAAAAACGCTACGAGTCAATAGAATGTGACTCGTAGCGTTTTTAGTTGTTTATTATTTGTTGATTTTAATTTTTCTTCCGGTCACAACCATGGCAGCACCTGTCAGCAACAGGAGCAGTGCACCCATTGGAGCGGAAGATTCATCTCCCGTTTTGGGTGATGCTTCTTTCACAGGTTTCACACTACCCGGATCTTTCCCCGGAGTGACTTCCTGCGGTGTGGGCTCAGCAGGCACCACCGGGTCAGTTGGATTCTCGGGAGGTGTCGCGGTATCTGCCACAAACTTCCACGTTCCCATAAAGGTCACATTGGCATTGTCAATGGTCGCCGTCGTCTTGTCCCAGCTGTCAAATACCCATTTCCCACCTGTCACGGTGACTTCTGTCGTCGTCAGTTGGGTCGGTGTGACTACATCTCCATTTACCTTATCAATTTGGTTTTCGGGCAGTAGATCCAATACGCTCTGTGGCAGTTCCATTCCCGCTGTACCGCTGATGAATTGATGAATCACCTCATAGGGGGGCAACCATCCTGCATAGGCATGTATCACATTAGGATCCAATATTGTAGTAATTGGCTGGGTACTGTTGGTAAACTTTGTATTGGCAAAGTCAAACAAATTGGAATTTCTGTCCGCAGCCACCTCAGCATCAGTCACCGCCTTGTCATACCAACCGGCAAACACATATCCCGGTCTGGAGGGCTCCATTTCGTCCGCCAATGCAGTCATCTGCAAAGGTGCGCTCCATGGTGCTGTAGAAGAATACACATCATAGTTTTGATTCGTCTCCGTTGTTCCATCAGGGAATTCTGCCCCGGTTCCGTTTGCATGATATATCATCTGCGCCCGCTGTCCGAGAACGATGGTCCTGGCATTAGGACTGAGAAGATAGTCCCAAGTTCCTACTGATGTGTGGTCAGCAATGGCTGCCCCGTCACCTTTTTTCGTTGCATAGTGAATTAACTGCGCATCCGCTTTTACCGGCACATAAGTTCCGTCTCCCTTTGCTACAGTATACCCGATATATCGCTGTGGGGTCTCAAGGAAAGCGCCTGTTTCCTGTGGTGTTTCGCTGATAGAAACATAGAGGGGATTTACCAAGGCACCCGTCAAAATAACTGCTGAAGTCTTATCCAAAACTCTAATATCGTCTGTAGAAACAGTGGCATTGGGCGTAATGGTCACATCCTTTGCGGCATAGATATTTACGCCACCGTACTCATCCGTCTTATTGGGATGTGGATTGCCAGCCCATGAATTAGGACCGACGAAATTACTGTCCAGGGACATGTCGTCTAAAGTCAACACACCATTGTTGTATATTCCACCACCTAAGAAATAAGCGATTCCACCGGATAAAGAGGATTCTCCGGTTATCGTAGTGGTTCCATGGTTGTAGATTAGACCACCTTCAGCTGCTCGTCCAATGCCAATGGTTGTCCCGCCATCAACCAACAACGTGTTACCAATGCCCACATAGATGGCACCGCCGATAAACTTTTCTGACCAAAGCAAAGTCCCCGTGTTCTCTATAGTAGAATTTCGCAGAGTTAGATTTACGGCTGTCCCAGTATCTCCAAACTTAGTCCCTACGGTTATTGCACCACCGGATTGATCCGCATGGAAGTTCTGAATAGATGTGTTTTCTATGAGCGATGTGACAGTGGATCCAGTTTCAAAAGCGATGGCTCCGCCATAGGTTGCTGTGGACAGAGCGTTATCCACTCCTCTTCCCGTAAGAGTCGAGTTGAGAAGATTAAAACTTCCAGTGCCCACAATAGTGAAAACGCCACCCGCATAGGTGAGTTTACTATTTCCACTTACCGTAAATGTGGAGCTATCCACCGTTAGATTCGTTCCTTCAGAGGCAATGGCTCCGCCGGACACCCCATAGGCGCCCCCCAAAGAGGCCATTGTATATGTGTCATTATTGATCGTCGCCTTTTCGACACCTTCAAATTTAATGGCTCCACCTGTGTTAAACGTGGAAGCTACATTAAATATATTGTCGCTTCCCGCATAATTGGTAGTAGAACGCACCTTGATGGCTCCGCCTTGATAGCCACCCACATTTGTTTGCGCCGTATGGTTTCCGGTAAATGTATTTCCATGAATCTGTACATCTTGCGAATTTGTGATATAGATGGCGCCGCCATCTCCGTTCACTTCACCCGATTGGTTAGAGGAAATTGTAGAATTTTCAACTTTAACCAAGGGTGATTGTGTCATGAAGATTGCACCACCATGGGCTGATGCATCTGCCCCGTGAACATCCGCATTGTATACTGCTTTGTTGTTTGTCACTTCAGCATTTTGGATGGTAAGTGAAGAACCTTCTCCATAAATGGCTCCCCCAGTTACTTGTCCGTCATTTGCTGTCGTCCCGTTGGAAAGTTTGCCGTTCCCATAAGTTACATTTGCTCCACCCGACAAGTAAAGCATCCGGCCTGCGCCGTTTCCATCCAAGTTCACCTTATCAAAAGTGACAGTAGCACCGGATATCCGGAACATATTGGTCACGCCGGGAGCCAATGTGAGGGTATTCCCTGTCTCACTACTTATGGTTCCTGCATAAGTTGCCGGAATTGCAACTGTATCAGTAACTTGAAAATCAGCCGCAAGCAGCACATCATCCCCTTGGTTGATGGCCGCCACCAGCTCCGAATAAGTTGTTACCGTGCTTGTAGCCATTAGACTTGCTGCAGGTGGTGTCTTCTCAGGACTCCCTGTCGCAAAGGTTTGCTGCCCAGGAAGCAACATCCCAACCATTAGGACCAGGCACAATAAAAACGCAAAAAATCTCTTCATCGTTTCCCCCTCTCATATAGAAAAACTATCCTCCCTTAGATTATATTATGATGATGGTTTATTGTCTACCTTAGATTGACTTGAGTTTCCGCATTTCAGTTTGCTTGCAAAGTCTTTGATGAATCTCCAAGAAAAATATCCAAATAATCATTGAAAATAAAAGGAATCCAACCCAGTTTTGTGGTAGGATTTAAGTGAAACCATAACTCCTACTAAACAAAAAAGAAAGGACTCCTTATGACTCACTTTACCACAAATACGCAGATGGCGAAACGGGAAATTATCACTTTTACCAATAAACTTTCTCAAGGCATGACAAGACCGGAAAAGAAGTTCACTGCAGATATGACATATGGCATCCTTCACTCTCAAAGTGTCCTCTTATCGGATATTGCAACTTCGCTTAAAGAACCCATCCGTAAGAAAAATCTCATTGATCGCCTCAGCAGAAACCTTGTAAGCAACATCCGATTTTCTAAGAAAAATTACGATGCTGTCATCCGGCATATGATTCCGCAAGACCCTATCGTGCTGGTGGATGATACAGATATTGTGAAGCCCTTCGGAGAAAAGTTTGAAGCCTTAGGGCTTGTGAAGGATGGCTCTTCTAAAAATGATATCTACGAGAAAGGATACCATGTCACAGAAATGGTGGTGCTTTCTAAGGAGCATCAGCCCATTAGTCTCTTCTCCCATATCCATTCTTCGTCAGAAAAAAACTATTCATCGGCCAATACCGTCACAAAGAAGGGCATCCAAGAAGTGGCAGCTCGCCTAGGAGGAAACCCCACCTTTGTCTTAGACCGTGGCTATGATCAAAATGCCCTTCTGCGACTCATGTATGAACTGGAGCAAACCTTTATCCTCAGGATTAAGAGAAATCGAAAGATTCTCCATAAAGGCAAGTGGCTTTCTGCGGACACACTTTGTGCTTCAAGGAAGGGAAAGCTTCGTACACAAGTGATGATTCAAGGAGAATGGAAAACCGTATACCTTTCCCATCTTAATGTGCAGATTACAGCATCTAGAAAGAACGTTTATCTTGTCTTGGTGTATGGGATTGGGGAACATCCCATGATGCTGGCAACAAACAGACCTCTGAAAGGCAAGGATGATGTGGTGAAAGTCACAAGGGATTATCTTTCCAGATGGCGAATTGAAGAGTATTTCCGGTTCAAAAAACAAGGATTCGGTTTTGAAAACATGCGAGTACGAAGCATACGAGCCATGAACTGCTTGAATACACTTCTTACTTATGCCATCACCTTTCTAGCTTTGATTAAGCATAAGAAGCACACCCACAAACTGAAAGTCTGCGTAATGGAACACGCTGACCCCTTACGCAAAAATGTACTCTTCTACTACTATCAGATGGCAAAAGGCATAAGCAGTGTCCTCTCTCACGCAAGGACCGGGATCAAGAAATACTACAAAGCATTGCGAGAGCGAGACCCTCAAGTATCCTTCCGCTTTCTCTGCTGAAGGGCATATTCATCCATGTAAAGTTGCCCCACTTACGTGAGGCAGTTTTGGCATGTTCATTTTCATGGATACAGAGGCAGATTCCAATATCTCTCCGTTTTATATCCGGTTCATATCACAAAAAATATTCTGCTTGGCTATTTGCGGAAACTCAAATAGATTGATAATCTGACCGATTGCTCCTTTTATTGCATCGTTGTGCAGAAAACAGATACATAACTGAGCCATGTAGGTTTTATGCCGGAGCAATCTGCACAATCTTGTATTTATCCGTGTCATTAGTCTGAAAATAGAGGTCCCTGAACCACTCAAGCCCCTTCCGTCGGACTAATGACTTGCTAAAAAGTGGTATTGTACAGATTCATTCTTCTCCAATGATACGGCGGCCTCATTTTCTGACTAATGGCCTAAAAAAGGTAGACATTGTGCAGAAGTGATTGCCTTCAGGTTGAATGGTAACCTTGCCGCTGAAGCCTCGGTAAGTAAAAAGACCGGGGGTCACCACGGTCTACGGCAGAGTACTGTAGTTAGTTCAATCATTTTTTCTTTGACGCTTTGATGTCCTCAATAGCACGACTCACCATCACCAACTGTTCAAGTCGACCATCTTTTCTCAAGGAGCGTTTGTCTTCTATCGAGGCCGCCTTCCAATAGTCATCTACTCTCTTCTTAAGCTCAAGAATATCGTCATATTCGTAGGAGTATGTATCAAAAATATCTAACTCTTCGAAAATTTCTTTAGCAGTCAATTAATTGTTTCCACCCTCGTAACAATTCAACCCTTTCCCTTATTTCTGTCAAACATGTCTACCACAAATTGAGGCATAGGCTCTATGTCATTATCTTTGCAGTACTTTATCGCTTCACGAATATCAATATCAAGGTCGCTTTCAATCATGTAGACGCCATCTACCGCTAAATCATCAAGTCCCTTCAGTGGAACATCTCTTCCCATCTGCTTAACCTCCATTGAGCTTCAGCCAGTAACCAGAATAAATAAATCCCGAATAGTATATAATCGCTTTCTTTTCCTCATCCAACCTAAAATCATCTAGCTGAATCTGATGCCTGTCAATGTACGCAACTCGACGGTCAAAATATTTCCAAATGATTTTTTTATCTCTTCCGCCTCCCTCTTTTTACAGAGGAGTGATTTCATCTTCTTTTTCATCACAGTCTCTAAACTATGTCATGATATAGTCCCTCCTAATTTCTCCTCTTATATCTCAATCTCATAAGGAAGAAGATCTTCTCCCTCCTCATATTTAGGGCAAGGGGCGTTATCAAAATATACTTCTCTAGGTTTTCTAATTCCTTCAGGATACTTTTTACACACGCCCCATCCTATATGCTCCTTTTCTGCAAAAATGCAGGTTCTACAGCACATTTTCAACTCATCACAAGTTCGCATCCCCGTCATAGGCCTTTCATCATTCCAAAAACTCATTCCACCCTCCATGTTTCTACCTACATTCAGTTTATCATAATCATCTCTTTCAAAAGGGTAATTATTTGGGGATTGTCATAGTTTCGAATTGAACCCTATCAGTCCAGTTCCTTTATTATACTTTCTCTTTGTAACAGTGGCTCCGTGCTTTTCTCTCCTCTACCTATACACCTCTCGTCTGTGTCTGATGGTCATAATCAAAATAATTATTCTCTCATCTTCAATTTGGGCTATGGCTCTGTAATCTCCTATGCGGTATCGCCACTCCCCGGAATGATTTCCCGTCAACGGTTTCCCATGTCTTCTAGGATCTTCACATCCTTCTAGATTTTTTCTTATCCAACCTGTCAGGAATGCGGCTGTATGCTTATCAATTTTCTTCAGATCCTTTTTTGCTGTGATTGTAAACTCAACATAATACTTCATACAAGGCCTAATTCTTTCTCCACCTCGTCCAAGCTAAAGGTAGTGTCATCCTTTCGATACTCTTCCATAGCCTTCTTATAAGCATTTAAATCATATTCATCTTCTATACGCTCAATCACCGACTGTCTCATTAGCTCCGAAACACTCATATTATGTATTTCAGCATACTTTTTTATCATCAAAGTATCTTCTTCGCTCAATCTAATGGATATAGTCATTTTACTTCCTCCTTTCTGATTTTGTATTACTTTGTATTACACATTATATCCCTTTAAATCCCATTGTCAAGTAGATCCCATATTCCTCCGCCGCTTTACCCATATCTTTCTCCAAGAAAAAACACCCTTTCGGGTGCCATTTCTTTTGGTGGAGGGCAATGGTCGATAACCTTCGGTTAGTTCAATCATTTTTTCTTTTCTGTTTCATCTTTGTCATTTAAGAAGTTGGGGATATCAAACTTTGACATATCAACTTCATCATCCAAAATAAACTCTGTTCCTTCGGGATAATCTATGTTTAAATCGTATTCACTTAATTTCACATAATCACGAAGCAGAAGAACACGCCCGTAACGGTCGCCAATGCTCACGTGTGCAGTAGACATTGCCATGCAGCTTAATGAGATTTTCAGGTTCATATAGCCTGAGATAGGTGAGCAGATCCATCTCTCTGGCCCTTGCGATTACTTCTTCTGAATAATAGATGGCGAACACCTCCTATCTTTCATGGTCGTTGACTCTAGGTGTGTTCATGTCATTCAGAAGCCCGATGGCATCTCTTGCCTGAACTGCATCAATAAATCTCTTCGTTTCATCCGCAGTCAGTGTGACACCGCGAGACATATGCTCGTGATCCTCAGACCAGTCACGAATATCTACCTTAGCTGCAGCACCATTCCAGGAAATGATGTTGACTTCCTTTGTCCAGCCCGTAGGATATTTTGCTATAGTTCCCACGTTGGCATGAATCTTATAACTGATTTCTCCATTGCTCATAATGTTTACCTCCTTGTTTCTGGGCATAAGAAAAGCCCCATACTTCAGTGTATGGAGCATGTAATTGTGTGTTGATTATACGTCAGCACTATTTATATAATCATATAATTTTTCCAATTCACTTATAATAATTGGGGTGAGTTCTGAGAGAGAAAAATCCTTTATATCAATGTTATTTTTCGAAAAAGCTTGCTTTAATTTGGATTCAAAATCATATTCTTTTTTTCTCTGCAAAAATATTTTAATTGGAACCAAGGCTACTGCATCCTTATCAATGAGCTCATGAATAAGAAAAGCAACACATATTCTAAATTTCATAAATCTTGCATTTTCATATTCATTCAGGTTATCTAAAAGTAAAAGCGAATAATGAAGTGCTACAGGATATCTCATAAAAGGAGTGAATCCCATCTCCATACACGGAATAATTACTGAAACAGCTTGTTGAATCCCGCCAAAGGTCAACATAAAAAAATTCTCTGCATCCGTTTTATTTTTATCTACATAATGACCTGATTCATCTACTGCTTTCCTGAACCTTTCTTCAAATTCCAAAGATAAGTTATCGTCTTCAGAAAATTTTATAATTGTTTCAATATCATTCCTTGCATTTTCAACTATATCATGAAAGGTTTTGCATTTTGAGAAATAATCCGAAATGTTATCTATTCCATTAAACAGATTTACAAATATATTTTCTGCGACCTTTTGTAGTAAATCATCAGAATCATAAACATTAAAACTTCTTAGTGGAAGAATAAGTACGTCTCCCTCAAGATTGTCCAAAATTTTTATGTTGTCAGCAGCAGTATTTCCTATCTGCTTATATAAATCCTTGGCATCATTATCGTTTGGCAAAAGTTCACAAACTCTAGCGTATCGTCCTAGCGGATCATCAACAATATGCTTATTGCCCATAAGCAAGAACGGATAATGTTCTCCATCATCATAGTCCATATACGTTATCGCCGTAAAAACATAGTTTTCTTCTCCACAGAACCACGCTTTTAAATATAATTGTACTTCATCAGCATGACGAACCCAAAACAGACTAATTTCATCTAATGCCTCCGGAGCACGACCACTAGTGAGTTTAGGCATTAATACCTTAAGCAAGTTTTTATATTCATCTTGTATTCTTAGTATTCTACTTTGTAATAGATTCGACCTCAAAATTCAGCACCTCATTTAATAGTTTGTCTGGGATACCAACCAATTCATTAAGAAAAGAAACAGTTTTATTCATAACCATAATACAATCTGGAAGGACGGATTTTAAAATAATAGAATCTTCAATATCTGGAGTGCAATGGTATTTATGGGCCGGGTTATTGCATTTTAAAAGTGACGACTCACGAATAGCCCCCCACAAACCATGTTCAAATGAAGAATCATAGTCATAATATAAACCGTATAATTCTTTTTCACCTACAGTCTCAGCCTTTATTCGAATATTTTGTTTATCAAAGTATTTTGTGTCCATATTGATAAATTCTTCATTAGTAAATTCATTCACTAACGATTCAATATAATCTATATCAAAATGCGAATCATTATGACTGGTATCACTTTCTCTATAACGTGCAAGAATCAGTTTATACAACCCAATGCCATAATACTGATACTCACTCCAAATATTCTCATGACTGGATTCATTTTTATCTAAATATTTCATCATAATGAAATCTTCAATTAGTACTCTTACACAGCTTCTTCCTGAGAAAGAGTTAAATAAATCATTCTTATAAACTTCTTTCAGACGTTTATAAGAATATGTAGCAATTCCTAATAGAACGCTCATTTTCTCATCAAGTGGCACGGATTTTTCGTATAACTCCGTTAAATATAAAAACACCTCATGTAGACTTTCCATATATTTTGTAATATTTCTGTTTTCTTTAGGAAAACTAATTGAGAATAAAGAGCAATCAGTCATTTCGCTTACACACCTCCAAAAACCTTCAATATAACTTGAATCCGTCTCTTCAAAAGTTAGTATCATCATTTCCATTGATCTTACATTAGGACGTGCCACCTGCATTATCTCATCTGAATGATTAGAATACGCATAGTACTGCAACATTTCTGCGTCTTCTTTCCGGATTTTCATTTTCCCAGACAAAAGATGGAAGTAAAGAGCAACAAACCTAACATCAGTTGCTTGATTAGAATGTTGGTCCATAATATCCCGCAATACACCAATTAAGCTATCGCTTCTATCTTCAATGCTTTGCTGGCTTGAATAGAAATGCTCAGCAAATGAAGGAGTTTTGCTTGATGTTAGGAAAAGTGTAAGTGGTGATAATGCATCCTTTGCTCCGATGAAACATATATAATCATACAATTCATCCTGCACTTTTTCATCCAACCTTAGTATTTGTGACATTCTCGCAGTGGTAAGGTTTGGTGATAGTTCATGAAGTTTTGAAACAATCTGATAAGCTGTCTTTAAGCCTTTTTCTCTTCCATATTTTTTTAATATTAATCCAATCCAAATGTATTCAGGCACTCGCCCATAAGACCATGATTTTTCATCTTCAAGTTCTTCCATCATCGGTATTGAATTAAATGGTGTAATAAACTCGCCTTTTTTAAAAGTATGATCTGCTAACTTACTGCGCACCATATTTCCTCTTTTCTATCAATTAGCCCCATACGGTATATTATATCTTTCGTTTGCAAACAACACAATGCAAGTAAATGGGCAATACTGTGGCAATGTATCGGCACCTCATTACAAGATGCCATTGCAGTGAATATATGCAGCAATGACGATTACAGCAAACTGAATTGTCAGCTTTATCGTCTTCGCCATGAATATGTGAAGCATTATCTTACCCAGTCTTTCTGATGAATCGAAGGCAGCATTCCTTCTGATTTCATGCTTAGCATCTCGCCGGTTTCTCCGGCAACTATGATGTGATCCAGCATCTTAATGTCAAGGAATTCACCACAGGCCATAAGCCTTTCAGTGACTTCCTTGTCTTCGGCTGACGGTGTCATGTTTCCTGATGGATGATTATGAATCGCAATGAATGCTGCAGCATTACTCAGGATTGATGACTTGAAGACCTCTCTTGGACTGATCAGTGACGCACTCAGTGTTCCAACGCTGCAGATATTCAGGTTGATTATCTGCCCGTTGGTCTTAAGATTTATGATTGCAAATACTTCACGGTCGTACTGCTTCAGTTCGTTTGCTACAGCATTGAGAACATCCTCCGGTGTTTTGATTGGCTCAGCACTGTAGAGTGAGGGTTCCTTTACAAGTCTGACATTAACGACATTGATTTTGTTTTCTTTTGATCTAGCCATCCTCAAGCACCACCTTTATCTCAATTGAAATAACTGTATCTTCGGGCATTGTTTCAATGAGTTCCTTTAGTTCCTCAGTGGTAAGCTCTCTAATATTTGTATTCTCCATAGAAATTATCCTCGCTTTCTGCTACTTCAGGTTCATCTTCCGATGGCTCCAGGAGTGTTTCCTCATCAGTTCCGTCACTAAGGTAGGTGATAACCTTTCTCCCTTTGATAGCATTCTGAAGTTCCGTTATGATGTGAATTTCGGGAACCGTGATACCCGGGACCGCGAGTATCTTTGGAAGATCCAGGGCGGTAATCTTCTTCTCTGTATTGATTCCATTGTCAATCAGCTTATTCAGCGTTTTCAGTTTTGTTTTCTCTACCGGCATTTTCCTTTTCCTCTCTTTCTTTTAGAATTCTAACCATACAGTAACCGCAGAACGGCACCAGCTTACTTCTGTAGTTACAGTTCTCTGGGCATAATCTTTTGTTTAACTCCTTAGGCATTGTCGGCACCTCCTTCCATAAGATTTGTTCCGTACTCTGTAAAGGTGTACCAGTTGGTATGATCAAAGCCTGACTTCGCAAGTTTCTTTGAGCGGATGACTCCATTGTCTCTGAGATTCCTGATTGCATATTTGACCATATCAATGGACAGAAACGGATTGTCGATTGTAATCTGCTTGGCTGAACATCTCATCCATGTGCAGTCAACCAGCTCCATTCTTTCCAGGTTTTCTCTTTCGTAGAATAGATATTCAGCTACAACAGCTGCATTAAGGCCGTATCTCTCGGCAACATTTCCTCTGAATGTGTACATACTTTCCTCCAAATGAAATGAAGGCCGAGAGATTATCTCAGCCTTCGCAGTTAGTTATTCATTATCGTTATTTGGATCAGCGTGCTTCTTGTTTCTTCTTCTGAGAAGTGCAAGTGCAGCTGCTGAACCAAGTGCAAGCCCTGCATAAAGCATCATGTTAAAGCTGTCGCCGGTCTGTGGGACAGGCGGCTTTTCAGGGTAGGTAATACTCTGATCCTTATCGTTGATGTCTGCGTGTGCAGTAATCTTTACGTTGTTGTGATAAAGGTCCTCAAAGACTACGACAGTCTTCTTTTCGAGATTGCTTGAATCAAGATGGAAGGTAAGCTTAACAGTTCCGTTTAGCTAATTTCTCAAAGAGAATACTAAGGAAGAATTCGCAGAAGCCGTCATCATAATCGAGACTTTCAGACAGCTCTTCTAATGGGAGAAATCTGTCCGGATCGTTCTTGTCTTTAAGGTCATCCGCCAGATATTCAATTGCTTCTTCATAGCACGAATGATCATACATGAATTTTGCTGCGTGCAATGTGTGCTTCAATGCATTAAAATCTGATTTCGTTTTCGCAGATTTTAAGAAAATCTCCGATAATACGTCAGCATACCCAATCAAATCGTTACAGATAAGGTCTTCCTCAGCCGAATCCAGTTCTGTCTCCGCGTTATCAAAAGGTTCATCAGAAAGTATAATTCTGATAAATAGATTCCTGTTTTTTTCTGTCATGCTTTTTCCTTTCTGCCACATTGGCTTAAACAAAAAACCGTACTCCTGATTGAGTACGGCATGTATAGATACTGGCAGAAGGTTATACGATGAGCTTTACAAGAAGTTCATCGACAGCATCTGTGTATCTGTTTTCTGCTATTAAGTTGTTTCTGAGCTCATTAAGTGCGAATACCAGAACTCTGATCTCGTCATAGGTGAGCTTAAGCTTCATTGCATTTCTCATTGCATTCATCTCCTTACTTTTTCTTCTATCTTAATAAGAAGTGACGTAAGTGACAAATGTGCGATTATTAAAAATTAGCTTTCTTGTCCTATACAATTACCATTAGCATCATACAAGCGAATAACAGGCCAATAAGATATGGATTTTGCAACATGATATTCATAAGCTTGCTGTTTGATTATTTCACTAAATGCGTTATAGGCGTCATCTTTTGATCCGTTTATTTTCTTAACTATAATCTCTGATTCGTCTAATTGTCTTTTAGTTATGTAAAAATCCATTCTTAGTTCCTTTCTTAGCTATAGTATATTTCTTATCTCGATATCTATGGGATTTAAGTACATAATAATTCATGATTTCAACTTGTGCAATATCTGACATTCCTTCTGAATGGGAGAAGTCATGGCTGTACCACCTGTTAATCTTCGAGTACCACGGCGCCTACCAAAATACGATTTTGCATTTTCTTCTCCCAGCCGAAATCGGGCAATTCCCAGTCAAATCCCATTCTGAAGTGCCGCTGTATGCGGTTGTATGCGGTTATATGCGGTTGAAAATCGGAACCACTGAATCGCTCAAACCCTTGCAAACACTGAATCCCTTGAAATTTCAATAAAAAAAGAGCAGATTTAAAATCTGCTCTTGATGGCGGAGGACACGGGACTCGAACCCGCGGGGCTGTTACACCTTACTCGCTTTCCAGGCGAGCTCCTTAGCCACTCGGTCAATCCTCCAAATCTTATTTGCATCCAAATTAAAAAGATGCTCAATGGCCAAGTACCAATTTACCATAGCCTAAGCATTTTTTCAAGGAAAATCTTTCGTTTTCAGCCTTCTATTTTCCCTTCTGTCCTTATGTAATCTCCGTCCACGTACTTCCTTCGCTGCTTCTACCAAGATGTCTTCTGTTGGATGCCTTCTTTGGCAAATTGATTGCCTCGGATGTCAATCTAGAAGTTGTCCCCATTCTCACAGGAAAGGTCTCTTTCGGACGCCTTGTTTTGTCGTTGTACGCCACTTCGTTATGCCTAATATACTACAAAAGCCCCCGTTTGTGGGAGCTTTTGTTGATATTTTACTCAGATTTTACACTATTCTAGCGATTCCTTAACAGCCGATGACATTCCCTTAACATTCACCACACCTTTGTGTCTGATTTCCTTATCTTCCAGTCCCTTGAGGGCTGCAGGCACTCTCACGCCGGTTTCCTTGTGCAACTTTTCGATAGACGAAAAACCATCTTCTCCCCTACCGATACCAATGGCATCACAGACGCTCTCGGCAAACTTATATGCACTGGCAGTACTTGCAATGAGACTAGGTGTAGGATCTCCTGTGTAAGCGATGTAGTCCTTGTAAACCCGATAGGCTACCGCAGTGTGTGTGTCCATCAAATAATCGTGTTTGCGATACATTTCTCCTATGGCTTCTCTGGCTCTCTTCCCATCGGCATATCCACCATAAAAAATATCCAGTGCATAGTTGATTTTCGGGCTCACCGTATACTTTTTGTCCTTTTTCAATCCCTCCATTAGACCAACGATTTCTTCTCCGTCTTGCCCACCTAAGTGATAGAGCAATCTCTCCAAGTTGCTGGAAATCAAAATGTCCATGGATGGGGATTCGGTCAGATAGAATTCCCTGTTGATATTGTAGGTGCCGGTATTGATGAAGTCCGTCAGGACCTTGTTTTCATTGCTGGCACAGATGTATTTTCGGATGGGGATTCCCATTTGACCGGAATAATAGGCGGCCAATATGTTACCAAAGTTGCCGGTAGGAACCACCACGTTAATGGGGTCGCCAACTGCAATGACGCCTTGCTCAACCAACTTAATATATCCGTATACATAGTATGCGACCTGTGGTACCAATCGTCCGATATTGATGGAGTTAGCAGAAGACAGTTTACAGTTGATTTTTTCCATTTCAGCCGCAAAATCGTCATCGCTAAAGATATTCTTTACTCCTGTCTGCGCATCGTCAAAGTTTCCTTCTATGGCAAAAACGTGGGTGTTGTCCCCTTCCTGCGTGGTCATTTGTCTTTCCTGCACCTGGCTGACGCCCTGGTTGGGATAAAATACGATGATTTCCGTTCCCGGTACGTCTGCAAAGCCTTCCAATGCCGCCTTCCCCGTGTCTCCGGATGTAGCGGTAAGAATGCAAATCTTCCTTTCTTCCTTCTCCTTCTTCATTGCTGTAGTGAGAAGATAAGGCAGGATCGAAAGGGCCATGTCTTTGAACGCAGCAGTTTTTCCGTGATAAAGCTCTAGGAAGTAAGCCTCCCCGGCATGCTTTACAGGAACAATTTCTTCTTCCTCAAACTTGCTGTCATAGGCGCCGTCAATACAAGCTTGCATTTCTTCATCGGTGTAGTCTTCAAAAAAGGCCTTCATCACCCGAAAAGCAACCTCGTTATAGGATTTCCCAATCATTTCCTCTATGGTAAATGGTAGTTTCGGTATTTCATTTGGAACGTAAAGTCCGTCGTCCTCGGCAATGCCCTGTATGATCGCCTGAGAAGATGTTTTTATGTATTTACTGCCTCTGGTACTCTGATAATGTATCATGATATGTCCTCCAATCTTACGGGCTTCATTTTATCAAAGAAATCGCCTGTTTTCAATAGAAGCGCGCAAATGGCAGGCCTTGAATTTTTCTATGGACAAAATCTTCCTCGTCCTATATAATTATATTCGCGTCAAATAGTGCCGCATAGGATATGTCCCGTTGGTCAAGTGGTCAAGACACCACCCTCTCACGGTGGAATCAGGGGTTCGACTCCCCTACGGGATACCAAGATAAAAATCGTTCATTTTCAGTGATGGGCGATTTTTTGTTACCGTTCAAGACCTCTTCATCTTTCCCATGGTATCTATCTTTATTCTACGTAACGCGGAAAACCTTTACTTCTTTTCGATTATTTGTTATATAAGGAGAGAAGGGGGTAACAGAGTGTGGAAATAATATAAGACCTAAAATCGCTATTTTCCCGAACAAGAGAGCGCTTATTATGCCACATCTGAAAGTAGTATGAATAAAAAAATTATTAACGCCGTGTTGCTTGTGCTACTAATCATCAATGTCCTCGATGATAGTTCTTTATCAACTATCAGTATTGTGAAGTATGCCTTAATCATTATTGCTCTAATCCTTAACAATAGGAGGCCAAAAGATGAATAAGCTTAAAGCAGCATGAAAGGCAGCAGTTCTTACCCAAAAACATCTTAAAGATTTCGAGGCGAACTATCAAGAATTGGGAGACCGGGACACGCCGTCCTCCTGAGTAGATGAAAACCACGTTTTCCAGGAAAAGCGTGGTTTTATATTCTAGTTATCATCAATAACTTCAAAATATTCTGGGGGAAAAAGGTAGTCTTCGTCAAGTTCTGTAAACAATCTAAACCACCCTCTCTCAATTGAGATTACATCGTATATCTTATCTCTTTCTAAAGCCAGTATATCTGGTTCACCTATATATTTTACTTTCACAAATCACACCAACTCCAAATAGTTAATCCGCCCTCCCGAGGAGTGACTGATTTCCCTGCTACACCGCTGACCCGTAAGCCGGATTTCCGGATCGGAAAGATATGCCTCAAAATAGGTCTTATCCTTATCTGTCGTCTTGTATTTCCACTCCGCCATATCCAGTCCGGTCAGAAGAAAGGATGTCTTTGGACAAACTTGCAGAACACATTGATCGCCCATGACTTCCATCCATTCCTTTATCAAAGGAATCGTAAATGACTCCGCCACTTTCTTGGAAAATCTCGGTCCGATAAGAGAGACGCCTGCGGAAGCATCGCTATACATAAAGAATGTACAGCCTGCTTCTTCAGCTGCCTTAAAATATGTAATAATATCCTTTCGCATCTTCTCGGCAATCTGCTCGATTTCCCCCTTTCGGGTCAGAGCCATAATCACCTTCGGGATGTCAATAAGAGAATTCATCACGTCAAAGAGACCGCGAATCTCAAGCACCGGGATTTCCCCTTGGTCTTTGAGAAGCGTGCATGCTCGCAATATTTCCGAAAGCCTCCCCTTGGATGGGTCCAGAGGCGGCAAATCAAGAAATTCCAAAGGCTTATCCAAAAGATCCTCCGCCTTTCTGGGACCGAGGGGCGATTCATCATATTGAATCGGTGCCCCCAAGTTTTCTGCATGTACCGCGGTATCGTAAGGCAGGCTGCAATATTGATAGCCGTTTTCCTTCTTGATATGAACAGCCACCTTTGCCAAATCCTCCGCCTTGCAATATAGGTCAGGAATCTTTAATCCCAAAGGAGCCACAACCTCCGGTGTTAGCCTATTATAGCTGGCATATTTACATTCGTAGTCCTTTATCTTTGCCATGACTAGTCTTCAACTGCCATCATTACATCCGTGGCTTTGATAACGGCAACAGCATCCATGCCCTTCTTCAATCCCAATTCTTGGATTGCTGCCATGGAAATTGTGGAAGTCACTTTCTGTCCACAATCCATTTCCAGAACCACGACGCCGTTAACTGCACCTTCTTTAATTTCTACAATCTTACCTTTTAACTGATTTCTTGCACTGATTTTCATATTCAGTCTCCTCTTAATTCCACTAGAATACTCTTCTGTAACTCATCTTATCAATGGAAAGATAGAAAAGCAAGAATTTCCCTTTCCCTTTTCTTCCCTAATATGCTATAACTTAATTATACTAACTATGAGAGGAGAAATGATATGGGATTATTTAAAAACACAAAAAAACTATGCCCTGTGTGCGGGTCCCCCACCCCTCGATTACTACCCACCGAAATTCAGGGGGAAGCAATCTGTTCCGACTGTGACAAGAAGATTTCCATGGAGGACAGCGTTCTGGAGAAGATGACAGCTGACAAGCTAAAGGAGCACTTCATTTATCGAGAGGAGAACGAGAAACTCCACGACATCTTCCAAGACACCATCACCAAGGAAATCTCTTTCCGTAGCTTACATGTGGATGAAGAGCACGGCCTTTGGTACATTGACGAAGGAGACAAGAATCCGCCAATCTTCCGCTTCGATGAGATGGAAGGTTTCCAATATATGGAGGATAAGCGAACCATCATCTTGATTACAAAGGATAAAAATGAGACCAATAGAAGTGCTGCCGGTATTGTGGAGGACGAAATCCGGGGGATGGTCAGCTCAGAAAACATCATCGACCACGTCTTTGATACCGATGATAAGCTTATGAGGAAAAACAAACCGGTGGGCAAAGGTATCATCAAGTTCAAGATTGCAGGGAACCCCTACTGGAACGTCTATTCCTTTAACGTGGATATGCCCACAAAACAGGAAAACTACGAGCGGCGATACATCACCGATTATGCCAAAGTGCGAAACGCAGTGGACGAAATTGCGGCGGTCAGCAAAGGGATTATCGACGGAAATCAATAAAAACACAAAAGAGATTGCATGATTTCTTCATTGGTGTTAGACTTATACCATTAATAGATATGGTCTACCATAATGGAGAAAGAAAATGAATCTTGAAATAAAAAACAAAATAGACAGTCTGGTTAACGACTGTCTCAACGATAAAGTAATGGCGAGGCAGGACATGATTGATCTCATCGATTTGGATCCTGCCTCAGAAGAAGTTGCCTATCTGCGAGAGAAGGCCCATGAAGTGTCCCGGGAAATCACCGGGGACACAGCTTTTTTATGGGGCGCCATGGGGATCGACTATACCCCATGTGAGATGAACTGCAAGTTCTGCACCTTTGGAAAGGCTTGGAACATCGTGGAGGAAGATAAATTCTACAGCGATGACGAAATCAAGGAACAGATGCAGGAATACTTGGATGCCGACGTCCACTACATTGTCTTGCGAACAACAGAAAAATACGATGTGGAAAAACTTCGAGAAAAGGTAGCCAACTTCCGAAAGGCCTTCCCCGGCACTTATGAATTCATGTTAAATATCGGAGACTTTGATGCAGAAACCGCTCAAAAGCTTCACGAGTCCGGTGTGGATGGTGTTTATCATGCTCTTCGTTTACGAGAAGGTGAAGACACCGACTTCAATCCGGAAGATCGTAAGGCCACTTTGCAAGTCGTCCACGATTCCCCTCTTCAGCTGATTTCTTTGGTTGAACCGGTGGGAGTGGAGCACTCTGCAGAGGAACTGGCGGATAACTTTCTTTCCATTACTAAATACGGTGCCAACATCTCCGGAATCATGGCGAGAGTCCCCGTTAAGGGTACACCCTTGGGAGATGCCTATGAGATGATTTCCGAAGAGAGGATTGCACAATTAACCGCAGTCTTCCGTCTGGCTGGGGGAAGAAAAACCCCTGACATCTGTACCCATCCGCCTTCAAAGGCAGTGGCAAAAAGCGGTGCCAATGTGGCAGTGGTAGAGACGGGTGCCGTTCCCAGAGACGACCAATTGATAGACGAAGCATGGCACAGCTACACGGCAGAAGGTGCCACGAAGAACTTTATAGAAGCGGGATACAGGATAAAGCCTTGATTCCGCTATGTATCCAATCCTATTGTTTCCAGAATTTCACCCTTCAGTTGCGTGAACTCTCTTTCCTTATATAGGGCGAGAGTTCTTGGTCTTTCAAAGGGTACTCTTATCTCCCGGATGATTCGTCCGGGTCTTGGGCTGAGAAGATAAATTCTGTCGGCGATGATCAACGCTTCCTCTATATCATGTGTCACAAACACGATGGCAGGCTTCAACTTCTGAGAAACGGAAAGGAGGAGCTGTTGCATACGCATTCTGGTCTGTGCATCCAAAGCAGCGAAGGGCTCATCCATGAGAAGAACTTCCGGCTGCATAATCAGCACTCTGGCAAGAGAGACCCTCTGCTGCATTCCTCCGGAAAGTTGCTCCGGATAGTAGGATGCAAAGCCTTCCAACCCCACCAGTTCTATCATGCTCTTGCATTTTTCATCTATGGTTTGCTTTGCTTCCTTCCTGATTCGAAGACCAAAGGAAATGTTTTCTTTTACCGTAAGCCATGGAAAAAGAACCGGCTCTTGAAAGACCACGCCTCTCTGAGAAGATGGTCCGTTCACCGGTTCTCCTCGAAACATGATTTCTCCACTTTCTACAGATTCGAATCCTGCAACCAAATTCAGAAGAGTTGTCTTCCCACATCCACTGGGCCCAAGTATGGCAACGATTTCTCCGTCACTAACGGAAAAACTCACATCCTTCAGCACCTTCAGTTGTTCTTCTCCTTGGGGTGTGGGAAAGGATTTTTCTACGCTTTCTACTGTCAACAACAGGTCCTTCATCTTCTCACCCTCTTCCTCTCCGCAGGATACAATAGACCGCACAATTTTACGAGAAGGACATCGCTCAGCTTTCCCAAAATGGCAATAAAGATCATGGTCACAAAGATCATCTCCGTCTGCCCCAGCATTCTGGCATCCATCATAATGGCGCCCAAACCCTCCGACACACCGGTCAATTCTCCCAGGACCAAATAGGCCCAGGCAATCCCCAAGCCTAATCGAAGGCCAACCAGTGCAGAAGGGAAGGCGGATGGTAATATGACTCGTCTTAGCAAAGTCTTTTTATCCGCCCCCAGCATCCTCCCTGCACGAAGGAACAATGGCGGCACCGATGCGACCCCGTGGGCCACGTTGATATAGATGGGAAAAAATGCCGCCAATGCGATGAGAAATAGCGTTGTTTTTTGTCCTACACCGAACCAAACCATAGCAAGGGGCAACCACCCAATGCCCGGCACAGCTCGCAATGCGTGGACCATGGGATCCAAGATTCGCTTGGCCATCGGGTACTCACCGGTGTAAAACCCCAGCACCAATCCAAATCCCGCTGCCAGGACAAATCCCAGCAACACGCGAACGACACTTGCAACAAAGTTGGGCCAAAAAGTTCCTGCATATGGACTTAGACCTTCAGACCCGGTGAAAAAGTCCACCGCAACCTTCAAGATTTCTATGGGTTTAGGCAAGATATATCCCGGAATCCAACCGGCCTCCGAAACCAGAATCCACAGAGCCAGTAGTATCAACGGAAGGACCAGAGCCATGGGATCCAAGCCCTTCCTGACCAATTTATTATTTGATTGCATTTTTTGCTTCTTCCTGGAAGCTCAAGTCAAACATAGCCTCAATATCGGGTATTTCCGTAATCAATCCTTGTTCCAGCATCCTTTCCGCAAGCTTTTCTACGCTTTGAATGTAAGCTTCATCAATTTCCCAGAACATCTCGATGTTCTCTACGGATACTTCCATAACTTCTTTTTCCGTTCCAAATTCTACGGACTTGTTAATCCACGCGTCCTTATCTTCATTGAGAAATTCTGTAGCCATTGCGTGAGACGTAACCAACTTTTGAATCTTCTCAGGGTCGTTCTTGATCATGTCCTCTGTGGTTATCATACAGCTGTTGATGATTCCGAAGCCATCCTTGTCATCGGGATAGAGGAGCACTCTTCCATAACCTTCTGCAACCGCGATGGATGGATAGGGTTCACCGCTATAGAAAGCATCGATTTCTCCTTGTGCCAAAGCCTGTCCCATATCAAAGAAGTCAATTCTCACAAGGGTGACATCCTTATCCGGATCCAAGCCTGCACCGGACAGTGTTTCGAGAAGGAGCAAGTGGTGCATGGTGCCCGGTACATACGCAATTCTCTTTCCCTTCAGATCTTTTGCTTCCTTTATATCCGAGTCCACTCCCACCACCAAGGCGGAACATTTGTTGGAAAGACCGGTGAGAATTTTGATGGGTTCTCCCTTGGATGCCGCCGTAATGGCCGTTACCAAAGTTGTCCCGCACATGTCCACACTTCCGGCCATAAGAGCCGACTTCATATCTCCCGGGTTTGTGAAAGGCATTACTTCTACCTTATCCTCTTCCCCCAGAAAAACTTCATAGAAAAACGGTGTGATGGTCTGGGCGGTTTTCCAAGTTGCCACCTTTGTATCATTAGGGGCACCCTCGTCCGCCTTCTGATCTTCTCCGTCACATGCTGTCAGTGCCATGACCAGCGCAATACAGAGAAACAGTAATATTCCCTTCTTTTTCATCCTGCTTTGTCCCCCTTTATTAGATAAAGTCTAATATAAGGTTTATACTACCATACAGATGAAGGGAGAGCAATAGAAAATACCCTCATCTGGTCAATGAATCCAAAATCATACAACTTAACCCAATGTTTTATATCAGACTTCACCGAATCTGCAGTGATGCCGGCTTAATTCAGCCCTTCCATTCATCAAAAAGTAGATAGGTGGAAATCATTACCATTTACACCGGCTTAATCCTTTTATTTGAAGGTCAAAAAGTAGAAAGCGAGGTTGAGTGTTTAGTCAACCCCCGCTTTAGACTTACGCCACATTTTATGGAGAAGATGATCCACATCCAATCGCGAAATTCTTGTTATATTAGACTTACCGCAATAGTACAAGTCAAGTCCAAAATGTGGTGTAAATTGCATTCGGTAAAAGTACTTAAGCAGCTTTTCGTAGTTCCGGTAAAAACTCATCTCGTTCCTCAAAGTACTCCCCCATGCTAAAGACTCTTGAGAGGGTGGACCAGTCATTGTGATGATCCATGAGAACCGCCCCCATGAGGCGAATCACCGATTCCACATTTGGAAACACTCTAATGACTTTTTCGCGCCTCCTGAGTTCCCCGTTTTCCCGCTCCAGTAAGTTTGAAGTACGTAGAGTGACTCTGTATCTTTCAGGTAAGCACATGATGTTTGTTGCGTCCTCAAACCCCTCATCCAGAGTTTCCATCGCAGCTTCTGCAAGCTCTCCATACTCTTTCATGATGTCCTTTTGCTTCCTCGCGCCCTCTAAGGTCGAGGCATTAAACATCTCTCGTAATTCCAGACAAAGGCTTGTTTGATGTCGTTTTGGCGTTTTATCCAGAATGTTCCGGATGAAGTGAAACTGACATCTTTGCCAACCAACCCCTACCATTTCTTTGCGCACGGCTGCCACCAATCCGGAGTGATCATCTGAAGTCACTATATCCACCCCACGTAGCCCTCTTGCCTTTAATTTCCGTAGAAACGTCCCCCAGTAATGCTCTGTTTCCCCTTCACAAACCTCAAACCCAAGAATCTCTTTTCGGCCATCTTTGTTGATTCCTAGTGCAATCATCAACCCTTTAGATCTAACGCAGTAATCCTCTCTTACCTTGAGATACAGAGCGTCGATGATGAGGAATGGATAGACTCCTTCCAGTGGTCTTGTATTGAACGCATGGACTGCTTCGTCCAACCCTTTGCATAACTCGGAAACTGTTGATTTGGAAAATTTGTCCCGCAGAGTTTCCTCGTAATCTTTTCTACTTTGCGTGTAGAAACCCCCTGAACAACCATTTCCATCATGGTGGTAATTAGGGCAGTCTCATTCCGTTGATAGTTCTCTAACATACTGCTATGAAACGGCTCATTGCGGTGCCTTGGCACGACTAGAGTCATCCTACCGATCCGTGTCGTGACTTGGCGCTCTCTATAGCCATTCCGATAGTCTGTCCGTTCCTCGTTGCGTTCATAAGCAGATACTTTTAATTTTTCTTCTGATTCAGCCTGCAAAAACTGATTGAGAAGGCACTGTATGAGCAGGCCGAAGGCTTCTTCTCGCGATTTTGTGAAAAGCCCTGTAAAAAAGTCTTGTTCCAGTGTAAAATGTAGTTGAGTCATAACTTGCTCCTTTCGGTTTTGGGTGTTGATTTGGTAATTACGAGATGAGTTTTTACCTTGGAACTACGACTAATCTGCCAAAATTCTTTTTTTAATTTACTAATTTACACCAGTATATGGACTCAATCATAGTACAATAGTCATACATCCACAGTTACAACAGATCACCCTAGATACAAGGGAAAACCGTGGATCAATAAGCATGTCTACATAGCCATAAGTCTAATATGGATGTTGACTAATTATTCTACCTATGCTGCAACAAAAAAACGGCCGATGCGATTGCCGGCCGTTTTTTCTTTGACTTATTTTGCGTCCTTTTTGGGGGGAAGAATGTCTTCCACTTCTGCGTGGGGACGAGGAATTACGTGTACAGAGATCAGTTCTCCAACTCTCTGTGCTGCCGCAGCTCCTGCGTCTGTAGCTGCCTTAACGGCTCCTACATCACCTCTGACCATTACTGTTACCAGTCCGCCACCAACGAATTCTTTGCCGATCAGGTAAACGTTTGCTGCCTTTACCATTGCGTCAGCTGCTTCGATGGAACCAACCAATCCCTTTGTTTCGATCATTCCCAGTGCATCATACTTAGTCATTTTAAAATCCTCCTATTATAATTATTTAACAATTTTAATCAACGATAACGAGTTTAGGTTCATAGCGTTTGCTTCTTCTGTATCTATATGACACTCCAGCGCCGATGCGTCTGTTGCCCTAACTATGACGTTTTTGTAAATGCCCCCTCTGGGGCCGTCCACCTCTATATCCACAATCTGTCCGTCCGTTACACCGTATTTTACGGCATCTGCAGGTGTCATGTGAATATGTCTCTGTGCGACGATCAAGCCTTCCTTCATCTGTACCGAGCCTTTTGGCCCAACCAGGGTCACCCCCGGGGTTCCGGCCAGATCACCGGATAGCTTGGAGGGAGCGGTGACACCCAATTTGAAACCGTCTCCGGTCAGGATTTCCACCTGTGTTTTACTTCTCACCGGGCCTAGGACTCGAACCTTTTCTATGGCTCCCTTGGGACCGCAGATGGTCAAGGTCTCCTTGCAGGCATACTGTCCCGGCTGAGACAAGTCCTTGATTGGTGTCAAGGCATATCCCGGTCCGTAAAGTGCGTCCAAGTCTTCCTGTGAAAGGTGTAGGTGTCTGTTTGAAACTCCAACGGGAATGGTGTCTCCCGGACTTTCACACTCTGTGGAAGAGTCTGACATGTTTTCTTGGACAGCCTTCATGAGAAGATTCAGTACTGTCTCGTAGTTGTCCACTGGCATCACTCTCCCTTCATTGCCTTTACCATATCATCCACCATCTCGGTCAATTGTTCAAGGCTGACACCGCCGTCGGCCGGATCGTATTGATAATGGCTGTTTGGTGTTCCGCCGCCGCAACTGCCGCACGAAGCGCTGTAGTTGATGGGGGAAATCACTTCAGGCTGTTGAACAGCAGGTTGCGCTGCGGGTGTTGAAGTCTGGTTACAGCTTCCGCTTCCGTTGGCAATCATTTCCGGAGAAATCTTGAAGTTTTTCACTGCTTCCTTTGCCAATCCTCCTGCCGGTGTACTGCAGCTGACCGGTGTCGCTGTGCAGGCCGCCACAGGTGCGGGGGTTGGTGCCGCTGTTTCGGGGGCATCGCATCCCATCAGCTCAGGATGATTAAATGTGGGGTCGTTCTCTGCCAATGTGCTGCAATCCTGTAGTCCGTATGCGACTCTCTTGATGTTGATTAAGTGTCTCGGCGTAACATTTTCCGAAACGGAGCTGCCGCCCCAGGTTCCGCATCCCAGTGTGAAGGATGGTACCAGCCCTGTGCTGGCGCCGGTGCCTCCCTGGCTGCTTCCCGTGTTCACCAGGATTCTGGATGCGGGTTTTACAGAGAACTCGTTGACGATGTTTCTATCCTCTGTGTGCAAGCTCATGGTGTGACCGATACCGTTTTGCAACAGCTTGATGCTCAGTTCACATGCTTCGTGCCAGTCTCTTACGGTGTAGAATCCCAATACGGTAGTCAATTTCTCATAGGAAAGGGGATTTCCTTCTCCCACACCGTGTTGTTCTCCGATGAGCACCTTGGTGTTCTCCGGAATGGTGAAGCCTGCCGCTACTGCAATCTTAAAGGGTGATCTTCCCACAAACTTTGCATTCATTGCGTGGCCGTTCTTGAAGAGCAGTTTGCAGACTTTGTCGGTCTCTTCCTTCGTCATGAAGTATCCACCCTGCTTTTTGAACTCTGCCACAACTGCATCTCTGTTGACCTCTTCGCAGATAATGGACTGCTCTGAAGCGCAGATGGTGCCGTAGTCAAAAGTCTTGCTGGCCATGATGTTTCTCACTGCCTGCGGAACGATGGCCGATCTTTCGATGTAGGCCGGGGAGTTTCCCGCTCCCACTCCTAAGGCAGGTTTCCCTGCACTGTAGGATGCCTTTACCATTCCCGGACCGCCGGTTGCGATGATCATCTTCACTTCCTTGCAGTGCATCAACTCATCTGTTGCCTGCATGGATGGCATGGAGATGCATCCGATGATATTGGCCGGTGCTCCGGCTTCCACTGCCGCATTGTACATCAGCTCTGCCGCTCTTCTCGTACACTTCGCTGCCGAAGGGTGGGGTGAGAAGATGATGGCATTACGGGATTTCAATGCGATGATGGATTTGAAGATTGCCGTTGATGTAGGATTTGTGGAGGGAACGATTCCCATGAGCAGTCCTACCGGCTCTGCGATTTCAATGACCTTGTTGACAGGGTCTTCATTGATGACGCCCACTGTCTTCATATCCTTGATTGCTTCATACAGGAGTCCCGATGCCATGTGATTCTTGTAGGCCTTATCCCTTACCTTACCGAAGCCGGTCTCCTCTACGGCCATCTTCGCCAGCTCAACGATGTTGGCCTCGGCGACTTTGACCATATTGCGCAATATTTTGTCGATTTGTTCTTCCGTGTAAGTGGCGATCTGTTCCGTCGCTATTTGACCTAGCCTGGTCAGATCTCTCACTTCCTGGATCGAGCGCAAGTCATAATCCATATGTTCCATGTGTTGCCTCTCCTTTAGTTCTTAGTGTAGTATTTTTTAAACTCTTCCAGCAGCTTACCCTTGTTTGCTTCAGAAATGGTTCTTCCCAAGATGCCGAAATCACTGTATTCTCTGGCCAATTGTCTCAGTTCTACGACCCTTCCTGCCTTCAATGTTGTCAGACCTTCGTCCACTCCCTGCGCCTTCATAATCTTGTCAACGGACTTCTTGCTTAGCTTTTCTCCTGTGGTTTCCTTTACGGTCACCGCCTTTGGTTCCTGAGCAAGAATCGGTTTTGTCTCCACAATGGGTTCGTCCTCTTCCTGCGGGTCTTCCGGGTCGTCGTCGGGAATCAGTTTAGGAAGGATCAATCCATCCAGTTCCTGATGCGGTCTTGGAATCACGTGCTGGGAAACCAAGGTCGCACCGGGGATTCTCTCCACTGCAGCGGCTCCCGCATCCACCGATGCCTTGACTGCTGCCACATCTCCGGAAACGGTGATGGTCACCAGTCCGCCGCCGACGAAAGCTCTGTCTATGAGGGTAACTTCCGCTGCCTTTAGCATTGCGTCCGCACACTCGATTGCCGGCAAAAGACCTTTTGTCTCTATAAATCCGATTGCTTTCATTTACTTCCTCCTGACTTTAGTAAGTTGCGTAGAACACCTTTACCATTCCGTCTGCACTGAACACGACCTTGGATCCGTTTTGGATAAACAGGGAATCTCCCTGACGAGCCGTGTATGGCTTTCCATCGATGGTTACTGTGATGGCACCGCTTACTACGTAATAGATTTCTTCACACTGTACATCCCAGTCGAAGGTACAGTTGTTGATGGTCATGAACCCGGCATTCATGGAGGACTTGTCCCCGCTGCCGATGAGTTCCTGATACATCACCTTGCCGTCATCTGCCGGAACGCCTGTTTCCAGGATATCCATCTTGACGGAGTTGCCTCGGATTACTTTGAATCCCGAAGGATCGTATTCCGCCTGATACGGTGTGGCAGGTGCTGCGCATCCTCCCTGTCCGCCTGATGTCTCATCAAACATGCCCTTGAACATTCCCTGTGCCGCCAGTGTTTTCATCGCATTGTATATCATGTCGCTGCTCAGGGGGTCACCACTTTGTACGGAGGCTCCGCCGCCGGTACAGCACTGCGGTTTGTCACAAAACTCCATTCCATGGGCTGCTGCAGCATCTCTTGCTGCTGGTGTCACGATTGTGTCGCAATCCAGATAAATCTCCTTCTTGCCCTTTTTTGCCAGCGCTTCTACAGCCTCTGTGCAAATCAATTTCTTCATCTTTTCACACCCTTTCCTATCTTACATTAACGAAGGTATCAATCTCTCTGATGGAGAAGGTATGACTTCCGCATTGACCAGAAGGCCCTTCTCTTTTGCGATCTCTATTCCTGAATCTATCCCCGCATTGACTGCTGCTACATCACCGGTAAAGGTGAAATATGCTTTTCCGCCGATTCCGTTGCCCAACCGCAGTTCGATGGGTTCCAATTCCGCTGCCTTTAGAATGGCATCTGCTGCAACGATCATGGTTGCGATGGAGAAGGATTCCATAATCCCTACTGCTTGGATTCGTTCCGGCATAGTGGCTCCTGTAATGGCAGGAAATACATCCGGGTTTACATTGGGAATGATGATGGAATCCACGAAGTACTCTCCGGCTTCCTTCTCTCCCACCTGCACTGCGTTTTCCACCGATGCCACATCCCCGTGAACGATGGCGATGTATTTGCCGGGGCAGGAAGACACTGCTGTCACAATTTCCACTTCCGATATTTTCACCATTTGGTCCGCCGTATATATGCCGCGGGCAATGCTTGTAAACTCAACCATTCCGATTGCTTTTTCCATATTACTTCCTCCTTATGGCGATATATCCGTCTTCAATGCCTGTGACGATGCCGTCTATTGCCGAGTGGATATTCGCTCCCAAGTTGCCCTCAGGCACCTGTCCGATCATCTGACCGGCTTTGACCTCCTGCTGAAGTGCTACAATGGGTTGGGTGGGAGCTCCTACATTCTGTCTGGTAGAAACTCTGATCTCCCGAGGATGCACCGTATCTTCCGACATTGGTGCTGCCTGATCCCACTGTCTCAGTCCCAATCTGGCAATGAGTCGCTTGCTGGGAACTTGCCGATAGCTTCGGGCATCTCTGGCTTCCCACTGGGAATCTGTAGGCTTGTATTTCACTCCGTCCTTGAGGAGCATGTCCCTAAAGTAGTTGTTTGCCGCTTTTGGGAAGAGCTCAGCCGGACAGGCGAAGAGTTCACATAAGTTGCACTGACAGCATAGCTGGGCTCGCTTCTGGCCTTCCACATCTTCCACCCCGTAGTTTAGAATCCGCATGGTCTTGTGGGGTTCCAGATGATGGCCGAGAAGATATCTGGGACACAGGTCCGTACACATCCTGCACTGTTCACAGGTGGCGCGGTTGATCTTCTTGCTCTGCTCCATGGTTGCCGTCTTCTTACGGATGAGGGGATGGTCTTCCGGCAACAGGATGAATCCTTTGTTCTTCTTGGTTACATAGCCGTCTGTTTCCTTCATCACCGGTCCCATCATGGGGCCGCCGTCGATGACCGCATATCCCGTCAAATCCTCTATGCCCGAGAGACGAATTACATCTATGATGGGGGTCCCCACCGGTACCTTCACCGTAATTGGGTTGGGCACCTCTCCTGTGATTGTGATGTATTTCTCTGTTACCGCTTTGTTGTTTCCCGCGTGATATATGTTCAGAGCGGTCTCAGAGTTGATGACAACGCATCCCACCTGAATGGGTATTCCCGCTTCGGGAACCACTCTTCCCGTCACCTCGTAGACCAGAACCTGCTCATCTCCCATGGGGTAAGTGTCCGTCAATGTCTTGATTTCCACCGCATTTTCCAGGCCGAGGGCTTGAATGCGCTCTCCCAGAAGAAGCACCACATCCTTATGTTTTCCCTTGATTCCAATGACTGCTTTTTTCGCCCCTACCAGTTGTCCTGCCATGTGGAAGCCTTTGATGATTTCATCCGGGTACACTGCCATCAATTGCTGGTCCACTCTTAACAGTGGTTCACATTCGGCTCCGTTTAGGATGATATATTCCGCCTCTGCCGCCAACTTTGCATGGGTGGGGAAGCCCGCTCCCCCTGCACCGATGACACCGGCTTCTTTTATCAAGTCAAGTAAATTCATTACTTTTTCTCCTGTTGATTATTCAAATGTACAGTCTTCGTCGATGATGCCTACAATGACCGCATCTACAGGTACATTATCGTCTCCCAACATTCTTCTGGCTGAGGATCCGGTGGTCACCAGGACCCTGTCACCTATGCCTGCACTGATGATGTCTACCACTACCAGACGCTGTCCGGCATTGATTCCGCCGATGACTTCCACCAGCATGAGCTTGTATCCGTTCAGTCGGTCCGACTTTCTGGTAGCCCATATGTTATCAATCAATTTAGCTGTTAACATCGTACTTTCCTTCCTCTTGGCTGTTCCTGATCTGCAGCAGTGCCGCCTCAACGGATGCCGTATCGCCGAAGATGGCAATCATGATCATATTCTGTGGACAGCTTCCTCTGATATCTTCTACCGTGACACCCACCGCCTTTTCCGCGATATCCGTTGCCACTATCATCTCTATCATCTTCCCCTGTACCAGTCCTATGGCTGCTATGCCTTCCAGACTTTCTTTTCCGGATCCCTTCCTTCTGGTGAGGATTTCCAGGGTGCCCGGGGATGGGGATTTAATAATTTTGATATCCATCTCAGTCCTCCTTCTGCCCTTCGTCCATGCCCTGCTTACAGCTGAGAGCAATTCCCAAGGGAGTTACGAACATGGGGTTCTTAGGTTTATGGGTGTGTATTCCCGTATTTTTTTCGATGACTTCTTCAATTCCCGTGAGGCAGGATGTTCCGCCTACCAGGGATATATCGTTCACTTGGAATCCTTTTACATGGTCGTTGATGATGGAAGAAATCTTCTCCACCACCGGTTTCAGTACCGGCATGATTTCCTTGTGGTGCTTTGGATCCCTCTTGTAGACTTCCGCCTCTTCAAAGCTTTCCTTCTTTGCACCTGCCAGAACCAATGAGAAGTGGGTTCCTCCTGTAGGTTCATCTGCAACATATACCACGTTGCCGTCCTTCAAGATGGAGATTCCGGTCGTTCCGCCGCCGATGTCGATGATGGCACCGTTTTCGATTCCAAGCACTTCATTGGCAGCCGTCGGCTCATCTAAGATGTTGCTCAGTTCGAAACCTGCTCCCTGCACTACATTTTTGATGGCACCTGCGTCCAGCTCTGCCGTTCCCGGGGGATAGGCCGCTGCCGCATAAACCAGTTCTGTGTCCAGCTTCTCTTCCAGCTCTTCCTTCAGGCTGCGAACAATGTCCACCGCCCCGATGTAGTCCACGACCATGCCGTCTCTTACCACGTCCGCATACTGATAGGCTCCGGCAACAGGTTCCTTGTTTTCGTCTAACACGGCCAGAACGACGCAGGCAGTACCCAGGTCCACCCCCGTGTAATAGACGGAACTCTTTTTCTTCACCGGCTTTTGGATGACTTCTTCAAAGCGCTCCACCAGCTTGTCGCAGTATTCAAATGTTAAATCATTCTTAGGCATTCCGTTCCTCCCATTGCGGTGCATATCATGCGGGATAATTTATTGGTCAGCAGGTTGATCCTGCATTCTGTTCTGTGTTTGGATGCTGTTTCTTCCAGCTCCAGCAGTGCTTCACTGCTCTGACGAAGTTGATTGCGCAGCCTGTGAAGAAGGATGATTTCCTTTCCCTTCGGCATCTGTACGTGGAAGGCCGTCATTTCAAAGCAGTCTCCCATATCCTTTTCGCCATCCCCCGCCTTCATGCCGGTGCATTCCTTCCATTGGATTTCCGCAAGAGGACGTCCCGGAGCAGCGGTCTTCAGCTCACGGAGACACTCTCCCATATCCAGCACTTCCTTTGCCAAGATGATGTCCGTTGCGCACAATTCTTGTCCCGTAAGGAGGAAGAGAGAGATGATGTCGTCCACTGCGAGAAGATACTTCTTCTCACGATCGGCACACTTGGTTGCCGCTGCAGCCTGCTTGGTGAGAGGTGTTCCGTGGCCCATATCCATGTAGGAACCGTCTTCAAACATATTGATTCCTCTATCCGCCAAGAACTGTCTGGCGCCGGGTGTGAGCCTGGCACCCTCCTCCAGGTCATAGCTGGTAAAAGGCTCTTTTCTGTATATATCTCTCAAAACATCTTCTGTGATGTATTTCATCTTACTTCTCCTCTTACACTGCTTCTCCCAGCAAGTACTTCCGCAAGGTCTCGATGCTTTCCTCTTGGTGGATGCTCACCGAGAAATATGGTTCTGTCACGCCTATGGCTGTAAGTTGTCTCTCGCATGTCTCCCGATTTTCCGGGTGTAAGTCGCTTTTGATGATGACCCCCGTCACCGGGCAGTTGAACACTTTTCCGAATCCATGGGGATAAATCTCTTTGGGGTTGGACTGATCCACCAAGATCAGTACGTGGGATGCATTGTTTTGGGCCGCCGATATGATGTGCTTGTACATCCACGGTATTTCCAAGTAGGCTCCCGGAACATCTATGGTGTACTTTCCGAAAATCATGTCCTGGGTCTTTCGCAAGGGTTTGTCCGAGCGATTGATGGCTTTGACCAAGCTGGATTTTCCGCTTCCCGTAGGCCCTATGACCATGATTTTTCGCCGCATCATGTCTTGGTAACCGGTACAGTGGTGAATCCCAAATCGTTGCAAAGGGTCTCCGTTACTGCTATGAGCGCGGTCTCTACACTTTGCACGTCGCCGGTGATGACCACCGAGCCGGTAAATCTATCCAGAAATCCCAGTTCTACATTGGCAGCCTTGGTGGCAATGTCTGCAGCGATAATGGCTGTCTCGTAGGGGGACAAGGTCAGTATGCCGATGGCTCCGCTTTCATCGATGCCCAGTCGCTCGTAGATATCCTCCACCGGGGATGCGATAACATGGGCGATGGTAACCTGTTTGCCGGGTACCGACTCCTGTATGACACGCTGTAGTTCCAGCGGTTTTTCATTGAGAACTCCCATGAAGCACCTCCTAGTGCCTGATGACTGCGACGGGGAAATCGTAGGCGTTGATCCAGCATTCAATCTGATCCAACTCTTCATCTCCCAAGCTGGGATCTCCCTCTATGGGATAATCCATATCCAGCTGTCGATATTTATTTACGCCCATCTTGTGGTAGGGCAGAAGATCAATTCCTTTAAAGTTCTTGTAATCCTTGTAGGGCATGAGGAACTTGATCACGTTTTCTATGTCTTCTTTTCTGTCATTGACCCCTTTCAAAAGAGGCATTCTGATTTTGACGTTCTTTCTGTTTCGGAGCAACCATTCCAGGTTCTCCAGTATCATTTCGTTGCGAACGCCCGTCCACTGGAAGTGGCGGTCGGAATCGATGTGCTTTACATCGAAGAGGAACAGGTCCACAAACTCCGCAATTTTCGCTAGGTTTTCCGCCTTTACATATCCGCAGGTCTCAATGGCGGTATTGATTCCGCTGTGCTTACATGCCATGAGAAGATTGGTTGCCGCTTCCGGCTGTGCCGTCACTTCTCCTCCGCCAAGGGTGACACCCCCGCCGGAAACATCGTAGAAGGCCCTGTCTTCCTCAATGATTTCCATCAGCTCGGAGATGGTTTTCTTCTCCCCGGCGATGTCCAACGCATTGACCAGACAAGCATCTTCACACTTTCGGCATCCGATACATTCGATTTCTCTGGACACCTGGTGGGAACAGCCGTCCTGCCCCATACTGTGTATGTTGACAGGACAAACCTGTGCACACCTTCCGCACTGGACACAGACATCGGCCTTATACATGACCTGATACTTGCGTTCCAGTCCTTCAGGATTGGAGCACCACTTGCAACGCAGGGGGCAGCCTTTGAAAAATACCAGGCTGCGAACCCCGGGTCCGTCATGGGTATTGTACTTCTGTACATTGAAGATGACGGCCTTTCTTTCAATTGTGTTGGAAGAGTTGTTGTTCATGGTGCCCTAACTCCTATATCAATAACTGACTAAATATGCTTAAAACTTGGTGAGCATGGTTCTGCTGATGATCTCATCCTGTACGTCTTTGCACAGTTCCGTGAAGAATGCGCTGTATCCTGCTACGCGGACAACCAGGTCTCTGTAGCTGCTGGGGTCTTTCTGTGCACTGAGCATGGATTCGTTGTCCACGTAGTTGAACTGCATTTCGCCGTTTCCGAACATACATGCGGTTCGCAGCAATGTGATGATTCCCTGCTCTCCTTCCGGTGTATCCAGGATTCCCGGCATCAACTTGAAGTTGTGTACCACACCGATGTTCATGTTGTCGTTGGACATCTTGGATACGGACTTGATAATGGCTGTGGGGCCCTTGAAGTCTGCACCCTGTGTGGGGCTGATTCCGTCGGAAAGTGGTATCCATGCATTTCGTCCGTTGGCGGAAGCGCCCGTCAACTGTCCGAAAGGTGTGTTGTTGGAGATGGACAAAGTTCCGTGGCTCAGTCTGGAGTACAGTGTCTTGTACTGGCTGTGCTCTCTCTCCGTGTAGTTGATCAGGTCGGATGCAATGTAGTCGGCATAGTCGTCGTCGTTTCCGTACTTAGGTGCTGCCAAGCAGTCCGCCTTCACCTGTTCGTATCCCACGAAGTCTGCCTTGAGGGCTTCGTTCAGCTGGGTAAGTGTATATTTCTTGTCGTCGAACACCAATTTCTTGATAGCCGCCATGGAGTCGGTATAGGTTGCCAAGCCGGACCATACAACGCCGGGGCCGAAGTTATACATTGCTCCACCGGAGGATACGTCTCTGCCGTTCTCCATACAACCCTCATACATGATGGACATGAGAGGCTTGGGTGCCAGTTCTTTGTGAACTCTCTGGGAGATAACGGTCATGACGCTGGTCCACTTGGTGATGTAGTCGATCTGTCCCTTTACAGCCGCATCGAACTCTTCAAATGTCTTGAAGTTTTCCAGGGGTCCCATATCCGGGCAAACCTGCTTGCCGTACCATAGGGGCACGCCGTGGTTGAGAACCAACTCGATGCAGATGGGCCACTGAGTGTAGGATGTGGAAGTCCACTGGTAGAGACGTCCGGATTTCTGCGGTTCTACGCAGCCCATGAGGCAGTAGTCTCTGGCATCTTCTACGGAAACACCCTTTGCCAGCATCATCTTGATATGTGCATCATCGAAGTGACAAGCGGGGAATCCCATTCCGGCACGAACCACATCAACGATTTTTCTCATGTACTTCTCGGGCGACTTGTTGTGAATTCTGCAAGCCAGAGAAGGCTGATAAATCTTCGTATGTCTAACCGCATCCATGAGGAGGTAGGTCAGGTCGTTGGTAGCATCTCTGCCTTCACGAGTGACACCGCCTACGCACATGTTGACGAAGGGCTGATATCCTGCGAAGAACTTGGAGCTTCCTTCACTGGTGACCCACATCATCTCGGACATCTTGATGAGCATGCAACTTGCCAGTTCAAATGCTTCATATTCGGAGATTCTTCCCGAATCGATGTCTGCCTTGAAATAGGGGTACATGTACTGGTCAACACGACCGATGGACATTCCTGTCTGGTTTTCTTCTACAACCAGGAGGGACTCTACAGTCCATACTGCCTGGATGGCTTCCCAGAATGTAGAAGGCTTATGAGCCGGCACTCTGGCATTTACTTCAGAAATCTTCTCCAGTTCCTTCTTTCTCTTGGGATCTGTTTCCTTTGCAGCCAATTCAGCCGCGTACTGAGACATTCTCTTCGCATATATCATGACGCCTTCCGTGGTGTCGATGACGGACTTGTAGAAGTAAATCTTGTCGATGTCTTCAGGGTTTTCGTAGTCCAGTTTTTCCAAATGCTCTTTGGCTTCCTGCTGAATGTCCAGCATGCCCTTCTTCATGAGGATTACGTCATATCCCGGGTTGGAGTCTCCACCACCGTTGGTTGCGTGATACGAACAGTCCGATACGAAGGATTCGCCGGACAATTCCCAGCCGCCACATTCTCGATACTGGTCTTCACAGTACTCATCCACTGACTTACCTTCCCAGAATGGGAAGAGTTCTTCTCTCATGTACTTCTTGTCTTCTTCCGAAACGAAGAAGGGGTCCTGGTCTCTGCTTCCAATGGTGTCCAGTTCTTCTTTCATCCATCTCCACGCAATATCAGGAGAGAATGCCCCTGCTCTAGGTGCGCCGCAAGGAGCACCAACGATCAGTTCGTTGTCTTGAATCACCAAGGGAGCCGTTTCGCAGCAGTACTTGAAGCACTGTCCTCGCAACCTGATTTTGGGGGTTCCGGGGTTTTCTCTGTTGATCTTGGTGATGGCCTTAGCTCTGTGGGTGGTGATGGTGGGAACCTGCTTCAGGAAGTTCTCCTTCAATGCCACAATACGCTCTGTTGGGCCGTTGGGGATTGCTCCCGCCTTTGCCGGCGCCGCAGCACCTGTTGTTCCGCAGCTCGCTCCGGATGTTTCCGGTGCTGTCACCTGATTCTGAACACTGCTGAACATTTTGATCAGCGCATTGCGTTCTTCCTCGGACATGTTCTTGGTTGCTTCTGCAAGCTGGTTTGAAAATTCTCGAATATCCAATTCATTACCTCACTTTCTGCTTATCACGGCTACTGTTCATCCTGGTTTCCTTTGATTCCTTCTATTGCCTCCAGCAGCAGTCGATGCAATAATTCTATATTATCTGTATTCAGATCTTTCTTATTCATGTTGGGCTGTTGTGTCTCAGCCTCGGGCACTTGGTGATCCAGGGCATCAACCTTTCTCACGCCGTATCCGATTTTTCTGATGTAGATCAGGTTCATAGGAGACACGTTGTCCGACGTGATTCCTTCTCCCGCCGATCCGCTTCCCAAAGTCATGGAGGGGAAGAGGTTGGTAGTGGCACCCATGCTTCCGAAGGTTGCGGGTGTATTGACCAAAACCCTTCCGACAGGTTTCTTCAAAGCGAACTGTCTGATGACTTCATCATCCTTGGAGTGGATGACCAGGGTATGCCCCTGTTTTTCGCTGAGAAGAAGCTCAATGCACTTTTCACAGGCACCCATCCAGTCGTCTTCAATGAAGTAGGCAAGCACCGGGCAAAGTTTCTCCTTGGCATAAGGGTTGTCTTCGGAGATATACTTCTTTTCCGATAGCAGCACTTTTACATTGCTGTCTACAGAGAATCCCGCCTTGGCAGCCAATTCCACCGCACTGATGCCCACAATTTCAGGATTTGCCTTTCCCGTGGGGAGGAAGAAGAGTTTGCTCAACCGTTCCGATTCTTCGTGTGTCATGAAGTAACCGCCGTTTGCGATGAAGCGTTCCTTCACCTGAGGAGATACCACGCTGTCCACCACAATGGATTGTTCCGCAGCGGAGACGATTCCATTGTCGAAGGTCTTGCTGGTGATGATGTCCTTTGTTGCCTGATCCAGGTCGGCAGTTCTTTCGATGAATGCCGGTCCGTTTCCGATGCCACCGAAGATGATTGGTTTGCCGGACTTTCTTGCCGCTTCCAACATTCCCGGAACACCGGTTATCATCACGAGAGCCGTACATCTGTGTCCCATCAGCTCAGCGGTCCCCGCCGGGGTTACCGTGTGAAGATAGGTCAGTGCACCGTCGGGCAATCCTGCCTCGTGTGCCGCATCGATCATGATGTCCAGTGCCTTTTCCATGACCTTTCTCGCAATGGGATGGGGAGAAAACACAATGGCATTCCCCGATTTAATGGCGATGAGGGTCTTGAAAATCGTCGTTGACACCGGACTGGTTGCCGGGCTTAAGGCGGCGATGACCCCAAGGGGTACACCCACCTCCTTCATGCTCTTCTCACAATCTTCACTGATGAATCCCACGCATCGCATGCCACGCAGCTCTCTTCTCAAATATTCGCAGACAAAGCGATTCTTTACATATTTGTCTTCCCATCTGCCGTATTCCGTCTCTTCGTGAGAGAGGATGGCCAGCTCTCTGGAGTACTTGGTGATTTCGTCAGCAATGTGCTCTACGATTTCATCCAATTTTTCCTGGGAAAACGTTGCCATTTCCTTCTGGGCTTCCGCAGCATTTTCTGCAAGTATCCTTGCCTCCTGGATGGAGAGCAGATCATTATCTATGATATTCATTTGTATCTCTCCCTTCCGTAAGGTTTTCCCCGATTATTCCTGGGGAAGGAGCTTGTCTAAAGTATATCGATCAGTGATTTTTTCCAAATCAGGATGAGGTCTTGCGATGACGACGGAACTGTATACTTCTGTTCCCATCTCTTCCACCGCCTTTACGCCGGCCTTTACTGCCGTGTTGCAAGCAGCTACGTCGCCGCTGACAAGGACGGAGATATAACCGGATGCGGTATTTTCATATCCGATCAGTTCTACATCCGCTGCCTTTACCATGGCATCTGCAGCTTCTAAAACGAAGACAAGACCGAAGGTTTCCACCAATCCTAATGCTTCATATCCTTTCATTTTCAGTCCTTTCTCCTCTCTTTAGTAATCCACATCGTGTACGGACACGATATCGCCTACTTCTTTGATCGGTCTTGGCATCACGTTCTGTGCTGTCAACTTACCGATGGCCGCAGCCGCCTCTGCACCTGCCTTTACCGCAGCTCTTACCGCTGCCACATCCCCCTTGACCATGATGGTTACCAGGGTGGATCCGATGTTTTCGTAGGAAATCAGTTCTACATCCGCTGCCTTGAGCATCTTGTCACATGCATCCAGGGCGGGAACCATTCCTACTGTTTCGATGAGACCAAGGGCCTCTTCTCCGTAGTATCTCATGAGAGATCCTCCTTCATTTTCTTAATCTTTGATGTAGTTGTTGATTGCGGCAATCCCGTCATCCAAAGCGCGATAGTATATCACCAGGTTGCCCTTTTCGTCCAAGTCCAGTCTGCTTTCTTCTATAAGTCCGTTGGAAGCAGCTGTCATAAGTGCTTCATCCATAGCCTTGTCCTTGAAAGCTCGGAAGTCGCCGTACTGCGCCTTTAGTTCCTTCTGTACATCCGCTCTACTTGCCTCAACGCCTGTGGCATAGTACTTCAAAATTGCAAAGTTTAATGGTTTCATAGTCTTACGCCTCCTTTGATGCCTTGTCCTGGGAAATAGCCAGGATTACAATACCGATTACCATGATGACAGCGCCGACCCATCCCTGCCAAGGAATAGCGTATCCGTCGATGCCATAGATCAATCCGAGGACGACAAAGCACCACATAGGTCCCCAGAAAGCATAGGTTCCGTTACAGCCCATACCCAGTGCGGCACCACACATGGAAGCGCCCTTGTACCAGAACTTAAAGGAGAAGGAAGCGAATACACCACCTACTACAAACATCCACAGGGAAGGTGCATCGGTCAAAGCCTGTCCAACGAGAGCCAGTCCTGAACCAATTCCGTCGCCGCTGATCAGGGAGAGGATGGAAACAAGGATTACACCGTTTACCAGACCGGATGTGCACTGACGAATGACGATGGCAACTTCGTAGTCTACCATGCAGCAAGCATAACCGCCTACCGCACCTTCAATACCCCAACCTAGGGCTGCGCAGAAACCTGCGATGATGCCGATGAGCATTTTTGCGTTGAATCCTGTTCCGGCTTCAAAGCCTGTGCTCCCAATAAGTACAGCAGCGCCGAAGCAGATGACGATACCAAGAATCATTCCACCGGACAATACCTGCTTGTAGATTGCTCTACCGATGATTGCGCCGATGGCAGCGTTCAATGCTGCAATGGGGATAATGATGGATCCTGCCATCTGCAGACCTACAACGTATGCTGTGGATGCAAGAGGACCACCGATGATTGCCGCAAGAATTAGGATTCTGCCCGGCTTTGTGCGAAGGGATCTTCCGAAGTCGCTAAAACGGCCGATAATGGCAGCGTAGATCAGAGACCAGACTGCGGAACAGATGTCATTTACGGCTGCACCAACTGCGCTCAAAACGTAAACGACTGCGAATGCAGACAGCGTGCTTGCAGGACCGTACCAATCAGCCCATACGCCTGTTCCCATTCCCAGCGTCATAAATGCGGTGTAACCACCGTATAAAAATCCTGACATCAATGCGATGAATATTCCTTTGGTTCTAAAGGATTTCTCCATTTTCACCTTTGCTTCTAGTGCTCCTGCCGGTGCACTCATAGCTCTCTCGACCATAAGTCTTTCTCCTTCCTACGACGAACAATAAGTATGATTTCGATAAATAAATAACGAGTCTTTTGCTTGTGAGTATATTTCTGCCCCTTAGGGGAGAGTCAAGAGTCAAACAAAAAATATTTGGTTTTTTTCATTTCTCTTTTTTTTGAGCATGAAAAAAGCGGCATGCTCCGCCATTTCTCAACAGCATCATCATGAACCCGCTTTTCTTTTTCTCGTTTCCCTTAAAGGGAGTGGTTTCCTTTTTCAAGCAGAAACTTCCATTTTTTTCCATTCTGTGGCATCTAAAACCTTCCCCTTGGGGGAGGGTTACTTCTCCACATAGATCATAATCTCCGTCACAAACTGATCCCGATCACCGGTGGTCCAATAGTCCGTCACATACCGCTCGTAGGAGGATTCCTCCAGATGGTAATTGTGCTTCTCGGCCCATTTGAAAATCTTGTCGTAGGTTTCACCCAAGGTCTCGTGAGGCCCGATGTGGTAGCAGGACGCCATGGGCTTACCCCCCAAGACCATCACATGCTCTTTGGGCGTGTCCAATAAGGTTCTCTGCATAATCTTCACTTTATCCAAGGTTCCCGCCAGCTTTTCCTTGATGGAGGGGAAGTGAATCATGACAGGACCGGTAATGTCGTTGTTCAGATCTTCAATGTGGTTGGTAAACTCAATATTGATAATGGATTCCATGTAGTTGGGATTATACTCCTGCTCCATGAAACAGTACTCCGTGGCCTTCACATATTTGACGGAAACCTCTTGGATATTGTTTTCAATAACCATCTGGGCTTCCAAAATAAGGTCGTACCAATCTTCCACCGACTGGTACTTGATCATCAACTGTCGTCGCTCTTCCTCCAGCTCCGTAATCTTGTCCTGAAAGGCTTTGGCGATGACCCCGTAGGCGCTGCCGTCTAAAAACTCCCGCATCTCGTTGAGCTTAAAGCCCATTTGCTTGAAGTACTTTACGACGGGCACCATGAGCATGGTCTGCCTGGAATAGTATCGATAGTTGTTATCACAAACTTTATCCGGAGAAATAATCTTCAACTCATCGTAGAAGCGAAGTGCCTTCTTGGATATGTTGCAGATCTGGCTTACTTCTCCCACACTGTAAAACTCTTTGTCGATTATCATTTCACATTCTTCTTTCTGCATCCTCTATGGTGTTATATCCGTAAAACTCCACCATCTTTGCCTGAATATCCGCCACAGGATTGCCACCCCGATCACCACTGGCTTTTATGTCTTCCAAGAATAAAGTCAAGGTTCTCAGGGAATATGTTTTCAGTTCACCTGTGAGATACACGCTGATGGATGTTTCCCCATTTCCGCCTTCCGCAGACCTTCCTCGGCTAGTGTATTTGGGATGTGTGGTAGCGAAATCGCTGTAGAATCTTCCCATGAGCAGACGAATCTCCGCCACCACCGTAGCCTTTTCCCCGGTGATGCGCGGAATCTCTTTCTCAATATTTGCATGGAAATACTCCGGGTCCGTGGTCTCCATCATGTAGGCGTATTTCTCCATGACCAAGTTTCTCTCTTCTCGCTCGGCACCAATCAGATCCTGTCGGTAGCTCTCCAAGGTATTGTTGCTCAGCAAGCTGTGCTGACTGTACCGCATGATGTAAAAGGTGTCCATGTCATCTTGGCAGGATGCCCTGCCGCCGATGTTCTCCACCTGCTGAAACATCTTCCATTCTCGGTCGATGATCTGATTGATCAAGTGGTCCTTGGCTCCGTCTGTGCGAAGCATCGTGGTTTGCATCTGTTTTCCCTCCGATTCTCAGTTGTTGTCCGCCAGGACGTGAAGACGTCGCAAGCGTTCATCGGTGATACCGGCCATAATCTCTCCGCAATGGTTTTGCAGGAAGTCGTCCCCGCTGTTGGACAGGCCTCTGCCGTTTAACTCTCTGGCAACCTCTACGGATATGGCCTCAATCAAGTCCTGCTTCTTCATTGCCGACTCCCTGTTATCGGGAAGAGCAACGAGGTCCTTTAAGTTGTGCATGGAGCGCTTCAGCCATAACAGTTCTTCTCCCTTTCGGAAGGCCCACTTGTAGAAGGGCATATAGACCTTGTTGAGAAGATAGATCGCCGAGAGGGCTGCTTTGACAAACTCTCCGCAGGAGAGATAGGCCGCCTGGTAATCTCCTCGATTGACAGATCTGGGATAGTTGTACTGTCCCGCCTGTGCCATGACCGCGATGCGAGCAGCCAGCTTTTTCTTCCACACATCGGCAGGATAAAAGTCCAGCAATGCCTTTCTCGCCTGCGTAAATTCTCCGCAGTGATCTACGAAAATTTCCCCGTTGGTGGCGATGGATAAAAACCTTTCCGGTATCCAGAACCACTCCTTGTTATCTGTAGGCAGGGGTCTGCATCCCGTATATCTTTCGTAGAAATTCTCAATGGAAAAAATCCCTACTCTTCCCGCACCTTCCGGGGTTTCCATCCGCACGTGACCTTGAAACTCCTTGGGGAGGGCGTCATACTCCTTTTGCATGGAAACACCCACCGCATCGTAGATTCGTTGGGGCAGCCATATGCAAAAGCCCGGACCGAAGTCGTGATCCTGTGACAAGGCATCGTCGTAGCCGTAACACTCCGAACCCTCTCCCACCAAACCTGCCGCCATGTACTGACTGTACTGTGGAAACTTCTCCATCAGCTTCCTGCCGTATTGGTCAAAGTACGCCTTGGATAATGCCATTCCTTTCATCACAAATACTCCTTTACCATATTGAGATTTCTCTCTATCATTTCGTAGTAGGGTGTCCTGCCGTAATCCCTTTCCATCAGCTCCAAAGCTTGGGTGTACTGCCTTGCCGACTCGCTGTAGTTCCCGGCCAAATACTCCAGCTCTCCCATGGCAGCCTTGGATGCCGCATAGTGGGGGTCCTTCCCCTGTGAGTCGTTTTCAAATATGCGCATTGCCGTGAGAAGATTCTCCCTGGCGGCGTCATAGTCTCCTTTTTTAATCTGTACCTCACCTAAGGTTACATAGGTGGTGGCCATTTCCATCCTGGATCCCGGGAAGGTCTTGATAATTTCCAGGGACTTCTTTGCCGTATATTCCCCTTCATCCAATCGTCCCGTTTCCCTGTAGATGGCACTCATGCTATTGCACAGGGCTGCCATGCGATAATCCTTACCTAGGCCGCAGGCCTCCAAAATATCCATGGCCTCTTGGTATATTTCCAGCCCCTTGTCAAAGTTCTTTTCCGCAACAAAGACATTGCCCCAGTTTATCAAGGCTGCCGCGTAATTCTCCGTTCTTCCCATGCCCAATTCCTTCAGGTTGGTCAAAACCCTGTGGTAGATGGGCTTGGTTTCCTCCAGGCGACCTACCGCTCGATAAAAGCCGCCCAACTCGTTGCTGACGGCAGTCACCCCGGAAATATCCTTGAAATCCTCCGCTTCCTTTAGGGATCGAAGGAGAAAGTTCTCACTTTCCACCGGATCCTTCCGTCTCAAAGTAGCATCCAGTTCCCGATAAAATCGGTCAATATCCAACTTGTTCATGTTCTTCTCCTATGGGTGGACTATAACAATTTTCGAATAATCTTTTCAATATCCTCGGGGGTCACAGCTACAGGATTGGTCTTGGTACACATATCCGCCATGGCATTTTTCACCATTTCATCCATGGCCCCTTCCACTTCTTGTGCACCGATACCCAGTTCACTGAGAGTTGTGGGGATACCCATCTCCCTCTGCAGGTCCTCAATACGCTTGGTCAAACAACCGATGGCAACAGGAATACTGGATGCGGGTGCGCCGATGATCCTGGCGATTCGCTGATACTTCCTGGCGGTCACCGTGTCATCGTCGAAGATGCCTCGGTCCAGGCCGGCGTTATAGCGAATGATATGGGGGAGCAACAATGCGTTGCTTCTGCCGTGGGGAATGTGGAACTTGGCTCCTATGGCATGGGCCACACTATGGTTTATACCCAAACCGGCGTCGTTAAACGCCATCCCTGAAATACAAGAGGCATTGTGCATTCTCTCCCTTGCCAAAGTGTCCTCCCCGTTCTTGTATGACTGGGGAAGAAAATAGAAAATCAATGAAATGGCTTTCTCTGCCAAAGCATCGGTGAAGTCGGTGGCGTCCTTGGAAACATATGCCTCGATGGCATGGGTCAGGGCATCCAGTCCTGTGTCGGCGGTAATAGCAGGGGGGACGGACTTGGTAAACTCCGGATCCAAGATGGCAACCATGGGTATGAGGGAATCGTTGACCAACAAGGTCTTCTTGCCGTGCTTCGTATCGGTGATGACGGAGAACTTGGTGACCTCCGAACCGGTGCCGCTGGTGGTGGGAATGGCAAAGCACTCCTCAATATGCAGGTTCAGCCCGTCCATCTTCCCTGCCATCTCGCGAATGGCCTTGGCGCCGTCAATGGAGGAGCCGCCTCCCACTGCGATGATTACCTGGGAATCGGCTTCCTTAAGTTTTTCCAGCCCTTTCGCAACCACCTCCACGGGAGGGTCGGGAACAATTTCATCGAAGACCGTCACCGTGCAGCTTTCCAGCTTGCTCATGATCTTCTCCAAAATATCGGATTTAGCTATAAAGCCATCGGTGATAATCATCACTCTTTTCTGCCTCACCTGGGTCAGTCGATCTAGGGCACCTTCCCCAAAAAACACACTTGTGCTGATAGTAAATTCTTTCATTCCACTTCCTTCTTTGTATTTGCATAATGATTTTGGCTCATATACTACACTTGTCGGAAAAGATTGTCAAATGAAAAACAATCTTTTTTGGACAATGATTGGTTCTCTGATATACTGTTTTTGAAAGGAAAGACAGCGATGAAAAAAGAAATAATCACCAGCGAAAAAGGATATGAAATTCCCATCATCCACAATATCCAAGGGGACGAATCTGCGGTGGTCCTCATCTCCCATGGGTTCGGCAGCACCAAGGAAAGTCCCACTGTTAAAATAATCAGCGAAGCCATGGAGAAGGAGGGCATCGCTTCCCTAGCCTTCGATTTCCCCGCTCATGGGGACAGTCCCGTAGACGGTGAAGAATTCACCATAGATAACTGTCTGAGAGACATGGCTGCAGCGGAAAAAGAAATCATAAAAAAAGCGCCTACCGGACGAATCTATTATTTTTCCTCCAGTTTCGGTGCCTACATGAACCTCTTATACCTGAGCCTGCAACCCCACCGGGGCGAGAAGTCCTTCCTTCGTTGTCCCGCGGTGGATATGCCCGGTATCTTGCGGGAAGAGATGACACCGGAAATAGAAAAGGCATTTCGAGAAGACGGTTTCATCACCTTGGAAGAGGGCTTTGTCCGACCGTTGAAATTGACCAAGACCTTCTACGACCAGCTGCAAAACCACAATGTATTTAAGATTTACAAGCAAGGAGATTGCACCTTGATGATGGTTCATGGCACAGAGGACGAATCCGCATCACCCGAAAAGGCCAAAGAATTTGGGGATCATTTCCGGATTCCCATCCTATGGATTCCCGGTGCCGATCACACATTTTCCGGGGAAGGCATGATGGACCGGGTGGCCCAAGCTGCCGTCACCTTCTTTTGTCAATGATGTCCAACAGGGCATCCCTCTGATTTTCCGCTTCTCCTTCAATGACTCTCTCCAGGAGAAGGTTCAGCCACTTGCCCACTTCCACCCCTTGTGGAATTCCGTGGGCAATTAAATCGTCCCCCTTGACCGCCAGGTCTTTTAGCGAAAAACACTGTTCGCTTTCCAGCACATTTAGGACTGCACATCGAAAGGCCTCTATTCGTTCCACCCTATGGGAAACATTTCTGGGGTGTTGACTTCTCACGTCGGCAAGGGACTGTTCAATGAGGAGAAACAGAACTTCTTCTCCCATGCGACGCAACAGTTTCCGCGCATATTTCTCCGTGGGCTGAAAGACGATACCGTGGTACTGGACCAACATGAGGATCTTCTCTTTCGTTGCATTGTCGTACTTTAGCCGGTTCATCACCTGCCCGGCCAATTCTAAACTGGTCTTCTCATGACCGTAAAAGTGGCCTTGCCCCTCCGGGTCCACCGTCTTGACCTGGGGCTTTCCCATATCGTGGAAGAAGGCAGTAAGCCTAGATACCGGATTGGCAGGGCTGTTCTCTATGACCCGTAGAGTGTGTTCCCAGACACTGTAGGCGTGGAAGGGGTTTTCCTGATCCAAATCAAACATGGGCACGGCTTCCGGGATAATCTCTCCGATGACGGCCCTGTATTCATCCATGATTCCTCTCACCCCTTGTCCGCAGAGGATGCCATTCAATTCCTCTCGGATTCTCTCCACCGCTATTTTTCCCAGCAGATGGCGGTAGGCCACCAAGGCTTCCCCTGTCTTTTCTTCCATGACAAAACCCAGACGAGAGGCGAAGCGCAGTGCCCGTAAAATGCGCAGTGCATCTTCTCCCAACCGTTTTTGCGGTTCACCCACACAGCGGATAATGCCGGCAGAAAGGTCTTCTCTCCCTCCAAAGCAGTCCACCATCCCCTTGAGCGGATGATAGGCCATGGCATTGATGGTAAAGTCCCTGCGAGACAGGTCATCCTCCAGTTTCCGGCTGAATACCACCCGGTCCGGTCTGCGGAAGTCGGAGTATTCTCCGTCGATGCGGTAGGTGGTCACTTCAAAGGGCACATCTTGGATGATAACCGTCAGCGTTCCGTGCTTAATCCCCGTTTCCACCGTCTTGTAGTGGCCAAAGACATCCTGCATTTGGGAAGGTGTGGCATCGGTGCAAATATCCCAATCCTTTGGCGCCACGTCAAGAATGAGATCCCGGACACAGCCTCCCACATAGTAGGCTTCATAGCCGGCATCTTCCAATGCCTTCAAGAGAATATCCCCTTGGTCGGGTGTCTTATATTTCCTGCGAATCATTTCTTCCATCATTTTTTCGTGTCACTGCAAAACAGTTCGTGATATACTCTTCTCATGGACCTAATCATTGCATTTGTCATTTTCATCGCTGCTATGCTGGCTTCCCTCATATGGAACGGCCCCATGGTCGCCCCTCTCCTGGTGGGCTTTCTTTGCTTTTTTGCAGTGGGCATTCACCGTGGCTTTGCCCCAAAAGAATTAGGGAAGATGGCATGGGCAGGAGGGAAGGACTCCTTGGTTGTGGTGAAAGTTTTGGTCCTTATCGGCCTGATTACAGCCCTATGGCGTTCCGCCGGCACCATCACCTTCTTTGTTTACTACGGGATACGGATCATCACGCCGTCCCTCTTCATTGTCATTACCTTTCTTCTAGCATGCCTCCTATCCTACGCCTTAGGAACATCCTTTGGCGTTGCCGGCACTGTAGGTGTCATCTTTATGGCTCTGGCTCGAAGTGGCGATGTCAATGAAATCATAACTGCCGGTGCAGTACTTTCCGGCGTTTTCTTCGGAGACCGAGGCTCTCCCGTTTCTTCCTCCGCCCTCTTAGTGGCAGCGGTGACCAGGACCAACATCTTCGACAATGTGAAGGCCATGATGAAGACGGTCCTATTGCCCCTCCTATTGAGCATTGCAATCTATACGGTCCTCTCCCTGCAAAACCCCATTGGTTCCGTCAACGAAGATATTCTCAGAGCACTGGAAAACGACTTTGCCATCAGCCTCTGGCTGGTGATTCCTGCCATCCTCATGCTCATTCTGCCGCTGTTTCGAATCAATGTAATGATCTGCATGACCGCCAGCATCATTGCAGGCTTTCTCATAACGGTTTTGGTGCAGGGGACTCCAATCATTGAAACATTGAAGCTGTCCATAGCAGGCTACTCCGTCAAAAGCGAATCCTTGGGAACCATCCTCTCGGGAGGCGGTGTCCTGTCCATGGTGGAGGTCTGTGCCATCGTCTTCATTTCCTGCTCCTTTTCCGGCATCTTCAGCGGTGCGAACTTGCTTCGAACCATACAGGATGCTCTGGAAAAATCCATGGATAAACTGGGAAAGTTCGGTGCCATGCTCCTGGTCAGTGTGGGAACCACCGCCGTATTTTGCAATCAAACCATCGCCTCCATTATGTGTAGCGACCTCATGGGGAAACCCTACAAAAGCAGGGATGGCGATGCCTTTGAACTTGCCGTTGACATTGAAAACTCCGTCATCATCATCTCTCCCTTGATTCCCTGGTGCATTGCCAGCACCGTGCCACTGGGCATGTTGGGCGTGGGTATGGGAGCACTTCCCTATGCAGTCTTACTCTACTTGGTGCCCCTATGCTACATCTTTACCAAGAGAATCTGGTTTAAGTCGTCTTCAAAAACTTGACCGCTGAAAGTCCTGCCACCGCACCGTCGTGAACGGCCTTGGCAACCTGCATCAAGCCACCCGTCCCATCACCCGCTGCAAAGAGTCCGGGAATATTGGTAGCCATATTTTCATCCACGACAATTCTGTTCCCTTCGATATATGCTCCCAGTTTTCTGGCAAGATCTGCACTTCCGGCAGTGCCTTCCGCGATGAACAAACCGGAAACCGGAAGAGAATGACCATCCTCAAAGACCAACTCTTCCAAGCCATCCTGACCACGAAGGGCCGTCACACCGCCCTCAATTTGGGTCACGGACTTGGCCAAGGGTCGCAGGGCTTCCGCCTCATGTTTGGCAAATTCTCCCGTCCCCAAAACCGCAACATCCTTTCCCCGGAAAAAGAAGCCGTCGCAAACGGCGCAGTAACTCACACCCTTGCCCTCAAACTCCTTCAGACCTTCTATCTTCGGTGCTCTCCTGGGAGAACCCATGGCGAGAACCACCGCATCGGCAGGATAGCTGCCTTCTTCCGTGGTGACAATGAGTTTTCCGTCAAATCCCAGACCTACCACTTCTTCCTTCATAAAGACGGCACCCAGGTTCTTCGCCTGCTCTTGGCCCCGCTCCAACAACTCTTCCCCGGAAACCGCCGTGGGAAAACCATAATAATTCTCAATTTTGTCCGCCTTCTCCAGGGCACTGGGTCCCTTGGCAAAGACCGTCACATTGAGTCCGCCCCTCGCCCCATATATTGCAGCCGATGCACCTGCCGGTCCGCCGCCGATAACTACCAAATGTTTCATACATCATTCCTCCTTCTATTCTTCACGCTATCGCCATTATACCCTAAAGCCGTTGCCCAAATCCATAAATCAAGATATAATATACAAATTAAAAAGGAGATTACACTATGGATTACAATAGACTGGCGGACTTGCTTTTTCCCGCCATCACCAAAACCCCATCGGATTATGAAACAGCCTATCCACCCAGGGACCTTCCCAAGGGCGGGAGGGTAACGCGACTGGCCCCCAGTCCAACGGGCTTTATCCACCTCGGCAACCTATACGGCGCCTTTGTGGATGAACGACTTGCCAGTCAAAGCGACGGCGTTTTCTACCTGAGGATAGAAGATACCGACGAGAAGCGCTTTGTGGAGGGTGCCGTAGACACGGTCATCGGCTCTTTGGATTTCTTCGGCATCACCTTTGACGAAGGTGCTACCAAGGAAGGAGATGTGGGAGAATACGGTCCCTATTTCCAAAGCAGTCGAAAGGAACTATACCAGTGTTTCGTTAAGAAACTGGTGGAAAAAGGCCTGGCCTACCCTTGCTTCTTAACGGAGGAAGAGGTGGCCGAAATCAGAGAAACCCAAGAAGCCAATAAAGAAACTCCCGGCATCTACGGAAAGTATGCACCGGGAAGAGACCTGTCCTTAGAGGAAATACAAAAGAGAATAAAGGAAAACCAAGGCTATGTAATTCGTTTGCGCTCCGGAGGTAACCCGGAGAACCCCGAAGAGATTTCCGTGGAAGACGGAATTCGCGGTCTGTTGACCATGCCGGAAAACTTCCAGGATGTGGTCATATTAAAGGCGAGCGGAATGCCCACCTACCACTTTGCCCATGTCTGCGACGATCATTTAATGAGAACGACCCACGTGGTCCGAGGAGAGGAGTGGTTGTCTTCTCTTCCCATACATGTGGAACTCTTCCAAGTTCTGGACTTCCCTCTTCCCATATACTGCCACACGGCGGTACTCATGAAGTTGGACGAAAACGGAAATAGGCGCAAGCTCTCCAAGCGAAAGGACCCGGAGCTGTCCTTGGGCTTTTACAGGGAGCGAGGCTACCATCCCACGGCAGTCCGAGAATACCTGCTGACCATCCTCAACTCCAACTACGAAGAGTGGCGCATGGCAAACCCGGATCTTCCCGGGGAAGATTTCCCCTTTACCATGGAGAAGATGAGTACGTCCGGTGCCCTCTTTGACTTGAACAAGCTGAATGATGTTTCCAAGGACACCTTGGTGAAGATTCCGGCACCGCAGCTGGCCTTCTTCCTCATGGAGTGGGCGAAGATTTATCGTCCCGAGATTCTTCCTGCTTTGGCGGACTGCGGAGAAACCCTCTTTGCTATTTTGGACTTGGGAAGAGTGGGAGACAAACCCAGAAAGGACTTTGTCTGCGCTTCTCAAATATTTGATTTCATCGGCTACTTCTTCGATGACTATTTCAAGGAAGAAGATGAGCCTCCTGCAGAAACTCCCACGGAAGATGTCAAGGCCATCTTGACCGCTTATCTGGACACCTACGACCACGGGGATGATCAAAGTCAGTGGTTTGACAAGATACGCACCATCGCCCAGGACTTGGGATATGCGGCAAAGCCCAAGGATTACAAGAAAAATCCACAGGACTATAAGGGTCATGTGGGCCATGTAAGCACGGTAATCCGTCTTGCATTGGTGGGAAGATCCCAATCCCCGGATATATGGGAAATACAGCAAATTTTAGGCGAACCCAAGGTAAGGCAGCGAATCACCGACTACATCAAGGCATAGAAAGAAGGATACCATGCGTAAAAGAAGGAAAAAACCAATTTTCAGCAAGAAAAAGTCTTCCTTTCGTTTTAAAAAACGATTTTATTTGATCCTCTTGGTGGTGATCCTCGCTGTGGTTGGTCTCGTCTTTGCCCTTACGGGCAATGGTGACGGCAAACCCAAGCCTCCGCCCCCCGGAGATCCCGTTTCACTGAACGTACTGTGTGCGGGAGATTTGGTCATCCACATGGATGTCATCAATGCGGCAAAGAAGAGCGACGGAACCTACAACTTTGAATGGCCCTTTGATTCTGTCAAATCCTACATTGGAGATGCGGATTTGGCCTTGTGCAATTTGGAGACCACCTTTACCGGTGGCAACTACTCTGGCTATCCCATCTTTCGCTGTCCCGACGAATTGGCAACATCTCTGGCTGCCGTAGGCTTCGACCTAATCACCACCAGCAGCAACCACACCTTTGACACGGGAGAAGATGGCATGTACCGCACCATCCAAGTCCTCGATAAGGCGGGACTAAAGGTGGCCGGCAGTAGGCCGGATACGGAAACCCCTCGATATACCATGGTTGAGAAGAAGGGTGTGAAAATCGCAGTGGTTTCCTACGCTTACGGTGGAAACCAGGGAGGCACCAAGGATCTAAACGGAAACGTGCTCACCCAAAATGCCGTGGACAGCATCAACGTCTTCAGCTATGAAACCTTCGACGAGGATTTCAAGGAAATCAAGGCTACCATTACCGCCGCCAAGGAAGCCGGCGCGGACATTGTCATCATGTACTATCACTGGGGGGACGAATACAACACCAAGTCCAATGAAACCCAACAAAAGATTGCACAGAAGACCGTGGATGAAACCGATGTGGACATCATATACGGCTCCCATCCCCACGTGGTTCAAGAAAAAGCAATCCTGACCAAGAAGGATTCCAAAAAGGAAGTCCCCGTCTACTACGCATTGGGGAATCTCCTCTCCAACCAGAGACGACATTTGGTCTACGACAATCAACACGTGGAAGAGGGTGTCATGGTAAACTTTGAAATCACCTATGACCCTGAGAAAAAGAAAATTACATCCTTAAAGGATACGGCCATCCCCTACTGGGTGGATAAGTACGAGGACAACGGAATCAAGTACCAACTGATTCCGCTGGTGGAAGGATATGAAAATTCCCCAATCCTTGCGAAATCGGGGAATACACAGTTGGCTACCAATGCCCTTTCCAATGTAAACAGCATTTTGAAAGGGGAATAAAGACTACACGTCGTAAAAGAAGCACTTTCCACACACTTCCGGAGAAGGAATGTGCGGATTGATTTCCAGGCATCGATCTTGGCACTTCGCCGTATCGATGCCTTCTTTTGTAATGGCACCCACCGGGCAGGACTCCATGGCCTTGCGACTGACCATCACATGTTCCGCACCCAAATACTTGCAGTCACTGTCGATATAGTCGATGGTGTTCTCTAAATCCAATCGCTCCAGTTCTTCCTCGTCAACGGGAGCGTAATTGTAGTCCGTAAAGACACAGCCCACTCTTCCCGCAAAGCCCATTTCCGTGTGGAAGGAGCCTGCGATGCCGAATCTTCCCATGCCTGCGGCATAGGCGGCAAACTTGTGGGACCATTCCTCTCTCTGGGTTTCTTGATTCCAGTCCATCGGTGTGTTGGCGGGAGAATGGAGTCTTCCCACCTCGTCTAACGTGTCGCCGATAACCCGGTTCAGCTCCATGGCCAAGTGCATGGAATCGTAGAAGGCCGTTGTCCATTGGGCTGACGGCTCCTCTCCCCCTCTGTTGCTCTCGGTGATATGAGGGGCATAGGGAAGGAAATAGACGATTACCGTATTGCCCGGTCGATAAATTCCCTTGGGGTGAAGGGACCGGTCTTCTTCCATGAAGAGACGAAAGAGAGGATGCTTTGCACTGACATAACCGATGATGGGTGTCCCAAATTTCGTATCCACATTGGGCCGTTCCTCATAGTCATGGATGGTGCTTTGAACGTTCTCCTTGATTCTCTTCTTAATATTTACTTCCCTGTCAAAGTCAACGTGAACCTTATTCATAATATCTCTATTCCTTCAAATATTCCTTGGTGACTTCCGCCAATATCTTGATTCCTTCTCTGGTCTTCTCCTCCGACATGTTGGAGAAGTTCAGCCGTAGTTCGTTGTTCACCGAACCGCTTGGGTAAAAGGATGTGCCCGGAATAAAGGCCACATTCCGCTTGCCGGCTCGCTTCAGCAGTTCCCTGGCATCCTTGTTCTTGGGTAACTCCAACCAAATGAACAGCCCGCCCTTGGGCATCACATAGGTAACCTCCTTGGGAAACTCCCGATCGATCATCTCCGCCATGAATTTACATCGTTCTTTATAGATCTCACTGATTTCTCGGATGTGTGCATCCAGGTCGTTGTGCTGGAGATAGTCCGCCATCTGCATCTGTGAGATGGTGGAGGAAGATAAATCCGCAGCATTTTTTAGAACCAGATACTTGTCCATGATTTCTTTTCTGGCACAGAGCCAGGCCACCCGCAATCCGGGGCAAAAAATCTTGGAAAAGGTGCCGATATAGACCACCTGTCCTCTCTGGTCGTAGTAGGCCAAGGGCTTCTGCAGCTTTCCGTCAAAGGACAGTTCCCCGTAGGCAGCGTCTTCCAACACCGGAATGTCATAGTCCGCCATGAAGTTCATGAAGTCTTCCCTTCGTTTGTCGGACCAGCTCCTGCCGGTGGGGTTCTGGAAGTCCGGGTTCACATAAATAATCTTTACCCTGTCCCCATATTCATCCAAGACCTTCTTTAGACTTTCAATCTCCATGCCCTCTCTGTCTGTGGGGACGGAAATCAGTTCTGCCTGGTAGGCTCGCAACGCATTGACCGCTCCCAAGTAGGAGGGTGCCTCAAAGAGAACTACATCCCCTTCATCCACGAAGAGCATGCCACTCATGTCCAGTCCCTGCTGAGATCCGCTGGTGATGCTGATTTCATCCAAGGCGTAATCCAAGGAGAATTTATCCTTCATCCGCTGCTGCATAATCCTGCGCAGCTCCGGGAATCCGCTGGTGGAGCCGTAGCTCATGGCCTCTCTTCCCCTTGTCTCCATAACTCGTTGGAAGGATTCTTTGATGGCATCGATAGGATAGGCTTCCGCCGATGGAAATCCCGCAGAGAAGGAAATCATCTCATCGGTTTCCTTCAACTCAAAGGCGTCCAAAAGGGAACGATCCTCTAAATAAGCAAGTCTATTGGCATACTTCATTTCATAACTCCCAACTATTCAAATACTTTTCCTGTTCTTCCGTCAACCGATCGATGCGAATATCCCAGGCTTCCAGCTTCTTAAAGGAGATTACCCGGTCGATTTCTTTGGAAACATCAATGACCTCATTGCCCAGTTCTCTGTAGTGATCCTTCACATAGAGGGCACTCATGGCTTGCACGGCAAAGGATAGATCCATCATCTCTGCGGGATGACCGTCGGCAGCTGCAATATTCACCAACTTACCTTCCGCCATGACATGAACCGTGTTACCTCCCGGCAACTTGTATCCCATGATGTTTTTTCGAGACTCAAACTTCTCAATGCTTTCTTCCTCCAAAGCCGCTATGTCAATTTCCACGTTGAAGTGGCCTGCATTGGCTAGAATGGCGCCGTCCTTCATCTTGGCCATGTGGGATAGACCGATGGTCCCCTTACATCCCGTGGCTGTGATGAAGATGTCCCCCTTGGGAGCCGCTTCTTCCATGGGCATGACACTGTGACCGTCCATCTTGGCTTCCATGGCCTTCACCGGGTCGATTTCCGTAACGATGACCTGGGCGCCCAGCGCAGATGCACGCATGGATATGCCCTTGCTGCACCAACCGTAGCCTCCCACCACCACCGTCTTGCCGGCCACGATCAAATTGGTGTTTCGCATAATGCTATCCCATACCGACTGTCCGGTTCCGTATCGATTATCAAAGAGGTGCTTGCAATCTGCATCGTTCACCGCAACCATGGGAAACTTGAGAACCCCTTCCCTCTCCATGGCCTTCAGTCGAATGATGCCCGTGGTGGTTTCTTCACAACCGCCCCAAACCTCTTCCGCCAAATCCGGTCGGCTGTTGTGGACCATACCCACCAAGTCCCCACCGTCATCGATGATGATATTGGGCTTGTGCTCCAAGGTCATTTCAATGTGACGGTCATACTCCTCTTGGGTTGCACCGTGAAAAGCATAGACATGTATTCCGCTGTCAGCCAATGCCGCCACCACGTCATCCTGGGTGGACAACACATTGCTTCCGGTTGCGCAGAGTTCTGCACCTCCCGCAGCAAGGACAAGGCAAAGATAGGCCGTCTTGGCCTCCATGTGTATGGAAAGGGATATCTTCACGCCGGCAAAGGGCTTCGTCTTGGAAAACTCTTCTTCCAAGCCGGACAACAGGGGCATGTTCTTCTTTACCCATGCAATCTTTTGGTGACCCGACGGTGCCAAGCTGATATCCCGAATTTCATAGGGTTTCACTTGCGACAATTCTCTCCTCCTTATTCCACAGTAACTGATTTAGCCAAGTTCTTCGGCTTGTCGATGTCGCATCCCCTTCTCTTTGCCACATAGTATGCAAAGAGCTGCAAGGGGACCACGGATAGCAAGGGTGTCAGTTCATCCATGCACTTGGGAATGTAGATCCACCGATCCGCTTGGCGCTCGATTTCCTTGTTTCCTTCCTTCGTCAGACCGATGATGTAGGCGCCTCTTGCCTTGACTTCCTCCATGTTGGAGATCATCTTCTCAAAGAGTCGATCCTGTGTGGCCAAGGCGATTACCAAGGTTCCTTCTTCCATGAGGGCGATGGTGCCGTGCTTTAGCTCCCCGGCCGCAATGGCAAAGGAATTGATGTATGATATTTCCTTCAGCTTAAGGGATCCCTCATAGGAAACACCGGCATCCGGCCCTCTTCCAATGAAGAACATTTCATTCTTGCGGAAGAACTCGTCCGCCAACTTAGCGATGTCTTTTTCTTTCTTCAGCAGTTCCTTTAGCTTTCCGGGGATTTCCTTCAGCTCTTCAATGACCTGCTTGTAGTACCCTTTATCGATGGTTCCCTTGGTATGTCCCATGTACAGTCCGATTAGGTACATGCACATGAGCTGGGTGGTGTATGCCTTGGTGGATGCCACGGCAATTTCCGGTCCCGCCCAAGTGTAAAAAACATCGTCCGCTTCCCGGGCAACCGAACTGCCCACTACATTGACCACGGACAGGATTCGTGCCCCCTTCCGCTTGGCTTCTCGCAGCGCAGCCAAGGTGTCCAAGGTTTCTCCCGACTGGCTGATGGCGATGAACAAGGTCTTGTCGTCCACAAAGGGATCTCTGTAGCGAAACTCCGACGCCACATCCACCTCCACGGGAATCTGCACCATCTTCTCAATGGCAGCCTTTCCCACCAGGCCTGCGTGATAAGCCGTTCCACAGGCAACGATATACACCTTGTTGAAGTTTTCAATATCCGCACCGGTCATGGCAATGCCGTCTAAGTTTACCGTTCCGTCATCATTGAGTCTTCGGTTCAAGGTTTCGGAAAGTCCTTCCGGTTGCTCGTGGATTTCCTTTAGCATGAAGTGCTCGTAGCCGCCTTTTTCTGCGGCATCGGCATTCCAGCTTACATGGAAGACCTCTCGATGGACGGGTCTTTGGTCGCCGTCGTAAATCTTGATGTCGTCCTTGGTCACAACGATGGTCTCGTTGTTTTCAATCAAATAGATTTTTCTTACATGCTCCAGCAAGGCGGGAATGTCGGAAGCAATGAAGTTGCAACCGTCACCGATGCCGGCCACCAATGGGGCATCCTTTCTTACAGCGATAATCTTGTCCGGTTCATGGGCACAAATAACCTCAATGGCATATGCGCCGCGCATCTTGTCCACGGCTTTGTTGACCGCTTGATGCAGGTCACCGTCGTAGTAAATACCGATCAAATGGGCGATGACTTCCGTATCCGTCTCCGATTTGAATTTGATGCCATAATCATTGACCAGCCACTCCTTCAACTCCACATAGTTTTCTATGATGCCGTTGTGGACCACCGTAACCGTATTGTCCTCGTTGCTGTGAGGATGGGCGTTTACATCCGAAGGTGCACCATGGGTGGCCCATCTGGTATGACCAATGCCCACATTGCTGTCAAAATCCTCATCTGCCGTTATTTTTTCTAAATTATCGATTCCTCCCACATGTTTTCTGGTTTCTATGATTCCGTCTTTGTAAAGGGCAATGCCCGCCGAATCATATCCTCTGTATTCCAATCTCCGAAGTCCGCCGATGATAATATTCTTTGCACTTCCGTCTCCTATATATCCTACTATTCCGCACATCTACCCGGTGCCTCCTATCCAAACTTCTTGGTGAGCAACTTCGCCAAATCTTCTGCGAGGACAGTGATATGTTGGATATCTTCTCCCTCGATCATGACTCTCACCAAAGGTTCGGTTCCGGAAGGCCGAATAAGTACTCTACCGCTGCCTTCCATTTCTGTCTCAATATCCTTGATCTTCTTGGCGATTTCTTCGTCCTTCATGTATTTGTTTTTGTTTTCATTTTTGATACTGGCATTCTTCAATACCTGAGGGTAAATTGTTATCTCGTCTGACAGTTCCGAAGGTTTCTTCCCCGATGCCAAGACAGCACGAATGACCTGAAGAGAGGAGAGGATTCCGTCTCCCGTGGTGGAGTGGTTGAGGAAGATAATATGTCCCGACTGCTCTCCGCCGATTACGCTGCCGCTCTTCAACATCTGTTCCAGCACATATCTGTCGCCCACCTGTGTTACATCTACACTGCATCCGATGGACTCGATATACTTATGGAAGCCCAGGTTACTCATAACCGTTGCGGTAACCTTATCATCGGGAAGTGCATCTTCGTTCTTCAACATGGTGGCACAGATGCACATGAGCTTGTCCCCGTCAATGAGTCTCCCCTTTTCGTCCACGGCAATGAGTCTGTCAGCATCTCCGTCATAAGCCATTCCCATGAGGGCACCTTCATCCACGACCGCATTCTGCAATTTTTCCGGATGTGTGGACCCACATCCCTTGTTGATGTTCATACCATCCGGCTCGTTGCCGATAACTACAACTTCCGCACCCAACTTCTTGTAAACCTTTTCGGCAACCTTGTAGGCCGCACCGTTGGCACAATCCAACACCAGCTTCACGCCCTTTAAGTCCACATCGCCATGGGAAACCAAATAGTCCACATAGGTGTCAGCCGCATCATCTTCCGCCTCCAAGCACTTGCCCAGCTTTTCGCCGGTAATGTGACTGTTCACATCAATATCGCGAACGATGATGTCTTCAATCTCGTCCTCAATATCGTCATCCAATTTGAAGCCCTCTCCGTTGAAGAATTTGATTCCGTTGTATTCAAAGGGATTGTGAGAAGCGGAGATTACGACACCCGCATCGGCATCAAAATGCTTTACCAGATAAGCGATGGCAGGTGTGGGAAGAACCCCCACCTTGATTACATTGCCCCCTACCGCCAGGATTCCTGCCGACAAGGCATTCTCCAACATATCTGCGGAAATCCTCGTGTCAGAACCAATCAAAACAATTGGCTTCCCTTTGTTCTTGCTCAACACATAAGCTCCCGCCTTGCCCAAATTGAAGGCCAATTCCGGTGTCAATTCCTGATTTGCGACGCCTCTGACGCCATCGGTCCCAAATAGTCTACTCATTTTTTATACCTCGCTTACTCTTACTTCTATTTCCTCAGGTGAAAAGACCACTTTTTCCACCCCTTGGAGGGCTACCGCCTGAATCTTTACTTTGTGGCTTCCCTCCCCTAAATCTTTCAAATCAATGTAGGGCTCAATATCCTTCTGCCCAAAGATTGCCGTCTCCCCTTCCTTTTTCGTAACAATTGCTGTTACTTCACCCTCTGTGATGCTCACTTCCAATCCTTCCCCCAGGTTGTCCACTTTCAAGTCCCCACTTTGGAAGGATAGATTGGATATGCCCGTGCTCTTAATGTTCACCACCGCCTGTAAATCCTTAGATTCCGCAGAAATCTCAATGCCAGCCGGCGGAACTATGTGCAAGGGCACCGTGGTGGTTTCCGTTAGCCTGCTGATATCAATGGAGTCTGCAGAAATTTCATTAATATTTTCAAGCACATTCTTCGGCCCCTTTATGGTAATCTGCTTGGCAACTTCCACCGTATCCAACTGAAATCCATCGGGAGGCGTGCCTGTCGTCTCCACCTTCAAGTCCACGGTCTTCTTTTTCATGATTACCGCAGAAACGTGAATCCGCTTTTGCCCCAGCTCTACATGCTCTACCCTGGCACCCCCTGCATCCACGGGAATGGGCGTTACATCGGTTTCAATCTTGCCCTCTCGTTCTTCACCGGCACCCACCGTCACCTGAATATGATCAACCTTATCGATCATGGATCTGGCTCCGGATACTTCTACATATTGGGGAGAAGTGCTGATTTGCCCCGGTTCGCTGCCCTCTTCAAAGTTCCCTTCAAAGGCAACACGAACATCCTTCGTCTCCACTATTCTGTCCTCTACCGTTATATTGATGGTCTCCACGGAAGACTTTGCCAGCTTCGTATCCGCAGGCACCGTCACCACGATGGGAACAGAGTTCTTCCCCTTTCCCAAATCGCTGATATCCACGGTAACCCCAATTTCCTTGGGCTCAACCTGCATGAGAACTGCCCGCTTGCCCTCCAAGGTCACCGATACACCGGTGACTTCTATATCCGCCACCGCTAGGCCGTTGTTGTTCAACGCCTCTTCTCCCACAAAGGTAATGGGAACATCGGCAAACTTCTTCGTCGTGGTGGGGTTCACCTGGCCAACCACATACATCCAAAGCATGACGGCAACCACAATGGCTATGACCATGTTGATCTTGTTACTTCTAAACATGATTCTTCCCCCTTAGCTTTCTGAAAAAAGCCTTTGACCTGGGGAAAATCTCCGGACGGTCTGTATTGAGATAGATGTTCAACAACGCCTTCTCTACTCGTTTTTCGTCCAGATAGCGCTCCAGTTTTCCGTTTTCTGCCATGGAAATAATGCCGGATTCCTCCGATACAATCAAGGAAACCGCATCGGATTTCTCTGTGATTCCAATGCCCGCCCTGTGTCTCGTGCCCAGGCCCTGGGGAAGATCCTTGTTGTCCGTAAGGGGAAGAACGCAGCCCGCCGCATAAATTCGACTGCCCCTGACAATGACGGCACCGTCGTGCAGGGGAGATCCTTCATAGAAGATATTCTTGATCAACTCCGCAGATATCTCCGCGTCCAATATGGTTCCTGTCTCGGCAATGTCGTTGAGGGAGGCTTCTCGCTCGATGACTATGAGGAGCCCTTCCTTTTGGGAAGACATTTCTTCAATGGCCTCCGCAAACTGGAGGGTGATGTTCTTCGCCTTTTCCTTGTTCATCTGGTTGAAGTTGGGGCGTACAATCTTGCTCCGCCCCATCTGCTCCAGGCCTCGCCGCAATTCCGGTTGGAAAACAATGACCAAAGCAATGATTCCCAAGGTCATGGTCGTCTTGAGAATCCAGTTAAGGGTGTATAGATGCAGCAACTGAGATGCAAAGGTGGCAACCACCAAAAGAAGCAGACCCTTGACAAGCTGCTCGGCTCTGCTTTCTCTTATAAATCCCAATATCTTGTAGACCACAAAGGCTACAATCAGAATGTCAACGACATCGGTGATTCCGATGCCGGAGACAATGTTATTGATAAATTGCTGCATACCCTACCCGTCGGATTAGTAGGTCGTCTCCAGCAACCCGTAATCGTCCTCTTTACGTTTATATACTACGTTGACACTGTCCGTCTCCATGTTTAAGAAAACATAGAAGTTGTGCTCCAACATTTCCATCTGCACCACGGCTTCGTCCACCGTCATTGGTTCCAATTCAAATCGCTTTACCCTGCTCACGTTGATTTCCTGCGATGTCGTATCTTCCGGCTCCGGCCACTCTGCAAAGACAAATTCCTTGGTGTCCTTGTGCTTTTTCTGCAGTTTTCCCTTGAAACGGGACATCTGGGAAGAGAGTTTCTCTACCACGTTATCGATTCCGTCATAAAACTCCGCAGCCTCATCTTCTGCCCGAAAAATCATGCTTCTTACCTTGATGGTCGCCTCCAGTTTCTTTCTGTTCTTCTCCTCCGAAAGCATGACGTTAACGCCGATGTCATCGGAAAAATACTTTCCTAACTTTTGAAGCTTCTTTTCAATGGTTTCCTTGAGATGATCGCTTGCATTGACATTTTTACTGGTAATGATTACTTTCATATTGATGCCCTCCTCTGTCCTATTTTTGATGTATAAATTATACCAATTCCCTGTCACTATTACAACAGCCGTTTAGCTGACCTGGTCTTTGCCCCCACACCTGCCTTGACCCGAATTTCTCGGAGGACTTACTTCTAAGCTGCGCCATGATCACCGCTGCCTTGCATACGGCTTACGTGGGACCCTTTGCCCGCAACTGGCTTGGTCTTTCAACCACAGACCCAAACGGCTGCTATAACCATTCCTTCGGGGCAACATTGCCCCCGGCGGCAAAGGTCAGTACATAGACCTGTCCTGCACCCCCGCCTTTCAATACCCTGCTGCAGCTGTCAAAGGTGCTGCCCGTGGTATAAATGTCATCTACCAGCAAGATATTTCTCCCCGCTATGGTAGCCTCTTTGTCTGAAAAAAAACTGAATGCCTCAGCCACATTTTCTCTTCTCTCGTAGGTGGAAAGTCCCTTCATGGCAGTAGTAGGCCTGTTTCTTATGAGAAGATTCCGCTTCACCGGAACTTCCCATCTCTCCCCTAAACGCAACGCCATAATCTCCGCCTGATTATACCCTCTATTCTTCAATCTAGAAGAATGGATAGGCACGGGCACAATCCAGTCCACGTCGATATCTTCTCCCCGCATTCGGTCGTATAGAATATCTCCCAGCTGCTTCCCTATGTAGGACTTGCTGCGATATTTGTAGTCCATCATCACCGATCGTTCATACAGACTGTAGCGGGCACAGGTAAACCCCTTATCAAAGCTGTGTTCCAACCTTCGGCAATCATAGCAGAGCCGGTGGTGATACCGGTCCTCCAGTATCTTCCCACACTTTTCACACGTTTTCTCTCCTACCCACCGGAACTTTTCAACGCAAGAATCGCAAAGAGAATAGGGCCTGCTACCGTCAATGACGCTGCCGCAGGCGATGCAATAGATATTGGGCGGAAATACAGCATTCATCGCCCCTCTGACCATCCTCTTCAGCATCCCTTTTTGTCCCCTTCCCTTGCTGAAATTATACCACGACCGCCTCTTCTCGTATAGATGGTTTTGCCATCCCTTTGTAGACTTTTTAGTCAACCTCCGTATTAGACCTATGGCCTGCTATACACTCTCAAAAATCCGCGGATTTCGGGCCTTTCAAGGCTGTCCGGCCAATCCCGTGGATTATCATAATTCATACCATCGTCATAAGTCTAATATGGGTGTTGAGTCATTATTCTACCCATCCTTCTACTTTTTGCTCTCATTATATAAAAAATGAGCCGGTGAATTTGCCGGTACTCCAAGTCTCAAAGGGGCCATCTACTTTTTGCTCTCGTTTTCTCACCAATACATCCGGTATTCCCTACGGAAGAGAGTGGAAGACGAAAAAACTTTGGCTTTTTGTGGCGCTTTTTCGCCCATTAACCCGATGGCAGGGTTGATTTTTTATTCTAGCAACTCCCCTATTGTTTCCCCTCTCTGCAAGTGTTACTATATCAGCAAGTGAAAAGGAGAGAGCCATGGCGAACAAAACAAAACCCACAACCAATTCTGTCGTAGATTTTCTAGATACCATTGACGAGAAAAAGAAAAAAGATGCGGAAGCACTCATGGACATGATGGCGTCCATCACCCACTTAGAACCTGTCATGTGGGGTCCGTCCATCATCGGATTTGGCAGCGAAAGTTACACGACTGCTTCCGGTCATCCGGAGAAGATGCCGCGACTGGCATTTAGTCCCAGGAAGAGTGCCCTGACCGTCTACTTCGACAGAGGGTTTACCCATGTTTTTTCGCAGGAATTGCAAAACCTAGGAAAGCACCGAACCAGTGTTTCGTGTCTATATATCAACAGACTGTCCGATATTGATCAAGATGTGTTGAAGGAAATGCTGAAGTCTGTTTGGGAAGAGTCACAAATGTGCCAAAGCTGTGCTCTTCCCTTCGATGAAAAACACAAGCAGTACATTGCGAAAGAGCGTGATGGATCGGACAGCATTTACTGCACCTACTGCTATAAGGATGGTGAATTTCTGGAACCCCAAGCAACCATACAGGATATGATTGAAATGGGTGTCCCTCATCTGGCATGTAAAATTGGAGAAAAGGCTGCCAGAGAAGAATTGACCGCCTTGGTTCCAACATTAAAACGATGGCGAAGATGACAAAAGAGAGAGGTCGCCCTCTCTCTTTTCCCTTCAATCTTACTTACTGTGCGGCTTTGGCCTTCTGACCTGATCCGTCACAGACACCGGTTCCGTCTCCGGGGCCATAGCCTTGCCCTGTTCCGTCACAGACGCCCGTTCCCTGTCCGGTTCCGTCTCCGGGACCGTAGCCTTGCCCTGTTCCAGCTCCGGCTCCTTGGCCGCTCCCGTCGCAAACGCCGTCTCCGTCACAAGTTCCGTCCCCCGGACCATAGCCTTGTCCCGTTCCGTCGCAGACACCGTCTCCGTCACAGGTTCCGTCCCCGGGGCCGTAACCCTGTCCCTGACCTGCCGCTGCAGGCTCTCCTGCCTGTGCGGTTTCCTGTGTCTCAGAGGCAACTGCATTTCTTTCCTGGGCCTGAACCATCTGGCCTGCACCCTGACCGGCAACATCCGCCGTCTTGTGGACTTGATCCATAGCCTTCACGGGAGTAACATCCCCCGGTGTTCCCTCAGCCGCGTAACTGGACTGTGCGGCAAAGCCGGCTGCTCCCAGCCCTAATACCAGTGCCAGAGCAAGGATAAACCCTTTGCGACTTTTTGTTTTCTTCATTTCTCCTACGTTCATCATTTTCCTTCCTTTCTCGGAGCTCCTCCTGCTTCCGTGACCTTATTGTACGATAGGCTACCTTAAGCCATCATTAAGAAATGGGAAGAAAAAATGAAAATGTGCTTCCGTGCCCTTGACGGCTCTCCACCGAGACTTCTCCGTCGTGGGCTTCCACAATCCACTTGACCATGGACAGCCCCAAACCGGTTCCTTCTGTCCTTCGAGAAGAGGAACCCTGCCAGAAGCGGCCCCATACCTTGGGAAGATCCTCCGACGCAATTCCAACCCCATCATCGATTACTGACCCCTGTACGCCACCTTCCACAAGCTCCAGGCGCATCACAATCCTGCCGCCTTCTCGTCCGTACTTAATTGCGTTGTCCACCAAGTTCACCCATAGGCGCATGAGCATGGTCTCGTCTCCTTGAATTTCAATTCCCTTTTGAATCTCCGTCAATACATCTATATTTCGAGCGGCTGCCCGCTCTTCCTGCTGCAACGCCACCATCTCCGTCAACTCACTGAAGTTCACCTCTTCTAAATGCAACTTTTCGTGACCCTTGTCCGCTCTGGCCAAAGTCAAAAGCTGAGATATCATCATGGACATCTTCTCCGCTTGATCCAAAACCGTGTCCAGTGCCTCCCGATACTCCGCCTCCGAAGTCCCCTGTTCCAGAGCAGCTTCACACTGAGAGATGATGACAGAAACCGGTGTCCGTAGCTCATGAGAGGCGTCTGCCGTAAACTGCTTTTCATTTTCGAAGGCACCTTGCAATCTACCCAGCATGCTGTCAAATGCCGTTGCCAAGCGATACACCTCGTCCCTTCCTTTCCCTAAATTGATGCGTTCCGACAAGTCCTTTCCTTCTCCCATGGCCTGTGCCGTTTCCGTAATCTTACGAACCGGTCGAAGGGCGCGGTGGATAATAAAATACCCGCCCAAGGCAGCCAACAAGATAAACAAAGGCAGGACAATATAGGCGGTATTGAGAATGGAATCAAATACATTGGTTGTGCCGGCCTCCTGCATGACACCGCGAATCCAGACATAGTTGTGTCCGCGAACCTGATGTTTTGCATCGTAGACCTGCCAGGTAACGCCGCCGGAGTCCACCGTATCCGCATCTCGGTTTACAAATCCCTTTGTGGTATCAAAGCCGGTGGGAACTTCCCCCCAAAGAATCTGACCTTGGTCGTTGTAGATGGAGAGATAGACCCCATTGACAAAGGACGCATCCCCATCCCCAATGAGCAAACTGCCTTCCTTCCACTCTAAGCCTTCTGCCTTGTTTTCCACACTGTGAACAAGCTCTTGACTGAATGCCGCTTGCACCTGCCGTTCCCCGGCATAGATCATCACCCAGATGGCAAGGCCGGCTAGAACTGTCATAAAAATGGTGAACCACAGGGTGATTCGAAGCTTAATCGACATACCTTAACCTTCTTCCTCCATGACCTTGAGCACATAACCGGCCCCCCGCACCGTATGGATCAGCTTAGGTGCAAACCCCTCGTCCAGTTTCTTGCGAAGATACCGCATGTAGACTTCGATTACGTTGGAGCTTCCCTCATAATCGTAATTCCAAACATGCTTGATGATTCTGTCCTTGGACAAAACCTTTCCGCTGTTGCGAATCATATATTCCAAAATGTCAAACTCCTTGGTCGCCAAAGAGATGGCTGTTTCCCCACGGAAAACCGTTCTGGCATCGCAATCCACGGTCAAATCCGCCACCGTAAACACATTGCTGACGCTGTCCGTACTTCTCCTAATCAACACCCGCACCCGAGCGAGCAACTCGTCAAAGGCAAAGGGCTTGACCAGATAATCATCGGCACCGGCGTCCAATCCGCCGACCCTGTCCTCCACCCGGTCTCTTGCCGTGAGAAGAAGCACCGGCGTCTTGTCACCCTTTTCCCGCAACTCCCGAAGAACCTCAATGCCACTCTTCCCGGGTAGCATAATATCCAGAACAATGGCATCGTACTCCGCACAGCACAAAAAGTCCGTGGCCTCATCTCCGTCCATGGCTCTGTCCACACTGTAATGTTCTTTTTCCAGCCGATCCACAATGATCCGGTTCAGCTTTGGTTCGTCTTCTACAACTAAAACACGCATAACACATTCCTCCTTACGGAATTTTACCATAAGAAAGATGAAGAGAACCTTAAGAAATTCCTCCATCAGAACCCATCATGGCCGCCAACCTGGCTTTCAGCCCGGAATACCGGTCCACGATGCGGTTGTTGTCCACCATCGCCTTCATCTTGTTCTCCGAACCCACCAAGATGACCGCTTCCTTCCCTCTGGTTACCGCCGTATACAGTAGGTTTCTCGTCGCCAGCATGGGGGGAAACCACGAGACGGGCATGACCACAATGGGAAACTCGCTTCCCTGAGACTTGTGCACCGTCACCGCATAGGCCGGCTCCAGCTGGTCCAAGTCTGCAAACTCGTAGGTGACGAACTTGTCCTCGTCAAAGACAGCAACCAGTTCGCCGTGATCCTGAGAAATGGTTTCAATATAGCCCAAGTCTCCGTTGAAAATTCCTTCTCCCTCGGTGAAGTCTCCCAGCCGCTTCCAGGGCATGTTGTAGTTATTCTTAATTTGCATCACCTTGTCCCCTTCTCGGAACAGCTTGTCGCCGTAGGTCTTCTCGTTTTTTTGAGAAGATGGGGGATTGAGTTTTTCTCGCATTTCCTTGTTGAGATTGATGGTCCCCAAGGTTCCCTTCCGCACGGGGGTGAGGACCTGTATGTCCTGCATGGGATCGCAGTGGGTGTAGTGACCAGGGAGTCTCTTCTCACACAGCTCCAAGATGGTCTCCAGCATTTCCTTCTCCGTCTTGCGACCCATGAGGAAGAAGTCCTTTTCTTTTTCGTTAAAATCCGGGTATTCCCCCTTGTTGATTCTATGGGCGTTGACCACAATCAGGCTTTCCTTCGCCTGACGAAATATTTCTTTTAACCGAACAGAGTAAATGAACTCACTGTCCAAAATATCCGAAAGCACGTTGCCGGCTCCCACGGAGGGCAGTTGATCCGCATCTCCCACCAAAACCAGGCGGGTCCCTACGGGGAGCGCCTTCATCAGCCCGTTCATGAGCATCAGATCCACCATGGAGGCCTCGTCGATAATCACCACATCCGCATCCAGGGGATTTTCCTCGTTCCGCCCGAAGCGCATTTCATCAATGCCTTCGAAATAGCTGTATTCCAGCAGCCGATGAATGGTGGAAGCGGGATGTCCGGTAGTCTGGGTGATTCGCTTCGCCGCCCTTCCCGTTGGCGCAGCAATGGCCACCTTAAACCCGTTGTGTTCCAGGATTTTGAGGATGCCGTTGATGATGGTCGTCTTTCCCGTTCCGGGACCTCCCGTAATCACTGTGACACCGTTGTTCAGCGAGGTAGAAACAGCGTGCTTCTGCTCGGCGCTGTACTGGATTCCCGTCTCCTTTTCCGCAATGGCGATGAGGCTATCCATCTGACCGTTGACCGGTTTCAAGGTCCCCTGTTCCAAGGCGGTCAAAGCCTTGGTCACGTTCTGTTCCGCCACGTAGTAGGCCATGAGGTAGACCACTTCCCTGCCTTCCAAATTTTCAATACGAACCTCTCCCTCAAAGGCCATGGCAACCAAGGCATCATCCACTAAATCAGTGGACACTTCCAGCATCTCCGCTGCCTTTTCCTTGAGAAGCGTTCTGGGAAGAAAGGTGTTTCCTTCGTTGGAATAGTAGAGAAGCGTATAACCGATGCCGCTGCGAATCCGGTCCTCGTTTTCCTTTTCGATTCCCATCTTTGCCGCGATGCGGTCCGCCTGGACGAAACCGATGCCATAGACCTCCGTTGCCAAGCGATAGGGATTCTCCTCCACCGCAGCGATGGTGTCCGGTCCGTACGTCTTGTACAGCTTCATGGCAATGGAAGCGCTGATGTCAAACTGCCCCAAATAAATGGTGATTTCGGCAAATTCCTTATGAGAACGAAATGCTTCGGCAATGGCTTCCGCACGCTTTGCACCGATGCCGCTTACTTCCATGAGACGCTGAGGAGAAGACTCGATGACATCAAAGGTGTCCTGACCGAACTTCTTTACAATGGCAGCCGCCGCCTTTGGCCCGATACCTTTCAGAAATCCGGAGGACAAGAAGCCGGCGATCCCCGCCTCTGTGGAGGGCATGACTTCCTCGCTCTCCTTAAAGGCGAACTGCTCCCCGTAAGAAGGATGTGTTGTAAAGTCGCCCCGTAGCATATAGGTTCTTCCCACATAACAAGAGGGAAGAACACCTACTGCCGTAAACTGCTCTTCCTCCGTCTGTACTACGGCGATGGTATAGCCGTTATCTTTATTATGAAAAACAATATTTTCAATGGTTGCCTGTAATTGCTTCATGAATTATCTCAGCCATTTCACCTTTCTGGTCTTCGCCGAAAACTTGCTCTTGGCGAATTTTTTGGCGTTTTTCAGCAATTCTGCCTCGTTGTTGTCCGCAGGATTTCGGTGAACGATGTCCGTCAACATCACCAGAATTTCTCCCGCTCTTTCCTCGGGAATTCCCGCCTGAATCAGCTTGTCTTCATTCACCGCCAGATCTTCTATGTAGACCGGCTCATTGTTGGAAATGATTTGATCCATATAGGCCTTCCGCATGAGAATCTTGGCATCGGAAGTGTCGTATACAATTCGTTGTGCCTTGGAAAGATTGTCAATGTAGTCGTACCGCTCCGGACCGTAGGCCACCAAGGCTTCCTTTAAGTCCACCGTGGTTCGGAAGAAATGTATCTTCTCCATGAGATAGAGGCCGTCCAATAAGTTCTGCTCCGTCTCCGGGTCGTAGCACAGCTTGCGCATGGCTTCTTCCCCCTTCTTCCCGTCCAATGCCGTATAGAACAGACCCAGCCGCCGCTTCAGATTTGGCTTGGTCTTGTGGATGTTGTCACAAAGACAGGAGAACTGCTCCAGTTGTCTTCTATTCAGTTTGGTGGCCATGTCACCGATGATGGCGGGCATCAGGTCCGCACCTGCCAACATGCGAAGGCCTTTTCCCCCGTGGGGGCTGACGATGATGTTGCAGAAATACTCTCGAATATCGTCGACATGAGACTTTTCCAATAAAGGCGCGCATTCCACCATGGCTTCGTAGGTTTTCTTTTGAATATCGAAGTCGTTCTCCGCCGCAATGATGATGGCTCGCATCATGGCAAGGGGGTCGCTCTTAAATAGTGGTAAAGGATCGCCTACCGTTCGCACCAGCTTTTCCTGGATGTCATCCCTTCCCTTGTATGGGTCTACAAAGCCCAGTTCCGGGCTGTCCGCCATGGCATAGACGGTGAACTCCTGACGCTTTAGATACTCTTCCGGTCCCTCTTCATATGGGAAGATGTCCACAATGAGGCCGTCTTCCTTCTCATGGGTGAAGTCCAGTCGCAGGGCTTCGTCCAAATCGGTTCCCTTGGAAAATACTTCCTTCAGCGTTTCCAAGGGACACCCGGCAGCCATGTCCCAATCCAAAGGCTCTTTCCCCAGGATTGTCTCGCCTACGCACGGACCTGCGGCATAGGAGTCAATCCCTTTGCCTCTCAGTTCCCCCATGATATCCTTTATTTCCCTGGGCAGTTTAATCACTTTTGTTCCTCCTGTTTTTTGTACAGTCTGCGATTATCCAAGGTCCAAACACGCTCGCTAAACTCCCCCGGCTCCGTTCTGGACAGTGCATCCTCCATGTCGTACATCCTTGCATCGATCATGTCCAGATAGTGAAGGATTTCCGCTTCTGGGAAGAGTGGTTTCTTTGGACTGCCAAACTCCGGCTCGTAGTGGTGCGACAAAATCATGTGCTCCACCATGATAGCCTTATCCTTGGGAAAGCCCAGTTCCTCCATCTGTCGGTCCAAAACCTTAATGCCCATGACCAAGTGTCCCAAAAGAACTCCCTCAAAGGAGTACCCATCGGATATGCCCAGTTCATTGGAGTTGATTTCGTAGAGCTTTTGGATGTCGTGAAGAATCACCCCTGCCAGCACCAAGTCCTGATTCAATTGCTCATACACCTGGCAGATTCTCTCTCCCGTTCGAATCATCCGCTTGATATGCCAGAGCAGCCCTGCCATTTCCGCATGGTGATTCTTTTGGGCGGCGGGGTAATACAGTAACTTTTCTTTATTGTCATCTAGGTTTTTCAGGCAGAGGGCTCTCAGGAGGGGATCCTCCATGGCTTCCGCCTTTCCTCTGATAAAATCATACATCTCTCCGGGAGGTTCCGGTGCAGCCTTGATGTAGTCGGACATTTCGATGCCGTCTTCCTTGTTGGTCTTTCGAATGCGGCTGATTTTCAGCTGCTTCATGCTGTTCCACTCGGTCACCTCGGCACGAATTTTCAGCACTTCTCCCTCCGCCATCATCTTTGCGGAGTCCATCTCCTCGTCAGCCAGGTTCCACTTCTTTCCATATATCTCCCCGCTGTTGTCTCCCAGCAGGATGTCCATGTAATACTTTTTGTTGGATCCCATCTTCACGGCAATAGCCTTCACCATGAAAAAGCTTTCAATCTCTTCTCCCGTCTTAAAGTCAGCAATGTATGTGTTCTTCATGTAATTCTCCCTTTTTTCGCAATATATTGGTCTTAATTATATCCTATTTCATGGGAACTATAAAGAGTTTTACCCAATGTTTTGCCACCGGAACAGAAATGGGTTATACTGCATTTATTGGAGGAAATGACCATGTCAAACGAAAGATTCGGTTTTTTACGCGTCGCCGGTTGCGTGCCACATATCCATCTGGCAAATCCGGACAAAAATGCTCAAGAAATCATCTCCATGGTGAAAGAAGCGGAGAAAAAACAGGTAGGCCTGGCGGTTTTTCCAAGGCTAGCACTGACAGGAATCACCTGCGGCGATTTGTTTTTTCAAGACCAATTTTACCGTCGTCAAATAGCGGCGCTGGAGGAAATCATCTATGCAACGGAAGGCCTTCATGTGACGGCAGTGATTGGCTTTTACGCACGATTTAGAGGTCAACTCTTGGATTGTGCCGCCGTTATTCGCAATGGCTCGCCCCAGAAAATCCTACTTCTTCCCCCTGCCAAAGAACTTCTTCGGTGGTTCCCCGGCAATGAAGATACAGATGCTCATGTCATATTAGATGAAGAATTGCTGGAAATTCAGGAAGGTTCTTTTTCCGACGGTATCGTGAAGGTAGGCTTCGGGGAAGATGAAGACATCCGACTCTATCTGGCTACCCACAGCCAATTGGTTGGTACTGCGGATTATCAGCGTTCCTTGGCCATAGGAGAAAGTGGTCGCCTAGGTTGCGGTTATATTTCCATCTCTCCGGGAACAGGGGAATCCACCACCTCAAAGGTCTACGGAGGTCATTGCATCCTTGCGGAAAACGGTGAAATCCTGGCGGAAAGCAGCCTCTTCCCCAGAGAAAACGCCATGACGATTACGGAGATTGATTGCGGCAAAATTCACTACCGCAAATCCCACGGCATGAGTGGAGATTTCTACGACTATTACACCCAGGATACCCACACCTTCCACTATATTGACGAAGGTTCCCTCTATCGAAAATACGCCCAAACGCCCTTCATTCCGGAAAACTATGATGGGGTATGCGAAGAAATCTTCGCCATTCAAGCTCATGGTTTAGCGAGAAGACTGGAAGCCGCTCACTCCAAAAAAGCAATCATCGGCATATCGGGAGGTCTTGACTCTACCCTTGCGGTTTTAGTCAGTCACCGTGCCCATGAAATATTGGGAAGATCCCCCAAGGACATTATCGCCATTACCATGCCCGGTTTTGGTACCACAGATCACACCTACGACAATGCCCTGGCTCTCATGAAGCAGCTGGGCGTGGACCTGCGAGAGATTCCCATTAAAGAATCCGTGCGGCTCCACTTTCAAGACATCGGTCACGAGGAAGATAACCATGATGTGACCTATGAAAACGCCCAAGCTCGTGAGCGAACCCAGATTCTCATGGATGTAGCCAACATGGAAGGCGGCTTGGTGGTGGGTACAGGAGATCTTTCCGAGGAGGCACTGGGCTGGTGCACCTACAACGGAGATCACATGTCCATGTACGGCGTCAACAGCGATGTGCCCAAGACATTGGTCAGAGTTCTGGTGAAGTGGTACGGAGACAAGTCGGAAGACAAAGTCCTTCGCGACACCCTTCATTCCATCGCCGACACTCCCATATCTCCCGAACTGCTTCCCCCCGACGAAGCAGGTGACATCGCACAAAAGACCGAGGACAAGGTGGGCCCCTACGAGCTCCACGACTTCTTCCTCTACCATACCATCCGCGGCGGCATGTCCCCCGAAAAGCTCCTCTTCGTTGCGGAGCAGACCTTCGAAGGGAAGTACGACAAGGCAGTCATTGCCAAATGGCAAGAAACCTTCTATCGTCGCTTCTTCTCTCAACAGTTCAAGCGAAACTGCAGCCCCGACGGGCCGCAGGTGGGCACACTTTCCCTCTCACCCCACGGAGATTGGGTCATGCCCAGCGACGCATCGCCGGACATGTGGGTGAAATAGTGTGTTTTAGCCATGCCATTCTTTATTGGATGCCCATGACTAAATGAAAACATGTTATTTTAGTCACGTCTCGCAACACCCGCTCCTTTGGCTAAAAAAATTTTGAAAAAAACGAAAAATAGCACAAAAAAACGTCGTTTTTTTAGTCATTGTCTTCATATCAAATAAGGTTAACTAAAAAGAGGCTTCCGCCTCTTTTTCTAGTTCTGAAACATCTTGTGTGCAGCTTCACTGTCCTTTACTTCAACCTCCGCCTCATCAGGGAAGAGCCATCTGCCGATGGCGTATTTGGAAAACTCCTTCATTTCATCTATCTTCCCGTCTACCTCGACCAAAACGTTGTTCTTTCCAATCCAACTTGAGCGGATTCCCTTTTTGTCCAGCAATTTCAGGTAGATGTACACGTCTTCCATGGCCACAACTTCCATCCTGCCATAAGCCCAATGGTAGTACTGAGACCCAACATCACACGCCTGGATTACCGACTCCCAATCCTTCACTTCTGTTGCCACCGCGTTGTCTTCCGTGGAAATCAACAGCTCCCCCTCTTTTATTTTCTTGTTTCGGGCAGATATCTTTCTTTCCACCTTGGCGAGGCCTTCCGCCCGACTGGCCTTGCTCCTCTTTATCAACTTCCAATCCAACTTCATCCAGCTGTTTTCTTCAATGATGCCGGTAATTTTAGCATTGGCAATATCCATCTCATCCTTATCGCCCTTTTCATCCTTTAAGGCGATGTAATTCTCCAGATTATCCTTCACAAGTTCCAAAAGTCGATTTTCTTCTTCCCATTTGCTTATGTTTTTTTGTAATCTGTTATCCATTTTCCTTCTCCTTGTCTCTATGTTACAGAGGCTTTTTATCTTCACAGGGAATCTTCACCTGACAGATGCCGCACCCAAACTTCTGACCCTTCCTCTCCAAATGGTCCGGCCACAATCGTTTCTCAATATCATCCTCATAGCGCTCGCAACGAACCTTGTCGTGGCCTTTTTGCGTAATGGCCTTGGTGGGACAGCGACGAATGCAGGAGCCGCAGATTCCCTTGGCATAGTAAAGGCACCAATCATATGGACCTCTGTCTCCTCTGGGGGTAACGGGAAGATCCCCCTCTACAATGGTTGTGGTGATTCTGACAGCTTTCCCTTTTTCCGAAATGAAGCCTTCCGAAAGCCCGAAAGTGCCCAATCCGGCAGCAAAGGCCCCGTGTCGGTGGGACCACTTGGATGCTAAGCCAAGGTTCTCCGATGTCTCCAGCTGCCACTCGGGTAGTAGGTCAATGGATACGGCTCGCATCCCTTCTTCTTCCAAACGCTCTACCAGCTTTCCGCTGAACTCCTCCATCAAGCCTTCCCATTCTCCTCGAGAAATCACCCAGTGGTCTCCGGGGAATTTCCTTGCTCTTCTCTGCTCTTCTCTGGTGAGGGGTGCTTGTGGGAAGATTATAGATATCACACGTAACTTCTCAGCCGAACCGCCTTCGTGACGAAGGGCAAATACCTCCTCCGGTGTCCAGTGAAAGTCTCCAATGTGATCCTTCAAAAAAGCAAAATAGGGGTCGTCACCTGCCGCAATGCCGACAAGGGGTTCCTCCCACATGGGAAGATCCGGTTCCCCTAATGTGCCAAAGTGGTTGCCTTCCAAACTGTGAAAGACCTCCCGTACGATTTTCTCAATTTCCATGACAATACCTCCCGGTAATATGATTATTATACCATTAAAAGACCGGGAAATGTAAGAAAGGTTTTACGATATCTCTTCTATGAGAATCAAGTTGGTGTTTCCGGACACCTGAAGGGGCATGCCTGCGCTGATGACCGCTCGATCCCCCGCTTCCAAGAAGCCGGCATTCCTTGTTTTTTCCAAAGCTTCCGCCTTTAAGTCGTCCCAAATATCGGTGAAACTGGTCATGATGGGATAAACGCCCCAAGTCAGTGCCAACTGATAGAAGGTGCTGCTGTTGGGCGTTGCCGCGATGATGGGTGTTTCCGGCTTGTACTTGGCCATTCTCTGTGCGGTAGTCCCACCGATGGTTACGGCAATAATTGCCTTTGCCTTCAGTCCCTTTGCCGCCTCGCAGGCTGCGCGAGCAACAGCATCGGAGGTGTTTCGCTCCGTATCCGCATTGACATTATCATAGAGTCGGAAGCCCAAGGCGTCCTTTTCTGCCTGGAGAAGAATCTTCACCATGGCCTCCACTGTTCCCACAGGGTATTTTCCCACAGCCGTTTCCCCCGAAAGCATCACCGCCGAGGTGCCGTCAAAGACGGCGTTGGCAACGTCGGTAATCTCCGCTCTGGTTGGCGTGGTGCTTTCCGTCATGGACTCCAGCATCTGGGTGGCGGTGATGGCCGTCTTGCCCTGACAGCAACACTTGTAGATCAAGTTCTTTTGGATTCCGGGAATCCTTTCAAACTCCACCTCCACGCCCAAGTCCCCTCGGGCAACCATGATGCCGTCTGCCAACTCCAAGATTTCATCGATGTTTTCAATGCCTTCTTGGTTCTCAATTTTCGCGATGATGGCAATACCTTCTCCCCCGTTTTCATCTAAAAAGGAACGAAGCTTTTCCACATCATCTCCTCTTCTCACGAAGGAGGCAGCCACATAATCCACCTTATTTTCGATCCCAAAGAGCAGGTCGGATTTATCCGTGTCACTGAGATACTCCATGTCCAAGTTGACGCCGGGAAGATTCACACCCTTGCTGCTACTCACGTTGCCCCCTTGGACAACTTTGCAATAGATATTTTTACCTTCTACCTCGTCTACTTCCAGGCGAACCTTTCCATCATCGATGAGGACCGCATCCCCCTTGTGGAGCACTTCGTTGAGATTGTCGTAGGTGGTGGAAACGCCCTTGGCATCGCCCGTAGTGGCTTCCCCGAGAAGGCAGAATTCCTGTCCCGCCTCCAAGGTCTCACTGCCGTTGGCGAAATTCTTCAGCCGAATCTCCGGTCCCTTGGTGTCCAGCAAAATCGCCAAAGGCACTTCTAATTTGGTTCTGATTTCCTTTACCGCATCGATTTTCTCTTTGTGTTCTTGGTGGATTCCGTGAGAGAAGTTTATCCTCGCCACGTTCATTCCCGCCAGTGCCAACTTTTCTATGTTTTCTCTGCTCTCGCTGGCAGGTCCCAGCGTACAGATGATCTTCGTCTTTCGCATCTTCTTCCCCTTTCCATATCACCAGCTCATTATATCATCTATGTCGCGGAAGAAGAAATTTATCTGTCACAATGCAAAGCAGGCCTACGACAACCATAGTGGGAAGGGTATAACCTATCGGAGTGGGAACAGTCATCATCCATCGATAGAGAAGAAAGCCCAACAGCCAAATGATCAAGTTGTGAACGGCAAACTCGTTGCCCAAGTGCTCCTTCTTCAAGAGGAAAAAGTCGGTAATCTGAACGGCGATCATAGGTGCAAATACAGACCCAATGAAGTAGAGAAAGCCGGTAATGTCGTGTAGGGGAAGAACCATGGCTGCTCCCGTCCCCACCACAGCAACAAAAACAGCCGCCCATTTGTGATTGATCTTTGGAGAAATGGATACGCTGGAAACCCCGGCTGAGTAGGCATCCAAGAAGGTGGTGGTCACCGTGGAAAGGATGACGATTCCCAAGCCCGCAATGCCAAGACCTGCCTTGAGCATAATCTGCGCAATGTCATAGTCCCCCGTATAGATGGTCGCACCCATTCCGATGATGTACATCCAACAGCTCACAGCTCCGTAGGTGAGAACGCTCGCCAAGGTGGCGAGAGCCGGTCGCTCCGCCTCTCTGGTATAGTCGCTGATGAGGGGGAGCCAGGATAGTGGCATGGTTGCAGCCAATTCCACGGCTAAACCGAAGTTCATGTTTTCCTCGGAGAGTGGACTGCCCCCTTGACCCCCATCAAGGAATATGATCTTGGACAGGACTAAGGTGAGAAGAAACAACGCCGTCATGGCAACAATATTTAGTTTCCCCAAGTTTCGAATGCCGATGAGAATCCATAGAAGAATCAGAGCACCGATGACCAAACACCAGACCCAAGAACCAATGTCAAAGATACCGTTGGCAGCCAAGGCTCCATCGTAAATCATGATGGAAGTCCAGCCAATGAGCTGAATGATGTTCAATATGCAGAAGAGCAGCCCTCCCTTTTGGCCGAAGCTCATCTTCACCGTCTCCATGGCGCTGCGCTCCGTCCGACCGCCGATGATGCCGGCTAGGTACAGGAGGGTACAGCCGATCAGATGACCAAGCAAAATTGCCCATATCCCCTTGCTCATTCCCAAAGGTGCAAAGTATGTTCCCGTGATGATTTCCGCTATGGAAACCCCTGCACCAAACCATATTAAACTGTTGCTAAACACCGATGTCTTTTTATTCTTCATTCCTTCCCCCGTTTCTCAAAATATATCCGTGATCCAACGGACCTCTTCCTCTTCCTAAATCCAACATGGCGGACAAGGCGCCGGAAATGTATTCCTTTCCCTTCTCCACCGCCGTCTCCAAGTCCCGGCCCATGGCCAAATGGGCGGCGATGGCACTGGACAGGGTGCACCCCGTACCGTGGGTGTTGGGATTGTCAATGCGTCTTCCCCGAAACCATCTGCCGATACCTTCCCCATAAAGATAGTCATCGGCACTCTTCTCCAAATGACCGCCCTTACAAAGAACGGCACAGTGATATCGCCGGCTGATTACCTGTGCCGCTTCCATCATATCCTCTTCTGTGCCAATGGCCTGTTCCGCCAACACCTCCGCCTCCGGTATATTGGGTGTCAAAACCGTGGCCATGGGTAGCAACCTGCTTTTCAACACAGAGACCGCATCTTCCTCCATAAGCCTGGCGCCGCTGGTGGACACCATCACCGGATCCACCACAATATTTTTTGCCCCATACGCTTCCAACTTGTCGCCGATGGCTTGGATCAACTTGGCGGAAGATACCATACCAATCTTCACAGCATCCGGCGGAATGTCCGTAAAGACACTATCCAACTGTGTTCCCAAAAATTCAGGAGTCACTTCCATGATATCCGTCACTCCCATGGTGTTCTGAGCCGTCAATGCAGTAATGGCGCTCATGCCGTACACCCCATTTGCAAGCATGGTTTTCAGGTCCGCCTGGATTCCTGCGCCCCCGCTGGAATCACTTCCTGCAATTGTCAATGCAGTCTTCATCTTTCCCCTCCTCATATTTCCTCAATACTGTCGATATATAAATCGGATATCTTTCTCAACTTTTCTCTCTTCTCCATGCTGAAGGCATCCCCTACACCGGTGAGCAAAAACCCCGCATTTTTCGCCGTTGTCGCTGCGTGAAGAGCATCCTCAAAGACCATGGTCTCCTCCGGCCTTGTACACATTGCCTTTGCCGCCTCCAAATAAATCTTTGGACGATGTTTCCCTTCCCCAACCTCTGAAACTGTGAAGATGCGGGAGAAAAAGGGTAGGACTTCCAGTCTATCCAGCGCCGCCTTTGCCGGTTCCAGATCCGTTGACGTGGCAACGGTCATGGGAACTCCGCGAGCCTTCATCCTCTCCAAGTAGTCCTTCACCCCCGGCTTCAGAGGGATGTCGGTTTCATAGCTGTCGGTGATGGCCCTGTTGACGCCCTCTCGTATGTCTTCCAAGGATTGGTGCAACTCGTATCTCTCCTTCAGATACTTTGCCCCTTCCTCCATGGTCATGGCAAACATGTGTCGTTCCAAGTCCGGATCACCATCGATTCCCAAGGTTTTCAAATACCTGGTTGATGCCGTTTCCCAATAGGGCATGGAGTCCAACAGCACCCCGTCCATGTCCAAGATAATTCCCTTGTACTTAGGGCACCTCACCATTTCCGCCGTTCGCCCTTTCAACTCCTTGGTCGCCATCTCAATATCCGGGCTTGCGAAGAGAGCGCTGATGACTGCCACTCCGCAGATGCCGGTAGATGCCAGCTTCATCACGTTGTGCTTCCCGATGCCACCGATGGCTATGACAGGAATCTTCACCGCATCACAGATGGCGGATAGAGTTTTTCCATCCACCTCCACCGCATCATCCTTGGATCCGGTAGGGAAAACAGCGCCTACACCCAGATAATCGGCTCCGGCCGCTTCCGCCGCCAGTGCCTGCTCCACCGTCTGGGCCGATACCCCTACGATCTTGTTGGGACCCATTCGCGCCCTCACCGTGCCGGCTTCCATATCTTCCTGACCCACATGAACACCGTCCGCATGGGATTCCAAGGCGATTCCCACATCGTCGTTGATGACGAAGGGAATACCGTAGCTACGGCATAGTTCCTTCAGCTCCCTTGCCTCATCAAGAAAAGTAGCATGGTCCAGCTCTTTCTCTCGCAGCTGAAGAAAGGTGACACCCCCCTTCAGTGCTTTTTCCACCTGCTCCTTGAGGGTTTCTTCCCCTAACCAACTTCGGTCTGTCACTCCATATAACAAGAGGTTTTCCTTAGAAAACTTCATATTTCGCTCCCTTCTCCAGAGTCGCTCCATCCATGTTGTAAATGGCATCGATAATCCGGTTGCGATAGGTGGAGTTGCCATCCGTCTCCGACATGTTTGCCCAGCCAATTTCACCGGCGAGACCCATGGTACATACGGCAGCCGCGGTGGCTTCCAAGGGCGCCTCCCTGTTGGCGATCAAGAAGGCTGTAACCAAGGCGGAAAGCTGACAGCCGGTGCCGGTGATTCTTCCCATCTCCGGCCTGCCGTTTCCAATGACGAAGCATCGCTCTCCATCAGCCACCAAGTCTATGGCACCTGTAACCGCAATGATGCTCCCGGTTTTTCGGCACAGTTCTTTGACAAACTCTACAGTCTTGGGAAGAGACTCCTCCGTTACCGAATCAGCCACGTCTGCGTCCACCCCTTGGGTGCTGCCCCGGCCCGATGCCAATGTCTTGATTTCCGAGATGTTCCCTCGTATCACATGAAAACCAACCTCTTCTATCAATCTCACCGCTGTGTCCGTTCGCAGCTTGCTTGCCCCCGCTCCCACCGGGTCCAAAACCAAGGCACGGTCCAACTCCTTCGCCTTCTTCCCCGCCAAGAACATGGACGGAATGGTGTTTCGATTCAAGGTTCCGATGTTGATGCAAAGACCCCCGCAGATGGTGGTGATGTCCTCCACATCTTCGCTGTCATCGGACATGATGGGGCTTGCCCCTGATGCCAGGACGGCGTTGGCCACATCCGTCACCGTCACATAGTTGGTGATGTTGTGCACCAATGCACTGTTTGCTCGCAACTGGTCAAAATACTTTCCAAACATAATTTCCTCCTATAAAAAACTCCGGAAATACCAAGTCGATATTTCCGGAGCCAAAGTCTCCATTCCTATATCCCTACGTTGGCATTATCCAAATCAGGTTGAAGGTCTAGGCAATTCAGCCTACTCTCAGCCCGCTACTGCGAGCTCCCTTTTTTTATCTTTCTGTATTATATCATTTTTTGAAGCAAATTCAAATTATCTTTCCCACAGCTCCGGTTCATAGCCCAGCTTATGAATCATTTCCATGTCCTTCTCGATGGTGATGCCCGATGTGGTGAGCATGTCTCCCGAGATAGCTGCGTTTGCGCCCGACCGGAAACAAGCCTCTCCCAGATCGGCGTACATTCCTCTTCCTCCGGCCAATCGAATGGATGCATGGGGAAGAATAAAGCGGTACACCGCAGCGATGCGCCGGGCTTCCTCGGGGGAAATCTTTGGGTTGTCCCCAAAGGGCGTCCCGGGTATGGGATTCAAGAAGTTGATGGGAACACTGTGTATCCCCAGTTCTCGCAATTCCATGGCCATATCAATGCGGTCTTCTACGGTTTCCCCCAGTCCCATAATGCCTCCGCTGCAGACGGACATACCGGCAGCTTGGGCGGCACGGATGGACCGTATCTTATCATCATAGGTGTGGGTAGTGCATATTTGTGAGAAGAACCTTCTGGAAGTTTCCAAGTTATTGTGCACTCTACCGGCACCCGCCTCCCGCAATTTTCGAAACTGCTCCTCACCTAAAAGGCCGAAGGAAACACAGACGGCAATCTCCGTCTCTTCCCGAATCTTCTCTACCGCCTTGCACATCTCATCCACTTCTTCGTCGGATATACACTTGCCCGATGTAACGATGGAATATCGCAAGACGCCTCGGTCGTCGTTGTACTTAGCCTGTGCCGTCAATTCTTCAGCCGGGAGAAGAGGGTATTCCTCCACCTCCGTGTCGTAGTGAGAAGACTGGGCGCAGAACTTGCAGTTCTCACTGCATCGTCCGCTCTTCCCGTTGATAATGGTGCAAATATCAAAGCCCTTTCCACAGAAGTGGTCACGAATCTCATCAGCAGCTTCGCATAGTTCTTCCAAGGGCGCTTCATACAAAGTCAATGCCTCTTCACGGGTAATCTTCCCGCCATTTAATACCTTTTCCTTCAGAGAAATCATTGCGCCTCCACAAAATAGCTGTTGCCAACCGATTTTTTCTTCAATTTCCCTTGGGCAATCAGCTCCTCTACCCATTGATCGGCGGCGTCTCTATCAGAAAAATCAAAGGCACAGAACAATTCTTCTCCTGCCAAATATCCGTGTATCATGAGAAGATCCTGCAACAGCTCTTCCCTGGGAGGAACTTCAATGGGCTTCATCTCCCCGTCGGTGATGTAGGAAATCACATCCCGGAAGGCTTCCACATCCTGAAAACCACGAACCATCAATTGCTTTCCGGTGTCGGTCTTCACCAAAAAAGTGGGGAAGCTGCTGACGCCCAGTCCTCTGGTCAAGGCCAAGTCTCCCAAGAACCGCTCTTCCGCCGTTCCGTTTTCCAGAGCCCGTCCAAAGAGGTCCTCGTTGATTCCCATTTCCCTTGCCAGCTCCAGCTGCTCTTCTCTCTTGCTGGTGATTCGCCCTTCTGCCAACGTAGCCTTGCGCAATCTTCTCAGATATGCCTCCGCCTTATGGGGTTCCACCATTTGGGCTGCCTTGTAGGCGATATTCTGCGGATAGGAAGATGGGAGTTCTTCGCTAAACAGAGCAAATCCTTCAGACCGTATGGGCATCCTGTGACGCTCCGCCGATTCCACCCAGTGGGATACAATCTGCTTGTTGGCACCTTCCGCTCCACCGTCAATGCCGTTTCCCGGGTCGGCAAAATCCCGTATATCCTCCACCAATCCGCCGCAGACGCTGCGGAACTCGATTTCGTCCGGATAGTGGGTTTCCAAATATCGGAACACAGGCTCAGTGGCCCAACACCACACACATACCGGGTCGGTAAAACTGGTTATAATAATCTTACGCATTTTCTTTTTTCTCCTTTTTCTCTCTGCTTCCCACAACCGCCTCGTGGATCATCTTATAGATTTGAATGATCAAAGTGGGCATAAATGCCAACAGCGCAATCATCCCAATGTTCTCCAAGGTCAAAGGTGCTACCGAGAAGAGACGGGACATGACGGGTACAAATACCACGATGGAGAGAAGTGCCACACCCAGGAAAAATGCACCGATGCTGTACAAATTGGTGGTGAGCCCCGCTCTAAAGATGGACTTGGGTGTCCTGCAGTTGAAGCCATGGAACAACCTTGCCAAGGTCAGAGTGATGAAGGCCATGGTGCTGGCCAAGGCTGCACCGCCCTCTCCCAAACCGAGATAATATGCCACCATGACACAGGCACCGATGATGATGCCCTGTGCAAAGATGCGCAGTAAAAATTCCTTGGTGAGGATGCCTTCCTTGGGATCCCTTGGCTTTTGGTCCAATAGATGGTCTCCCGCCTTTTCCATTCCGATAGAGATGGCCGGTAAACTGTCGGTCAACAGGTTGATGAACAGCAGGTGAACCGGCAGGAAGGGTATGGGAAGTGCCATCACCGAGGTGTAGATTACACTGAGGACCGCCGACAGGTTCCCCGATAGAAGGAAGCCGATGGCGTTCTTGATGTTGGTATATACGTTTCTTCCGTTAGCCACCGCCTTGACGATGGTGGCGAAGTTATCGTCTGTCAAGATCATGGATGCCGCATCCTTGGAAACCTCCGTTCCGGTGATTCCCATGGCCACACCAACGTCCGCCTTTTTCAAAGCCGGCGCATCGTTGACCCCGTCGCCCGTCATGGAAACGATGTTCCCTCGACGCTGCCATGCATCTACAATGCGGATTTTGTGCTCCGGAGAAACCCTGGCATAGACCGCCACGTGGGGCAACTTTTCATCCAGCTCTTCGTCGGACATTCTCTCCAGCTCCACACCTTCAATGGCGATATCGTCATCTTTAATGATGCCGATTTCCTTGGCAATGGCCGTAGCTGTAATCTTGTGGTCTCCCGTTATCATAATGGGTTTGATGCCGGCGTGTCGGGCATCTTCCACCGCCTGAATGGATTCCGGTCGGGGTGGGTCCACCATGGAAATGAGTCCCGAGAAGATGAAGTCATCCTCATCCTCCAAGGTCAGTTCTCTTTCTTCGGACAAAATCTTGTAAACGAAGCTCAGCACGCGCAAGCCCTTACCGGAAAGCTCCAGGTTGGCGTCGTTAATCTTCTGGATATCTTCCTCTGTAATGGGACGAATCCCCTCCGAAGTCTGGATGCGCTTGGTTCTCTCCAAGACCACATCTAAGGCACCCTTGGTCACCATGACGTACTTGTCGTCCATGTAGAAGAGGGTGCTCATCAGCTTTCGATCCGAATCAAAGGCAAGCTCCGACAGTCGTTTGTATTCTCGTCGATGCTCTACTTCGTCAATATCAAACTTGTGGCCCAAATGAATCAGTGCAATTTCCGTGGGGTCGCCCAGTTCCACGCCGTTCTGAGAAGTAGCGTCGCTGGCGAGAATGGCGCTGTTGATCAAGTCGGAATGGGGTTCCTTGGAAGGATCCATATCTTCCCCGGGGATGATTTCCCCGTCCACATAGACCTCTCTGGTGGTCATCTTGTTCATGGTCAGGGTACCCGTCTTGTCGGAGCAGATAATGGACACACTGCCCAAGCTCTCCACCGCCTTCAAGTCCTTGATGATGGCATTTTCCTTGGCCATCTTCTGGGTCCCCATGGCCATAACGATGGTCACAATGGAGCTGAGGGCTTCCGGAATGGCCGCCACCGCAAGGGCAACGGCAAACATCATGGCGTCGATCATGGGCATATCTCGATAGATGCTGAGACCGAATACAATGATGCAGATGACGATGATGATGATGGCCAGCTTCTTGCTGAAGTTGTCCATGCTCACCTGCAGAGGTGTCTTCTTGGACTGGGTCAGGTTCATCAATGTGGCAATCTTCCCGATTTCCGTCTCCATTCCCGTAGCCGTCACCACCGTATGGGCACGACCGTAGGTTACCAAAGAACCGGAGAAGACCATGTTCTTCTGATCCCCTAGAGCGATGTCCTCATCCTCGATGGTATCCGCCGACTTTTGGACCGCCTCGCTCTCACCCGTGAGGGAACTTTCATTGACCTGCAGGGAATAGTTGTCTACAATGCGTCCGTCGGCAACCACCATGTCCCCGGCTTCCAACAAGATTACATCTCCGGGAACCACTTCCTTGGAGGGCACTTCCATCTTCTTCCCGTCTCGGATGACCTTGGCGATGGGAGAAGATAACTTCTTCAGACTGTCCAGGGAAGCCTGTGCCTTAAAGTGCTGCACCGTCCCCAAGATGGCATTGAGAATCAATACCGCAAATATGACGATGGTACTCTCCACATGGCCTGAAATCATGGAAATGATTGCCGCTGCCAGCAAGATGATGACCAGTATGTCCTTAAACTGACCGCCGAATACCTTCAGCACACCCGGTCGTTCCTCTTCCTCCAAGGCATTTTCGCCGTATTTCTCCGTGTTCTCTCTGACCTGTGCCTCCGACAACCCATCCCGGGTCACCTGAAATTCTTCCAGCACATCCTCCGCTGATTTTCTAAAGTATTTCTCCATCTGCCTTCTCTCCTATTTCCTATTGATTAAACAAAAGACTTCTACCATGATTTCCTTCCTAAAAGAAACCATACTAAAAGTCTTGTAACCATTTTCAGGCATATACCACCAGATTTGTCTCGAAGTCAAATCGCGATTGTTGACGGTACATTTTACTACTACTCCCCTTTAATACGGGTTATTCAACTGTTTTTTATTTTAACGTGTAGCTACCTAAATGTCAAACAGCTGGTGTATAATAGCTGGGAAGAGGAGGTTTCCCTTATGGAGTTATTGGATATTTACGATGCACAGCGAAATAAAACCGGAAAGACAGCCCCTCGCGGCGTAACCAGACCGCCAGAGGAACTGCAATTGGTCATCCATGTCTGCTTCTTTGACGAGGATGGCCGCATGTTGATTCAACAAAGATCTAATGAGAAGGACAACTGGTCCGGACTGTGGGATGTTTCCGTTGCCGGCAGCGTTCTTCATGGAGAAGATAGCCAATCTGCAGCAGAGCGAGAGGTAAAGGAAGAGTTGGGATATACCTTCAGCTTGGATGGAGTTCGACCCTCCATGACCATCAACTTTGATCTGGGCTTTGACGATATCTACCTTATAGAGGAGGCCCCGGACATTTCTAAGCTTCAACTTCAGGAAGACGAGGTGCAGGCGGTGAAATGGGCGACCCAGGAAGAAATCTATACCCTGATAGATACCGAGGCGTTTCTTCCTTACCGCAAGAGCGTCATCGCATCCATGTTTGAAATGCGCAAAAGCATGGGTTTTTTTGACGACGAATAAATGAAAGCCCCCAAGCCGGTGGATACACAGCAGCTTGAGGGCTTATTATTCCAAAGAACAAAGTCCTTAGAATACTAAAGTAAATAATTTAGAATTATACCACATATCTACCCGATTGCAATACTTTTATCAATCTCAGGAGAAAAACCATGAAAGAATTACAAGATCAACTCATCCGCACCGCCATGGAAATGGGTGCGCAAGATGCCGTTCCCTTTTCTATTGAAGACATCGTCTTCGACGAGAGAACCCTGCTGAAATGCCTCTTCGGTTGCTCCGGTGGCATGCACTACTGTCCCTCCCCGAAGGACAGCGTCACCGTAAAAGACTACATCCAAATGATGAAGAAGTATAAGTACGGCGTGCTGGTACTGACGGACAACTTAAAGGATGGCCAAGACATCACCATTGCCCTGGAAAGAGAAGCCTTTCTTGGGGGGCACCCCTTTGCCTTTGGCGCCACCGAATGTGCCGTCTGTGAAGATTGCACCCAACCGGAGGACCTTCCCTGTGTCAGTCCAAAGACCCTTCGAATCCCGCTATACGCCTTGGGCATTGATGTCTACAGCACCGTGAAAAACGTGGGCTGGGAACTGGAAGTGGTGCAATACATGGGCGATCCCCAAAAGAATATTACTGCCGTATTTATAGAGTAGGATTCTTAACCAGTTCGATGGCTTCCTTCCCGCTCATATGATCGATGGTTAGTTCCAACATGGTCACCAAATGGAACTGATCTTTTATTTCTTGAAGACGACCCTCTTCATAGTCGGGCGAGAACTTTTCCGCCAGAATTTCCAAGGTCTTTCTCTTCTCTCCCTCATCGTCAATGATTCTAATCTTTCCAAACACCAGGGCGCTGCGGAAATATGTGGTGTATTCTTCCGGTACCACCGTGTCTCTGTCGATAACGCTGAAGGAAACCTTGTCGTGCCTTTTGATGGCGTCCAACTTGTGGCCTGCGTTGGCAGAGTGGAAATATATCTTTCCGTCATGATATACGTAGCTTATGGGAAGAGAGTAGGTGTAGCCCTCGTCGCCTAGGAGAGCCAGAGTTCCCGCCGTTCCTGCTTCCAGAATGGCCTCCGTTCTTTCACGTGAAAGCGCCTGCTTCTTTCTCCGCATTTCTCTAAACATGTCTTGCCTCCTTAAATTGGAACCATTATATCATAGGGCATTAAAAACCGCACCCATTTTTGAGTGCGGCCTTCATGCAATGTTTACTTACTTTTTCTTCGTGAACGCATTCAACAGGAACAGCAAGATACATGCTCCCAAGATGGCAACCAGGATGCTCCAAAGATTGAATCCTGTGATTCCGTCAAATCCCATGAAGTTCATGATGAATCCGCCAATGAAAGCACCGATGATTCCTACGATGATGTTGCCGATAAAGCCTTTACCACCATCTTTTGTCAACATTCCGGCAATCCATCCGGCCAAAGCTCCAACGATTAACCAAGCAATAATTCCCATAACTTACCTCACTTCCTTCTCTCTACATCATCTTCTAATATTGTTTCATTTTTTGTAATTTTTACAACAATACCACGGGAGTGCTCCCGTGTCAATTTTTTTCTGGTATTATTTGTAAGATATATTGTATACTTATAACTCCAATTTCATAAAAATAGAGTCATCCATCGGACTTTCGTTATACTTCTCCACCCTTACAAAGCCGTGTTTTTCGTACAGTCTTTGGGCGCTCTCTAAAAATGGCAGAGTGTCCAAGAGCATGGAAGTATAGCCGATTACGCGCGCCTCTTCAATTACTTTATTGATGAGAAGAGTCCCGATTCCCTGATTTCGAAACTCCGGTTGCACATAAAGCCGCTTCAGTTCGCACCGCTCTGCATCGATTTTTCGTAGGGCGATACATCCCACCGCCGCCTCTTCCCAATAAGCCAGATAGAGCCGGCCCTGCGGCATGCCGTACTTCTCCTCCACGTTGTTCAGTTCTTCATCGTAATTCTGCAGGGAAAGATATTCCTGAAAGATGGGGTTCGCTTCCACCAGCATCTGTGTATAGGCAGAAAACAGTTCCCTAAGAATTTCCGGCTCATCATACGCTGGTCGAATGGTCACGGCCATGAATCAATCTCCCAACTCTTCCATTTCCCCCTTGGGAATTTCCAGGAAGTACTCAAACTTCGCTTCCCCCGAGGCCACTATTTTAATTCGGTTTTCACCATCCTTTATCGGTAGACTCTTCACGCCTCCGGTCTCTCCCGGCTCCGTCAATTCTGCAATGATTTCGATTTCATCTTCAGGCGAAATAAAGACCATCTTTACCTTCCCCTTCTTGACGAGAAGACCATAATCGGCATTCAAGTCATCGTCCCCGAAAGCATCGTATTCCCAGATGGTGTTCATCCCCGTCATCTTTCCCACCTTCGCTTTTAGTCTATGGTCGGTGGTTACTTGGCTGATATTGGTGCCACTGTAGGAGTTGGAATCCGACACGATTTTGCCATCGTCGTCATAAACCTCCATATCACAGCCGGTGATTGCCAAGAGCAGAATAACTGCCAAGCAAATCGTTCCGATTTTTTTCATCTTTTCCTTCTCCAATCATGCTTCATAGATGGACTCCAACAGTGCCGTTCCGCTCTCTGTGCGGAAGATCTTGTCCTTTGCGTGCAGAATGTACCCTTTGGAGTGGTTCATTTCATCGGCGTTCACCAGGTAGTCTGCCTCCAGCAGGATTCGATAATCTTCTCCCTCCACACCGGTGTAGGTATGATGGTGGCCTACCAAATAGGCGACCCTTTCGATGTCCGCTTGGGACATGCCCGACTCTGCCAAAAAAGCACGAACAAGCGGTGGGCCCTCTTCTTCCTGCAGTCTCCCATCGGTGCTGCCATACTTCTCCCTGCACAGCGGACAAGCAATGTCATGGGTGACAGCCGCCACCTCCAATATGAACTGCTTATCCGGGTCCAAGCCTTCCAGCTCACCGATAGTCTTTGCATATGCATAGACCTTCAAGAAGTGCTGGATATCGTGGAGGTTTCCCTCCGAATAATCGATCATCTTTTTTACGATTTCAGAAATAGTCATTTGATTACCCCCTCTATATTTCTATTCTACCACCTTCTGGCAATCCTCTCCACAATAATATATACTGAAATCCGAAGGAGGAATGTCAAAATGAAAAAACATTTGAACCTGATGATTCCCCAGTGGCAGGGCGGTGGCCAAGACCTGAGTACCTATCACGGTGCCTATGCCTTCGTTTCCAATTATATGAGCCATGTTCCCGTCCATAAGATGACAGGAAGCAAAAAGGATATCAGCCCCATAGAGCACAATATCCTAGGTTACAGAGATATTCTTTCCCAGCTGGAGGCAACTACCCAAGTGCTGGCAAACGAATTTCCTGCTTCTGTTTTCACTATTGGCGGAGGCTGCGACGCTGACATCCCCTGTATTGCATATCTGAATAAAATGTACAAAGATATGGCCCTAGTTTACATCGATGCCCACGGAGACTTAAACACACCGGCGTCATCGGGAAGCCACCTCTTTTATGGCATGTCTCTCCGTGCTTTAACGGGAGAATCGGACCCTGCAATTCTCCGTGTTCTAAATACGAAGATTGACACCCATCGCCTAATCCTGTGTGGCGGTCGCAACTTGGATCCGGAAGAAGAACGATTCATTGACGAGAACCGGGTTTCTCTCTTCTCTGTGGAAGAACTTGAGAAGAATCCCCATATAGTTTCCCATGCGCTCACAACAATAATGGCAGAGACCGTCTATGTTCACATAGATCTGGATGTTCTCGACCCCAAAGAATTTTCCTTGACACCTCTTCACGAACCCAACGGATTAAGCCGCAGGACACTGTTGAGGATTCTCGAAGATGTATCCTCCCACTTTTATATCGTTGGACTAGGGGTCTTGGAGTACGGGGGAACAAAAAAAGATCGAGATGACACATTCATAAAAGAAATTACTGCCATAGGAACAGCATTGGAGTGAAGAATGAAAAAACAAGAAGAAACCGTCTCTGCAATTCTGGGAGCAACTGCCGGCTTAAAATACAACATGATATTCTATTCCTTCATCATTGGAGGTATCACCGGTGGTGTCATCGTCTGCTACCGTATTCTGGGAGAACGCTTGCTCTCACTCTTTTCCCACGGTTGTAAACTATCCTATGGAAGCCCGCTGATGGTTACATTTCTTTTCCTTGGTCTAATTCTTACCGCCCTGTTGGTGACCTTCTGTGTGAAAAGAGAACCGCACATATCCGGTTCCGGGATTCCCCAGGTGGAAGGGATTATCACGAGAAGAATAGAAACCGATTGGAAGAAAATCCTGTTTTACAAGTTCATCGGTGGACTTCTGACTTTGGGCGCCGGTTTATCTGTGGGAAGAGAAGGCCCCTCTGTTCAGATGGGCGCTGCTGTGGGAGAAGGCGTCTCCAAGTTCAATCAAAAGATGGATTATGAACACAAATATCTGATTACCGCCGGTGCGGCTGCAGGATTAGCCGCAGCATTCAATGCACCTATGGCAGGTCTCATGTTTGCCCTGGAAGAGGTACATAAAAACTTTTCCCCCATTGTCTTGGTCTCCGCTATGGTCTCGGCAGTTACTGCCGATGTAGTTTCCAAACTCTTTATGGGAGTAGACTTGGTGTTACGATTCGATATTCTCAACTTCATGCCTCTCAAATACTACTGGGCATTGATTCTCTTGGGAATTCTTTTAGGAATTAGTAGTTTTATCTTCAATCACGGACTTTTGCTGACCAAGCATCTCTATCAAAAACTTCCCGGGCCACTCGCCTTAAAAATCATGATTCCTTTTCTTGCTGCCGGTCTGATTGGCCTAACCGTTCCGGCACTGCTGGGTGGAGGACATAGTCTCATTATGAGTCTCACCAGTATGAATGCCGGTCTTCTTCTGGTCTTTACCCTACTGACGATAAAGTACCTCTTTACCTTTGTTTCCTTCGGGTCCGGTGTTCCCGGCGGAATCTTCCTCCCCCTCCTCGCACTAGGTGCCCTCCTAGGAAATTTCTGCGGCCTTTTCTGTATTTCCTATTTGGGTGTTCCTCCGGAGTATTTGCAAAGCTTCATCGTTTTGGCCATGGCCGGCCATTTTGCGGCTATCGTGAAGGCACCAATCACAGGTATTATATTAATCTTTGAGATGACCGGTTCATTTGAACAGCTGCTGCCCCTGACAGTTGTCGTCTTCACCGCTTTGATTACATCAGATCGACTTTCCGTCCCTCCCGTCTACGACATGCTCCTCCGCGATATCTTGAAGGTGCAAAACAAAGGCAAGGTCAAAGCCTATAAGGGGCAGGATAAGAAAAAAACCTTGCTGGAACTGCCGGTTCATCTAGGGAGTCAGGCGGAAGGGAAATTACTTTCACAGGTTCCTTGGCCTGAGAACTGTTTAGTCGTAGCCATCTATCGTGGAGCAGACGAAATTATCCCCCGAGGCAACACGATGATCCTCGAGGGCGATATGATGCTATTCATGGTAAATCAAACCGAATCCGCTTCCATGTTAGATGAATTAACCGAACTTACCGCTCACACATAATATATGTTCGCTTCACTTAGTTCTGCCGACCAAACCGGAAACAATGATGTGGTAGACCGGGTACAGGACGCCGGCAATGGGCCAAACAACCCAGCTCATCTCCCAGTTATTTGTGATAAAGCTATATCCCAGGTATACGGCTGTGGCAAGAAGCCAGTATGCCCCTGTGAAGGGTGATATCTTCTTCCCCACTCTCTTTTTCTTGGGCGTATAGTCTCCCTCTTCCAGCAACTTATTCATCCCATCCATGGGAACCAAGCCTCGAATAAAGAATGTCACCCCAATGCCCACGATGAACAGAAGGATGCACACCATGGCGATGATGATGAATTCCCTTTCCGTAATGGCGATGCCTATGAAAAGAGGAATTAACGAACAAAGGGTGAGAACGGCTCCTAAAACATTATTTCGCACATAGGCATCTTTTGCCTTCTCTCGTTGCTCCTTCACCATACCGGAGACACCGTATTCCGTCTCAAATGCTTCCGATTCCAAAAACTCATACTTCTGCATCTTCATGCTGTTGGTGATAAAGATGGAAACGGCGATGGCAACCAAAAGGATTAGAGTGCACAGACCAATTCCTATGGCTGCATTTTCGCTGACATTGAAGGCGGGATCCTCCGCCATCCCTACCAAAAGCAGCAGGCATATGGGGGAGAAGATGCACAACATGGTGGCAACGGCGATCCTTTTTGCCGACAGTCGGTTCAGTTGCAAATATTCCTGTGCCATCTCCATGGTGACTCTCTCTTTTTCTCCCTCTTCTACTTCTGCTTGAAGCATGGGTGTGCCATCATCAACAGTTAATTCATCCTTCATCAAGCAGTCCGTCGTCACCCCAAAGATCTGACTTAATTTGATGATTTTGTTCAGGTCGGGAATTGACTGCGCACCTTCATATTTGGAAATGGATTGCCGGCTGACCCCCAGTTTCTCTGCCAGTTCCTCCTGAGACCATCCGTTTTTCTTCCTTAGATTTATAATCTTATCTGCAAGTATCATTGTTTTCTCCTTCCATTGCTCCTACAACTCATTTCTTGACCCAATCTTAGCTGTTGGGCGAGTTGCATTCTATAAATCGCAATGGACAATTCAGCAACCGGTGGTTGCATTTGGTAGTTATATTGTAACTTTAGCAGAAAAAGTGGGGGAAGGAAAGGAATATCATGTTGTGTGGGAAGAGAAGGCTTCGCAAACGATTAAGCATAGACACTTGACACTAGGAGTTGTTGACCGGAAGAATTATTAGTCGTATCATTATTAATAGGAATTGCCAAGCGTATGTTCATTTCATCTAATTAACGGAGGTACTAATAATGTGTATTTCGTTGCTTTTCCCTAGTGATTATTTTTATCCTTCAAAAATTGATGCAACTTATGAAAGAGAACATCTTGTAGCCAGTGAATCCGGCCTCTTCGATGTTTTCTTATTTCCTTACGACCAATTTATAGAGAAAGGAAACACAAAGCTTTTTCCAGGTGATGATAGCATTCCTTTTTATTCGGCTCAAAATTTCATCTACCGTGGCTGGATGCTAAAACCTGACCAATACAACTCTTTATATTCTTCTTTAGAGAAAAAACACATTCGTCTTATTAACACACCGGAAGAATACGAACTCTGCCATTTCTTTCCTAAGGTGTATCCATATGTGAAGGACGATACGCCTAGAATTTTGTGGTTTCCTAAAGACACCCTAATCAATTATAATATAGTTCTTTCCACATTCAATCAATTCATAATAAAGGATGCAGTGAAAAGTGTGAAAGGGAGCGATTTCCCTACTTCCTTCAAATCTTCTGAATTAACACCAGAAACTTTGCATGAATACGTCTCAAAGTTCATCCAATTACGCGGAACCCTTTACGATGGTGGGATTGTTTTTAAGGAATATGTCCCTCTAAAGGTTTATGGTTCGACAACAAATGAATATCGAGCCTTTTACCTAAAGGGGCACGTGTTAAGCGTAAGTAAAAATTCCGAACAAGGACTAGATACACCCTTTGTCCCTAAATATTTGATTGATAAATATCGCCATCTTAATAGTAGTTACTACACCATTGATTTTGCCGAGTTATCGAACGGGGAATGGGTTATCATTGAGGCAGGCGATGGTCAAGTTTCTGGTCTGTCCCCAAGCCAACTCGTGTTTAAGTATTACGAAGAAATGAATATTATTTATAAAGATTGGTTGGACAGTTATGCAAATAAGCGTCTGGGGTTATCTGGTACCGAGTGCCGGTTTCTTCAGAGGTATTTCCCTGACTTTAATCTCGACAATATGAGAACTAATAATGAACTATTAGCTACCCTTCATGACCTATCTATGGAACATATAGATTCAAATAGCAAAATTGACTACCTTGGGGTCCAATTGGAAATTATTATTGATTCTATTGCTTGCAATGATTAACGAAATAGCCCTCAAGAAATATAAATTAGAAAAAGAATACCAAACGTTACTGTACTATCACGCAGAAAGAAAAGTGGAATGCCATCCATGGAACCAATACTCACATTTTGGTGTCACTCATTAGAATGGTTTTCTTTTTCTTCGAATCACTATTCCGGGTTCATACTCAGACCATTTTTTTGTTTCCAGTAACTGCTTTTGGATGTTAGGCAAATCCAAATATCCACCCTTTTCAATGAGTTCACGATTATCATGATATATTTTATCTGTACGCCAGATATACTCTTCCCATATTATCCCTTTATCTATTCTCTCCACCATTTTTTCCTCCAGTTATTGTAGAATCATCCCAGTGCTTACCTATGAACTTTTGAATCTTTGCTTCTCTTACAAGGAACGACGATGATGGCATTAACTGGGGCGAGTAGACACCAGATTTTTAATCCATGCCCCCGGTAGCGCTAATGGCACTACCTATTTTTCAATCCACGTCCCTCTTGTGAGGAGCGACCCATTTTGATGATGAATTGGTCACCAGCTGCTAGTTTTCAATTCACGCTCCTCTTGCGAGGAGCGACAAGACCAACATCGATGGATTTGTGTCGCTCTTCTTTTCAATCCACGCTCCTCTTGCGAGGAGCGACTCATATCCTAAGGCAAGGACAAGAAATGTTTGATGATTTTTGTAGTTTTCGGGTTTAAAAAAGCTTCAAAAACGAGATTTTTATTTGTAGCACTGTTTTGACATCAAGGTGTCTATTTGCAGTTCTTTCTGTGTGTCTTTAATTTTTTTATAGCCCAATCATAGTGACTTGCTGTGGTATAAGAAATGCCTTTTCTTCACCTTTCATATTTGCAGATACCCAATTCAGCAATAGTTGATGTCATTGATTCAATTAATTCGATAAACTTTTTTATGATTTGCTTGAGCGAAAATTAACAAATCACTTTTTGATGTTTGTCTTCCCATATAATCCTTTTGTGCAAAACTCGTCATCCATTTTTATTCCGAAAACCTTCCAAAACTTTTTCAACTTGCTTCTCCAACTCCTCTTTATTTGGAATGTACAGGGTATATTTTGAGGCAAATATTTGGTTGGATAAACCACCTAAAGCATACTCTGCTTGAATATTATCCTTATCAGTACATAAAATAATTCCAATAGGCTCACCATCAGTTTCATCATTAATCTCTGTCTTATAATAGTTCAAATACATATTCAGCTGACCAACCGCTTCCGGCATCAGTTTCCCAGTCTTCAACTCAATCAAAACATAGGAGCGTAATATCTTATTGTAAAAAACTATGTCCACATAATAATGTGTGTTACCAAGCGTAACTCTTTGTTGGCTTCCAACGTACATAAAGCCCTTCCCCAGTTCAAGTAAAAAGTTCTCAATTTGCACAATTAAAGCTTTCTCCAAGTCACTCTCAAGCATTGGCTTATGTTCTGAAATGCCTAAAAATTCAAACACATAAGGGTCTTTGACAATATCCTTTGGTGAAGCTATTTCATTTCCTCTTAACGCCAGTTTTAAAACTTCTTTTTTATGGTCATCCTCTTTTGACAAAAGCAATCGCTCGTATAAAGATGTCTTAATTTGTCTTTTCAGCTCTCTAACAGACCAATTCGCATTCTCTGACTCCTTCTGATAAAAGCTTCTTTTGTTCTCATCTTCAATGCCCAATAACTCAGAGTAATGTGACCATGTCAATTTGCCAGACAGTGTCTGGCGCTTTGGATAAGCGAGATAAAAGTTTCTCATATTTTGCAAATTGGATCTCGAAAAGCCTCTACCAAATTCCTTAGTCAAAGCTCTTGAAAGCTCTAATAATAGACCTTTACCGTACTCAGCTCGCTCTAAATGACCTTGCTCATCTTCAACAATGGTTCGACCAATTTCATGGTAAGTATGAAGAAGCGTAAGGTTTACGGTTTGTGCAACAGACCTTCTGCCCTCTTCCAACAAATTCTTTATTTGCTGGTAAGTTTTATCATAGTCTCTTGTCTCAATTCTATCAATCATTATACGCCTCCCTACATATTCTGCGAGTAGTTGTTAAATATTTTGTCAATAATGGTCTGAATAGTTGTCCGCCCCCCCTCTCACCTCTATATCATTATAACATAACATAGCAATGTCATATTAATTCCAGAATAGACTCCCCTCCTTATAGAAGTGAATTAGAATGTAGCTAAGCAGCAGTTGTTTGATAGTTTTGAGTTTTTGTGGTAGTTTCAAAAACATTGTAAACAACGGCTATATTCGTCACCTTCACTATTATGACATCCTCCCGATGTGTAGGTCAAGCACGCCTTAAATTATCAATCCGCGCTCCTCTTCGGATCGATTGTATCCTTGTGGAACATTTTCAATCCACGCTCCTCTTGCGAGGAGCGACACCTGATACTCTGTGTATGTTTTTCCTTCATGTTCTTTTCAATCCACGCTCCTCTTGCGAGGAGCGACTCCTTGCCCACCTTTTCAAGCAACTGTTCAAC
>JAXGRD010000004.1:0-365146 GCA_040766105.1 Anaerovoracaceae bacterium
GTTGAATTTATTTTCGATTTTATAAAATAAAATCGGTATTACGAGCGCCAATACGTAATGCAAAAAATATAAAGTTGCTATAACAAGTATTAACACTAGGTTGATCCACCAATTATTAGTTCCATTTGAAATATAAATGTTTTCAATGTATTGAAGCACATTCATAATAATTATATTCATCGTTGGTATAAGAAAAATAATCCAATATCGTCTCTTTTTCATGTTTATAAATAATGGCTGATTGGACTCTTGAATTGCGACAACAACAGACGAAGCGTGCTGTCCTTTTTCTGCGCTTTGATGGAATTGGGTCCAAAAGTGTTTAGCCGTTTTTCTGCGTCGCTGCTCTTCAATCCATTATCCGTTGTTTCAAGACTGTGCAGAACCTCTTCCTTCGTCACAGACCAAAAATTGTCATTCATCTTTAACATCTTAAACACCAGCTTCCCTAAAGATATTATCGTGAGTATATTCAACGATTTTGACTAGTTCTGTCTCTGCAGTAAAACGATCGTCTCCACATGTTTCGTCATGGGGAAATTATCATAAGGTTTCATGACCTTCGCCCTGTATCCGAAGTTCTCTAAAAATGCCAAATCATTGGCCAAGGTCTTAGGATTGCAGGAGATATAGAGGATTTCCGGAACGCCGTAGCTTGCTATCTTCTCCAAAGCCTTTGGGTTGATTCCGGCACGTGGAGGATCCACCACGATGACCTCCGGCTTCTCTTCCATATCTGAAAGCACCTTAAAGACATCTCCGGCAATAAATGTGCAGTTATCCAATCCATTGGATGCTGCATTTTCTTTTGCTGCTTCCACTGCCTCTTCCACTAGTTCAACGCCCACAACCTTCTTCGCTTTTTTTGCTATGGATTGGGAAATCGTCCCTGTTCCGCAAAACAGATCCCATACCACCTTGTTCTCATAATCATCAATTAAATCAATGGCTTCTTCATAGAGTCGCTCCACCGCTTCCACATTGGTTTGAAAGAAGGAAAAAGCACTGACCTTAAAGTCCAAGTCCATGATCTTCTCCATGTAGTAATCTCGGCCATAGAGAATCCTCAATTCGTCACAGTTGACCGCATCGGAGACATTGTCGTTGATGGTCCGCAAAATGCCCACCACTTCATTTTCCAAGGGGAGGGAAAGAACCATTTTCACGAAACCATCTTCGTCAAAGCCATCCTCGCTTGTAGTCACAATGTTAATCAACAACTCTCCCGTCCGAACACCGGTGCGAAGTATCAAGTTGCGCATCAAGCCGGAGTGTGCCTTTTTGTGATATTTACTGTATCCACGGCAAAACTCCAGTGTTCCCCTGAGGACTTTATTGTAATCCTCGTGGACTAGCTGGCACTCATCTACCGTAACAATGGACATGTAGTGACCCCGCTTGTGCATACCCAAGGTCATTTCGCCACCCTTTTCCAAGTCGCCGAAGGTATATTCCATCTTGTTTCGATATCGATACTGACTGGGACTGCCCACAATGGAAATCATCTTCTCGGGAAGGCAGTTCTTTTCTTCCATCAATTCTCGGACAATGGCTTCCTTCTCTCGCAGTTGTTCTTCGTAAGGCACTCCTTGATGAATGCATCCGCCACAATACGCGTCGTGTTTACAGATATCCATATTTTCGATAAAACTCCTCCTTATATTGGGCAAAGCGGTTTTCTTCGATTGCTTCGCGTATCTTCTCCATGGTATTGACCAAGAAATACAGATTGTGCTCCGTCAGCAGCATGGACGACAATATTTCTCCCGATTTGAACAAATGTCGCAAGTATGCTCTGGAATAGTTTCTGCAAGTGTAGCAGTCGCATTCCGGATCCAAGGGAGTGAAGTCCCTCTCAAAGCGAGCGTTCTTGATGTTCACTTGACCGAAGGATGTGAGGGCCGTGCCGTTTCGGGCGATTCTTGTGGGAAGAACACAATCAAACATGTCCACCCCTCTCTCTACGCCCTCAAAGAGATAATCCGGTGTGCCTACCCCCATTAAATATCTTGGCTTGTTCTCGGGAAGATAGTCCACGCAGGTGTCCAATACGCGGCACATGATATCCTTGGGCTCTCCCACGGACAGCCCACCAATGGCGTAGCCGGGCAAATCCAATGCTACGATTTCTTCCGCGCTTTGTTTGCGAAGATCATCGTACATGCCACCCTGCATAATGCCGAAAAGAGATTGGTTTTCCGTGTTCTTGTGGGCTTCCTTGCAGCGCTTCAACCACCTGGTGGTTCGCTCCATGGAAGGGATAACATATTCCCTATCCGCCGGATAGGGGGCACATTCGTCAAATGCCATGATAATATCCGAGCCCAAAGCATTTTGCACTTCAATTGACTTTTCAGGCGTGAGCATGTGCCGGCTGCCGTCGATATGAGAAGCAAATTCTACCCCTTCCTCGGTGATCTTGCGAAGGTCGCCAAGGCTGAACACCTGAAAGCCGCCGCTGTCTGTTAAGATGGGCTTGTTCCAGTTCATAAACTTGTGAAGTCCACCGGCCTCCTTGACTATTTCGTGGCCGGGTCGCAAGTAAAGATGATAGGTGTTGGAAAGGATGATTTCCGCACCCAGTTTCTCTACTTGTTCCGGGAGCATCGCCTTCACCGTTCCGGCGGTGCCTACAGGCATGAACACGGGAGTTTGTATCTCTCCATGGGGAGTGGATACGGTTCCTTGCCTCGCCTTTTTATCTTTGTGATGTAGCTTGAACGTTACTGCATCTGTCATAAATGAACCTTTCTATATTATAAACATGGCGTCGCCATAGCTGAAAAATCGGTATTTTTGTCTTTTTGCTTCCTCGTATGCTTCCAATACTTTTTCTCGGTCATAAAAAGCGGAAATAAGCATCATCAATGTGGATTTGGGAAGATGAAAGTTGGTGATTAGACTGTCGATCACTTTGAACTCATAGCCCGGATAGATGAAGATATCCGTGGACCCACTGCCGGCAGGTATTGTTCCGTTGGATTCCGCCGCGCTTTCCAATGTCCTGGTGGATGTTGTCCCAACAGATATGATTCTTCCCCCTGCCGTCTTTGTTTCATTGATGATTCGTGCCGCTTCCTCACTGATTTCATACTCCTCAAAATGCATATGATGATCTTCCACCAAATCAGCCTTTACCGGTCGGAACGTACCAATCCCCACGTGTAGGGTTACATAAATAATTTTTATGCCAACATCCTCCACTCTGGACAGCAATTCCTTCGTGAAGTGGAGACCTGCCGTGGGCGCTGCAACAGAGCCTTCTTCCCTGCAGTAAACGGTCTGATATCTATCCTTGTCCCCTTCCCCGGCCTCTCGCCGGATATAGGGTGGCAAAGGCATGTGGCCGATCTGCTCCAACTTCTCCATGAAGATTCCTTCATAGGAAAAATCTACGATCCTTGTTCCGTCCGGACCGTAGTCAATTATTTCTCCAATTAGTACATCTCCAAAGGATACCCGATCTCCCGGCTTCAACTTCTTGCCGGGTCTGACCATGGTTTCCCATCGATCTCCTTTGATTCTCTTTATGAGAAGAAACTCCACCTTGGCACCGGTTCCTATCTTGGTTCCAAAGATTCTTGCCGGTAGGACCTTGGAGTCGTTTAACACCAAGCAATCCGTAGGTTTTAGGTACTGAAGTATGTCATAGAAATGTTCATGACTAATCTGCCCCGACTGCCGATCTACGACCATCATGCGGGAGTCGTCTCGCTTCTGTTTCGGCCTTTGGGCAATCAGCTCTTCCGGCAAGTGGTAATCAAAATCCGTTACATTCATCGCTTTCTTTCTGTGTATTATTCAATGGTCAACTGCTCGCACTCCGGCTCCAAACCCAAGTGTCGATAGGCTCGATCAGAAACCACCCGTCCCTTTTGGGTCCGATGTAGGAATCCTTCCTGAATCAGATAAGGCTCGTAAACGTCCTCGATGGTAATCCGCTCTTCTCCGATTGCCGCAGCAATGGTATCGATACCTACGGGACCTCCGTGGAAGCGCTCTATGATAACACGAATAATCTCTCGATCCAAGGCATCCAAGCCCATTTTATCAACGCCCAAGGCTTCCAGAGCCACGTTGGTGATATCAATGTCAATATCACCTCTTCCCTCCACCTGGCAAAAGTCTCTGACACGCTTGAGAATGCGGTTTGCCACACGTGGAGTTCCCCGGGATCTCTTGGCCATTTCCTCCAAGGACGCCTCATCCGACTTGACCCCGAGAATGGCTGCCGACCGGCTGATAATGGTCTCCAGTTCCTTTGGTGTATAGGTATCAAACTTACAAACCACTCCAAATCTGTCTCGCAAGGGAGCAGACAGGCTTCCTGCCCTTGTGGTCGCCCCGATGAGTGTAAACTTGGAAAGATCCAGCCGAATGGACCTTGCCGAAGGTCCTTTTCCAATGATGATGTCCAAAGCGTAGTCTTCCATGGCAGAATAGAGAACTTCTTCCACGTTACGGTTGAGACGATGAATTTCATCGATAAAGAGGACTTGGTTTTCCTCTAGGTTTGTCAAAATTGCAGCCAAATCCCCTGCCTTGTCAATGGCCGGTCCGCTGGTAATGCGAAGGTCAACCCCCATCTCATTGGAAATAATCCCTGCCAAGGTGGTCTTGCCCAGTCCGGGAGGACCGTAAAACAGCACATGATCCAAAGGCTCTCCTCTTCCCTTTGCTGCTTCAATAAAAACCTTCAGATTGTCCGTCACGGATTTCTGACCTATGTATTCGTCCAAGGTCTTTGGCCGTAAGGAGGCTTCCGTGATTTCTTCCGTCTCTCTTGCCGTTCCCTCGATGATTCTATCTTCGTAATCCATTGTCTATCCTTTACATTTTTTTCAGTGCCAGCTTGATGTATTCTTCCACCGTCAAATCTTCATCCCTGACTCCTACAAGTGCTGCCATGGCTTCACTCTTTGAATATCCCAAGTTGATTAAGCCGTCGATGGCAACGGATCTGTTATCACCCTCCACAATTTCATTGCCGGGAAGATTGTCTCCGGGAAATCCGCCCTGTATATCGTCCAATTTATCCTTTAACTCCAAAACAATTTTCTGAGCGGTCTTCTTCCCCACTCCGTTTGCTCTGGTAATCATGTCAATATCTTCAAAGACGATGGCGCGCTTCAAGTCTTCCAAAGGCATGGCAGAGAGAATGGATAAAGCCGCCTTCGCGCCCACACTGTTGACCCTGATGAGTTTCTTGAATAAGCTCAAGCTTCTCTCATCACCAAAGCCGAACAAGGTGATGTCATCCTGTTTCACCTGCATATAGGTGTAGGTTTCCACCTCTTCTCCCTCGGTGGTCATGTACAACCTGCTGTTTCCGGGAACGAAGACCTCAAACCCGACGCCTCCGGTTTCGATGACCACTCGATCTTCCAGCTTCATGATGAGCGTTCCCTTGATATAGTGGATCATTTCATTCCTCTCTTTCTCAGCCGCTTTCTGGCATCCCCCGAATGACCCTGGCAAATGGCAGCCGCTAAGGCATCTGCCGTATCGTCAGGTTTCGGCGCTTCCTTGAGATGAAGAATGGTCTTCACCATCATCTGCACCTGATTCTTATCCGCTCTCCCGTAGCCGGTAAGCGCTTGTTTAATCTGTAGGGGGGTATATTCTTCTATTTCCAGACCGCAGTTGGCACAGGCTAAAACCGCAACACCTCTTGCCTGTCCTACCATGATGGCGGTCTTGCTGTTGGTATTAAAAAAGAGTTCTTCGATGGCCGCCACTTCCGGTTCGTACTCTGCAATCAGCTCCATCAAAGAATGATACAGGACCTTCAATCTGTCCGGCATGGGCTCACCCGCTTCTGTGGTCACGGCACCGTAGGAAACGACTTCAAAATGGTTTCCTTTCATGTCAACAATGCCCCATCCCAAGATGGCATATCCCGGGTCAATTCCCAAAATTCTCATACGGTCTCCTTTTCATGACGAGTATATCATAGGAACATATGTTTGTAAATATAAGGCTTTCTCGATTTATTATTTCCTGTTATACTAAGGAAACGCTATGGGAGAAAAAGTTTCGATTGGAGATATTATGAAAAAGAAAGAAGAGATAAAGGACTTTATCAAGATTTTTATCAGTAAAGTCAGAAACTCAGACCTGCCTGACGGAGGTATGGTCATTGCTTACAATATGCTCTTTAGCTTATTTCCCCTCATCATCGTCACCCTGAATATTATCTCCTTTTTCCTAAAAGGCAGAGAGACCGAAGTCTTAAAGATGTTGCAGATGTTTCCACCGACAGTTGCCGAATTCATCAAACCGATTATCCATGAGTTGATCAATTCCAGTTCGGCCGGCTTAATCTCTATATCCATCTTACTGGCCCTGTGGACAGGGTCAAAGGTCATGAAAAAACTCATGGATGAAATATCGGAATCCTTTTCCTTCCACAGAGATATGGGCTTTGTGAAAGAAAAGCTCCTTGCGATTCTATTGGCTTTGGCTCTAATATTTGCTTTTCTCGTCATGCTGGTCACGGGACCTTTGTCCTCCTTTATTTATAACACCATTGAAACGATTTTAGGCGAAACCTTAGTAATGAGCTCACTCTTTAAGCTTATTATTCTCCTATCGCCATATGTCTTCTTACTGATTATCCTCACAATCATATACAAAATGAGCGTCATTGGATCTGGAATAGGTCTGAAAAAGTTACTGCCGGCATCCATATTTACGGCCCTTTCCATGTTTGTATTGACAGCGGGTTTTACCATCTATATGGACAACTTTTCAACCTTCAACAAGACCTATGGAAGCTTAGGTGGCGTCATTGTCCTGATGCTTTGGCTCTTCCTTACCGGAACGGTGATGATCCTTGGGGGATACTTCGCGTCGTCGCTGATGGAGTACAATAAGCAAAAGTCTATGAAGAAACGGTTGAATTGAATAGCTGTACAATGGTATAATTACAAGTATAAACGTGGAGTTATACAGTGTTGAAAGGATGGGCTATGCGATATTCTAGACAAAACAAAATGCTGGAATTAATCAACGAACACGAAATCGAGACACAAGAAAAGTTATGCCAATTGCTGAAAGATGCGGGCTATGACGTGACACAAGCAACCGTATCTCGAGATATCAAGGAACTGCAGCTTATTAAAACTTTATCCCCTTCCGGGAAGTATAAATATGCTCAGAATTCAGGTGACGGACCCATTACCGATCGATTTGTGAAAATCTTTAAGGAAACCATTAAATCCGTCGTGTCCGCCGAAAATATCATTGTTGTTAAGACATTATCCGGGTGTGGAGCAGCCGCTGGCGAAGCCATCGACTCTCTCAATTTCCCCCATGTCATAGGCAGCGTTGCCGGTGACAACACCATCATGATTGTTGCCGACAGTAGCAAAAATGTTCCGGAATTAATGGAATTATTCAACGATTTACTATCTTGATCGAGGTACCAAATGATAAGCCATATTAGTATTAGAGATTTTGCTGTGATTGAAAACACAGAAATCGATTTTTATAAGGGATTAAATATTATCACCGGAGAAACCGGTGCAGGAAAATCAGTGGTAGCAACTGCCATCAGCTTAGCCCTTGGCAGCCGTGCTGACACTACTTTTGTGCGCACAGGTGCAGACAAAGCCGTGGTTCAAATGGTTGCCGAGGTGGATAACAGAGATATTGTCATCACCCGAGAGCTTTCCACAACGGGCAAAAATATCTGCAAGATTGACGAGAAGATTGTTTCTCTTGGTGAGCTGCAAGCCCTTTGCGCTCGAATTGCAGATGTTCACGGACAATACGACAATCAGTCTCTTCTCCAGACAGAAAACCATCTTCGCCTTGTAGACACCTACGAAAAGGAAGCCATCATTCCCACCCGCATTAAGGTGGAAGATTCCTATCAGGACTACATGGACGCATCCAAAAAACTTGCGGATTTGGAAGCCAAGGCAATCGACAACGACAGAAAAAAAGAGTTTATGGAGTTCGAGATTGAGGAAATCAAAGCTGCCAGGTTGAACCCCGGGGAAGATTTGCGTTTGCAGGATGACCTGGTCATTTTGCAGAACAAGGAGCAGATTCACGGAACTTTGGAGAAGACCTATATCGAAGCAAAATCCGGCGACAATGCCGCATTGGACAGCATCAGTGGTGTTATTCAAACCCTTCACGAAATCGGTACCTTTTCCAAGGAAGCATCCTCCATCGAGGATGAATTCTCGGAAATCTATTATCGATTTGAAGATGTTTGCAGCCGCCTTCGTGAGGCGCGGGACAAGTGCGTGTATTCACAGGAAGAAATCGACGAAATCAACGACAGGCTCTACTTTATCAATGGTCTAAAGCGCAAATATGCCGAAACCATTGACGGCATATTGGAGCACTGTGAAATCCAAGAAAAAGCTTTGTATGAATTAAAGAATATAGATGCAGAAGTGGAGAGTGCCAATATTGAGAAGATCCGTCTGAAGGAGATTCTCATTGCAGAAACCCAGCGCCTTACCAATTTAAGGCGAGCCTCTGCCGCCACCTTGGAATCCAAAATCCAAGAAGAATTGGAAAAACTCAACTTCAACAACGTGGAGCTCTCCATCCACTTTGAAGAACTCCCGTCTTTCACGCCCAACGGCATGGATAAGGTGGAATTCCTCATAAGCACCAATGTTGGAGAGACCATGAAGCCTCTGTCCAAGATCGCATCCGGCGGAGAAATGTCCAGAATCATGCTCGCTCTAAAGAAAATCATCGGCGAGTACGACGGCATCCCCACCATGATCTTTGATGAAATTGACAGCGGTATCAGCGGCGAAACAGCCAGCATCGTAGGAAAAGCCCTCAGCTCCCTTGCGGAACACAGGCAGATTATCTCCATCACCCATCTTCCGCAGATTGCGGCATACGGAGACCACAACTTCCGAATCGAAAAATCTTCGGATGACACCAGTACCTACACCACCGTGGTCCATCTGAACGATGAAGAAAAGGTTGCCGAAATTGCCAGACTCCTGTCGGGCATCAACATTTCCGACATCACCATCCAAAGTGCCAAGGAAATGATCACCATGTCGAAATAAGGACTTGATTATTGTGATAGGTCGAGAGGTTGAGTCATTACTCAATCTCTCTTTTAGACTTATTGCATGTCTGAGCCTTCTATTGATCCAAGAAAATCTTGCGCTCATAAAGAATTATTTGCTGTATTAGACTTATAAGCTACACACAGATTCATAAGTCCAAGCATATGAAGCCGACACCCTGCATTTGTGATAAACCCTGGATTTTTGTTTATGGGCTACTGTAGATAAGTCTAATATAAACGTTGATTTTTTATTCTACACAAAAATTGAAGTGAAAAGGTAATCTTCTCACTTCAACTTCTAAACCAAATCTTATTCTTCTTCAGCCGGCTCCTCTACTGGTGCTTCTGCTTCTTCCGCAGGTTCCTCAACGGGAGCTTCTTCTGTTGCCGGCTCTTCTACAGGAGCCTCTTCTGCCGGTGCCGCTTCCGCAACGGGAGCTTCCTCAGCAGGTGCCGCCTCTTCTGCAGGGGCTTCTTCCTTAACCGGTTCGGGAGCATTTGGATCGATCATTTCCTTGATGGAAAGACTGATTCGCTTTCTGTCCTTATCGATTTCCAGAATTTTCGCTGTAACAACCTGACCGATGTTCAATTCGTCATGGATGTTGCCGACTCTCTTGTGGCTGACCTCGGAAATATGAACCAATCCGTCCAATCCGGGTTCCAGTTCAACGAAGCAACCGTACTCTTTGATTTGTACGATCTTACCTTCTACCACATCACCTGCATGATATTTCTCATCGATGATGGTCCATGGTTCCGGCTGTGTCTGCTTCAATCCGAGGGAAATCTTGCCCTTTTCAGCGTTCATGGAGAGAACCTTGATGGTAATCTTCTCACCGATGGACAATACTTCCTGTGGGTGCTTCAGCTTGCCCCAGGAAATTTCGGATATGTGCAGAAGTCCGTCGATTCCGCCAATATCTACGAATGCGCCGTAGTCGGTAAACCGCATAACGGTTCCTTCTACAACGTCATCTACATGGATGTTTTCCCAAACGGCTGCCAGAGCCTTCTGTCTTTCTTCATGCAGATATGCCTTGTGGGAGAATACAGCCTTCCCTCTTCTGGGGTCTACTCTGGAAACTCGCACGGTCAGATTCTGTCCTACGAACTCGGATGAGTCCTCAACAAATCTGTCGGATAACTGAGAAAGGGGAATAAATCCGGATACTTCTTTGTAAGTAGCGATTACACCGCCGTTCACCTGACGCACCACATCGACGTTGATCAATGTTTTTTCCTCAAGAGCCTTGTTGATTTCTTCCCAATGCTCTCCTGCTTCTAATTTCTTCTTTGAAAGTAAGATCGTTCCGTCACCGTCGTCTGTCTTCAGAACTTTGGCCTGAATTTCGTCTCCTTCTTGGTATAAATCAGTAAGCTTTTGGTCGCCTTCCAATGAAATCTCGTCCAGTGGAATGATTCCGTCCTTTTTGTACCCTAGGTTCACAATGATTTCTTTGTCTGTAACCTGATGTACTTTTCCGATTACCAACTCTCCGGAGCGCGGAAGTCTTAGTGACTTGTCGATTTCCTCCATAAAGTCCTGCATTGTCAACTCGTTTTCAAGTGTCTTTTCACTCATGTTTGCAATAACCTCCTTAATTGCGTTTTCAGGTGTTGAAGCGCCTGCCGCTATTCCTATTCTATTATATTTTTGGATTTCTGGCAATGGTAAATCATTCATATTTTCAATAAAATACGTTCTTTTGCATAATTTTTTTGCGATTTCATATAGCTTTCTAGTGTTTGAGCTGTTTCTATCGCCTACAATCAACATTACATCGGATTTTTTTGCAGTCTCTATGCAGCCTTCCTGCCTCTCCACGGTGGCATTGCAGATGGTATTTTTCACCTCAACCTCTACGTGTTTTTCTTCCAGGGCGGAAAGAACTTCGTCCAATGTGTCCTTCTGGATGGTTGTCTGGGTAACCAACAAGATTGGTTCCCTCAGTTGGTCCGCTTTGGCCTCTGCTTCTTCCCGAGAAGAGAAGATAACCGCCGTATTATTGCACCATCCATTGATGCCTATGACCTCCGGGTGGTTGGGATCTCCCACAATCACTATCTGCTTGCCGTCCTTGTATGCTTGGTTGACCAAGCTGTGAATTCGCTTCACATAGGGGCACGTGGCATCGATGATTTCCAAGTTTCGTGCTCCCGCTCTGGTATAAAAATCTTCCGGTTCTCCATGGGAACGAACAATGATGACCGACCCTTCCGGCGCATCTTCCGGCACGTTAACTACACCGATTCCCTTATCCAACAGGGCATCGGTGACCATCTTGTTGTGAATCAAATGGCCGCAGGTGTTGATAGCCTTGTCACTTTCAGCGTTCATGGCCTTATCGATAGCGCCCTTCACTCCAAAGCAAAAGCCGGAATGAGGCGCTCTTATGATTTCTTTCATTTCTTTCTGATCATCTCCAAGTATTTTTTAAAGGATGCTTCCGTGCCGTTCTCCGTAGGCTCGTAATAGGTTTTATCCTTGATGCTATCGGGAAGATACTGCTGCTCCACATATCCACCGAAGTTATGTGGATTTTGGTATCCAATACCCAAGCCTCGTTTCTTGGCACCGCTGTAGTGTGCATCTTTCAGAGAATCGGGTACATCTCCCGTCTCCACATTGCGCAAATCCGCGGTAGCCTTGGAAAGAGCCACATAGGATCGGTTGGATTTTGGCGCCGCTGCCATGGTGACCACAGCCTGCGCCAGATTGATGCGCGCTTCCGGGTAGCCAACCATCAGTGCAGCCTGCACACAGGAAGTGACGATGGTTATGGCATTTGGGTACGCCATGCCCACATCTTCACTGGCCATGACCAAAAGCCGCCGACCAATCATTTGAATATCCGCTCCCCCTTCGATGAGGCGCGCCAAATAGTGGACGGCTGCATCCGGGTCGCTGCCTCGTACGGACTTCTGCAGGGCAGAAAGAAGGTTGTATTTGTCTTCGCTCTTATCGTAGAAAAAAGTGCGCTGCTGCATGGCCTCTTCTATAATGGCAGGGGTAATCTTCTCCCCCTCCTCCATATTGTTGACAATGAATCCCAAGGTATCCAATGCAATACGTGCATCTCCGGCAGCCATATCCGCCAGAATCATGAGTGTTTCCTCATCCATGGAAATCTGCAGATTTCCCAGCCCTCTGTCCTTATCTGTGATTGTTCTCTTTAGTAATTTGAAGATGTCTTCCTTGTTCAGAACCTTGAACTCATATATGCTCCGGACTCTGCTGAGAATTGCGTTGTTCACGGCAAAATACGGATTTTCCGTGGTGCTCCCGATGAACCGCAACACACCCTCTTCCAGTGCTTTGAGAAGAGAGTCCTGCTGCAACTTGTTCCATCTGTGAAACTCATCTACATAGACGTAGGTGGTTTCCTTCTGCAGTCCAAAGAACTTCACCTTGGCAGATTCAATCAGTTCTTTCAGTTCCTTTGTCCCCGTTGAGGATGCGTTGATTTCCACAAAGGCGGCATCCATTTCGCCGGCGATGATTCTCGCCAAGGAGGTCTTCCCGGTTCCCGAGGGACCAAAGAAGATTGCCGAGTCAAAGGTCTTGTTTTTTATGGCATTGTAAAGCAGGGATCCTTCATATAGGAAGTGCCCCTGCCCTACAAATTCTTCTAATTTCGTTGGACGCATCTTCGTCGATAGTGGTATCATTTTCTCCTCCGCCTGTACATTATATAGGCAAAGGAGGGGTTGTGGCAAGATGCGTTTCCCTTACATGTTCAGGTTTTCTTCATCCACCAGTTTTGTCATGGGATTTCGCTTGTCCGTAAACTTGCCCACGATCAGCATGATGACACCGAAGGCCATCAATCCGATGCCCACCCATCTGAGCATATCCAGCATGGCGTAATAGTCATCGAAGATCCAGAAGGTGCTTTCCCCTTCTTCTGCGTAGTACTCTTCTCCCCATTCACCTTCCCACCATGCCAGAACAAAGGAACCGACCACAGAAAAGAAGCCGGCAACCAATCCGTATACAGCCAAGTGGTATGTATCCCCGAAGGCAAGTTTCGTCTTAGGGTTCATGGGGAAGTTTTCCGGGTCCCGTTTGGTGATTCCGCCATATCGCCACTTGCAGATGACGTACACCAATGGACCGGATGAACAGCCGATGATGCCGATGAGAAAGTAGTCTGTCCCGTTGATCATCAAGGCGACGATGGATATGACGAGGACGATGCCTGCAAAGAAATAGATTCCGTACTTTCCGCCCGGCATGACGAACAAATTGTGTTTCAGCCGATCTTCAATGGGTGCCAGCTTGCGAAGTTTGACCACCGAAAGTGGCATAATCACGTAGAGTGCCAAGATGAAGACAACTTCAGCCATGACCAAGGTGGTAAAATCATACTGTGCTAACAGTGCGGTGACCAAGGCCAAGGAAATCACGCCCACATAGGGCACGCCTCTCTTCTTACTTACTTTAACCAGGAACTTGGGACACAGGTTGTCGTCGGCCAAAACGAAGAAGCCGCGGGAGCCCGATGCCAAGTAGGTATTGAAAATAGCACACTGAGATATGATGGCAATGAAGAGGAATGCATACCCCCAAACTTGCCCCAGATTGTCCGCTAACACCGCATAATACCCCACGGATCCAACGGTTCCGTCGGTGCTCCAGTCAGCCCACTGACCGATGGAAGCCAGTCCGCCCATGGTTGGCAGGATGTAAGTCAAAGCGATGAGAGGCATGGCGATGAGGAGCCCCTTGGGAATGACCTGCGGGTTCTTCACTTCTCCGGCCAGAGTGGAAATACACTCGTATCCACAGTACATCCAGATACAAATTGCCAAGCATCCACCGATGGCTTCCGATGGCGACAACACATCCCCACCGCCCCAATCGGCAAAATAGGGATCAAAGGGGTTGCCGTTCCAGTTGAGAAAACCAACTAACGCTACTAGGGCAAATGCCACCATGATAGCAATGGAAAATGCCGTACTCACTGCGCCAACTTCTCGAATACCCAAAAGATTGATGATTGTAAACACGAGAATCATGGCAATCTTCAGCATGAATTGGGTTGCCGGTGTCATGTCCACAAATTGCGCCGTATAGCCTACCACCAACGCCGCATAGATTCCGTTGGTAATGTAGATGGAAACCGTGTTCCACCACCCCGCCTGGAAGCCCCAAAACTCGCCGAAGGCATCCCTTGCCCAAACGTAAACGCCACCTTCCGAAGGTAGGAGAGACCCCGCCTCCGCCACAAGATTGCTGATGGGCCATGCCCATATGATGGGGAAGATGATCAACATGGTCAAAGCGATTCCGGGACCGCTTTCCGAAACCATCTCTTCTATTCCAAAGGCTCCCGCTGCCACAAGGCAGTAAATCATAGCTACAACCGTACGGGTCTTCATGTGTACTTTCTTCAGACCCGCAACACCGTCCGCGTGACCTATTTCCGGTCTAGTCATCTCAGTACCTCCTTATACATTGCCATCCTTGGCTTCCTTGAATATCATCTCCATTTCTTCTTTATCTCGCTTATTCTTATAGTCGGATTCCATTTCTACCATTCCATAGTCATAACCCGCTTCGTCCATGATTTCCATATAGGGAATGGGGTCGAAGTACTCCGGTCCAAAGACACCGGCATCCTTCCAAATTCCTCTTCCCATAAGTTCAATACCGATGGCCGCACCAAAACCCGTCTGTGCGACGACCGCCTGCATGCCCCATTTCTCCATAGACTGCTTGTTGTCGAAGGGTTGATACATAAATATTTCTCTGTCCAATCCGTCTTTCTTCCCGATGCAGTGGACACCCACCACCATCTTCCCGGTCATCTCATCTCCGATATCCTTTGGCTGCGGCGCCGCGGCGGCAACCACGTCTCTGGGTGCTACTTCTACGCCGTTGACTTTGATTTTGTCCATGTTGCGCAGACCCAGTGCATCAATGGATTTTAACGCCTGAATCAAGTTCTCGTCCAAGGCGATTTTGAAGGTCACCCTCTCCAATCCGTACTTCTCCAGATATCTGGGCATGAGGACGGTTTCTTCATGTTCTACCTTTAACAGCTTGTTGGGGCCGACTCCCTGGGGCATATCAAATATTTCCTCTCCCGAAAAAGGAGGCTCTACAATATGTCCCTTTTCCTTGCTCCACTCCACGTTGGGATTGAGACATTCGTCCAGTACCGTCCACACATTAAAGCCAAAGGATACCGCATCCTCGTCGGCACCGGGGATTTCAAGGTTGCCCCCGTCCTTTACATGAATTTCCTTCAGTTCGTCAAAGAGGTGTTCTGCTGCAAATTTAGCAAAGACATCTACCACGCCCGGGTCGATGCCCAAGCAGATACATGCCATGTTACCCTGTGCCTTCCACTTATCGTGAGCATTGAAGTTGTAGCTAGCCATGGGGATTTTGTAGGAGTTTTCCAGTCCGATGCCGTACACCGGTGGATCAAAGGGTTCAGACCAAGTGCCAAGATTTACGTAATCCGCCTTGGCAGCATAGGCCGCATCAAAGATGTTGTTGCTTACAAAGGGTGCCGCCGTATCCACCACAAAATCGCACTGATGCTCTTTGCAGATTGCCACCATTGCGTCTACATCGTGGGCATCCACGCTGGCAGGAAGAAATCGCTTTTCATCCTTCAAGTTTTTGCAAACTTCCTCTGCTCTCCGGCGATCATAGTCCGCAACCACAGCCACTTCCAGCCATTTGCTCTCGGGATCCCTTGCTTTCAAGATGCGCAGTATAGATTCGCCAACTGCGCCGGCTCCCACCAATAACATTCTCATTTCGTTACCTCCGTTGGATTTCTCGCAGGCCATTGGGAATATCATATGCGGTCTCTCTTGATGATACAAAAAAGAAATACACGGATTCCGCATATTTCTCAGTCTGGTTGCCAGTTGGTTATTGCCTCGTTGGCGCTCCCACGGGGAGTCTTTCCAAAGAATCGTCGGACAACCTTCCTTTTGCCTGACAGTTTGGGCCAAGTGCCTGCTACCTCACTTAACTTTTCCGCTTCGGCTCTTCACTGAAGAAGATCTCGGGTTGTCTTCATCCGAAATATTCTATTGGATACAGAATAACATGAATAGTCTGAAAAGTAAAGTTTAGACTAAATCGCCTATCTCCTATTTTTAGTCACACCACATTTACAGGCACCGTCTTGTCTAAAAAAATCCCGTTTCAGACCACTTTTTTTGTCTTTTTTCATAACTCGTTTAGTCAGAGCTTACTGAGAACGCTACTATAACTAAAAATCAATGAATTTTTTTAGCCACGCCATCTGTATGTTCTTCTCATAACTAAAACACGATTCTTCCAGTTTTGTATAGCAATCCTTGTATCATCCCGTCAATGTCCTTGGCACTAATATTTCCTTCTTGGTCATCATAAGTGACAATCAGGTTTTTCCATGGAACGATATCATGCATATAGTAGATTCGCATTTTTTCAAAGTGTGAAGACATGTATTCTTTATTGTTGACCATCCCACAGTGCTCCCAGTATAAGTACTGGCCGTTTGACTGGTTTAGAATTGTAAAATCCGGATAGTATTTTCTTCCGCTCAACCATATTTCCATTTCATATCGATACGGGATATGGTAGCGATCCAATTGACTGGCAATATACAGTTCCGATTTGGATCTCACTTTAAACCCACGGAGAGTGACGTGCTTCAAGTGTTCTGGAAATGCATGATTCTGAGGATAATTCTCTGTCTCCCACTTGGTCTTGCCTTTGGCCGAAAAGAAAGCTTCAATGGGAAGTTCCGAGTATGATTTTGGTAAGTTTTGAATAATATTATTAATGTTTAGAGGCTTGTATATATCTTTAATCATTTCTAAAGCACCAATGTTCAACTCCAGTACCTTAAGAACTTCTTTTAACAACCGCTTTCGGCTATGAGAGAAGATAGCATCTCTATTTTTTGTAATACCTCTTTTTATATATTTATTTCTCACTTTTCTTACTTCCGCATAACTATAAGTTCCCCCTTTTGATGGAATCCGAATCATGTAGCCGTCCCTACACTTGGATAGTTCCTTTGCATAGTCTTTTGACATCTTTCGAAAACTTTCTAATATCTCTGCAATACCACCGTCAATATCCCATTCCATATGTGTGCCCCTTTCATTTCCATATTTTACCATTTATTGTAATGCAGATCAACATGTATTGGTAGAGATGCATTACATCTTACCGTGGCGGGTAGTTGTTCGAGATTTTTTACGAATTTTAACAATTCTTTTCTTGACAATTCCCTTTTCACTCCCTATAATCAGATTCAAAGTTAATAAAACATAAACCGTTGACGAAGAGTAGTATTCCCGAATCTGAATTGATAGAGAGCCGCTGACGCTGGAAATGTGGCAAGGAGGATCGGGGTGAATGGACTTCCGAGGGCAGGACGAAAGATTGTAAAACCATCGAGTAGCACCTGACGGGTTCTCCACCTGTTACAAGGGGAGCGGGTATAACGCTGTACTCGAAATGGAAAACACCGATGTTGGTGTTGGGTGGCAAACAAAAACCAGAGGTTTTTGTCCTAGTGGACAAAAACTTTTTTTATTCCCATTGCAGCGGTAAGAAAGGAAAGAAAAAATGACGAAGCACGAAATTCCCTACAAGATTTATCTCAACGAATCCGAAATGCCAACGCAATGGTACAATGTGAGGGCTGACATGAAGACAAAGCAGTCTCCCCTCATTAATCCGGGCACTGGCGAGAAGATGACCGCGGAAGACTTGGCTCCCGTATTTTGCAAGGAACTCATTGAACAGGAATTAGATGATGACACACCTTACATTGACATTCCCCAAGAAATCCTGGACTTCTACAAGATGTACCGCCCCTCCCCTCTTGTTCGAGCATATTGCTTGGAAGAGTTGCTGGACACACCGGCAAAGATTTACTACAAGTTTGAGGGAAACAATACCAGCGGCAGCCACAAGTTGAACTCTGCGATCGCCCAAGCATACTATGCCAAGAATCAGGGTCTGAAAGGCGTAACCACAGAGACCGGCGCAGGTCAGTGGGGAACCGCTTTGGCCATGGCTTGCGGCTACCTGGGATTGGATCTGGATGTCTTCATGGTAAAGGTTTCCTACGAACAAAAGCCCTTCCGAAGAGAGGTCATGAGAACCTTCAACGCAACGGTAACCGCTTCTCCTTCCGAGACGACGGAAATCGGTCGTAAAATATTAAGCGAGCATCCCGGAACCGGCGGAAGCTTGGGATGTGCCATCTCTGAAGCGGTAGAGTCTGCAGTGACCAGGGAAGGATATCGATACGTACTGGGAAGCGTTTTGAACCAGGTGGTTCTTCACCAGTCCATCATCGGATTGGAAACCAAGGCAGCTCTGGATAAGTATGGCGTGACCCCCGACATCATCATCGGCTGTGCCGGCGGTGGCTCCAACTTAGGCGGACTAATTGCACCCTTCATGGGCGAAAAACTGCGAGGAGAAAAAGACTACCGCTTCATCGCAGTTGAACCGGCATCCTGCCCCAGCTTGACACGAGGCAAGTATGCTTACGACTTCTGCGACACCGGTCAGATCACACCGCTGGCAAAGATGTACACCTTGGGTCACGGGTTCATTCCCTCCCCCAACCACGCAGGCGGCCTGCGCTTCCACGGCATGAGCCCCATTCTGTCACAGTTGTATGATGACGGATTCATGGAAGCCGTTGCAGTGGAACAAACCTCCGTCTTTGAGGCAATCAGCAAGTTTGCTCGCGTAGAAGGCATTCTGCCGGCACCGGAAAGCGGACATGCAATCAGAGCGGCAGTCGATGAAGCTCGTAAGTGTAAGGAAACGGGAGAAGAGAAGACCATCGTCTTTGGACTCACCGGAACCGGGTACTTCGATATGTATGCCTATGCGGATTACAACGATGGAAAGATGACAGACCACATTCCCACCGATGAAGAATTGGAACAAGGTTTTGCAACCCTTCCCAAGGTACCCGGACAAGAATGATCTATCTGTCTAAGCAGGCACACCCGCTGCTGAAACAATATTTATTAAAGACACAAGAAATCACAGAAATAGAATCCACCGGTCTCGTCTCAGACGAGATCGGGACTCATCCGGATCTCTATCTCTGTGATTTAGGTTTGGAGATTTTCTTTGGAGATCCGACTAAGCTGTCTCCCGGCTATCCGGGTGAAGTTCGATACAATGCTGCCTGTACGGGAAGATACTTCATCCACAATCTAAAGTACACGGACCCTCAATTATTGGAAGCAGCCAAGACACTAAAAATGACCCCGGTTCATGTGAACCAGGGCTACTCCAAGTGCAACCTTGTAGTAGTGGATGAAGAAAGTGTCATTACTTCCGATGAGGGCATGGGTGGTGTCATGAGAGACGTAGGGATGAAAGTCCTGACGGTTGAACCGGGTCATGTTGAACTACCCGGCTTTGCCTATGGATTCCTCGGTGGTACTTCGGGAAGAGTGGGTGAAGAAATCATTTTTCACGGGAATCTTCTCGCCCACCCGCAAGGTACAAACATTATCTCCTTTATTGAGAATCGAAGTTTGAAAGTTCGTTACTTTTCCCAATTCCCCCTGAGGGATATTGGATCGATCATAGCAAGTAGAGCAACTGTAGAGCTTTAATTATCTCTGCCATCTTCACCGATGAAGTCGCTGCAGGACAACCGGTTTTCAAACAATTGGTGTCTGAGACGCCGATTGTTAGCATTTTATGCTAACAATTCCCTCTCTAGAAAGCATTCGTTGATATTTTCTGTAAGTGATTCTGCCACAATTTCCATTCATTTACAATTACTCTCCTTTTCCCATAAAAAAATGTCAACATTGGGTCTCTGCAAAGCTGATTGTTAGCATTTACGTTGTCCCAAAGGATGGGATCATAAAAAACTTCACGAGTAGTGTGAGGAAGGTTTACTTACAGAGGAATCTCCCGATTGTCCACGTTGAGATAGTGAATCGTCGTCTCCCCTCCCAAGTACTTTCTGGTTTTTTCATCTAGCATCTGGGTCGCTGCTCGTACGTCCTCTGACCTATCAGGATCAACCGACTCTATGATTAAAAAGGCATTGACCGTGTCTTCCGTTAACATGGTCCTCTTCCCGTCTCGCCAGTTCCAGCATCGACATACGGCGCCCACATCGTCCTTGTAGATGATTTCATCGGGAAGAGCTGTGGATTCTTCTACATCCCCCAAGGCCATAAAGGGTTCATCCCCTACCGCCTTTGTCAACCGCATGTCTCCTTGGAAGGTATCCAGATCTTCGCCGCCACAAGGAAGCCCATAGGTCAGGGAGACTGCGTTGTAGATGTCCACCAAGGGGTTGATGTGCCCTACGCCCCCATCCTTATCGATTCTTTTGAGAAGATTCTCAATAGAGCATCTCACCTTCTTTTTGGTCTTGAACTTTTGAAAGGCTTCTCGCCAAACGGCAATGACTTTGTTTTCACTTAGAACCGGTGCTATAAGCCATTTTTCCGCCTCTTTGTTGCTCTTCTGTAAAAGTGTGTCTATTTCTTCCTGCCTTGGATTTTCCTTGTTATTGATGCCCTTGGCAAGAATTACCGCAATCTCCGCTTGTGGGAATATGTCCCAAAATGCTTCTTCTATGATAAACTTTTTCATGTTCGCCTCCTTTTTCTATATTATAATCGCCCTGTCCACGGCTGTACAGACACATTTTTGTGGTATACTTTAGCCATGAAAAAACATGCAATCATCCCCATCTTCATCCCCCATCAAGGCTGTCCCCACGACTGTGTCTTTTGCAATCAAAAGATTATCACGGCAAGGACGGCATCGCCGACGGCGAACATGGTGGCAGATAAAATAGAGCAGTATCTTTCCACGCTCCGTGACCGCGGTCTGGAGGAAATTGAGGTTGCTTTTTTTGGCGGTAGCTTTACGGGACTTTCTATAGTGGATCAAAATACATATTTGGATGTGGCGAGAAGATACAAGGAATCGGGAGAGATTCATAAAATCCGACTTTCCACACGGCCGGATTATATCGACAAAGAAATCTTACAGAATTTAAAGGCTCACAGGGTGGACATCATTGAACTAGGAGTTCAATCCTTCGACCCTGCTGTACTTGAAAATTCCAATCGTGGCCATACTGCGGAAGATGTGTACAAGGCATGTGAACTGATAAAGGAACATAATTTTCAACTGGGAATTCAGTTGATGATAGGGTTGCCTGGAGATACCAAGGAAAAATCTATGGAGTCCGCAAGGAAGACAGCCAATCTTTCCCCTGAATTTGCCCGCCTCTACCCTACCGTGATCCTCCGGGACACCCAGCTAGCCCACCAGTACCAATCGAGGGAATATCAACCCTTTTCCCAAGAGGAAATGCTTTCCACTGTGACAGAAATGTACAAGATACTCTTCCAAGCAGGAATTACCATTCTCAGGGTGGGATTGAAAAGTACGGACTTGGTTACCCAAGGTACAGATCTAGGGGGCGGCTATCACCCGGCCTTTCGCCAGCTGGTGGAAGGTGAAATCGCCAGAGAGCAGATGGAAGAGATTTTGCAAAGGCTTCCCATGGACAAAAGCTCCATCACCTTCTATAGCAACGAGCGGTGGTTTTCCGCCATGATCGGCCACAAGGCATGCAACAAAAATGCACTTGCCGAAGCTTATCCAAAATTAGAAGTGTGTTATCGTGTGGATTCTAATCTGGGAGATGGGTTGATTCGCTCGGGCAAAAATAAATAATCCCCCTCTATCGTTGAAGGAAGACCTTCAACTGTGGTAAAATGATGCATTGATAAAAAAAGGAGACAAAAATGAAAGCAGTAATTACCGTAATCGGAAAAGATATGGTGGGAATCCTGGCCAAGGTCAGCACCACCTGTGCAGAAGCCAATGCTAACGTGATCGAAGTGACCCAGTCGGTTCTTCAGGAGTACTTTGCCATGGTCATGCTCATTGAGATTTCACAGATGAATTGTGAGTTGGAAGAGCTGAAGGAAAGACTTGTGGAGAACGTGGATGGCATGACGATTCATGTGATGCATGAAGACATTTTTAATTCCATGCACCGAGTATAGGAGGCTTCTATGTTGAATATGACAGACATTCTTGAAACCATCACCATGATTCAAGAAGAAAACTTGGATATCCGAACCATCACCATGGGCATCTCCCTCTTGGACTGTGTGGACAGTGATATCGATCGTTCCTGTGAAAAGGTTTACGACAAGATATATCGCTGTGCAAAGGATCTTGTGAAGACGGGAGAAGATATCGAAAAGAAATACGGCATTCCCATCGTGAACAAGCGTATCTCCGTAACGCCCATTGCCATATTGGCCGGGGCTTCCGGCGGAGACCCGGTGCAATATGCAAAAACTTTAGACCGGGCTGCTAAGGCTGTGGGTGTCAACTTCATCGGCGGCTATTCCGCTTTGGTGCACAAGGGCTTTGCTCCGGGAGATCAGGAGTTAATCGCTTCTATTCCCAGAGCTTTGGCAGAAACGGAGTTCGTGTGTTCCTCCGTAAATGTGGGAAGCACCAAGGCGGGTATCAACATGGATGCGGTAGCACTCATGGGCGAAGTGGTAAAAGAAGCCGCCTCCCTGACCAAAGATAATCAATGTATCGGTGCCGCCAAGCTGGTGGTCTTTTGCAATGCACCGGAGGATAACCCCTTTATGGCGGGAGCCTTCCACGGTGTGGGCGAGCCGGACTGCATCATCAACGTTGGCGTCTCCGGCCCCGGCGTGGTTCGTGCCGCTTTGACCAAGATGGATGACAACGCTGATTTGGTAGAAGTGGCAGATGTTATTAAGAAAACTGCATTTAAGATTACCAGGATGGGTCAGTTGGTAGGTGCGGAAGCCAGTGCAGCCTTGGGTGTGCCCTTCGGCATCATTGATCTTTCCTTGGCGCCTACACCGGCCATCGGTGATTCCGTTGCATATATTTTGGAGGAAATCGGTCTTGAGCAGTGTGGTGCCGCAGGCACCACCGCCGCCCTTGCCATGCTCAACGACGCGGTGAAAAAGGGCGGCGTCATGGCCTCCAGCAACGTGGGCGGCCTGTCCGGCGCCTTTATTCCTGTGACGGAGGACGCGGGCATGATTGCGGCCGCCAGAGACGGGAGTCTCTCCATCGAGAAGTTGGAGGCCATGACTGCTGTCTGCTCCGTGGGACTTGACATGATCGTCATCCCAGGAGACACCACACCGGAAGTCATCTCCGCCATCATCGCTGACGAAGCAGCCATCGGTATGGTCAATTCCAAGACGACTGCTGTTCGAGTCATTCCCGCTGTCGGTTTGAAAGAAGGCGAAGAACTTGATTTTGGAGGATTGCTGGGCAACGGACCGGTAATGAAGGTTTCCACCAAGTCCCCATTAAAGATGATAAAAAGAGGAGGCAGGATTCCCGCCCCCATGCAAAGTCTTAAAAACTAATCTATTTGGACTCCCAGTCCAATTCCAAAGGCTCGTACTGAAAAATACCACCATTTCCAAAGTCCCACTTTCCTTGGCCGGCGCCAATCTCAAAGTGGAGCTTTGCGATGCCTAAATCAAAGAACTCCTCTTCCTTGACCTTTGCCATGACCGATCCGGAGGAGTAGTAGAACATGACAGGTTGTCTGTTTCGAGAGGAAGGTGCCTTGACCACGCAGCGCATCCCCTCTACCACCCAGTTGGGTACCTTGGTTTCTGAGACGAGCATATCCTTGATTTCCTTGGACTTGCGCATGTGGATTCCCTTTGCAATCATCTGCTCTCTCACGGTAGGCTTCATCTTCACATTGCCAAAGGCGATGACCCCCTTCAGCTCCTCATCGACTTCCACTTGGCCGTCCATATCTTCTTCCAATTCCAAACCCACCCAGCAGGTCCCTAAGCCCAGGGATGTGGCAAGGAGAACCAAGCTCTCACCGTAATATCCCAGTTTCTCTTCCAAATGGGGATCTTCCCTCTTCCCCACCAAGGCAATATAGTTCCTCACGCCGGAAAACAGACCGTATCCCTTCTTGAATCCCGCAAAGACCTCTTCTTTCCCGGTTACAATCTGTAAGCGAAGCCCCCCTGTCCGGTTGCATTCCCAGGCGGCAGCCTCCAGTTTCTCCAAATGAAGTTCAGCTACGGGTGTTTCCAAATAACTTCTCCTGGAAACCCTCTCACGAATCGCTTTTTTCAAATCCATTTTCTTCTCCTATAATAAGCCCACAATCCAGTCGTACAATGGTACGAAACCTATGGGTAGAAAAATTGCGGGCAAGTAATTCATCACCTTTAACTTGGTCAAATCCAACATGTTCAGCCCCATCCCCAAGATGAGCACTGAGCCGGCACAGGTCATTTCAGCGATGACCGCATCCCCCATAAGGGGCGCCAGAAATTGCGCCAACAGTACTATAGCACCCTGAAATACCAGGACAAAGCCTGCGGAAAACAGTACGCCGTACCCCAGAGAAGATGCAAAGATAATCGCGGAAATGGTGTCCAGTCCCGATTTGGTAAACAACATCTCGTTGTTTCCCGTCAATCCGGCCTGTAAGGAGCCCACCACGGTCAATGCCCCAACGCAGAAGAGAAGGCTGGTGGTCACAAAGCCCTCCGCAACGGAGGTAGTATCCCCTTCCTTGCGAAACCGCTTCTCAAGTCCGTTGGCTAAGCTGTTCAATCGCCTATCCAAATCCAGCGCTTGTCCAATCATGGCACCTATGGCAATGGAGAGAATCAACACAATGGTGTTATCCCCTTCCAAAGATCCAGCCACGCCGATATAGATGACACAGAGAGCAAGGCCCTTGAAAATCAAATCGGACCACTTTTCCGGAATCCCCTTCTTCAAGAGAAGGCCGATGCTCCCACCAATTAGCACGCCTGCCGCATTTACAATGACGCCAAGCATTAAATATTCTCTCCCATTCTTTCAGTCACAATCTTCCTGATCACATCCATGGATTTGCTCAGTTCCATGCCTTGCGTTTCAACGGTTACATGGGCGTACTTTTCATATAGGGGAACCCTTTCATTGTAGATGTCTTCGATGGTCTCCCCTTTCTCAAGGGAGATTCCCCGGTTTTCAAAGTTCCCCACCCTCTTGATGATGGTCTTTAAAGGCAACTTAATGTACACAACCGTTCCGATCTTTCGCAGATGCTCCATGGCTTTCGGCCCGTAGACAACGCTGCCGCCGGTGGCAATCACCGTGTGATTTGCATTGATGGATGCGTTGACTTCTTCCTCAATCTTATTAAAGCCCCATGTACCCACTTCGTCTAGGATTTCCGACAGAAGCTTTCCTTCTCGCTCTTGAATCAATAAATCCGAGTCGATAAAGTTGTAGCCGATTGCCTTTGCCAGTACCACACCTAAGGTGCTCTTACCTGCGCCGGGCATTCCGATTAAAATTATATTGCTCATTATTCTTCCTTTCCGCTCCTTCTCTAGTCGTTGGCTTTCATGGATTCTACCATATCTATAGATTTAATGCTTCTCCTCATGATCAAATTGACGAGGATGGTAAAGACGATGGTCAGGCCTGCCGAATACAAGTAGCTTTGCCAATATATATGGCGGCCAAACATAATTTGCTCTACTTCGATGGTCTTCATGATAAATTGATGTAGGACGATTCCAACGGGAATCCCGAAGAGTATGCCCAGTCCGCTGAGGATATTGGTTTCCCTAAAGATATAATCTGCCACTTCCTTCTCATAGAAGCCCAGGACTTTTATGGTTGCCAACTCCTTAGTTCGCTCTCGAATGTTCACGTTTGTCAAGTTATACAGAACGATGATGGCCAATGCACCTGCGGTCAATATTAACACCATGATAACATAGTCGATGCTTTTCACAGAATCTCGGAAGTTCTCCATAATGGTTTCCGCTGAAATCACATAGGTCACATTGTCCTTGGAAAGCAGCTCTTCTGCCAGCTTTTCATTCTCGCTCTTGATGTAGACCTTGTTGAACTCAGGTGTCCTGGAAAATACTTGTTCATATATCTGCGGCGTAATATAAACACTGGAATCCACATAGTTTTCTGCAATGCCTGTTACCACAGCGGAGCCTTCTCTTCCCGAATTCAGCTTTAGATTTACTTCATCTCCCACACTGACATCCAAACTCTCCGCCATCTTTTCCGTCAAGACGAGAGAATCCTCTTGAAAGGCGATATCCGCCCCGGATTTTCTTTCTCGAAGTGAGAAGAAGGTAGGTAGGGATTTCTCATCTTTTGGTAGGATGAAATTGGCCTTTACCGTAGCTTTTTTGTTGGAAACCGTCACCGGATCACCGTTGAAATAACCATAGACATCCGCCATTTTTTTGTCATCCAAAACGGCCTTGATTTCTCCTCCGGCAGCATCTTTTTCCTCCGCCACCTCCATGATGTAGTCGTATCGATTGATTTCACCGTATTGCAGGTTTACAATGTCACTGACCGAATCTCTCACACCGAAGCCGGCCAGCAGGAGGGCAAAACATCCGCCGATACCGATGATGGTCATGAGAAAACGCTTCTTATATCGAAACAGATTTCGAAGGGTAACCTTCCTCGTAAACTTCAGCCGCTTCCATACGGGAGTGATTCTCTCGAGAAGAATTCGCTTTCCGTTCTTTGGCGCCTTGGGTATGAGAAGATTTGCCGGTTTCTCCTTTAGCTCACTGCGACAAGCCAGATAGCTGACCAACAAAATGCCCAGGATGATAATCAGAGAAACAGGAATGGCAATGGTCCAAATCACCTTTGTTTCAATTTCCGGGAAGGAATACATCATGCTGTAGGCATTGCTGATGACCTTTGGAAACAGGACAAAGCCCACGCTTAACCCAATCAATACCCCAAGGAAGGATGCCATGAATCCATACATCAAATAATATGACAAGATTTCTCTGTTGCTGTATCCGAGGGATTTCAAGGTGCCGATTTGCCCTCTCTCCTCTTCGATCATTCGAGTCATAGTGGTGAGGGCTACCAGGGCAGCTATGAGAAAGAAGAAGAATGGAAAGACAATGGCGATGGCTCCAATCTTTTCCACATCCAACTCAAAGTTGTGCATGCCCATATTGTCGCTTCTATCTGTAAGAACCCACTTTGCCGCTTTGATATCCTTGATATCTTCTTCTCCGTCGGCGATTTTCTTCGCCGCATCTGCCAGCTCTGCCTCCGCCTTGGCTTTCTCACTTTCGTAGGTGGCGCGGCTGTCGGCCAAGGTTCGCTCTCCGTCAGCCAGTTCCCCTTCCTTTTCATCCAGGGTCGCCCTGCCGTTGGCAATTTGTGCCTTCCCGTCTGCAATTGCCGCAACACCTGCATCATACTGCTGAATCTGCGCGACCGCCTCCGGTGGGAGAGGTATCCCCGCCGCCACCATTTGTTTTAGCTCTTCTATCTGTGGGGCAGCATCCTGCAGTGTTTTTTCCTGTGCAAGGAGATTTGCTTCGTTTTGATCTAAGGTCGCTCTTGCATCGGCGATCTCCTGTCTGCCGTTGTTTATGTCGTTCTCTGCATCTCGAATCTTCGCTTCTGCTGATGCCAGCTCCGCATCGGCTTCCGCCTTCCCCTCTTCATATTCCTTCTTGGCATCGTCCAGTTTCTTCTGTGCCTCTCCCACGATGAAGTCGGTACGAATCTTGGATCTATCCGTTCCCACGGCCTTCAAGTCTTTTTCCACTTGGGCGATTCTGTCTTTATATGCATCGTCAAAAGAACTGATGCCCTCCTTGCCGGTAACTGTCAAAACACCGGCTGTATAGACATCCTTTTCCAGATATGCTTCGTTCATCACGTACATGCCGAGGGAGACCTTTCCATCTCCCACATTGGAAACATCTCCGTGGATGGAAATGGTCAGTGGACTTCTCACGATGCCCACCACCTTAAACTCCTCGTACTTTAGTTTTTTCTTTACATCCTTGATGTCTTTATTTTTGGGATCTACAATTAGAGTTTCCCCTACCTTCATTTGAAACGTATAGGGATTTACAATGGAAACCACACATTCATTGGCGGACTTAGGGTATCTTCCCGATAATAGCTCCGTACCGTTGATAACCTTGTCATCCTTAAAGTCTCTGGCAGCCAATCTGGTGACGAAACTTTCTTCATCGGATCGCTTCATGAGAAGATCAAAGGTGTACAGCCCTTGGGCATCCTCCACATAATCCAAAGTATTCAAATAATTGATGTCCGACTTGGTGACTCCCATGGTGCCTTGTATTTGCACATCAAAGGTATTTTGAGAATCATAAAAAGCATCCGCGCTGTCCTTCATGTCCGGCATGGTTGCCAGCAGTCCTGAAAGAAATCCCGTTCCAAGGGCAACGATTCCCAGTATAGAAAGAAAACGGGTCAGGCTCTTCTTAATACCCCTCCTAGCCATCTTTCGGTAGCTTTTATTCATTACCACTCGATCCTTTCGATAGGCAACGGATTTTCATTTATTTCTGTAGTTTGCGCTCGACCGTTCTTTACAACGATGACTCTGTCTGCCATAGGCTTGATTGCCTGGTTATGTGTAATTACAATGACGGTCTTCCCGGTCTGTCGGCAAGTATCGTGAAGAAGCTTCAAGATTGTTTTTCCCGTATTGTAGTCCAAGGCACCGGTAGGCTCGTCGCAGAGAAGCACCTTTGGATTCTTTGCAATTGCTCTGGCAATGGCAACACGTTGCTGTTCCCCTCCGGAAAGCTGTGCCGGGAAGTTCCCCATTCTATGTTCCAAGCCCACCTGCTTTAAGACCTCTTCCGGATCCAATGGGTCTACACAGATTTCCGATGCCAGCTCCACGTTTTCCAACGCCGTCAAGTTCTGCACCAAATTATAGAATTGAAACACAAAACCCACGTCATATCTTCGATACGTGGTCAGCCTCTTGTTGTTGTAATCACTGATTCGCCTGTTATCTAGGGTAATGACGCCTTCATCACTGCTGTCCATTCCCCCCAATATATTCAAAAGCGTGGTCTTCCCCGCTCCGCTAGGCCCTACGATGACGCAAAATTCCCCTTCTTCTATGGATAATTCCATGTTGTCCAAAGCGGTGATGGTCTGATCCCCCATGTGATAGTATTTACTCACCCGTTCAAATTGGATATATGCGGTCACTCCGGTCTCCTTCCCAAAAAAGTCATCAGATTTTCTGATTTACATTGCATTTATTATATATTATAATCAGTTCCATGGCAAAGGAAGAATACAGCAAATCCCAGAAATCAAGAATACCTACCAGGGTCCTTCTATTGGTCCTTACGGTTGTGGTATTCTTTTCTTTTGCACCCTTCTCCTACGGAACTGACGATAGAACCGTCGACGACAACAAAGTCGTTCCCATCTCCGGCAAAGGCGCCGTAGTCATGGACGCCAAGAACGGTAACATACTTTACAGCTTCAACGGCACACAACGCTTTAATCCCGCCAGCTGCACGAAAATCCTATCTGCAGTGATTGCCCTGGAAGAAGGAAATCTAAAGGATCAACTGGTGGTTTCGGAAGACGCCGTGTACAACATCGATTACGATTCCAGCCACATCGCCTTGGACGTTGGGGAGAAGATTACCCTGAAGGACGCCATCTTCGGCATGTTGCTAACATCGGGCAACGACTGCTCCGTGGTGGTGGCGGAAGCCATATCCGGCTCCGTGGATAAATATGCGGATAAGATGAACGAGAAGGCTGAGGAAATCGGCTGCACCGATTCTCACTTCACCAACCCACACGGTCTCTACAATAAGGAACACTACACGACCCCGTTGGATCTTGCACGCATTATGCGCTACTGTATCGGCAACGAAAAGTTCGTACAAATCGACAGTGCGCTGAAATACACTGTGCCCAAGACCAACAAATCCGAGCCTCGAGAGCTGTGGAACAATCACCGCATGTTGAAAAACAAGTATGTCTACTACGAACCCATCATCTGCGGTAAGAGCGGCTACATTACCAAATCCAAGTTCAACCTAGTCTCTTACGGAAAAAAGGACGGAATGGAACTCATTGTAGTCATCATGAAGGAAGATGATCCTACCACCATATGTGAAGATACGGAAAAGTTGATGGAGTACTATTTCAATAACTATGAGAGTTCTTCCATACCCTCTTCTCAAACGAAAATAGAATCCGTCAATATTGATAATGTGGATGTTCCCGTAACCATGGAAAAAAACATGGATCTTGTTGTACCCAAAGGGGTATCCAAAAAGGATTTGCGATATGAAACATCCCTTAAGCCTACCAAGTTCCCCATCAAAAAAGGAACCGAATTAGGTGTGGTACAGGCAACCTATGATAACCGAGTATTGGGAACCACCTCCATCATCGCAGAAAAGACGATAGAGAAAACCTCCGTTATGAAAGTTCTCCTCATCGTCATTTCAACAATTGTTGTTTTATTGTTCTTGGCCGTCCTGTTCCTCATTCTGACCAAAAAGAGTCGAATGAGGAAACGTCGTCAAAGCAGACGGTCGAGAACACGTAAAAGTACAAACAGAAGAACACTCCGATAGGTTTACATAAAATTTCGGAGTGTTCTTTGTTAAGTAGCGAAATCCGCCTAATTTCCCTTTTTTTTGCGTATACTAGACGGATTGTGAAACCTTGGTTGTATCAAGATATCTCAATACATCTCGTCTCGCCCTTTCCGGTGATTCGGCATGAAATGTGCTTTTTCTGCCTAATGGATAGAAAAAAGCTCCTATTGTGCAGATTCTGCAAAATCTCCTGCTGCAGGCAATCCATATGCAGCCTTGGCACTTCTTGCAGCCTTGTTTATGGCTCTACCCATGACTTCCACCGCCAATGCCCCTAAGGCATCGGGGCCAACTTCCACCTCACCGGTGGCCATCACAAAAATCGTATCCCCATCAGCCGACGTATGAACCGGACTGATGGTTTTTGCATATCCGTTGTGAGCAATGGATGCCAGTTTATTTGCCTGGTCCTTTGTCAGCTTGGCATTGGTCACAATGCAACCGATGGTGGTGTTCCCCGAAAAAACATTTCGTGCCTTTCCGATTTCTTCATACATGATCTCTAGGGTACTGGCCAGGCTCTTTTTATCTTCAGACAAGATTCCGGCTATGGTCTTTCCCGTATGGTAATCCAAGACGTCCCCTAGGGCATTGACCGCCACAATGGCAGCACACTGCACCTCTCCAATCTGCATACCGTAAACACCAAGTCCGCTCTTCATCATTCTGTCCGGGCCTAAGAACTTGCCCACAGAGGCACCTGTACCGGCACCGACGTTGCCCGACTCCACCTCCGTTTTTCCTGCGGCTTCACAGGCTGCGTAGCCCATTTCCTTATCCGGGCGGCACTTGGGATCCCCCACCACCAAGTCGAAGAGAGAAGCGCCGCAGACGATGGGTACCACCCCTACGCCCACATCAAACCCAACATTATGCTCTTCTAAGAAAGCCATGGCTCCGTCGCCGGCAGCAAGGCCGTAGGCGCTGCCTCCGCTGAGCATGACACAGTGGATCTGCTGCACCATGTTGACAGGCTTTAGGAGTTCTGTCTCTCTGGAAGCCGGTCCGCCGCCGCGCACATCTACACCTGCCCAGGCACCCTCTTCACAAAGAATCGCAGTGCAGCCGGTTCCCCCGGCTGCATCTTGGGCATGCCCCACTTTGATTCCCTTTATTTCCGATATCTTTATTTCTTTCATGACGCACCTCTTACATGGCAATGAGCGCGGGTATGGCCTGAATCAGTGCAATTACAACACCTACCACTGCTTCTCCTCCAAGGAGGCCGGAAGCGATGATGAGTCCCGTTCCCTTCTTGTCCCATTCGGGTGCTACCTTCTGTACGATGAACTTCAGTGCACCGCCGATGAAAGCCGTGGCCGACAGATAGAAGGGCAGATAAACGCCCAAACCTAAGGTCATAACCGGGAAGTTCACAAAGTAGAGAATAATGGCAACCACCAATCCAATGAGGAAGGCCGTCATGTTGGGAATGCCCCCTACCATGGCAGCAACTGCCCCGGCTTGGGGTGCAATGAACATCTCCGGATTTCCGAAGGCTGTTGGTCCGTAGGCCGTCAAGATGACGTAAAATACGCCAACTGCCACAAATGCACCTACTAAGCCACCGATGGCTTCCCCAATCCACTGGGCTTTGGGATCAGATTTTAGGATATAGCCGGCTTTAAAGTCGTTCATAACGTCCCCTGCTAAACCGCAGGCGATGGCAACGATGGCCGCTACGAAGAACATCTCCGTCTGTCCCACGCTGGAAACTGCTTTGGCAGCGATGAGTACGATGATGCCGAAGATTTCCATGGGGTTGATGCCCGACTGACCCACACACTGGGCAGACATGGATGTTGCCAACCAAACGCCCACGATGGTGATGATGCTGGCGATGACGCCCATATTGGTTAACGTTGCGAAGATAGCGGCAAGGAGAACCATAACGATGGGAGCCCATCTCAGGTCGATAAAGCCTTGACCAATCATCTTCTTTGAGAACATCGGTCCGAAGATTTCCTTTGCCTTGGGCAGGATTCCCTTGAGAATGATTCCCACGCCGGTTCCTACCATGAGGCCGATTCCTAAGGATGACTTAACTGCCGCTGCAGCGGCTGCATCCCACCAGCCCAATTCCGTTCCACCCATGAGAATGCCGAAATCGCCGATGATGGCTCCCAAGAACCAAACACCGATGGCCACCGGCCCGATAATATATCCTACTGCGATGAGCATAGGGGAAAGCCAGATGCCTGCAAAGGAACCGTAAGCCATCATCTTGGAGTTGAGCAAGGTCGCAGGGAATGCAACGAACCAGTCTCTCAATACGGTAAAGACGGCTGCCAATCCCAAAGAAGTAAATAGGGTTGCGGATTTCTTTCCTCCCTCGTCACCGACGATGAGGGTCTCTGCGGCTGCCTGTCCCATGGGATAAGGCAATTGCTTTGTTTCTACAAAGTACTTTCGAATCAGTGCGGTAAAAATAAGTCCTAAGATTACGCCTCCCAGAACGATGACCAATAGTTTGGTCAGGCTCACTGTAGCGTTAGGATTGAGCATATAGATGCCCGGCAGGGTAAAAGCAAGTCCCCCCGCAGTCATGGCCCCTGCACTCATCACCGTATGGGTTACGTTAATTTCATTGATGTTGGTCTCTTTTCCAATCTTACCGAACATCTTCAGGAAAAACATGGAGACCAGTGCCACGAAGATGATTGGCCAAGGCAGAGCGCCCAGCTTCAATGCTACATACATGGAACTCATGGTCAGAACGATTGCACCGATGATACCGATGACAATGCCTCTGACGGTCAGTTGTTCCCGGAAACTTGTGGCGTATTTTACGCCTCTTTGTTGTTGCGTCATTTCCATCCTCCTTTAAAAAAACAGAATAAATAAGTCCGAATTACGCTGGGTCACCTCCTCTCATATTCCAATACCCCATCGATGAAGGTCATGTCCACCTTCACTTTGTGTAGGTCCATAGGGTCGATTTCCGTTATATTTTCAGAAAGCACAATAAGGTCCGCCAGCTTCCCTACTTTAAGGCTCCCCTTCATATCCTCTTCATAGGATCCGTAGGCACCGTATAAGGTAGCGCATTCCAACGCTTCCATGAGAGATATCTTTTGCGTTTCATCACATTGTACCTTGTTCACTCGATCATATCGGTTTACGGCACCATCTATGAGAGCCAAGCCTGCCGGTCCTGATGGATAATCACTTTGGAGGGAACATTTGATTCCCGCATCCAACATGGACCGAAGAGCACACACATACTTGTTTCTCTCTTCCCCATAAAAGCGCATGTAATTGGCACCTTGGAAGGTAATCTGTCCAACATTGACGCTGGGACAGATGTTCATTTTCCCCATACGCCCAATTAAGTCACGGTCTGCCAATGTACAGTGCTCAATCCGATGTCTCAAATCAGGGCGAGGATTGGTGTCAAATGCCTTTTCATAGCCTTCCACCATGTATTCCACGGCACCGTCGCCTATGGCATGGGCCGTCGCCTGACATTCGGCATCATTGATTTCCTTGATATATACCGCCACCTCATCTCTTTCCCATCCCTTTTCTCTGGGAAGATTGGGGTCGTGGGAATAAGGTTCTCGGGTGAAACAGGAAGGTCCACCGGAGCCGCCGTCAATCATAAACTTGCTGCTTCCGATTCTAAACTTCTCATCTCCCAGCCCGCTCATAAGTCCAAGGGCAAGCCAATGGCCGTTCTCCTCCTTGGAAAATGGTTTTCCAAATATGCTGTGGAGCATCATGTAGGATCTGACGCGAAAGTCCCTGTCTCTGCAGAGTTTTTGCATGATATGATAAGAGGGTCTTCCCAGCTCTCCACAGTCATGGATGGAGGTAATGCCGTTTTCCAAACAATGTTGAAAGGACTTTTTTGCGGCCTCTATCTGGGCTTTGTTGGAATAATGAACCTTTGACCACAGGAGAAAATGTGTGTGGCCTCGCACCATGCCTGTCAGCTTTCCGTCCACTACTTCCACTTCATTTTTCGGATATTTTTTGGCATCTTCCGCTTCATAGACCCCCAACTGCTGAAGGGCAAGGGAGTTGTACATGCAAATATGGCCTCCGCCGTGCATGCAGTGGAGGGGATTATGAGGTGCCGCTTGGTCCAATTCTTCTATTGTGGGGTGTCTGTTCTCGGGAAGATAAGACGGTTCGTAGCCCATCATGGAAATCCATTCTCCGGACTTTTTTCCTTTAGCTGCTTCCCTTACCAAATCCAAGAGGTCTTCCAAGGTAGGACAGTGTTCCGCAAAGGTATCGATGATGGATGCTTTGGGCCCTACACCAATCAAGCCACTTAAAATCGGATGGTAGTGACTGTCTATCAAACCGGGCATCAAAGTCCGACCGCCCAGGTCTACCACCTGCGTTTCCCCATCCATCTTCTCATGGATTTCTTCATTTGTTCCAACAAAGGAGATACAGTTTCCGGTGACTCCTACTGCCTGGGCAATGGGAAGCTCTTCCTCAACTGTAATGATGTTTCCGTTGATAAATGCATAGGTCAGCATATTATTCTCCCTTGAAATCCTCATAGAAGCGAACCAGTTCTACCAAGGTACGGTTCACCGGGGTAGGAATCCCCAGTTCTTCTCCCTCATCCACAATGGCGCCGTTGATTCTCTCGATTTCTGTTTTCTTTCCCTTGAGTATATCCTGAAGCATGGAAGAGCGATTTTCTGCCGTTGCCATGGCCACGTTTCTCGTATGTTCTACAGGACTAATTCCCGGATGGGTTTCTCCCAGTAGGATACCCTTTGCCTTGGCAACCGCTTCCCCTTCCAATACTGCCTGATCCATGATTTTTAGTACAGAGGGATAGTTCAAGAGTTTGCCGTTTTGCAACTTCGTAATGGCTGTAAGGGGGTTGATTCCTGCGTTAACAAGGAGTTTATCCCATACCAGTCCCATGACATTTTTGGATACTTCCGTCTCCATTCCGGCCAGGTTCAATACATTTCTCACCTTTTCCAAACGAGGGGTAATGGAACCGTCCAACTCGCCGATGATTGTCTTTCCCACTCCCGCATGACGAATATGTCCCGGGCTCAGCATGGTTGCTCCATGGGCGGTTGTCCCGGCAATTACCTTTTCCATGCCGATTTCCTTCCCAATCAACTCAATGTTTCCCACGCCGTTTTGCAGGGTCAGTGCCACGGTATCGGGTCCAAACACCGCCATGTTTGCTCTCACTGCTTGGGCGGTGATTGTAGATTTCACAAAGATGATAACCAGCTCTGCGACACCGATTTCATTGGCATCGGTGGACGCCCGCAATCCGGTATACTGGAGTTCCTTACCCTCTTCCTCCATGTAGAGACCGCCTTTGTTGATTGCCGAAACATGTTCTTCCCACACATCCAAAAGATATACGGCATTGGATTCCGTGGCTGACAACTTGCCTCCGTAAAGGCAGCCCATGGCTCCTGCGCCGATAATTGCAATCCTCATTTTAGTACAGCCTTTTCAGTTCTTCGTCTGTAACGCCTCCAAAGACATGGGCTTCCTCAGGGAAGGCACCGCTCTTTACCTCTTCTTTGTAGGTTTTTAGGGCACTGACGATTTCTTCATTCAGCTGCAGATACTGCTTTACAAACTTTGGAACGAACTTGTCGAAGAATCCAACCATGTCGTGGAAGACCAAAACTTGCCCGTCGGTGTAGCGTCCGCCGCCAATTCCAATGGTGGGAATATCCAGTTTCTGCGTAATCAGAGTTCCCAGGGCTTCCGGAATCCCTTCCAGCACGATGGCAAACGCCCCTGCTTCCTGAATTGCCAGTGCGTCGGCCAATACAGCCTCTGCTGCTTCTCCCTTTCCTTGCACCTTGAATCCGCCCATCTTTGCTGATGTTTGTGGCGTCAAACCGATGTGACCCATAACCGGTGTACCGGAATCCACAATCGCCTTTACCGTTTCGGCGATTTCCACGCCCCCTTCCAGCTTAATGACGTCACATCTTCCTTCCTTTACCAGTCGGTTGGTGTTCATAATCGCCTGTTCCTTGGATACGTTATATGAGCCAAAGGGAAGATCACCTACAATGAGAGGATTGGGCGCACCTGCCACAACCGCCTGAATGTGGTGAATCATCTGTTCCATGGTACAGGGAACCGTGGATGATTCTCCCATTACTGTCATCATGAGGGAATCGCCTACTAGAATGATTTCGATTCCCGCCTTGTCCACAACACATGCGGTAGCATAGTCATATGCAGTAGTCATGCTGATCTTTTCACCTTTATCCTTCATTTCCTGTACTTTCAAAGTAGTTATCTTAGCCATCTTGTTTCTCCTTTTGATTTACTTCATCTTTCCCTTATTATCCCTAAATTTATCACATTTTGCAAGAGCTTAGAAAAAATGTGAAATTCCGGAGTTTTTTCAACAACAAAAAACCCCGAAGTGCCGTCAGGTGTTTAATTCACGCCCTAGGTTTTCTAGGGGGGTTCCTTATTTCCGCTTCTGTCTTCCACTCAGAGGAGGCTTGACATAGGCTGCGAACATCGGGATCCCAATGTCAGTTTGTAGGTTGAATTATAACATCCTTAACGCACATTTCAGGAATTTTCTGCAACTATATATTTCAATAGTTAAGGTACATGTATTATACCCTTTTTCTCACAAATAAGCAACCGAGCCTACGACCAAGATGGTGTCAAGTTGTTGCGGAGTTTTTGATTGACATCATCCATCAACAGTCTAAACTGGTCATCATTATCTCTGAGCCATTCCATCTGCTCATATACACTATTGCCGGGAATGTTGGGAATGCCCCCGGTCACCACCCTCATGGGTTCACCGGAATGGGTTTCTACTGCTTGAAAAAACCTTTTCATACTCATATGTTCCTTCCTTTCTGTTGATGGCAACTTTACCATCACCGTTGAGTTCTGAGTAATACGTTGAGATAATTGAGATATATTCCTATGCTACAATTAAATTGCAATAATAATGCCAATGGGTCATTCTCCATTATTCAGGTGTTTTTCAGGAAATTCAATGCTTCTCATGGATGATTTATGGTATAATGTTGGAAAGTGCCTAAAAATGAACGGTAATGGCCATTATTGTTTATTTCCCAACTTTACCTTTGTAGCAAACACCCTTTAGGAGGTGCAGATGTCTGGTATCAAAGAATTTTTAGATCTTCATCCGTTCTTGGGGAAGATATTTAACAGTCTTCCCACGGGAGTCTATATCTGTGACGCAGAAGAAAGAATCGTGTTTATCAATGATGCCGCTGCAGCAATTGACGGTCTGGAGACAACGGAAGTCATCGGGAAGAAAATATATCAGGTATATGACGAGCACGAGTCAGCCATGCGCAAAGTGTTATCTGAAAAGCAGGACGTAGACCCTTTTTTGTGCAAATATACTCTGGAGGGGAAGACCATCAATCAGATCTGCGACGGCTTCCTGATTCAGTTGGATGGCGAAATAGCCGGTGCTTGTTCTCTGGAGCACAACACCGACTTCTTTAGAGAAGCCATCAAAAGTCAGCAGGCTCTCCAGCATCGCTTTACTGCAACTAACTCCTCAGTTTCTGATGCTTTCAGCCATATTATAGGAGAGTCCTCAAGTCTGTTTAACTGTCTGTCTATCGCAATTTTTGCTGCGCAGAATGATTCTGCCATCTTTTTGACCGGTGCCACCGGTACAGGAAAAGAGGTATTTGCTAAAGCGATCCATGCCGCATCATCCAGAAACCATAAGCCTTTTATGGCTATCAACTGTGCCGCCATCCCCGAAACCCTCATCGAAAGCATCCTCTTTGGTACGACCAAAGGCGTCTACACCGGTGCGGTGGATAAGGCGGGACTTTTTGAGCAGGCCCACGGGGGTACCTTGTTTCTCGATGAGATCAATTCCATGCCCCTTTCCTCTCAGGCTAAGCTTTTGAGAGTCCTGGAAGAAAAGGAAGTAACCAGACTGGGTGGAAGTGCGCCCTTCAAATTCGATGTCCGCATTATCAGTAGCAGCAATGTGGCACCCCAACAGGCTATATCGGACAGATCCATCCGTGAAGACCTGTATTATCGCCTTGCCGTAGTGAATTTGTTGATCCCTCCTTTGGTCGAGCGAAAAAAAGACATCATTCCACTGAGTTACCATTTTATTGACCAATACAACAAAGCCTTCGATAAAAACATCATATCCATCAGTGAAACTGTACAGGAAAAACTTCTTTCCTACGATTGGCCCGGAAATGTACGACAATTAAAGCACTGCATCGAATCCGCAATGAATTTTGTGAAAAAAAACGAAACCCAGATCAGAGAAAAGCACATGTTACAATTTTTAGCCATTGCAGAGGACGATAGTCAGGCCAAGTCTAACTCCTCCTATACCCACGAAGCGCCCCAAGACAGCAAAACCGACCCAAACATCTTCGATATTATTGAGGATAATGAAAAGCAAATGATTATTGATGCCTTGCTGAAGAACAAGGGAAACGTCACACTCACAGCGAAGCATCTTGATATGAGCAGAAGCGCGCTCAATTACAGGATGCGGAAATATGACCTATTTAGAAAAACCGATTGATTTTAACTGTAACGATAGAAAGGGAAAGCACTATATATGATGGATTCAATTTTGGGTAACTTTTTTTCCAATTACCCTTTTCTCACAAAATTTCTCAACGACTTAGGAGATTCTGTCTACATTGTGGATAAAGACAGCCGTTTTGTTTTTATCAATACTGCCGTTGAGGAGGTGGAAGGCATCCGCCTGGAAGTGGTAAAGGGCAAGACCATTCACGATGTTTACCAGTTTCAGAACACCCCACTCCTCGCCGTACTGGAGCGAGGAAAACCGGTCAGTGATTTTATCTACCGATATTCTGTCAACGGTCGAGAAGTCTGCCAAACTTGCCGGGCATATCCTATCGTCTTTGACGGGAAGATGGTTGGCGCCTATGCCGTCCAACGGGATGTCACCTTCTTCAAGGAAATGATAGATGAAAATTTATCCCTGTACGAACAATTGGCCCCCCGCAGAAAGGCGATGGAGGTTTCTCAAGTTCACCCGTGTTTTGACCGGATCATCGGCAACGATAAGTCCTTTTTGGAGTGTGTCTTGATGGCGGCATCTGCTGCCGAAACGGATTCCTCTGTGCTGCTCACCGGGCCTACCGGCTCCGGGAAAGAAATGTTTGCCAAGTGCATCCATGAGGCCAGTTCCAGAAGTCCCGGACCTTTTTTGGCGGTAAACTGTGCGGCCATCCCGGAAACACTGATTGAAAGCATTCTATTTGGGACCACGAAGGGGGCCTATACAGATGCCGTCGATAAAATCGGAGTGTTTGAGCAAGCCAAAGGCGGCACACTGCTTCTGGATGAAATCAATTCTATGCCTCTTTCTTCCCAATCAAAACTTCTCCGTGTTTTGGAAGAGAAGGAAGTCCAGCATCTGGGAGGCACAAAAAAAATAAAGACAGATGTACGGATCATCAGCAGCAGCAATTGCTCCCCTGAGGTGGCCATCCGTGACCGCCAACTTCGGGAAGACCTCTTTTATCGCCTGGCTGTGGTCAATATATCCATACCCTCCTTGGCCCACCGAAAGTCCGACATTTTACTGCTGACCGACCATTTCATATCTCTATTCAATGAAAAGTTTCAGAGAAACATCCAAGGGATCACTGAAGAAGTGAAGTATTTCTTTCTCATGTTTCCTTGGCCCGGCAATATACGCCAATTAAAACACTGCATCGAATCAGCCATGAATTTTGTCGGACCTGATGAGGCTCTGATTTCCAAGAAGCACATTCCAAAATATCTATTCTCGGAATTTCTCAGGTCTGCCGATAGCTATGCGTATGATGGCGACCAACAGGCGGAGAATGTCCCTCAGACGATGGACAACAGCACACCTAACGTTTTTCAGGATATGGACAACGAAGAAAAGACCGCCATCCTCCATTCTCTGATCAAGTCAAAAGGGAATGTAACTCAGGCAGCCATCGACTTGGGGATTAGCCGGCATGCTTTGGTTTATCGCATGAAAAAGTATGGCATTCGCCGAAAGTAGTCTGAAAGGAGTATCCACAATTATGAAAAATCCCTTCCAATTATCCGATTACTTTTACCAAACCCCCTTCCTGCAGGATATGCTCAATGCCCTGGAAGAGTCGATCTACATCATTGACCGGAACGGCCGGTTTGTCTTTATCAATAAAGCTGTGGAAAAATTTGAAAGTATTCGCAACGATGATGTCTACGGAAAGCACATCAATGACGTATATGAACAAAACTACAGCCCTACCTTGGATGCCATACAGACCGGAAGAACCGTAAAGCAGTTTGAAAACAGATACATCATCAACGGAAAGGAGTTCAGCCAGCTGGCCATTGCCATGCCACTTTTCCATGATGGCGAAATCGTCGGCGGCTATTCCGTTCAGAGAGACATCACTTCAATCAAGTCCATGATCACAGAAAACATCAATCTACAGCATCGGCCAAAAAATGAGACGGAGCACAGGGATTCTCTCAGTTTCAATGACTTGATCGGTAAACATCCGGACTTTGTTCAATGTGTCGACATGGCAAGGTCAGCGGCCCAAAGCGAATCATCAGTGCTACTGACAGGTTCCACCGGATCGGGAAAAGAAGTCTTTGCTAAGTGCATCCACAACCACAGTGCCCGCGCAGATATGCCGTTTTTGGCCATCAATTGTGCAGCCATACCGGAAACATTGCTGGAAAGTATTCTTTTCGGTACATCAAAGGGGTCCTTTACGGGGGCCATGGAAAAAAGCGGGATTTTTGAACAGGCTCATGGGGGCACACTATTTTTGGATGAAATAAATTCCATGGCACTATCTTCCCAAGCAAAACTCCTGCGGGTATTGGAAGAAAAAGAGGTCCGTCCTCTTGGCGGCGAAAGCAATATTGAGACAGACGTTCGCATTATCAGCAGCAGCAACGTCCCTCCTCGTGAGGCGATCAACCAAAATTTGATCCGGGAAGATCTCTTTTATCGCCTTTCCGTGGTAGACATCGCCATACCATCCTTAAGGGATCGACGAGAAGACATCATGCACCTGGCAAAATACTTTATAGAAAAATACAACCAACATCTTCATAAGTCCGTATTCGGTCTGGATGATGATGCTTATGGCTTTTTTATAGAATACTCTTGGCCGGGAAATGTGAGGCAACTAAAACATGCTATCGAATCGGCCATGACCTTCGTGTCCCCTCATGATCAGGTGATTACTTTGGCTCATCTTCCCCAGTACCTACTAAAGGATGAGGGTGAAATCGAAATCGTTGTGAACTCTATTTCCAGTGACCTGGGACAAGGGTCATTTAAGAGTGCCCAGCCGAAAAAGGAGGCACTGAACACAAGCAATATTTTCTCCACCATCGACAATATGGAGATCCAACAAATACTGGACGCACTGCTGAAGACCGGAGGTAACGTAAGTAAAGCAGCCGAAGATCTAGGCATGCACAGGCAATCCCTGATTTACAGAATGAAAAAATACAACATCAGCAAAAAATAATCCGTCTAACTCTCCACCCATGCTTTGCATTGCTTTACACCTTTTGAGGCATTGGTGCTCCAGGCATCGGCGCCAACATACTCCCTGGCACGCTCATTGACGATATTGCCACCGATCATGATCTTGTATCCGCTCATCCCTTCTTTTTCCAGGGTCTCTTTGATGCGCTTCATAGTTTCCACCGACAAGGTCAACAAACCGCTCATGCCTACGATATCGGGAGAGACTTCCCGTACTTTTTCCACGAATCTCTCCGGCGGCACATCTACCCCAAGGTCAAAGACCTGGAAGCCGGCGGCTTGCATCATGCTGGCGTATATATTCTTTCCGATATCATGCAAGTCCCCTTGGACCGTGCCTACCACCACCTTTCCCAAGCTCTTTTCCTTTTCTCCGCCCAGGAGAGGATCAAGGATCTCCATAGCCTTAGCCAGCATATCAGCTGCATAAACAAGATCCCCTACGAAGTATTCCCCTTCTTCAAAATAATCTCCCACTTTATCCATGGCGATGGCGCAGGCATCTACGATATCCTGGGGACTTTTATCTTCTGCTATGGCCTCGTTGATCCCATCGATGAAATCATCGTCTTCCAACTCCGCCAAGCCTTCTATGATTTTTTCAATTTTAGCATCCATGTCCATTCCTCCTTAGTATTTTTCGGATTCGGGAAGATACTTATTGAGTATCTTCTTCTGCGCCTTTGTAACCTCCGGAAGTTCATACTCCGCCAATCTCTTTTCTATGATTTTGGTTGCTCTATCGTGTATCGATTTCCCCTCTTCCAGCACCAACGGAGCACTGGTGTTATCACGGTTGAACACCTTGGTCTGATAATGCTCCCGTCTATATGCCTTTGGTGTTTTCCCCGCAAGATAGCTGCCCAGAGGCCCTACCTTAGCGATTTCTTCCACGATTTCCATCCCTTTTTCTTCAGAGATATCCATTCCCCGGTTGATCCTATCCAGATACCGATTGGCTTCTTCATCCAAGATGAATTTTTCAAAGCTGGCAATCAGGTAGGATTGCAGGTTTCCCACACAGTTACTGACAAAGTCCGCCTTCCCTGCATATGTGGTTTGCAGTGTCAAGGCAGATTCCAACCCGGCCTGATAATCGGGTGCCAAGGCATCCGTCGTAGCAGGCCCTGTCCGCACAGGCAATCCATAATATCTACCCATGGCTAAAACCGCCATATACAACAGCTGAGACTCCGGCCCGCCGGTTGCTGCCACTACCTCCCTCATGGCGGTAGGTGCGGAAACACAACCATAAATCACGGGGACACCGGGATTGATCAACTGAGTGAGAACGATTCCTGCCAGTACGGTAGCATTGTCCACGATGATGGAGCCCATGAGGCTGGCCGGAGCGGTGAGGTTTGTCATGGACATGGTCAAAATGGTCACCGGCTGGCCTTCTTCCACTAACCCTATGATGTTCTCCAGCACCTCATGGGAGTAGCCCAAGGGAGATAGAGCACAACAGTTGGTCAGCAGCACCGGCTTATCCCAAATGTCATAGTACTCCTTATAAATATTGGCGATTTCCTTTGCCGCACTCTTCAAAGTCTGATTTCTCACATTTAAGCTGTTTACCACATTTCCATAAGTTGGCTTATCGGAGTATTTCAAGCATAACGCCATTTGCGGAAGGTAGAAATTATCCGGAGTCTGGTCCAGATCCGATGTGTCATAACTGACATTGGTGATGAAGTCGATCACATCACTGGTATGCTCCAGTTTAATGAACTTGATCACATCCTTAACAGTGGCTTCCCGGTAAATCCCTTCTTCTGTAAGGACAGTAGGTGGGCCCAGGGCCGGTGCAGTCTTTGGCCTGTATTTTTCGCCTATGGATATGGTCTTCTTGTCGGTGTTGATGGTAAAGGATTTTGGCACTGTTTCCAAAGCCCTGTCCAAAAAATCCTCGTCAAATTTTACGATATCTCCTTCCACCGTTGCCCCATGCTTTTTAAATATTTCAAGGGCCTCCGGTACCGGGAAGGACACCCCGACCTCTTTTAGCACCTTGACGGTACAGGCATGGATGATCCTAACATCGTGAGAGGATATATAATTTTCATATATTCTTCTGTTTTCGTACATCTTCTCCCTCATTTCTCTTCATGATCTCCTACAAAATAAACGCCGGCAAGGGTCTTCAGGGGAAACATGATCCCACTTTCATTGTAGCTGATTCCTACATTTTCGCTGTCCAGAAGGACAAGAAAATTCTTCAACTCCTCTATGGGCATCCCACCATAACCGGGACCGAAAGAGTCAGATAGGCCTCTTCCCTCATAGTCCTCTTGGATGATTTCCTTCACCATATCCTGGGCTGCCTGCACGTAAGCAGTCCCCCATGCATCAGCATAAAAGAGTTCATCTTCATTTTCTGTTTCCAGTTTGTATTCTCCGCTAGTGACAATGTACAGACATATCTTTTCCACTGCCTTAGGATCAATGGATCGAAATGCGTCACAGCGAAATGTTTCCTGATCGATGGTCACAGTATTGTCTTTCATCGAAAAAACATCTGCGCATCCGATGATGCACTTTATTTTCACCTTATCCTTGATCCGACGATGAAATGCCTTTCCTTCTCTGTCATTTTTACCACAACTGCGGACAAAGTACTTCTCTGCAAGGGAACGGGTGGTCTTTTCACTTAATACAATATATTTGTTTTTCATGATTATCAACAATACATGGCGATTGCCGGCACGTCAAGATGCCGGCAACCTTTCAAAATGCTATTTCTTCACTACTTCATCATAATTTCCCAAATGATCCGATCGTTTGAGCAGTGCATTTGCAGATCTGAAAACACCTACCATCATGAGGATGAGCAGGAAGGCAATGGGAAGACCAATAATGACCCACATTCCCTTTACCGATGTGACTCCTCCCGATGCCACCAGGATATAGGCGATACTTCCCATGATGATCCCGATGACGACCTTCAAAATGCTCGGTGCTTCTTCATCGATGCTGATAGACCTCTTGGTGCTGATGGTAGCAAGAGCTGCAGCGATGGGGTCGGCCATTGTGGCAAATGATGTAAAGATGGATACTACGAAAGCAACGATGAGAACTTTACCCAAGGGGAATTGATCCAGGATGTGGAAGATCGTTGACTGCATGCCATTTTCGTTCACCGCAGCCAGTACATCAAACTCCCCTGAGGACTGGAGCTGAATGGTCATAGAACCGAATACAGCGATCCAAACGATACAGAAAGCAGAAGGTGCCAAAACATTTACCAAGATAAACTCGCGAACGGTACGGCCCTTTGCCAGCCGGCTTAGGAACAACCCTAGGATGGGCGCATATACAATAAAGGATGCCCAATACTGTACAGTCCAGTCAGCATACCAACTGTCTTCCGGCGCCAAGGAGTTGAGCAGCATGGTCTTCTGCGGCCACTTGGTAATCATCTCCGCAAAGGATTCGACTCCCAGTTTTGCCATAAATCCGGTGGGCCCGAGGATCATTACATATAATAGGATAACGATGAAAACGATGGTAGTAAAAGATGCCATCTTTTTTAAGCCTTTTCCGATGCCGGAAACACAGGAAATGGTAAAGAGCGCCGTAATGACTACTGCAATGCCCAGCCACAGTACCTTAGTCTGAGGAATGCCGGTAATGGCATGCAAACCGGCTCCGATCTGCAACAGACCTACACCCATGGAGCAGGCTACAGCACCGCACATGGTAAAGATAGTCAGCCCATGAACAATGTTTTCCAATGGCTTGACTTTTCTGCCACAGGACAGTTCCAAGACCGGACCGAAGGACAGGGGTTTTTTGTAATTGAATACCGCCAAAGCAAATATCACTGCGCACATGGTGTACATGGTGTATTCAGGCAGAGACCACTGCCACATTGCTTGAGAAACGGAGAAAATCGCAGCTTCTCTGGACAGGGCCTCGGCACCTGCCGCTGCCGGTGGGCCGGTAAAGTGATAAATAGGTTCGCCCATGGCCCAAAACAGCAGACCGGTTCCGATCCCGCCGCACAGAGACATGGTGATCCAGTTCCATCTCTTGTAATCCGGCTTTGCATCCGGGCCACCGATCCTGATATTCCCATACTTGGTGACAGCAATAACGACCGTAAGAATCAATACGAAAAATGCCAACAGTTCAAAGAACCACCCTGCGGAATCTGCCATGCCGTAAAGCATATTGTTTAAGATTTTTCCTAGGGTCTCTTGCTGAAATACGCCAAATCCGATAAAGATGGCCAGCAAGATGATGGCCGGCCAAAATACGGCATTATTGAGTTCTACCTTTTTCTTTTTGTTTAGATCATTCATTTTCCGCCTCCTTTGAGCAAAGAAAATCGTTTAATAATAGATATCGATCATATCTTTATCGTCGAAAAACTCAACTTCTTTTGCACCGTGAAGTTTTTGATAGTCTTCCTCCGATAAATTCACCACTGGGATATTCACATCGTAGAAATGCTTAGCGATGAGGGGCCCGGTGAGAATAACCGGATCCGTCCTTAGGTTGATGATCGCCGCCGGGGCATGTCCCGTTCGGATCATCTCCAAGATCACAAGTCCGGCGCCGCTGCTTCCCTTCCCGAAGGGAAAGGCAAATACTTTACCGGTCATGTTTTCCTGATAGTTGCCGTGCCTGTTGTCCCGGATCTCTCCGCTGGCAGGGTCTGCACCGCCCCAAAAGCAGAAGGAGTCATTGGAAAACAGGAGCTTTCCCCTTGCATTTCCGGATACGGCCTTTTTACATTTTACACTTATTTTCTCCACGGTTTCTCCTCCTTTACCAATTCCCCTGCTACTACAGTCTCAATACACTCCTTTGTGGAGCCGAATACCGGTTGGATCCCCCGCATACTGAAACAATAGGTGCAAAATTTGCCGGAGTCGGACATGATGGATTTTGTCCCTAATTTTTCCGATCTATATTCCAAAATGCATCCATCGCTGTAGATCTGTGCACCAAGTGCCAGTAACCTCTCGTAAACACCGCTGTCTTTCAACCTGTCTACCGTCGCTCTGCTGACAATGAGCCAAAGCTCAGAATTCTCGTGGACCTTTCGTCCCGCCATCAGTTCTTCCACATCCAAACAGTCCTTATAGGAGTAGTGGGGACATCCAAGTAGGACGATATCTACATTCTCCGTCACGCCATAATTGGTCAGTTGTTTTTCTGCCTCTGCAATATCCTCCATGTGTATCTCCACGATTTCCTTGGGTTCCTTGCCTCCAAAGGCCATTTCTCTTGTCTGGGCCTCCGGCGTTACCCCGATCATATGAAACAGAGCTATCCCTCCGGAGGAAGCAGCCGTTGCACTGAAATTTCGGAGATTCTCATTGGTGATGTTCTTTGGCATTCCATCGATTGCCCAAACTCTATCTCCCACAATGGAACCATAGGCATAAGCCACAAGGGTATAGAACGAAGGATCTTCAAAATATTCTTCTTTGATGTCATCTCCAAGAACGACCAACCCTTCCGCCAACCTGTTTTCCGGAACATGAAGTCCAAAGTACGGCACCCTGCCGACAATGCCGCATAGCAGTTCTAAAGGACCTGCATAGCGATTGGTCCTTGCACCGATGATCGAATTATAATAGCAGATCACGTTGGACTCGGCACTGGCGATCTGCTGGCCAAAAGAAGGTTGAAACCCGCTTTGATAGGGAGCACAGGACCATGTGGGGATAGCACCCATCTTTACGTGGGAAGCTTCGATTCGCCTTGTGGCACTCATTACTTCAATGTCGTGTTTTTGTCTGTCCCATTTCTCGATGTCGCAAGCCGTTGCATTTGTCGTTGTAGGAACGGAAAATTGTGCACCGTTTTCGGCCAGGTATTCTGCAAAGGCAACCTGTGCCTCCCCCGCATACACCGTACTGTCATCATGACATAGAACAATTTCAACAAATTCATCCACGCCATAGTACTCAGCCAGGTCATATAGTACCTGCATGGATTTTTGCTTCATCAGGCCATGCTTGCCATCAAGCATTTCCTTTTCATAGGTGGTAAGTTTCATTGAACCCTCCTTCTCGATGATAAAATATCAGTTTTCGATCATTCATCTAAATGCTTCGATACTTTTACTAATTAATGCAATTATTGTGCCATTTATTGAACTGACCGAAAACAAGGGGGCTATAGAAGTCCCCTTTTGCATCTAAGTTATTATTTGTCTAATTTTGTCTAAAACAGTGTTGCTCATCTTCCCTTAATGTCTTTTTTTAGACAATTTATGATAGCCGAAAACCACGCTCTTTTCACATCCAAACCGCCACTTGCCTTTTCAGAAACTCTGTGCCGATGTTTTTCTCCATTTCCTTTTTCGTAACAAAAACCGAAGAAAAATATTTCCTTCTCCCTTGGACCCATTCTAGAAAACGTTCATTTTCATGGGTTTCTAATGGGGTGGGTCAGAAGAAATGCTTTCTTCTAAACAAAAAATTCTCCATATAAAGAAGATAACACATCGAGATGGAGAAATCGTCTCCATCTCCATGTCTGTTTTTTCCAATATGGAGAATTATTATGGCACAACCAATGAAGGCAGCCAAAAGCTATCTATATTCTACTAACAGGTGCACGCCGTAGCGATCGCCTCAAGCAATGCGCCTGCCGGAAGATTCCCTGCCTGTACCAGGTATCTGGTGGGCCTGTGGTCACCGAAGAACTCAGCATAAACCTCATTGATGGCTCCGAAGTCATCCAGATCTTTGACGAAGATCTCCATCTTGATGATGTCCTCTTTCGTTCCGCCACCGGCCTCTACGATTGCCAGTAGATTGTCCAGCACTTGCTTCGTCGCAGCTTTGATTTCTGTCACCAACTCTCCGCTTCCCGGCACCAGCGGGATCTGTCCGGAGGTATAGATCATATCTCCGCATTTTATCCCGTGACAATAAGGGCCGATAGCCGCAGGAGCATTAGGGGCAACTATGGTCTGTTTTGGCATGGCTTCCTCCTCTTCTATTTATCTTCGATAAATTTAAGCGCTCTTTGACAACACTCCGAAGCATCCTCCGTGTAGGCATCCGCTCCGATTTTGTCCGCCCATCTCTGGGTGATGGGCGATCCGCCCACCATGGTTTTGAATTGCTTTTTCAGGTCACGCTTAGCCAGCTTTTCTTCGATCTCCTTTTGTACCACCATAGTTGTCGTGAGAAGAGCACTGGTCCCAATGATGTCCGCATCCACTTCGATAGCCTTTTCGATGATCACGTCTGCCGGCACTTCACGGCCCAGGTCATAGACATCCAGCCCACAGGATTTAAGCATGGAGACACAAATGCCCTTGCCGATATCGTGGACATCACCCTCAACCGTGGCCATGACCATCTTCCCCTTTTCTTCCGCTTCGCCTCCTTTGGCAGCCAGTTCTTCATCTACCTTATCGGTGACTACTTTCATGACTTCCGTTGCGAAAATCAGTTCCGGAAGGAATACTTCTCCCCGACCGAATCTGTCCCCCAACTCATTCATTCCTCTACTGAAGCCCTCCTGCAGCAGTTCTACAGCAGTCACTCCTTCTTTTTCCCCTTCTTCCAGCACTTCAGTCGCCATATCTTCATCGGCTTCCACGATTGCTTCGAAGGCTTTTTCCATTAATTCTTCTCTTGTCATTTTTGTCTCCTTTTTATTCTCTATTCCAAGCACATCTCACATGGGATAACAGAACGGTACCGTAAACTCTGCGGGCGACCACCGCACCTACGATGGCGCCCTACAGCCTCTACTTCGTCCATCCCGCCTTCCTTTTGAAACGCTCCACAGAATTGATCTTGATGTCGAGAAGTTCTGCGATCCTAAACTTGGCTTCAATTCCTTTGGCTGATCCATCAGGCGGCATAGGATATCCTATATCCAGATCCTGTCTGATGTCATACATTACGGAACAATCTCCAAGCTCTGCGGTACTGATCTTCAGTTTATCCGCCACATACTTCTTGGCCTCATTCAATCTCATGCCTTTTGCAAGTTGCATTCGCAAAACCAGATCTCCGGCACTGCGTATTCCGCCCATGCAAGCAGCGATTTCCTGAGTTGCCTCGTTCCCGAAGGGATCTCCTGAGCCTATCTACAACCCGTCGATTTTGGCGATCTCCACCATGGCCTTTACGGCTCTTGAGGCTACATCCGAAGGAGGCACCGGGGTCATAGGTGTTCCACCTACTCCCATCCCCATGTTTACATGGACCGGGATGTTAGCTACTTCAGAACATGCCTTGATCAGAGTCGCTGTTCTTGCAATGTTCCAAGGGAACGACTTGCTGCTGTTGGTATTGACCACCGGCCCAAAGATGCTTGCGCCCGCTTTTTCTGCCAGCCCCACCTGTTCATGAGGATAAAGACCGGCAAGTCTCTTACCATCGTATTTCAGCCTTCCGTGCATGCCCAGGACAAACTCTCCGGCCATTCCGATTTCCACTCCGAAATCAGGATGCTTTTCCTTGATGGCCTCGGTGGCCTTCAAGGCTGCGAGGAAGTCCGCATCTCCGGAAGCTCCGCAGGTATCCAGGTTTATCCCGTCAGCACCGGCTTCTACCATTCCGTCTGCGATGAAAACCAGATCCTTAACTGAGTGTTCAACCGCTTCTTCCTGTGCCGCCATTGCTTCTTTTACCTTCCCTAAAGGCAGCAATTCAGACCAGTTTTCCACCGGACCATCGGGCTTGGTGTATCTACCCAGGTCGGGCATGCCACCGTACAGAACCGGGATCACTGCCTGGGCCTGTGCGATCTCCATGATTTTAGCCTCATCATGGAGGATGGGTTTTACCGACTTATAACTATAGTCGATGTTTCCAATGTCTACAGAATCCAGTCCCAGAACTCTTTCATTGATGAGAACCGATGTGGTCCTGTCCATGGGGACATGGGATTGGTAACTTAGCTTGAAACATCCCGAGTCGGAAGTGGAAACCACTTCAGAGCCTCGCTTTACTCCTACCACGTTACCTTCCATGGTGATGATATCAAATAAATGTTCTTTTTCTTCCTCTGTCAGCTCAGGGACCTTGCCTCCTTTGACCGCTGCCATCATACCGTCTTCAATGTCGGTCCTGATTTCTTCAGCCGTCATTTCAATGCCAAAGGCATCTCCCATCCGCGTGAAGTACTTCCTTTCCTTTTCCATCCTTACCTCCTACTACTACTAACACATTTATGATCGGATAAGATCAAGTCTCGGGTCCTAAGAAAAAATATCCATCTTCTCGATCCTATCAAATGCTTCATCGATTTTATCTACATCAACCGTACAGGCGATCCTGATATAGCCTTCTCCGCTGGGGCCGAAGGTATGGGCCGGAAGAACCAGCACATGGGCTTCCTCCAGGATCTTGTTGGCCACTTCCATAGAGGAAAGGCCGGTTTCTTTAATATTGATGAACATATAGAACGTTCCCTGGGGTTTAAGCGTCTTCATGTTTTTGATCCGGCAGACCCGGTCATAAACTTTAAACACCCTCTCCCTAAAGATCTCATACATCTCCTCCTGGATGGCCTTTCTATTTCTCAACGCATACAGGTATGCTCTTTGGGACACGGAGTTGGCTGTGAAAATGTTGTTCTCCGAAACGGTCTGCATCGTCTTGATGATGTAGTCAGGTGCCACGGCATAGCCTACACGCCATCCCGTCATGGCATAATCCTTGGAAGCGGAACACACTGTGATGGTCCGCTCTCGCATACCGTCTAAAGCCATAATGGGAACCTGTTTTTTGTCGGTGTCAAAAACATAGAGGCCGTAAATATCATCAGCGATCAACAACATATCGTGCTTCTTTACGATCTCCACAATCTTTGCGATGGTTTCTTCACTGAACCTGGCGCCGGTGGGATTGTTGGGGGTGTTGAGCATGATCGCCCTGGTCCTGTTGGTGATGATGCTTTCCAGTCGCTCAAAGTTGATCTGGAATCCCTCTTCTTCAAAGGTCTCAAGAGCAACAGGTACCCCGCGAGACAAGCGGATCATCTCCGGGTACGGCGCATAATACGGCGAGTGGATGATCACTTCGTCCCCATCATCGAGAATGGATTCAAAAGCGGAGCAAAGTGCGTGAGAAGCGCCGGAACATACAATCACTTCCTCTTGCTTTACATCCAGATCAAATTCCTCTTTATAGTAATTACAGATTTCTTCCCTCAATTCTTCGTCACCAAAGAAATTCGTATAATGGGTATGTCCTTTTTCCGCATCCTCAAATGCCGGTTTCATGATGATGTCACTAGTCGTGAAATCCGGGTCTCCCAGGGTGAGGTTGATGATATCGCTGTATTTTTTTGACTTGGACGAAAACTCCTCCAGTATGGTCGGTCCACTGTTCCAATGTCGTTTCGCTAAAAACTTGTGTTTCATATTTACTGACTCCTTTCCACCATGACGGTTAGCATAAATAATAGCAAAATCCATGCCACATTTTTGTTGATCACATCCTATGTCGATAATAACCTTCCGATTACCTCAAGACCCCGTGATTCAAGCATCAGCGGGGTCTTGTATAACAATGTTTCTTAAACACATTTGAACATACCGGCTCCAACTTCTCCTCAAATGCATGAAACTGTCTTAAATTGTCTAAAATTGTATCATTTAGAGTGAACCATGACACGCTAAACCTTCCTATACCGTCAAGTCAACATTGCTGTTGTGATGCACTTTCTGGACATCGTCATTGTCCTCCAGGATGCTGATCAATTTTTTCAAATTCTTGATGTCCTCTTCTTCCGTGGGTGTGGACTCAATGGATGGCACCTGTTCCACATCCGCTTCTACAAATTCATAGCCCGCAGCCTTAAGGGCATCACTTACAGCGGGGAAATCTTCTACCGATGTAAGGATCTCGTAGCTATCATCAAAGGTGAGCATATCCTCCATGCCGGCATCCATCCCCGCTTCCATAAGGGCATCCTCATCGATCTCATCTGTTTTTTCAATGATGATCATCCCTTTACGGCTGAACATATAGGCAACGCAGCCCGGAGTTCCCAGATTGCCCCCGTATTTATCAAAGGTGCTGCGAACGGATGACGACGTCCGATTTCGATTGTCGGTCAAAGTGTCCACGATGATGGCCACTCCCGCAGGGCCGTATCCCTCAAAACTCAGTTCTTCATAGGTCTCTCCGGCCAACTCTCCTGTACCCTTTTTGATGGCTCTATTGATATTGTCATTGGGCATGTTGATGCCCTTGGCCTTGTCTATGGCCATTTTCAATGCTGCATTATAATCAGGATCACCCCCGGCCTTCGCCGCAACAGTGATTGCTCTAGCATATTTTGTGAACAAATTGGACCGTTTGGCGTCCTGTGCCGCCTTTCGGCCTGCAATGGTTCCATGTCTACCCATAATTACGCCTCCTCTTTCTTTTCCAAGTTTTTATGTGCCGAAGCCATCATCAACTTGATGCGATTCAGCTGATTTACATCGCTAGCCCCGGGATCATAGTCGATTGCCGCAATATTGGCGAGTGGATTTCTCTTTCGCAGTGCCTTCAGCATACCCTTTCCCGTTACATGGTTTGGCAAGCAAGCAAAGGGCTGTAAGCAAACGATGTTCTCCACGCCGCTATCGATAAGCTCCACCATTTCCCCGGTGAGAAGCCATCCTTCTCCGCTCTGGTTCCCCAAAGAGACCACTTCCTGTGCCTTCTCCGCCGTCTCCTCAATAAAGGCAGGTGGCTGAAATCTCTTGCTCTTCTTCAGGGCCTTTCTTGCCGGCTTTCTGAACTGCTCCAGGAGCCAGATCCCGGCCTTGTTTGCCATCATTGTGTTGTACGAACCGGACAAATAGTTATAGTTATACTCCTTACTGTACATCCCATAGAGGAAAAAGTCCAGCAAGTCCAGGACGACAGCTTCGCCACCTTCCTTTTCGATCACATCTACAATATCGTTATTTGCAGTGGGATGATATTTTACCAGAATCTCTCCCACCACCCCTACCTTGGGTTTCTTCACATCTTCAAGGAGCGGAAGCTCGTCGAAAGCGTTTACGATCTGCTTCAAAATGCTCCGGAACCAGACCATGCTCCCATTATTGATGTTTCGCCGAGCCAGCCTGGAGTACTTCTCAAAGAGGGCGTCTGCCGATCCGGGCTCCTTTTCGTATGGCCTGGTAGCGAAAAGTACCTTCATGAAAACGTCCCCGTAGACAAAGCCCATGACCATCCGCTTGACCAGCGATAGGCTCAGTTTGAACCCGGGGTTGGCCTCCAGTCCCGACATGTTGACGGAAATCACCGGGATCTGCTCCATTTCCAGATCCGTCAGGGCTTTTCTCAGCAAGGCCACATAGTTACTTGCACGGCACCCTCCCCCGGTCTGGGACATAAAGATCGCCGTCTTATCCAGGTTCAAATCTCCTCTTTTCAGGTAGGAAATGATCTGTCCAAGGGAGACAATGGTAGGATAGCAGGCATCGTTATTGATGTACTTAAGTCCTTCGTCCACTGCCTGGGTATCCACCGGCGGCAACAAAACCGCCTTGTAGCCTTCCTTGCCCAAGGCGGTCTCCAAAAACTGGAAGTGCATGGGTGACATTTGGGGCACTAAAATCGTGTAGTCCTTTTTCATCTCTTGGGTGAAAAGAACGCGTTCATACGGTTCCTTGTGATCCTCACTTTGCACCTGGTTCTTCTCTCGCTCATCCATGGCCGCCTTTAAGGATCGAATTCGAATCTTGGCTGCACCTAAATTGCTGCCCTCATCGATCTTGAGCACGGTGTATAGCTTGTTGTGATCCTTCGTTATTTCTTCCATTTGATCGGTGGTGACGGCATCCAAGCCGCAACCGAAGGAGTTTAGCTGTATAATCTCCACATCATTGGTGGTCCCAACGAATTTGGCTGCCTTATACAGACGGGAGTGATACATCCACTGATCCAATACTCGGATGGGTCTGGGAAGATCCCCCAGATGTGCAACAGCATCCTCCGTCAATACGACCATGTCAAAGGAAGCGATGAGTTTGTTCATTCCGTGGTTGATTTCCGGATCCAAGTGGTACGGTCGACCGGCCAATACCACAGCTTTTTTATCGTTTTCTCTGGCATACTTTAAGGCATACTCGCCCTGTTTTTTTATGTCATCCTTGAATCGCTTATCTTCTCTTCTGGCGGCAATTATCGCGCTTTTGATTTCATATTCGTTGATGCCGTAGGGTTCCAAGAGTCGGAACAGTTCCTTGCCCAGTCGAAGGTCGTTGTCATAGGGTAAGAATGGGTGAGAAAACTTGATCTTCTTCTCCTCCAATACATCATCCATGTTATTGAAGATGACCTCAGGATAGGTGGCAACAATTGGGCAGTTGTAATGGTTCTGCGCCTTCTTATCCTCGATTCTCTCGTAGTTGATGCAGGGATAAAAAATCCACTTAACATCGTGTTCCGCCAGCCACTTGATGTGTCCGTGTACAAGTTTTGCCGGGTAACAAGCCGTATCGGAGGAAATGGTTTCCATCCCGCTTTCGTACATCTTCTTGGAAGAGGTCGGTGAAAGGACCACACGGAACTTCAGCTTTGTGAAGAAGGTGTGCCAGAAGGGATAGTTCTCATACATATTCAAAACTCTTGGAATGCCAACAGTACCTCGGGTCACCGAAGACTCGGGGAGAGATTGGTAGGCGAAGAGCCTCTTATATTTATAGTCGTAAAGGTCGGGCAGGTTGGATTCGTTCTTCTCCTTGCCCTCGCCTCTTTCACATCGATTCCCGGTGATAAACATAGAGCCGTCGTTGAACTTGTTGATGGTCAGGAGACATTTATTCTCACATTTTCCGCATCTGGCGTGGGAATTGACCACCGCAAATTCTTCCATCTCCTGAGCGGTAATGATGGATGATTCCGTTCCTTCCACGTAGTTTTCCTTGGCAATGATGGCTGCACCGTAGGCGCCCATAATGCCGGCGATATCCGGGCGGACCACTTCTTTGCCTACGATTCGTTCCAAGCTACGCAGAACCGCTTCGTTGAGGAAGGTTCCCCCCTGTACGACGATCCTCTCCCCGGCTTCATCGGAGTTACGCAGTTTGATAACTTTATAGAGGGCATTCTTAACGACGGAATAGGAAAGTCCCGCACTGATGTCACCAATGGTCGCCCCTTCCTTCTGGGCCTGCTTTACCTTGGAGTTCATAAAGACGGTACATCTTGTCCCCAGGTCTACCGGTGCCTTTGCGAACAAGGCCTCCTTGGCAAAGTCCCTCGTATCCATCTCTACGGATTTCGCATAGGTCTCAATGAAGGAACCGCAACCGGAAGAACAGGCTTCGTTGAGCATAATGTTGTAGATGGCCCCGTCCTTAATCTTCATGCACTTCATGTCTTGACCACCGATGTCCAGAATAAAGTCCACACCGGGAAGGAATTCCTCCGCCCCCTTGTAGTGGGCCATGGTTTCAATCTCTCCCAAGTCGGCCTTAAAGGCAGCTTTAATCAAACCTTCGCCATAACCGGTGACCGTGGTGTTGGCAATATATGCCTCGGGAGGCATCTGCTCATAGAGCCTTTTCAGCATGAGCATGGTAGCTTCAATGGGGTTTCCTTCATTGCTACGGTAGAAGGAGTACAGAAGATTCTTCTGATCGTCGATGAGGGCAGCCTTTGTGGTGGTTGAACCGGCATCGATACCCAAAAACAGCATTCCTCTGGCATGCTTCAACTCTTTTCGCTTGATCTTTTTTTTATCGTGGCGCTCTCTAAAGATCTCATATTCCGTGTAATCCTTAAAGAGTGGTTCTATGTGCTTTGTCTCACTGAGGGAATCGGAATTAATATCCAACAGAGACTCTGCCAGTTCCTTTACCGGCATCTTCTCCCTTTTCTCCGACAGCATAGCGGCACCTATGGCAACAAAATACTTGGAATCTTCCGGGAAGATGATCTGATCTTCTGTAAGGTCCAAGGTCTCGATGAACCTCTTTCTCAATTCAGAAAGGAAAGACAGGGGCCCACCTAAAAAGGCAATGTTCCCCTTGATAGTTCTTCCACACGCCAAACCGCTGATGGTCTGATTGACCACAGCTTGGAAGATGGATGCGGAGAGGTCTTCTATGGATGCGCCTTCGTTGATGAGTGGCTGTATATCTGTCTTTGCAAATACGCCACATCGCGCCGCAATGGGATAAATCAGCTTGTGATCCTTTGCCGCTTCGTTGAGGCCGGAGGCATCCGTATTGAGAAGAACAGCCATTTGGTCGATGAATGCACCTGTACCACCGGCACAAGTACCGTTCATCCTCTGTTCTACCGTCTGGCCATAAAAGGTGATTTTGGCATCTTCTCCCCCCAACTCAATGGCAACCTCTGTTTGCGGAATGAGGGTTTCCACCGCCTTGCTACAGGCTACAACTTCCTGCTCAAAGTCAACATTGAGAAGTTTGGACAAGGAAAGACCGCCGGAACCGGTAATTGTTGTTTGCACAATTAAGTCCGGCATCTCCTTATACAGCTCCATAATCAGCTCCGATACCTTTTCAAACACGTTGGACATGTGTCTTTCGTATCGGCTGTACTTAATTTCGTTGTTGTTGTCGATGACGACCAGTTTAACGGTAGTCGATCCTACGTCGATTCCTAGTTTCATATCATTTCCTATTCTGACAATCTATTTTAACATATAGTTCCGTGTTATAATACCCATATTATGATCAGTTCAATCAGAAAAGACACTTATAAAGCCATTTATCGGCTACTCAACTACGTCTCTCCCATAGACGGCGACTGCGGCAAACTGTGCGGCAGTGCTTGTTGTATTCCTGAAGGAGAAGATTTAGGGATTTATTTGCTTCCGGGAGAAGAAAAGGTCTTTACGGGAAAAGAATCTTGGATTTCTTGGAACAGCGAGCCTGCCGAAGATTATGAATTCCCGGACAGTTGGTCGGGAAAGGTGTATTTCATCCGATGCAACACGCCTCCCATATGCCCCAGAGAAATGCGTCCCCTCCAGTGCAGGTTCTACCCACTGGAGCCCCACTTGACGGAGGATGATCGATTACTTCTAATCTATTCCACCGCAGATATTCCCTACACCTGCCCCCTCATTGAAGAAGGGGTTCCCCTTGAACCTTCCTTCGTAAAGGCCACCTATATGGTATGGAAGCGCTTGATACAAGACCCCCTCATCTATGACTTGGTCAAGATGGATTCTGAAAATCGGGATTACTTTGTTCCGGTTTATCCAAATCTTTGATTTTCTTGTGATAGAACCAGCGAAGGACCAAGATGGAATAGACCAAGCCGATGAGTTCCGCACCGGGGAAGGCCCACCATACCATTTCCGCACCGCCAATCTTCCCGAAAATCCAAGCCATGGGGAGAATGCCTACCATCTGTCGCAACAGAGAGGCAAAGAGACTGATGAAGCCGTGTCCCGTTGCCCCGAACAAGCCGGAGCAAACGATGCCGAAGGCTGCCGGGAGGAAACACAGGCTGATGGCTCGCAGTGCAGGAACGCCGAGGGCATACATGGTCTCCGATGCATTGAATATTCCCAGAAGCTCCCTTGGGAACAGCTGAAATAGGAGAAGTCCCAGTGCCATAATGCAAAATGCCATAAGAAAGGCTGTCTTAAATGCTTTGATCAGTCTTTCCTTATTTTTTGCTCCATAATTATATCCGAATACGGGCATGGCTCCCTGATTGATTCCAAAGACCGGCATAAAAATAAAGGACTGGAGACGCATATAAACACCTAAAACTGCCACAGCAGTCCCTGAGAAGGATGATAGAATCATATTCATGCCGAACTGCATCACCGAAGCGATGGACTGCATGAGGATAGCCGGCAAGCCCACCGCATATATTTCTCTCAATGTTTCTCCGTGGAATTTTTCTCTCCAACGAACTTTTACCCTGTGGTTCCCACGGAAAAGTACCATGAGACAGAAAAACATTCCGCATCCTTGTGCAATTACCGTCGCAATCCCTGCACCGGTCACACCCAACTCCGGCGCCCCAAAGAGACCGAAGATTAGAATGGGATCCAAAATAATATTGATAATGGCACCGATAATGGTGGAAATCATGGGAAGAATCATATTCCCAGTGGACTGCAATATCTTCTCAGAAGCAATTTGCACCATTAAAAAGAGACAGCCGGCAGTAACGACCCTCAGGTAGTTGCTCCCCTGCTCAATGATGTACTCATCTTGAATAAACATGCTCATATAGGGCTTCGCTAAGGCTAAACCAATAATGGCAAAGAAAGCCCAATTCAAAAAGGATAGCTTAAAGCCGTTGCTTGCCGCCATATTGGCTTCTTCAAATCTTCTGGCTCCCAGTCTTCTGGAAATCAGGGAGTTGATACCTACACCCGTTCCAACACCTACGGAAATCATCAACATCTGAAAGGGAAAGACCAAGGTAAGGGCAGTCAAACCCGCCTCTCCGGTCTGTGCCACAAAGAAGCTGTCCACTACATTGTATAGTGCTTGCACCATCATGGAAATCACTGCCGGCCAAGCCATATTGATCAGGAGTTTGCCTACCGGCATGACTCCCATTTTATTTTCTTTTACGTCCATCAAAACCACTCCGTATTTATGGTGCCATCCACTGAAATGCAGGAAGATTCCTCAAAATGCCAAAAGCAAGGAAGTATCCAATCAGTAGATATAATATAATGTTATGTAATTTTCCTGTTGATGGCCTCTTGCCTTTTACATATCGGAATGTCATATCCGCCGTGTAGTAAATCAGCAAAGGCAAGGCAACAAGAACTGCCGGATTATACCCCCAAGCAGCAGCGAAATCCAGTTGGACGAGGCTGACAGACATGCGGGAAATACCGCAACCCGGGCAATACCAGCCGGTGACCTCATGAAAGAGACAAGGAAGAAACAACTGATATCTGGAACCCAGATAATACAGTACTACGCCTAAGAGCATGAGTAATATGAAGATTCGAAGAACCCGAATGGTCCTCCCCTTATCATCAATAAGAATATCCATGGGGATTCATGGGTACCAGCTTGTTCATCTCGTTCTGCGCAATGGCAAGAACGATGACATTGAAGCCGAAAATCTGTAGAAGGACAAAGATTAAGTTGTAATCTCTTCCTTGGTGACTTCCATTGTAGTACCTGAACTCATCTATTTTCTCGCCCAGCTTGTACGCCCAATAGATACCGTAGATGCCGCAAGTAATCAACGAGATGACAAAGGAAAAGCCTCCGCTTGCATCCCCATCCCTTACATGCTTCTCATTCCATTCATCTGTCAACATAATGAACCAATAGATGCCATAAATACCACAGGTAATGATGGAGAAAATAATAGATAATGCTACGTTTCGATTCATATATTTTCCTTCCAATTTTCCAAAAAAATAACTGGGCAAGCCTATAAGCCGGGTTCTGTATTAGATGATCATCTATCTAGGCTCATCATTGCTGATGAACTCGTGCGACCTACCTCTCGGGAGCCTGCGGGCAGCAGGCCTTTGCCCCTATTTGGTCTTGCTCCGGGTGGGGTTTACACGGCCGCCATGTCTCCATGACGCCGGTGAGCTCTTACCTCACCATTTCAACCTTACCACAGCCTAACTGTTTCGGCGGTATGTTTCTGTTGCACTTTCCCTATAGTTACCTACGCCGGACGTTATCCGGCACCCTTGCCCTTCGGAGCCCGGACTTTCCTCATGCATGCGCATGCGACCATCTGGCTTACCCAATTCATTCCTTAAGGATTGTATCATACACTTCTATCTGTTGGCAAATGGATCGCCATATATGCCACTTTCTATGACTACGACCTTTCCGGACAAGGCATCTCTCAGCTGCTTTGCAAAGTTGATTTCAAATATCTTTTCCGTACCGAAGTGGCCCGCATCCATTAGACCAAATCCCGTTGCGGCTGCCAACTGGGCCTCATGGAAGCGAACATCGCCCGTAATCAATAGGTCGCAACCTTCTGCAATGGCAGAGGAAATCAACTCTCCCCCTGCACCGGTGCACAGGGCAACTCGCCGGATGTTTTTTTCTTTCGCACCCACACATCGTATATCTTCAAGGGGAATCTCCAGCACCTTGGCCAGGAGTTCTTTCACTTCCGCAAGGGATAGTACCTTCTTCAACTCACCAATCAGTCCTATGGCATCTTCACTCTCCGGCAGATGAATCTTCTCAAGATCTAATAGAGATGCAAAATATGCGTTGTTTCCCTTGGGTGCCAAATCAAAGGAAAGATGGGCGGAATAAAGGGAGATGTCTGCCTTTATCAACTCCATCAAATATTTGGAGGTAACCTGGCCGGCAATATCCTGAGCCAACTGCGGTCCTTTGGAATAACCGAAGGGATCAATTTTCTTTATCGGTTGGAAGATCAATGGATGATGGGAAACAATGAGATCCACACCTTCTGTCCTGGCTTCCTGAAGGACATCCTCCGTAACTTCCAAGCAGACTAGAATCTTTTCTATTTCTTTCTTTCCCGTATAAATCTGAATGCCGCTATTGTCCCAATCCGGTGCCAACTGCGGCGGTGCGATTTCCTCAATTCTTTTTATGACTTCTTCATAGATCATAGGCTCCTCCTATTCTCTTCCCAAAAGACCCTTTAGATATTGAATGTTTCTTCTGGTCTGGCTTTTATCTGTCTTTTCACTGTTCTTCATAGCGGTGAGAATCAATTCCTCACGGCGAAGCTTTCTCTCCAAGTAGTCCTGTGTAAGGTCGTCATCCCACTGCCGAAAGTGCTCGGGAACTTCCCAGCAAATGGAACTTCTTTTCTCTCCTGCAAGGGAAAAATCCACAACTCTTTCCGGCTTTGGAAGGACGGTGAGAATTTCACAGATGAACTTACCTTCCCTAACCAAACTTTCATCCTCGATGGAAAAGCCGTGGTGAAACAACCAATGACGCAGTTCTCCGATGGCACTTCGAGGCTGAAGGATGAACTTTGGAAAGGTCTTCGTCTTTTCCAAATCTTCTCCCATAATCTCCGAAATAAGGATGCCTCCCATCCCGGCGATTACCACGGTATCCACCTCTCCTCTTCCTACCACTTGCAACCCATCACCCAGGCGACAATCAAATAACTTTCCCGGTTGTTCTTTTTCACAGTTGTCTATGGCTTTCTGCAATGAGCCTTGGCTCACATCGGTCATGATCACTTTGGGGCATTTCCCCGACTGCCAAAGAAAAAGTGGCAAAAAACCATGGTCAGTTCCAATGTCGGCCATGGTTTCTCCTTGGTTTATTTCCAGTGCGATTGCCTTCAATCGATTGGTCAACTGATTCATCTTTACTCCAAATAATCCTTCAGTTTCTTGCTTCTGCTTGGATGTCTCAATTTTCGAAGTGCTTTCGCCTCGATTTGACGGATACGTTCTCTGGTAACATCGAAACGTTTTCCAACTTCTTCCAAGGTCCGCGGACGACCGTCTTCCAGACCAAATCGGAGTTCCAATACCTTTTGTTCACGATCGGTCAAGGTATCCAACACCTCCACCAATTGCTCTTTCAACATGGAAAAAGCCGCGGCTTCCGCAGGAGCAGGTACATCTTCATCGGGAATAAAGTCTCCCAAATGGCTGTCTTCTTCCTCACCGATTGGCGTTTCCAAAGAGACAGGCTCCTGAGCAATCTTAATGATCTCTCTTACCTTATCTTCCGTAATATCCATTTCCTTTGCAATCTCTTCCGGGGTGGGCTCCCTGCCGTACTCCTGAATCAGTTGCCGTTGGATCCTCATAAGCTTGTTGATGGTTTCCACCATGTGAACCGGTATTCGGATGGTTCTCGCCTGGTCCGCAATGGACCTGGTGATGGCCTGCCTGATCCACCATGTTGCGTAGGTGGAGAACTTAAAGCCCTTCCTCCAGTTAAACTTATCCACGGCTTTGATGAGACCCAAGTTTCCTTCTTGAATCAAATCCAAGAAGAGCATGCCTCTTCCCACGTACCGCTTGGCGATGCTTACCACCAATCTAAGGTTTGCCTCACACAACCTCTGCTTGGCCTCCTCATCTCCGGCTTCCATCCTCTTGGCCAGTTCAATTTCTTCTTCCGCCGTCAAGAGAGGCACTCGACCGATTTCTTTCAAATACATGCGGACAGGGTCGTCTACGGCAACGGTCTTGGGAAGAGTGGATTCCAGTTCCACTTCCTTATCTCCCTTTTCGTTTACCTTGACCTCTCCATCCAGGACAGCCTCGTCCTTTTCTTCTTCCACATCTATTTCCGTCAGCTCAAAATCATCAGGACTTTCTTCGGAAACAATCTCGATTCCCTTACTCATGAGAGATTCGTAGATTTCCTCCATTTCATCCTTGTCCATTTCCGCAGATTCCAAGTGGCGACCCACCTCTTCATAAGTGAGTTTCTTTTGTCTGGCAATGTGAACCAGTTCTTTCACATAGTCCACCTTGGTCTTTTCTGTTTCTATCACCATATCTAAGTCTTTCAATTCTATCTACCCCCACGCTGTATCAGCTGCTGCGTTTCCATCAATTCTTCTGTCAGTTTTGCAATATCTTCTTTATGATCGGCTTCATCTGCCAGGGATATTCTGGCAATGAGGAGCTTTTCTTTTTCTTTTAGTTGCTTGTAGTGAAGCTTGCCAACGCAATCTCCAAATACCTTGGTATGGTCTCCACCCAGCATTATATTCTCTTCTATATCTCGCAGAAGAGCCTCTTCTGTAGGATCCAGAAAGTCCGTCAGTCCTCCAACATCAACCTCTTCTCCAGCCCTGTAGCGATCCAACATTGCCTGATAGAGATTTCTCCCGGAATTGCTCAGGAATATGTCCTCCAGCTCAGCCGACTTCTTGAAGTAGCTGTTGTCGGTGAGAAGAAGCTTAATGAGGGTCTTTTCCGTAGGACTAATGGATATATTCAAAGTTTCCAAATTCCCGGTTTCCTGGGAAGCGTTCCTCGCTCCTGATCCATCTTGTTTTCCTTCGCCATATTCTGCACGAATGGCACCCTCGGAAATATTGTTCTCCGCCGCCAACTTCTGTATTACCATATCTGCTTCCACGGGACGGAGCATCTTCAAAACCTCAACTGCAGATCTGAGAAAATCCAGTCTTCCCTCCGTGGTGGACATATCGTTTTCTTCCTTCAACACTTCCAATTTATAGTCGGCAAACCCCGGCGCCTCCCCCGTCAGTTTGAGAAAGGCATCCTTTCCCCTTGCTCGAATAAAGTCATCGGGGTCCTTTCCGTCGGGCAGATGAAGGATCTTGACCCTGGAGCCGGACTTGTGAAGAATGTCCATTCCTCTCCAAGCAGCCGCCTTTCCGGCACTGTCCCCATCGTAAGCAAGGACAGTCTCCTTGGCATAGCGTTTCAGGATTTTTCCTTGGGCCTCCGTCAATGCCGTTCCCAAAGAAGCCGATACATTTCTCACACCCCCTTGGTAAAGGGAAATGACGTCCATATATCCTTCCACCAAGATGGCACAGCCTTCCTTGCTGATTTCCGTCTTTGTGAGATTCAAACCGTATAGATTGTTCTTTTTCTGAAAAACACTGCTCTCCTGAGAGTTCAAATACTTCGGTTGGTCATCCCCAAGGGCTCTTCCCCCAAACCCGATGACCTTCCCTGCCGTGTTTTGTATGGGGAAGATGACACGGTTTCGGAATCTATCGTAATACTTACCCTTTGAGGAAGAAATCAATCCCAGCTCCAACATCTTTTCCGCTTCATATCCCAATTCTTTTAAATGTTGAAAAAGGCTGTCCCATTGAGAATCCGCGTAACCCACGCCGAATCGCTTCAGGGTATCTTCATCCATGCCCCTGCTCACCATGTATTCCATGCCGGCATTGGGTCTTTCTCGCAATCCTTTGTAAAAAAAACGTGCCGCTTGGCGATTGATTTCATACAGCTCATCACGCTTACCCTTATCCCCCCTGTATGCCTCAATGGTCACTCCACACTGGGCGGCAAGTCTTTCCAAGGCTTCGGGAAATTCCAGGTTGTAGTATCGCTTAGTAAACTCAATGACATCCCCGCTGGCACCACAGCCGAAACAGGTGAAAATTTGCTTCGTATCGGAAACAACAAAAGAAGGTGTTTTTTCATTGTGAAAAGGACAGAGGCCCTTGTAATTGCTTCCCGCTCTCTTAAGGGTCACCACTTGTCCTATGGTATCAACAATATCACACCTGTTCTTTATCTCTTCAACTGCATTGTCTCTGCCGTAACTGTTCTCTTTCATATGAGATATATACGACAATGGCCTGTGTAATTCTTTTTTTTTATTTTTTTTATTTCCACCCTTTTGGCATGAAAAATTCGTTGTATAAATTGATGGCATATCTGTCGGTCATTCCGGCGATATGATCCTTTGCCAGCTCTGAAACAGAGTAGGCTCCCGTCATATCTCTGTATTCTATGGGCAGTTCTTCCGGATGAGAGAGAAAGTACTCATAGAGGGAACCGATGATGTTTTCCACCTTCTCCAAATCCGAGGCTTTTTTCACCGCCTTGTTGTGATAGACCGTCTCAAACATGAAGGCACGCATCTTATTCATGAAGAAACTTCCTTCCTCACTGAGAGAAACCTTGTCTTTTCCGTCGCTGTTGGCAACCATGTCTTGCACCAAGGTGTTGATTCTGGTCCTGTGGGTCTTTCCCAAGAAATCGATACAGTCACCGGGAAGATCATCTATGGATATGACACCGCTGCGCAGGGCATCGTCTATGTCGTGGTTGATATAGGCAATCCGATCGCTGGTCTTGACCACCTGGCCTTCCAAGGTCATGGGAAGGATGCTCCCTGTGTGATGAAGAATGCCGTCTCGCACCTCTGTCGTCAAGTTCATCCCCCGCCTGCCGTGGGATTCCTCCAATACATCCACCACACGAAGGCTCTGCACATTATGGTGGAAGCCGGGCTTATATATTTGATTCAGTACAATTTCTCCGTTGTGTCCAAATGGCGTATGTCCCAAGTCGTGACCCAAGGCAATGGCCTCCGTTAAGTCTTCGTTGAGACCTAGGGCTCTGGATATGGTTCTGGCAATTTGAGAAACTTCCAAGGTGTGGGTCAACCTTGTTCGAAAGTGGTCTCCCTCCGGTGCAAGAAAAACCTGCGTTTTGTGCATGAGGCGACGAAAGGCCTTGGAATGGACAATCCGATCCCGGTCCCGCTGAAAATCCGTCCGCATCTCGCATTGGGGCTCTTCCAACTTGCGCCCTTTGCTGTCCCTTGCCTTACAGGCATACTTAGACAGTATCTTGTATTCTCTCTCTTCCAGATCCCTTCGTAATATCATAATGCTTCCTACTTTTTTCCCGTGTGTCCAAAGCCGCCCTCAGACCGCTTTGTCTCCGTTAAGTCTGCGTCTTCTTCCCAGGATATTCGCTCATATTGTGCAATGACCAGTTGGGCAATGCGGTCTCCATCAGCAACAGTATAGGGACTCTCCCCCAGGTTAATCAAGGCCACCTTGATTTCTCCACGGTAGTCGCTGTCAATGGTTCCCACCCCGTTTGTCAAAGCCAGGCCATGCTTCACGGCAAGGCCGCTTCTTGCTCGCACCTGTCCCTCATACCCTTGGGGAAGCTGGATTCGTATTCCTGTGGGAATCAATGCCCTCTCTCCCGGTTCCAAGGTTAGCGGCACATCCAAGAAGGCCTTCAAATCCATGCCTGCAGCACCCTCTGTTTCATAGGCGGGAAGATGCCCGCTTTCACTGTGAATCTTAATCTTCATATTTATCCTAACATCATTTCTTGTAAGGGGATGTCCTTGTTGGTAATGGCAACACCGCTGTACTCTTCAATGTTGCTGATTATTTCCGAAACTCCTTCAATGTCTTCCATGGTTACCTTGTCGATCTTCTCCAGCACCTGATCCATGGTTTCTACCCTGCCCATAAGGAGGGTGTTTTTTCCAATGGAGAACATTCTTCCGTTTACATTTTCCTGACCAAAGATATAGGAACTCTTTAATTGCTCCTTCCCCTTGCTCAATTCTTCTCGGGTAACGCCCTCTTTCTTCAACAAAGAAAGTTCTTCTTTAATCGCCTCTACGGCAGCTTCCACCTTGTCGTGACTGATGCCGGCGTAGATGTTGTAATACCCTTCCTTGGTAAAAGAACTGTTCATAGAGTAAACGGAATATGCCAAACCCTTTTGCTCACGAATATTCTGGAAGAATCTGGAGCTCATGGCTCCTCCCATGATGTTATTGAGAAGAGAAAATGCGTAGTAGTTGGGAGCACCCAACTTTATGCTCCGGGTTCCCAGGCAAAGGTGGGTCTGCTCAATATCCTTGGCCTTTACCTTGTAGAGTGGTTCGGTTACTGTTCCATCCTCCGGAACCCCTGCTTTTTCAGCCTTTATATCTCCCAGCTTTTCTCCGATGATTTCCTCCACTTCTCCTTGGTCAAAGTTTCCCGTCACGGAGATGACAATGCTATCCTTGGTATATTGTTCGTCAATGTATTTCAAGAGAATGTCCCTGTCGATGCTCCCCAAGGATTCTGTGTTGCCGATGATGGAATGACCAATAGGGTCCTTTTGGAAGACCAGCTCACAAATAATATCGTGGGCATCTTCATCGGGAGAGTCCTGTATCATCTTCATTTCTTCGTAGATGACCAACTTTTCCCGCTCCATTTCCTCCCTGTCAAAAACGGAGTCGTTGAACATGTCAAAGAGGATTTCAAAGGATCTTCCAATGTTAGATCCAAGGGTTTTTATGTAATAGCAAGTCGCTTCCTTTCCGGTGAAGGCATTGATCTGTGCACCGATTTTATCCACATCCTCGGCGATTTCTTTTGCCGTTCTGTTCTTTGTCCCCTTGAACATCATATGCTCGATAAAGTGAGAAATCCCGGCAATTTCCGGTGCTTCATTGACTGCCCCGGCTTTGATCCAGATTCCTATACTTGCCGATTTCATGTTTTCCATCTTCTCGGTAACCAAAGTGATTCCCTGATCCAGCTTTTTCAGTGTGATCATATTGTCCCCCATTCTAAAAGTACTTCTTGTACTTTCGATACATGTTGATGTTGCGCAGTGTCAGATATATCCGCCGTTTTAGGGACATGTCCTTGCTGTAAAACAGCGAATTGCAGGACTTGCCCGCCTTTACCAAGGCTTTGATTTCCTCCACCTTTTTCTTGTCCTTTACGTATTTATACACCACACCCAAGGGTACGGCGTGCCAGAAAAACGGCTCTTTGACATACTTTGTACCCTGTATTTCCCTTTTATACACATAGTCATCCACGATGAGCTTTGCTAAATTATCTCCGCCACCGGTCACTCGGTAGTGGCTTCTGCCTTGGCGAATATTGATTTCCAGCATCTTATACTTTCCGTCTCTCTCATCGTATTTCAGGTCACAGTCACAGAGTCCTTCAAAGCCGATACCTTCCAGAAAGTTCTTGATCTTCTTCATCACTTCCTGATTGTAATCCACCAAGGTGGCCGCATTGTTTCCAATGGCCGTTGGCGTGTGCTCTTCCAAGACCACATTGCCGAAGTTCATCATCTTGACCTTGTGGTCACTTCCCGTGTATACGTGAAGATCGTAAATACAAGCATCTTCTCCGGGAATCATGTCCTGGATGATCATGTTGTCGTCGTAGCCCGCCTCATAGACCTTTTTCAAGGTCTCGTCCAGTTCCTCTCTGGTGTGGATGAAGAATACCTTGTGAAAGCCTTCGAACTTGTGGCTGTGGTATTTCACACTGTCGGAAGCTTTCAGCACTACCGGAAATCCAAAATCCAACTGATAATCATAGCCGGTGGTTGGGGTATGAATAAAGGTAGCCGCATAGTCCAGCCCATATTGGTCGCAAAGGCCGTAGAAGGTTTCCTTTAGGATGATGTTGTCCATGATATGCAAGTCCGTATAGGGAAGAATGAACCGGTCCTTCAGTCGTTCCTTGTTTTCCGCTATGAGTCTCACATAGTGGTCGGCGCAACCTATGAGGATGAGTTTCTTTTCCCCGCCGTGCTTTTCGTAGATTTGATCCATGGTTTTCAAAAAGGTATCCGTCTCATTTAACTTGGGTTCCTGCCAGAAATCCAAAATCCTTGTGTGCAGCACCGCACCGGACAACTCCCGTGCCACCATGAGGGAACGAATGCCGTAAGCCTCATGAAAGGCACGCCCCATGCTGTACACATTGATATCGCTTGCCAGCAACACCGGCAAAAAATCCACTTTTTCTTTGTTTCCTATTTCCATATTTATCTCCATTGCGTCCGTTATTTCGGTTCATATGCTTGAATGATGCGCTCTGCGTTGACCATGAAGGCTTCCAAGGGTTGTTCCTTTTGCCTCTCTTCCTGCCAGAAGTGCTCTTTGTATTCCATGAGCATTTCATCCATGGTAAGCTTCCTTTTCCAAAGGGCATCCATATATTCCTTTTCATATCGCGCAGTTTTCTCAAACAACTTCCAGTATGCATCGATGTAGAAAGGCGGAATGACTCCATAGTGCGGGTTGATGATTATCTTAGGTCCGTAGTTCCTGCATTTCTCCAGTGAAGCCATGGCATCATCAAAACTTTTGAGAATTGCCGTGTGTAGCTTCCCCTCTTCCTCAAAGACACCGGTGGATTCGCTGGCAATCATAATGCCTTCCGGTTCCAAGACATAGGTCATGGAGCAATCTGTGTGTCCTTTGGTTTCCAATGCCACGATGGTTTGATCCCCCAGTTCCAGTGAATCTCCATCCTGTAGAACCTTATCGATGGCCAAACCATCTGTGGGAACTTGGGTCACTCGTCCTTGGGTATAGGCTTCTGCTGCAGCTCCGCCCAAAGAGCCGATGACCTTGATTGCTCCCGGTCGTTGCAACACCCTTTGTCCATGGGCGGCACCGTAAACCGTTGCTTGTGGCCACCGCTTTCTAACATAGGTCAATGCCCCCAGATGATCATAGTGGGTGTGACTGAGGACGACATAGTCCAGCGACCGTTGACCCAGCTTTTCCTCTATATTTTTTACCAGTTTCTCCCCACAATAAGCCATACCGCAGTCATAGAGGGCCGTCTTATCCCTTCCCATAATCAGGAAGGACTCGCCGCCCAGGCCTGCGGTCACGCGAATAATCCCCTTGGGGAAATCAAACCGGTCATATCCTTTAAAGTTCTCGAACATCCTCGTCTATCCCTTTCTTGTCCTTCCTCTTCACCACCTGCACAAAATTAATCGTCAGGAGTACGATGATGGCGATGCCTACAAATCCTTCCAGTGGAAACATGTATGCAACCACATTCTTGAAGCCCATCAGGCCCAAGAGAAAGCCCAAACATGCAATGAGAATAATCTTGGTTTTCCTTTTGGGCGATGCCTTCAATCGCAGTGTAAAGTTATAGTAATTCCCCGTTGCTGAGGCGTAAATGGCAAAGAGCATCACGCCGCCGTACATTACGTTTACCCATGGGGACAGCCTTTCCGCAAATGCCAGCATGGGCATATCCATTGTTTGGGACATGGAAGGATCCGTCCTCATGGCAGCAACCAAGGAAAAGGCAAGCAGCGCTAGAAACAATCCACCCAGTGCCGCACCTCCGATGGCATGTCGCCTGCTTTTGGCATGGAGGGAAGCTGTGGCTACAATAGGTATAATGGCCAATACATTGTAAGAAAGGTAGAGAACTGCCGACAACAACCAATGGGAAGCCAAAGGGCTTGGTTTCATCTCTGCCTCCATGCTTCCCGGGGGAAGGTCGGAAATCAAAACCCCCAAACAGACCAGAAGGATAATCGTCACCAGCAGGGGCATAATCATCCGAAAGACACCGGCCACTCTGCCAAAGCCTTCCAATACGGTCAAGGTCACGAAGAAGATGATGATTCCACCGCCCAGCACGCGTGGCAATCCGAACTGCTGATAAAACAAGGCTCCTCCGGCAGCAGACATGGTAATCAGTACCGTAAAGAGCAAAAACCCCATGAAGTGCCCAACCAGTTTAATGGCAACCGGATTCCTTCCCGGCACGATGATTCTTCCCAGATCGGCACTCTGTATCCTTTGAGAGACCAGACCGGTCATGACACCTACAGCAATAAAAAGCAGTCCAACGACAAAGACACCCAGCCAAGCCCAATTGCCGAAGACTCCAAAGAATTGCCATATCTCTCTTCCCGAAGCAAAGCCTGCACCCATGACCGTTCCTACACACATAAATGCAACACTTAGCGCATGTAATCCTTGCTTCTTCAAAAAAATTAATCCTCCACCTCTTCGTCCAGAACGTATCCGTTTTGAAGCAGGTCTTCTTCCTCCTCCTCATCCACTCTGGCTAAATCGGCAAAACTCATTATGTAGTCTTCCAATTCATAGTCCAAGGATTCGGTGAAGTCATAGGAGTACTCTTCTTCTCCCAATTTTTCCAGTCGCACCAGAGTTAAGGCATCTCTCAAGGGAAGCACCTTATCCTCCCCGGTTTCCGTATTGGTACACTCCACTGCAGATTCAAAGGAGTACCAAACACGGAACTTGCTCACTTCCTCGGCAAAATCCATGATTGTTTTCTCATCATCCCCGGATTTCAAAAGTCCCATGAGAGAAAGCTTGATATTTTCTACCAACAGATGAATATCCTGTACATCCTGCGGGAGGGTTTCCAACATATCATCGAAATATTGCTCGATAATATCGCTGACCACCACAGGATCCGTATCGGAAAAGAGCGCGGCTAAAACATCCGCTGATATCTCTTCATCGCTTTCCACCAGGTCAGCAAAATTTTCGTAGTATTCGAATTCCTCCGGCTCCTCTATGCCCAACATCTCCAGTAATTCCTGTAAATCCAACAATCCCACCTCCTGCTTGCTATTATACTTCTTCCACGTCCAAGTTCTTGAACTTAACCTTTACCTCTGTCTCATGAAAAATCCGATCAATCATTCCGGTAAAATTATCGGAAAGATCGCTGGCATAAAACACATTCTCCCATTTCGACCCACTTGCAAGCATATCCTCTTTCGTCAATATCCCCTCCAAGCTGTCTACGATTTCCGCGGAAGGATCGATGATGTGCAGGTTGGGATACATTCGCTCGATATGATGGCGAATCAACGGGTAGTGGGTACAGCCCAGCACCAAAGTATCCAGTCGATTCTCCAATATAAAATCACTCATGTAGTGGCGAATGGTCAAATCCATAATATCACTGTTAATAATGCCCTCTTCAATCAGGGGCACAAATGCCGGACAGGCCGTTTCGAATATCTTTAACTCCGAACTCATGGCCCCTATCATCTTCTTATAGGTATGGCTGGACACCGTAACCTTCGTACCGATGACGCCAATGCGATTCATTCCACCACAGATTTTTGCCACCTTTTGCGCAGCCGGTTCAATAATGCCCAAAACGGGGACTTGAGGATGTCTCTCGCGCAGTTCCGTAAGACATGTGGCACTCACCGTGTTGCATGCGATGACAATCATCTTCACATCCTGCTTCACCAAAAAGTCAGCAATCTGACCGGAAAAGGCTTTAATGGTGGAAACAGCCTTTGATCCGTAGGGGGTTCTGGCCGTGTCACCAAAGTATATGATTTTTTCTTCCGGCAGTCTCTTCATCAGATGAGGAATGCATGTCAACCCGCCAAGACCGGAGTCGAAAAAGCCGATAGGCCTATTATCCATTGTGTAATCCTTTCCTTTTCCGTGGTATAATATATTCTACATCATTCCAAAAGTAAAGTAAATATGGAGGCAATTATGGCAAAAACTTTCAAGAACAGAAAAGATATAGATTCGCAATATAAGTGGACCATTGAGGACATGTATCCCGCTGAGGAGAAGTGGGAAGAAGACCTGAATCGGGCCATTTCTTTGGCTGAGGAATACGGGAAATATGAAGGTCGGCTCACAGAAAACAGTGAAACCTTTTTGGAATCCCTCAAGTTTCGAGATGAGCTGTGGCAAGTCCTGGAGAAGGTCTTTGTCTATGCCCGTATGAGAAGAGACGAGGATAACCGAGAAGAAAAATACCAAGCCATGTGCGACCAAGCCATGGCGGCAATGGCAAAGGTAAGTGCCTTGACCTCCTTTGTGACGCCGGAGATTTTGGAAGCGGGAGAAGAGAAAATCATGGGCTTTATTGACGAGACGCCCCCCCTCTCCATCTATCGCTTTGCCATGGAAAACACACTTCGCCAAAAGGCACATATCTTGACAAAGGAAGAAGAGAACATTCTGGCACAGATGGGTGAGATTACCTCCGCCACCAATGATATCTTCACCATGCTCAACAATGCGGACCTGAAGTTCGGCACCATCAAAGGAGAAGATGGAGAGCAGGTGGAACTGACCCATGGCAACTACATCACCTTTATGGAAAGCCAAAACCGGGATGTGCGAGAAGCAGCGTTTACTGCAATGTATCAGGCTTACCAAGAGCTCATCAATACCATTGCCACCGCCTACAACTACAACACGAAGACCGACGTGGTCTCCGCTCGGATTAGAAAATATGATTCAGCCAGAAGCGCTGCCCTCTCCGGAGACAATATTCCCGGGGAAGTCTACGATAACCTGGTGAAAAACGTAAACGAGAACCTTCCTGCCCTTCACAAATACATGGAAATCCGAAAACGACTTCTGGGGGTAGACCAACTGAAGATGCACGATGTCTACGTGCCGCTGATTGCCCTTCCCCAAAGGGATGTTCCCTATGAAGAGGGGCTGGAGATTATGAAAGAAGGACTGACACCTTTGGGAGAAGACTACATGTCTGCCCTATCCCAAGCTTTGCAGGACGGTTGGATTGACGTTTATGAGAACGAAGGAAAGACCAGCGGTGCCTACAGCTTTGGCAGCTACGACAGCAAGCCCTACGTTCTTCTCAACTACACGGACACCCTGAAAGATGTATTCACCGTTGCCCACGAAATGGGGCACTCCATGCATTCCTACTACACCAGGGCGTCCCAGCCCTTCCTTTACGGCGGACATTCCATCTTTACAGCTGAAGTGGCCTCCACCGTCAATGAGAATCTGTTGATGAAGCACCTTCTCTCGGTTGAAAAGGACCCGGAGATGAAGAAGTATCTTCTCAATATGCACATTGAAAGCTTCCGCACCACCCTATTCCGTCAAACCATGTTTGCCGAGTTTGAGGACATGACCCACAAGGCAGTAGAGGAAGGCAACCCGCTGACAGCACAGTGGTTGTGCAGTGAATACGCAAAGCTCAACAAGCGATACTTTGGGGATGCCCTATCCGACGACCCCTATATTCAATACGAATGGTCCAGAATTCCCCACTTCTATAGAGCCTTCTACGTGTACAAATACGCGACAGGGTACTCTGCGGCAGCGGCAATCTCCGATATCATCTTGAAACAGGGACCTGATGACTATATTGACTTCCTAAAGACCGGCGAAAGCGGTTATCCCATCGACCTGCTGAAAATCGCAGGTGTGGATATGGGTACACCCGCTCCGGTGGAGGCAGCGATGAAAACCTTTGCAAAGCTGGTTGATGAATTGGATGAGTTGGTGTAGTATTGAGCCATGAATAAGAGAATCATCAGCATATATACCAATAATACGAAGGCGTCCAAGGATACCTATGGGTTGCTGAAGGACAAGCTGGAAAGCAACGGCTTTGAAGTGCGGGATGACTACCATGCATCGGTGGAGCTCCTAGTAACCATCGGCGGCGACGGCGCTACCTTACAGGCGATACAGAAGTACGACTTTCCTGACGTGCCCATCATCGGCATCAACACCGGACATCTTGGGTTTTTCCAAGAAATATCGCCGGACCAGTTGGACGAGTTTATCCATAACTACAAGGCAAAGAAATTTCAGCTCCAACCGACCACTGCCGTTCAGGCGACGGTCCGAACACCGCAGGGAGAATTTGTCCACAAGGGCTTCAACGAAGTGGTCCTTCGAGGGGGAAATTCCTATACCGTTCACTTTGACATCTCCATTGGAGACAGTTTTATCGAACGGTTCAGCGGAGACGGCATCCTCATCGCTACCTCTGCAGGCAGTACCGCTTACAACTACTCCCTCGGCGGCTCCATCGTAGACCCCCGTTTGAAGTTGCTGCAAGTGACGCCCATTGCTCCTATGAATACCACGGCATACCGGTCCTTCACTTCCAGTATACTGCTTCCACCGGATTTGACGCTCAATGTGGTTCCCGAAGAAGGAAGAGACAGCACCGTGTATATTTTATGCGATGGAATTGAAACCAAGTATGAAGATACAAAGCATATAAGAGTCGAGTTTTCCGACACGGTGGTCAATCTGCTGCGATTTGAAACCTACGATTTCTGGAACAAGGTTAAGACAAAGTTTTTATAATGACGGAATTTAAGCATATTGTGACAAAGGAAGATGTTGAAGAGAAGCTCCGCTGTTCGGGGCTTCTTCGTCGTCACTTCCGGTTCTCCGCTCGTCTGCGCACGAAGATTAAGAAAGAAAAAACCGCCTTTCTCAACGGGGTTCCCATTAACGGAAAGATGGTCCCTCGGGAAGGAGATGAGCTATTGGTCGTTCTCCCGGAAGAGAAAAGTTACTTTACTCCTGAACCCATCCCTATTTCCCCCGTTTTTGAAGACGATGATTTGTTGGTCATCAACAAGCAGCCGGGCATCGTGGTTCATCCTACCCACAGCAGACCCACGCACACCATCGCCGGGGGCATTGCACAATACATGTTGGGTACCCATCAGGAGTTTAAAATCCGATTCATTAACAGACTGGACATGGACACTTCCGGCCTCTTAGTTCTGGCCAAGAACTCCCATGCTCAGGATGACTATGTGAAACAACAACAGGCAGGCAAGGTAGAAAAACGGTATTTAGCCGTGGTTAAGGGGATTCCGGGACCCGTTGGTATGAAGGCTACTGTAGATGCACCCATAGGTAGACCGGACCCGGAGCACCCGAGAAGAGGTGTTATGGAGGATGGTCGACCCTGCGTGACCCACTATGAGGTATTGGAAGTCTTTCACCGGGGAACAAATGAATATGCCCTTCTGGACCTACTCTTGGAAACCGGCCGAACCCATCAAATTCGTGTGCACATGAACCATCTTGGTTACCCCATCGTAGGCGACTACCTCTATGGTGGCGAAGCCATTCACTTAATGGATCGCCAAGCACTTCACGCTTGCTTCTTATCCTTTGATCATCCCATTACAAAGGAGCGCCTCCGATTGGAAGCGCCCCTGCCTGATGATATGATCCGTCTTCTTGCTATCCTTCGCCGGTGATTTACAGCAACTTAACCAATTCCTTCATACTGTCAATTTCTCCGGCTATGGCAGCCTTCAAATCAACGTTGCAATGATCCAGTGCCGTTTGATATGCGGCGATGGCACCGTCATAGTCGATTTGATCTTCCGTACCTGCATTGGCATGCTGTACCAACTGATAGGTGGTATCACCCACATAAACCACAGGGATAAGTCGGTCTGTAGCCCAGAAGGAGAGTTCCTTGGGAAGAATCTCCGGATCGTACTTTGTCAAAGCTGCCTTTGCTGCACTCTCACTGAAGATGTAGTAGTTGTAGTCCACCACACCGTTTAAGTTATATGCATTATCCAAAGCTCCCGATTCTTCATCTTCCGCATACAATTCCTTGTTCTTCAACCCTTCTATGGTTCCGTTTAGGGCAGCAATGTTCTTGTCGATACCTGCATGACGGATATTTACTCCCCAATCATCACAGTACATAAAGTTCTGTTGCACAAAGAGGAATGCGGCAAGATTTTTCTTGTTTATTGCCTTTCCCTCATCTCTAATCTTCTGTATTTCCTCTTCAGAAGCTTCCTCCGCTACCGCCTTTTCATAGCGCTCGTTGATATCTGCAATCTTAGCATTATTGGCCTCCGCTCCGGCTCTCAGCTCTTCTAGGGCCGCCTTATAACCTTCTGCATCCGCTCCGGCAGCTGCCGCACTGTCTTCATTGAGGGCTTCTTCCATGTCATCACAGATTCCCAGGAAGTTCAACTCCAATGCCGGCGTCTTATCCACATATATGGCCATAGCTCCGTAGAGGTTCAGATTGCTGCGAATCACTTCTTCGTCCCAAGTATCCTTGTTGTCTTCGGAAGTATGATACTTATCCTTCATAAACTCCTCTGCCTGGAAGGAGTTGACGAAATAGGGAACCCCTGCCCATCGGTAGGACACCCCGTCTTCCATGGTATCTGTATTGATGCTCTTGGCTTCCACAGAGGCAACCTTACCCGTTGGATAAACCAAGCCGGAATCATTGACAAATCCCTCCGTAAAATATCTGAATTCCGGGACGTTAGCCACGGTCAACTTCTCCGATCCGTCATCAAATGCAGGGAGTTCAAAATTGAACATAGCAATGGTTTTCCCGGCCCAATCCGGGTTGACTTCTGTGATGTTCCTCCAAGCTCCCGTCGTCCAGTCAAAGGGAGTATTGGAAGCACCCCACTCTTCTGCACCATGACAGACAAAGACAATGTCATTCTCCGGCACATATTCGGAATCCTTCATCGCCTTAGCCATAGCCAGCACCACGCCGATAGCAGCGGAGTCATCTTGGAAACCATACCAATACTTGTCATAGTGAGCAGATACGATAATCTGCTGATCGGAACTCTTGCCTTTGATCTTCCCAATTACATTGTAAGTCGTACCGCCGCCCTTTTCCAATACGGCATCCACCTTAAGGGTGCCCATGTTGTTCTTATCCTTGAGGGCCGCTTGGATTTCCTTTGCCTCATTGGCGCTGATAGCTACCGTGGGAAGAAGATCGTCGCTGCAGATGTCCTGCACGTTGACCGTATCATCATTGGCTTCCCCATAACCGCCCACAGAATAGGTTACCAGAGCTGCAGCTCCCTTTTCATGGGCTTGCAGGATATAACCGCTGATCCAAGATTCATCGGCTTGGTTAACCCCAACCAAAACGATTTTACCTGCAACGTCTTTTCCTTCATAGTCCGCTTCAAAGCCGGTGCCACAGTCCACAATCTCCGCCGTAATACCGGCTTCATCGGTGCCGCTTGCTTGGTAGGAAGCGGGCATCAAGTCGATTTCCGTTCCTTCCACCGTTAGGCTGGAACTGTTGAATTGGAATTTGTCCACCTTTGCGGGACTCTTCTCCACCTCTTCCAATTCCAAGGCTTCCATTTCTCCCACTAGATAATCTGCCGCTGCATGCTCCGCATCGGAACCGGCCGTCCTCCAGCCCAGCTGGTTATCTTGATACTTTTCATCGTAGGACAATGTTTCCGCTATGCCGTAAGCGTAGTCCGTATCAATGTTTTGCAGATATGCTTCTACCTCCGGAGCCATGGACAGCTCTGAATCAACAGTGATTTTGTCTTCATCACCACCGTCTCCTCCTTTGCTACATCCTGCCAAGGTCATGCTAAAGAGGAATACCACAACCAACATACCAGCGAATAGTTTTCGTTTCATCATCAACCGCCTTTCTGAAATAAAGTGATACAACCATATTAATGTGAGTCGATCTTCGATGCTATTTTCTTCTATGATACTGCTACTGCAATATATATTCCAGTACAAAATAAAAACTAATATGAAACAGTCCTTGTTTTTGATATACTATCCCCATGGAGGTTTACTATGAGCAGAAATAAAGTTGTACTACTGGTTGCCGCATTGCTGATGATTTACTTTACCCTACCAAATTCCGGAACTGCCGGTTTGGTGAAAGAGTATATGGTAACCATAACCCCCTATATCCTTATTTTCATCATCGTCTGGCTTCTCGTAACAATTAATTTGCTGAAGAAAGCCATGAAGAGATTATCCGGCGATATTACCGATCGCAACACTCTTGCCGTAGCAAAATTGCTCAGAATGACCTTTGATGTGAAGAGATTTATGGGCGAAGGAAACTTGATAGACCTATATAAACGGGTCAACTTCACGAAATATATATCCTTTGATAATAAAAAATTGTTCTACGAAGCGCTGAAACGAAAGCGCATCGATGCACCTCCTCCATCTATGGGGAAGAGTGCAGCAACCCCGTCCACCGGCAGAAGTAAGAACAAGAAAAAGAAAAAGTAAATGCACTTTTACCATAAGAAACGTGCTCGACATAAGCAATGCCGAGCACGTTTCTTATATAGTTTTGTTTAAGAATCCAAAATGGATATTTCTCCTTCTATGGAGTCTACCATGAGGAAGTAGTCCATATCGTCTTTGTCCTTACAGTGAATAATGTAAAACTTCTTGTAAAACTGTTCCTCGGAAATAATTTCCATTCCGGGCACATGCATGAGTTTCGCCTTATTCAAATATAGTTTCAGAACAAAGTCATGACTCTTTTTATAGCACTCTTCCTTGGATATCCGGATATCCACAACATCCCTTTCGTCAACGTCTATTTCTTCATAGACCGGCTCACCTCTGACTTCAGCGGCTCTGCCGTCGGCCATATCGATAATACAGTCTGAAAGTTTGTTGAGCTTCGCCCATGTTTTTCCTCCTACCACCAATCTGTATCGTAAACGATAATAAGGATAGTAGATGGGTACCGTCTTGATGATATTGACGCGACGATCGGTATTGCGAACAATCCCCTCCGCTTCCTCTTCCGTATAGCAATTTTTTACGGTTAGAATTAGCATGTCAGCTGAAATCCTCTTTCTTCAAGATAGTTGTTTTGGGTCATGAACTTGGATATCGCATTATTTTCAGCAGACATCTGGGTTGAAGTAGCAGCTTGCAGCTTGGGAGAAATCGATGCTTTCTTTCCCTTGCTCTTCTCCACCAAGGCAATCATTTCCGGAGAAGTGGGCTTTCCAAAGTTGCTGAAGATTACCATTGCGATGGAAGAAATAACAACTCCTGCCAGGAAGGAATGAATATCTGTTTTCGCTTCCATTTCCAACAATGTCCAGAAGAAAGCCGTCCCTCCGCCCAATACCATGGACACGCTGGAACCAGTAGCATTTGCCTTTGGCCACCACACAGCACAGACATAGCTGGGTAAAAATGCAGCTGCCATTACTCCGAAGGAGAAGACAACCAAGCCAAATACACCAGGTGGTTGAAGAATTGCGATGGTGATTCCTACGATACCAACAGCAATGATGGACATTCTGGAAACCAGTACAACGCTTTTGTCGGATGCATTGGGTCTAAGCCATCTCTTATAAAAGTCGATGGAAACTAGGGTTCCAACCAGCAGCAACAAGGCTGCAACAGTACTCATGATAGCTGACATGATAGCTGTCAGTACCACAGCTGAAATAACTCCCGGGAACATCATGTCTGCCAGTCTGGGAATTACCATTTCATGTTCGTTGGATGCAATGTCCATTCCGGGTAGCATGATAATTCCAATCAGACCAAGGATATATGGTGTGAAGCAGAACAATTGTGTCCAGATTGTTGCATAAACGACGGTAGTCTTAGCTACCTTTGGACTCTCCATGGCCATGTGTTTGTTGACGCAATGAGGTAATCCCATGTAACCGATAAGGTAAATTAAGATAGCGCCTGCAATCATACCATAAGCACCTTCGTATTGAAGGTCTTTACCCCAAACACTTAAGTATGTAGGATCAATTGCTGCCAGTTTTGAGTTTAACCCGTTGAAGCCACCAATTTCAACCAGTGACAAAATCAATACGCCAATGAGGGCGCTAATCATGATGAAGCCTTGGATAACATCTGTCCAAGCAACTGCGAAGTAACCTCCCACGAAGGTGTAGATAAGGATAACTGTGACTCCTACAACCAGCCCTGCTTCCAGCGGAAAACCGAAGAGGCTGACCATTGTTTTACCGGACGCCAAGAATTGTGCAAGCACGTATCCACTGAGACCGAAAATGGCAATCGCTACCGCAATAATTTTAACAGGAATGGATTGATATCTTTTTTCAAGATATTCAATAGGTGATATGGCATCCAATAGTTGAGAAAGTCTTCTCATTCTACGTCCTAAAACAGAAACGTTGATTAATCCGCCGCCGGCATCTCCAACAGCATAAAATACAGCAAACCAACCAATGGAATAAGCCAAAGCCGGTCCACCCATGAACATGTAGCCACTCATTGCTGTCGTCTGAAGTGTAAGAGCAGTTACCAGAGGTCCCATGGAACGACCGCCTAACATAAAGTCTTCCGCTTTTTTTGCTCTCTTGTTCCAGTAGAGGCCCATGCCGATCATACCTACAAAGTAAATAATTAATACAACAATTTCTATACTCACTGATCAGCACCTCCCTCCCCATGTCTTCCTTTCAAACTCTGTTCGAACTCTGAGTCATCAATTTTCGCATCTTGTTTGGCCATAATTGCATAAACCACAAATGCTAATACAATATATAAAAAAGGCCAACTTAAAAAAGCAAAGAATGAGACTGCGGGTAATCCGATGATAGTCATCTTGTTTCCTCCTTTCACATAAAAATTCTTTACCTGAATAAAGTCTAAAGCAAAAAAAGGGTATTGGCTATATGAACGGCCCCTTTTTAACTAAACTTTATCCTTACCTTAACCTGTTCTTAAGGTTACTTTTGCGTGTTCAAAAAAAGTTTCCTATACTCAATGATTTTATCTTTTGTTTCCTGCTCCGGTTGCAATGCGATGCTGGCAGTAATAAAGGCAATTCCGTTCACTGCCAACCCAATCACCCCACAGTAACTGTTATTTAAAGGGCTAAAAAATACTAAGAACAGGAAGATAAGCTCACCAAGAAACAATCCCCATATTGCACCTTTCCCTGTAGAGTTTTTCCAAAAAAGTGCCCCCACTACAGGGACAATGAGCTGTGACAAGCCTCCCAATGCCAATGTTCCCATATCAAAGATACTTTGGGGGATAACAAGAAGTATGAGGTAGGCAATGGCAGAGATGAATAGAACTGACCACTTTGCTACAGAAACAATGGATCTCTCGGGTAGGTTTTTCGAGAAGAACCTCTTATAAATATCCACCGTAAACATCGTAGACATGGCATGTATTTGAGAGTTTGCAGTCGAGAAGATAGTTGCAGCTATGCCTAGAAAAATCAGCGTGCAAAATATTGGATTGGCATACTTCAGCATGAGGGTAGCTATAAGAGCATCCGTATTTTCCATGTCAGGCTCCAAGACAAGCCCGGCATTTCCGGCAAAAAAAGTGCCGACACAAATGATGGAGGAAAGGCAGAGAAGCAAGGGAAGGATTTCAAAGTTTCTCTCTTCCTTGGCCGCATGGTTTCTAATCCACATCTGAGGCCCCATAAATGCCCCAACGGGGACAATAATAAACAGACAAATCCAAAGAATGCTTCTTCCCGAACTATTCAAGGTCACATATTCCATCCCTTTTTTCATCACCTCTTTGAATACATATTCTGTGCCTCCGGCGAACCGCATGAGAAACAAACCCGATGCTAATATGGTCACAATAATGAACATCGCATAGAAGGCATCGGCCATGGTCACGGCACGCAAACCGCCGGCCCAAAGGTAAATCACCAAAATGACGAAGAAGAGCAAGCCACTTACCTGCCAGGAAATATACCCCTTGGTGGCCACTTCAATGAGAAGCAGACCTCCAACCAACTGTAGTTCCAGATATAAGGTTGTGAAGATAAAGCTGATGATGGTTACAAGAATATTAAGCTTTTCCGAACCGTAGATATCTTGAAAAAAATCCGTTGCCGTAATGTGTCCATTAATCTTCCCGTAGAACCATATCCTTCTTCCCACCACATAGAAGAGCAAGGCGAACAAAGCATCCCAGCCCACCGTTGTCATGTAGATGGGTCCTTGTTCGTAGAAATAAGATATCCCTCCCATAAAGGCAAAGGCACTCATCCATGTGGCAAAGACCGTGGCATACATGGGAAATATCCCCAATGTCCTACTTTGCAGAAAAAAGTTTTCCCCCGTGGGAAGTGCTTTCACTCTTGCGATTTCAGCAAAAAAAAGGGGCGCGAACATGAATGCACAGGTAATAAGTAAGATGACGGAACTGAGAGGCATGTGTTTCTCCTTCTTTAATATGCCTTTATTCTATCACAAAAATAGCATATAATATACCGAAGGAATAGAAAGGAACATCCCTTGCATAGCAGTATCACAATTGGATTCATCATCATCACTATTGTAATCTCCTTCTCCTACTTCTATTTGTATCGCAAGAACAAAATGCAGTTCATGAAGCCGTGGGGGTTCTCTTGGCTTGCCCTCTCCCTAAGTTTGGTTTTCCTGCTGATTTACAATCAGACGGGACATCTTCCTTATTTGGAGATGCGCAAGGTAGTGGACATGTACAATTTGTTGTTTCTCCTCTCCGGTGTTTACAATTTCATGCACCTGCAGATACCCGGTTACTGGTATCGATTTTCCTTATACATGGTGGTCTTATCCTTCATCGTCACATTTTATAATTTCGACCTATTGACCATGTACTATCCGGTGACGGTGTTTCAATTTTTCATCGCAGGATCTATTTGCTATAACATCATTAAACGTTGGAATATGCCGTATTTCGAGCGTTTAATTATTACGGGTGCCTTCCTCCTTTGGGGATTCGGCAACCCAACCCTCATGATACTGGAGCAGCATTGGAGCGAAAACTACATTCTCTATATAGGGGAATTGATTTTGGCTGTTCTCCTGCACTTCAGTATACTGATTGTCTACATCCAGCATATTACCAGAGAGCATGATCTGGAAGAGTATTTATACAAGAAGGTTGTGGATAACGCAAAGGATGCAATCCTTTATTACAAGTTCGTCCCCTATGAAGCCTTTGAATATGTGACACCTTCCATTCGGGAAATGACCGGTTATTCCGAAAAGCATTTCTACAAAAATCCTCGCCAGTATGTGGATCTGGTTGAACCGGAGTACTTAGAAGAAATCACGGATATCTTCCGGGGTCAGATTCTCCAGGACGGTGGTGATATCTTCAAGATTATTCGTAAAGACGGCACCACCTTTTGGGGTGAAATCAATTCCTCCTTGGTCCACGACAAGGAAGGAAACCTTGTTGCCGTGGAGTGTATCCTCCGAAATATCACGGAAATGAAATCCGCACAGTTGGAACAGATTAAAGCCAAGGAGTCAAGGGATTTGCTTCTTTCCTATATCTCCCACGAGCTTCGTACACCGGTAACCTCCATTGCCGGCTACCTCACCGCCTTAAATGATGGTATAATAAAAGAACCGGAAGATATAAACAATGCCATGGACATCATTACCGGTAAGACTATGACCCTAAAAAATCTGATCGATGATCTGGATGAACTGTCCAAGATGGAGACAAACCAATTTTCCTTTAACTTTATGACTTGCATGTTACCGGAGCTATGCCGGAACCTCATCTCAGGATATGTAAACGACATCGCCGCAACGGATCACGAGATCTCTCTATTTTTCGATGAGGACGGCTTAGCAGATCAATGGATTGTGGCAGATGAAATGCGCATCCGTCAGGTCTTCTCCAACTTACTGTCCAATGCGGATAAGTATACGGAGGGGAATTCCAAGTTGGACATCAGCTTTACTTTGGATAAGGATCGAGAAAACTTTCTAGTATCCGTAAAGGACAACGGACCCGGTATTCCCGAGGAAGATATCCGACATATCTTTGAGCGATTCTATCGAGGTCATGGTGTTGGAAAACCGGGTCGTGGCTTAGGTTTGACCATTTCCTCGGAAATCATCAAGTCTCATAACGGTACCATTGAGGCATCCAACAATTCCGATGCCGGATGTACATTCACCTTTACCATACCCCTTTACAACGTATATTAAGGAGCAAAAAACAATGGCCAAGGAAAAAATATTAATCATCGATGATGAAAAAGCCATCAATAAACTGGTCTCTTCCTATTTGATCAACAACCAATTTGAACCCTTCTCCGCCTATGACGGCAAAGGTGGGTTGGATCTCATCCGGGAAGAAAATCCGGATCTCATTATTTTGGATGTCATGCTTCCCGACATAGAAGGTCCCGCCCTCTGCTTGGAAATCCGAAAGATCAGTGAAGCTCCGATCATTTTTTTGAGCTGCAAAACCCAGGAAATTGACAAGATCATCGCTCTTTCTTCCGGAGGGGACGATTATATGACGAAGCCCTTCATGCCTGGGGAATTGATTGCAAGAATCAAGGCGCACTTGAGAAGAAGGAACAATTATTCCATGGACCCTACGGAACTGCGGGAACACATTTATCAATTTGATGATTTGAAAATTGATTTTGACACCTACGAACTGTTCATCGGCAACAAAGAGGTAAGCTTGACCACCATCGAATTTGAAATTCTCAAGATGCTCATTGAAAATCCCAGAAAGGTTTTCTCCGCAAAGCAGATATTTGAAAAGGTTTGGAAAGCCCAATGCATGGACAATGACACGAAAACCGTCATGGTCTATATTAGTAATCTTCGTAAAAAAATAGAGCCCAATCCGGAGAGCCCTAAATTTATTATCACCGTTCGAGGAGTTGGTTACAAGTTTAACCAGAGTCTCTCGAAATAAACGGCTTTCTGCCCCATCCTGTCTTGTAGGCATAGAAAAGCACGCAACACAGATATGCCCACCATAGGATGACATAACCGTAGATAAACGGAAATCCGAAGATGAATGGGTGCACTTGGTTCTTGATGAAGAACACACCGGGAAACTCAATGGCACCCAATCCAATTAACAATAATGCAATTATTATCTTCTTCCTTCTATTCACATCTTACACCGGATATACGGAGTTCTCTTCATCCAACAAGTTAAAGTCCAACTTGTATTTCTTTGCCGCTCTCGATTTGAAGAAGTCCTGTGCTACCTTGGGGAAGAATGCCTGTGTCAACACATCTTCTTCCTGTTCCATGTAGACGGCACAGTCCTTTCTCGCCTGTTCCAATTCGGGTTTAATCAGGTCAGCCGGCCTCACGGTCACTTGTTCCTCATCACCTAAGATTTTCTTCACAACCTCTTCCTTGATGGGAACAGTGGTCTTACCATACATGCCCTTAACCAACTGTCTTGCCTCATTGGGGACCATCTTGTACCTTTCACCCATGAGAACGTTAAGAACTGCCTGCGTTCCCACAATTTGGCTGGAAGGTGTTACCAGTGGCGGATAACCAAAGTCTTCACGCACCTTTGGCACTTCCTTCAATACATCATCAAATTTATCCATGGCACCGGCTTCCTTCAACTGGGAAACCAAGTTGGACAGCATGCCGCCGGGCACCTGGTACAGCAATGTGTTAATATCCACGCCCATAAGCTTGGTGGACAAGAGTCCGTTCTCGATGAACTTCTCTCTAATGGGTTTGAAATATTCACAGACCAAGTTCAGTGCATCCATATCCAAACCGGTGTCGTATTCTGTGTTCTTAAAGGCAGCAACCATGGGTTCTGTGGGTGGCTGGGATGTCCCCTCTGCAAAGGGAGAGATAGCCGTGTCGATAATATCCACACCGGCTTCTGCCGCCTTCATATAGGTCATACTTCCCAATCCACTGGTTGCATGGGTATGAAGTTCAATGGGAATGGAGATTTCGGACTTCAGCGCCTTCACCAAGTCATAGGTTTCATAGGGGTCCAAGAGACCTGCCATGTCCTTGATACAGAAGGAGTCCGCGCCCATCTGCTCCACTTCCTTACCCAGTGTTACGAACATATCGTTTGTGTGTACCGGACTGATGGTGTAGGAGACACATCCCTGGGCGTGACCGCCGTATTTCTTCGTTGCAGCGATGGCTGATTCCAGATTTCGAGTGTCGTTGAGGGCATCGAAGATTCGAATGATATCGATACCGTTACCGATAGCCTTGTTTACGAATTCTTCTACTACATCATCGGCATAATGCTTGTACCCCAAGAGGTTCTGACCTCTCAGAAGCATCTGCAGCTTGGTGTTCTTTATATTCTTCCGAATGACACGCAGTCTGTCCCATGGATCTTCATCCAAAAAACGCAGACAAGCATCATAGGTCGCACCGCCCCACATCTCCAGGGCGTGATAACCTACGTTATCCATGGTTTCCAGAATTGGGACCATTTCTGCAGTTGACATTCTTGTTGCAATCAACGATTGATGGCCGTCTCTCAGGACGGTTTCGGTAATTTTAACCTTGCTCATTTTTTCCTCCGTTTATAATCTACTCACTTGTTCACTAAGTACTTCTGTACATAATCTACATCCGAGGGTGTATCGATATATTGGACTCCCCTTTTCTGTCTCGTCTCTCTTCCCTTTCCCGTGATGAGAATTATCGTATCTTCGTCAGCTCTTTCAATGGCTGTGCGAATGGCCTCTTCTCGATCCAGGATGATTTCGTACTTCCCTCCTTGTTCTTCTACATGTTTTGCGATTTCCTCGCTTATTTTCAAAACCGGTTCTTCACCGGCGTCTTCTTCCGTAATGATGGAAAGATCCGCATGCTTGCCGGTAATATCTCCCAATTCTTTTCTTCTTCCCAATGCTTTCTTACCGGGGCAACCGTAGACAATGGTAATTTTCTTTCCCGGATGTTCCTTTTCCATGGAGTCAAAGAGAGATTGGAAGCTCATTTGATTGTGGGCATAATCTACCAGAACCGTAATGGTCTCCGCTTCGTTGGTGAAGATTTCCATTCTGCCGCTGACCTTGGCTTTTTTCAATCCTTCTTTTATATTATCTAAAGGAATATTCAATCCGTATGCCATGGCGATGGCAGCCAGAGCATTGCTTACATTGAATAACCCCGTTAAGCCAATCCGGAACTCCTCATCAAAGCTATCACATTTTACTTTGAAATCAATATGTCTTTTGCCCGGTCGAATCTCATAGGCAACCATATCCGCCCTGCTGTCTAAGTCTATGCCAAAGGTGATAATCTTCTCAATTACCGGACTGTTTTCCGCTACATGGAGTATCTCAGGTGCAAAGCTGCTATCAAAATTAATTACCGCAGTCTTACACTGTTGAAACAGTATCTTTTTGGAATTGCCGTAGTCTGCAAAGTCAGAGTGTTCCACATCGCTGATGTGGTCCTCCCCCAAATTGAGAAAACAGCCAATTTCAAAGATTACGCCCAAAGTTCTATGGTATTTCAACGCTTGGCTAGAAACCTCCATGGACAAATACTCAATCTCGCTTTTCACCGCATTGTTCATGTGCTTGTGAAACATCATGGCTTCCGGCGTAGTCAGATGAGACTCTTCCGTTATGACGCCGTCATAATTATCTATGCCGGAGATAATGGCACTTTGGGGCTTTTTTTGATCCTTCAGATAATCATCCAAGATATATTTCATGAAATATGCCGTGGAAGATTTTCCTTTCGTTCCGGTGATTCCAACTATGTTAATTTTTTTCCATATCTGATTGTAGAAAAAGTCTGCAATCACAGCCATGGCGATGCGAATATCCGTAACGATAATGAAGGGTGCCTCCACCGGATATTTCTCCTCACTGATGTACGCAAAGGCACCTTTGTTGATCGCCTCTGTCAAATACTCCGGCTTGAAATGGGCGCCCTTACACACAAACAAGGTATGATACTCAATGTCCTGAGAATCATAGGAAATAAATCGCACCCTTCCGGATGCCGACTCTTCAGAGACATTGCTTTCTCGTAGAATCCCCTTCTCTTCCAGCAAGGAAATATATTCTTGTAAAAGATGAAGATTTCCATCCATATTAATATCCTCCTGACAATCGATGCCCTTCACTTAACCGCAGTCTTCCCGTAAGAAGGTCGTAGAACTGCACTTCCGTAGCTGTCATATAGGCTGTTACCACAAACATCCCCACCTGGCCGATAAAGCTACCGATGGCTGTAATGAGGTAGATATTCCCGATGGTGAATATGGAAGAAATGACCCCATCCACCAGCGCCGCTACGATGAGCCAACCGATAAAGGATAGGTTCAGCAGAAACAACTTGCCCATGTTTCCTCTCATCAGTTCTCTGCTGGCTCTGAGGGACTGTGTAACGCTCATCTCACGATGGTCTACAATGAGATAGTAGCACATGCTAAACATGAGAGCTGGTATAATCAAAAGTAGAAGTGCCAACATTCCTAAGAAGGCAATACCGGAGCTGCCTACCATAATCCCCAGGGTAACAATGACTACAGCAGGAATCATGAATGCCATGGTTATCAAGGTAATGAGTATGGACAAGCCCAGTGTCTTCCCATAATAGGAAAACCCACTGAATATCTGACCATAATCATTTGGCTGTCTTCGCACCAAGGCTATAAAGAAGAGAGAAATACCAAAGGTAAAAGGTCCCGTTACCAGCAACGTATATATTCCGCTAAAAATAGAGGTATACCCTGTGGTTTCCATCGTTCTCACGAAAATTTCGGTAGCATTATAGCCCATCTGATTTTGCATGATACTAATCAAATTGCTGGATGCTCCAAAAACTGCATTGATAAAAATCGGCGGTATCATCAAACAAGCGGAAAAAATCAGCACTGCCACACTTGCAGTTACCCAATGATCCTTTAAGGCTTGACGACCTAAATATCTGATTGTAGAACAAGTTTCATTAACGATAATATGGGGTTGCATATAAACTCCTAACTACTATTTTATTGCTATAATTCCGTACTATTATCTCATAAAAGGGGAACCTTGTAAACAAATCCCGCCCCCAAAAGCCCATGTATACAAAAGGTGACGGCGCTTTTGCACCGTCACCAAAGTTATTCTTTCGAACAAATACGTATCTTCACAAGTACTAATATAGGTTTGCAAAGATCTCTCTGATTTCTTCATCGGTAAGAGGAACGTAGTTGTTGCCCAAAAGTCTCTGCTGGTTCGCAACTGTGGACTTTGTGAACTCGTCAATTTGCTCTTCTACCATGCCATATTCTCTCAACTGCTTCTTGGGAATCAGCTTGCCCAGGAAGTTGTCCAGCTCATCGTATACGTTGGCAACATCGCATCCTAGCGCGTCAGCAAAGATCTTGTTTGCTTCTGCAATCTTTCCATCGGGATTCTTTCTCATGTACATCTTGAACACTTCTGTGAAGAACTGATAGTTTGCTTCCCCGTGGGGAACGTGGAATGCACCACCGATTGCGTAGGACAGAGCGTGTACTGCCGCACAGCCTGCATTACCAAATGCGATTCCGCCATAGGTAGAAGCAGTGAGGAAGTCCTTCAAATAAGGCTTTCTGTTTTCTGCAGTGTTGCCGCCCGCCTCATCAATCTTCTTGTATCCATCCATAATCATTCTGATTGCTTCAATGGAGAAGAGTTCTGTAAATGCAGATGCCTTGGGTGACAGGTAAGATTCAATTGCATGAATCAAAGCATCTACGGAAGATGTTGCAAATACATAGTCGGGAAGTCCCTGTAGAGATTCCGGAATCAAGACAGCAGTTTGCGCATATGTTTCTTCCACTGCCAATCCCTTCTTCGTCTTCAAGGATTTCAATTCAGCGATGGCAACGTTGGTTACTTCGCTTCCGGTTCCGCATGTGGTGGGAACAACAATCAGTTCCTTCGCTCTTTCGGGAGCCACTTCACCGGTAAACAACTTCACGGACTGCTCGGGAGTCTTCAGTGCCAGAACTTTACAAATGTCAACGATGGTACCGCCACCAAAAGCGATGATTCTGTCGTAATCATATCCGTCCATGTCCTTCTTCATCGCATCGATCATTTCGTCGGAAGGCTCGCCCTTTCCATACTTTTCCTGATAAATAACAGGCATATCGATACCCAAAGGTTTTACATAGGGGTCATACATCCACTGGTTTGTAACCAGGATGTCGCCCTTACCCAGCTTAAATTCTTCGTTGAAATCTTTAAATGTCTCAAAATAGTGGATTGTTGGAACTACTCTTAATGCTTGCATGTTTCTACCTCCTAAAATGCAGTGTTAAATCTTTCTTCAAATTGTTTCTTCAGTTCTTCTCTAAAATCAGGATGTGCGATTCCGATGAGCTGACGTGCTCTGTCGTGGAGTGTTCTACCCTTCATTCTCGCAATACCGTATTCAGTTACAACATAGTCGGCATCACATCTGGATGTGGTCACTGCCGCACCATGGTCGATAAAGGGAACGACCTTAGAAATCATTCCGCCGTCTTTTGTCTTCGTTACAGAAGGCATTGCGATAATAGCTTTGCCCTTTCCGTCTTCTGACATAGCTGCGCCACGAACGAAGTCAACCTGACCGCCTACGCCGGAGATCTGCTTGGTTCCGATACACTCGGAAACGATTTGTCCCATAAAGTCTACCTGGACACATGCATTGATGCAAACCAAGTTGGTGGACTTAGCTACAACGGTCGGGTGGTTTACATAGTCAACGGTACGCATTTCAACCATGGGGTTCTCGCAGGCAAAGTCATACAACTTCTTTGTTCCCATGAGGAAGGTTACAATCATCTTGCCCTTGTCGATGCCCTTCTTGGAGCAGTCAATAACGCCCTTGTTAAAGAGATCCACCACACCGTCGGAAATCATTTCAGAATGGATTCCCAAGTGCTTCTTATCTCCCAGCTGTGAAAGAACCGCATCGGGAATCGCTCCGATACCCAGCTGCAATGTATCACCGTCTTCAATGAGGGAAGCACAGTTCTTACCGATTTTTTCTTCGATTTCTCCAATTACCGGAGGCTTGATTTCGTGAAGGGGATGGGAACATTCTACGAATGCATCGATTTCACTAACGTGAATAAAGGTATCTCCAAAGACAACAGGTACTTGGTCATTGACTTCCGCCAAAACAACCTTTGCCGTCTTAACGCCCTGATAGGAGTAGTCGGAAGATACACCGATACTGCAATATCCATGGGAATCCGGTCTGGAAACAGATACCATCATAACATCTACGTGGAAGATGTCATCTCTGATAAACTGAGGAACCTGGTGGAAAAATACAGGTACAAACTCACCATGGCCCTGTTCCAATGACTTACGAGTCGTCGGACTTACAAACCATCCTTCAAAAGTAAAGTGCTCTGAGTTTTCAGGAAGGCTGTACTCTCCCTTGCCCAAAGTTACCATGTGAGAAACCGTAACATCCTTGTAGGCTTCCTTGTTCTCAATCATTGCATCTACAAGAACTGCAGGCTCCGCAACAGCATGTGCAAAAAGTACCCTGTCACCGGATTTTATTTTTTGTACCGCTTCCTTTGCAGTGCACTTTCTCTCTTCATAGATTTTTTTCCATTCCATTATTCTCTTACCGACCTTTCACTAACAAACTACAACTTATTTCTTTATTTTATCAATGTGAGATTTAATATCTTCTATGTGATTCTCTTCCCACATCTTCATGACACCTTCTTTTGTGGAAAATTGACAATGGGAGGCACAACAGTTGGTACATCCCCCGATAACCAGAATGGAATCATAGTCCACTCCTTCCTCAGCAATTGCGAATTCCACATCTTTTCGCTCTTCTTTCAATTTCCTTAGTGCGGCCCCTCTGTCATATCTAGGGTTGCATCCTCCGCAAAACCTTACGCCAACTTTCATCCTTTTCCTCTTTTAATTATAGAAACAGGCCGCCACAGCAATGGCGGCCTATTGTCATGTTCTAGTTGTTATTTCTTAATACCAGCGATTTCCTTAGCAAGCTCTTTCTTGGCAGCGATGTTGCCCTGACGAGCAATCATGATTCTCTGTGCCTGCGGTGAACCTGCACCGTGCATGGATTCTGTTCTGTATCCGACTGCAGCGGATCCCAGACATACGTTTTCCAAGAATCGAAGTATTCTCATTCTTTCTTCGGTTGTTCCCTGGGGTGAACCTGCAAAGTACTTGTTGCAAACTTCGCCCAAGGTTTCGCCATTCTTTCCAACTTCCAAATCAGACTTGAAGTCGCTTTCGGACGGCATGGTTACCATCAATCCGCCTGCGATGTCTTCAGCCAGTCTTACGATTTCGTAAGGGAATCTGGTTACGTTCTGCTTACATACGTTTGCTAGAAGAAGGTCGATCTGATAGTTTCCTGCCTCTGTAGGATATCCTTCTGTGGAACATGCGATTCCGCAGCAGTACAGAGTTTCGTTCAGGTGTGTCATCTCGATAAGCTTATCCTTCACGTGGCTGGCCTTCTGTGCACCGTTGTAATCAGCTGCCAGAGCTGCTGCTCCGATGATTACGTCGCCAACGCCTACCTTACATCCACCATAGGACTGTCTGTGGTATCCGGCAAATCTCTCAACCATCATTCCGGCAAAGTCATACTCTCCGCAAAGGAAGATTCTGTCGTTGGGGATGAATACGTTGTCAAATACTACCAATGCTTCCTGTCCGCCGAACTTCTTATTTCCAAGATCGATGTCCGCGTCCTTTTCCAGTTTTCTGGTGTCGCAGGACTGTCTACCGTAAATCATGTAGATGCCGTCTGCATCGGATGGACAAGCAAAGGATACTGCGTAGTCTTTATCTTCTTCACCCATTGCGATGGTGGGCATGATGATGTGCTCGTGGGAGTTGATGGTTCCGGTCTGGTGCGCTTTTGCTCCACGAACTACTATACCGTCTTCTCTTCTCTCAACAATGTGCATGTAGAGATCTTTGTCCGCCTGCTTTGATGGGGAAAGTCCTCTGTCACCCTTTGGGTCAGTCATAGCACCGTCTACGATGTAGTCATTTTCCTGAATGAACTGCAAGTACTTCTTGAAGTTTTCGTGGTAGTTGGTTCCATGCTTTTTGTCTGTTTCAAATGTGGTGGAGTAAACTGCGTTGAAAGCGTCCATTCCTACACATCTCTGGAAACAAGAAGCTGTCTTCTGTCCCAAAAGTCTCTGCATCTTTACTTTTTTCTTCAGGTCTTCTGTATCCTGGTGAAGATGGTTAAATCTGTTTACAGTCTCACCGGTCAGGTTAGACTTTGCAGTCATCAAATCCACATACTCGGGATCGTGAGCTGCATCATACGTTACTGCTACACAGTTGATGGATGGTCGGATAATTGGATGGTCAACCCAATTGTCTACCTTTTCACCAAACATGTAGACTCTTGTCTTTAATTTTCTCAAGCTTTCAATATACTGCGCACCTGTCATCAACATAATATAACACTCCTTCTCTTTTAATAGGACAATCCGGGCACCCTTTGTCCGAAATACATCCCTTTGAAACTAATAATTTATCCTATAACTCCTTGTTGAGGATTTTTCTGGCCATATCGATCAGATCCTCACTTACAGTAGTATCTAGGACCACGTCCTTCACTTCTTTGCTCTCCGACATAAGGATATCTTTTACCACATCCTCCACTGTAGATTGCGCGGAAGGACAAGAAGCACACGCACCTGTCATCTTCACATAAGCCACGCCGTCGACAAACTTAGTCAACACGGCACCGCCAAAATGCTCAGCCAAAACAGGATCCACTTTTTCTTTCAGTATTGCTTCTATCTCTTTGCTCATTCTTCTTTCCTTTTTCTATACTTCTGACACAATTATACTATCTATAAACATTGATTTCAAGGGCTTTGAAGTGTTTCTAAATTTCAGAAAATATCGTATTGTCTCACTATGATACACTTCCAAATCACCTCGTAATAGTGTATACTCTTCCTATGGAAAAATGCATCATCATCACTTCGTACATCGAAGGTAAAATTAAAGATTTAGTTGATATCACCCGAGAAGATTACGTGATTTGTGCCGATGGCGGTTACGATCTTGCTGTCGCAGAAGACATCACCCCCTCCATCGTGTTGGGGGATTTTGATTCTGCACAAAAAGACATCCCTAAAGGGATTGAAATAGTCACGGTTCCAATCAAGAAGGATGTCACCGATACCGCCTTGTGCTTGGACCACGCAATTGAAAAAGGCTTCCAACACGTAATGATTATCGGCGGCATGGGCGGTCGCCTGGACCACACCATCGCCAACATCCAGAACATATTTGCATACACCCACCGCGGATTGTCCATCATCATGGTCGACGAAACCAACATCGTAATGGCCCTAATCAACAGCAATACCATCATTCCGGACCAGCCCGGATACAAGCTTTCCCTCTTCTCCCATAGCGAAAGCTGCTCTGGTGTCACAGTCAGCGGCGTGGAGTATCCTCTTACGGATCACACCCTCACCTCCCACTTTCCCTTGGGAGTCAGCAACGAATTTATCGGGGAAGATGTTTTTCTTGAGGTAAAGGACGGGGAGCTGTTGGTAGTGTTGAGTCGTGGGTAGAACAAAAGAGCAGTTCTGCAGCTATTTACTGCAGAACCGTTCTTTTGTTGCTTATTTTGGCTTACACATGTTTTCATTTAATTGATCAAAGGAATCTGATGACAATGGTGTCTTCTCGACACAATAGACCGGCATTTCTCGTTTGGCCAACTCCTTAAAATACGGTATATAGGGTATACATTGTTCGCCTGAGTATACCCCAGGATCATTCACTTCACCTTTACATATCATCTGTGCAACAATTGAGGGAGGGATTCCAGTGTCTAATGCACCTGCCATAAATCCCCACTTTTCACTGGTTCTTATAACAGATTCCACCATGATTTCTTTTTCTATCCCGTCTTTTGTACCTCTCACAACTGCTCGAAGAACATCACAATCGTTGAGTTCCCCGTCTCGACTGTCATCATAGTTTTCCAAATATTTATTGACTACAGCCACCATTGTTTTTAATGGGTTGACCTCCTTACCATTAACATCTATTTTTTCTTCAGTACCAAACCCGACATCTGCAAGAAAACTGATGCGCTCCTCAAATTCAGCCGGCAAGGACAACTTAAAACTTGCATGCTTTATTCCCTTGTCTTTAAACGATCGAGCAAATTGTACCGGCTCAGAATGAATACAATATTGTGCTTCCGCCATTCCAATGGGACTGGTAAAATCAATCATTTCCTTTCCACTTCCTGCAGGTACTGCCTGGAGCTTTCCATCTTTCAATATCCACGGGTCCATAGTATGCTCTTCTAAAACCGTCAATAGTGAATAAGGGATTCCAATCACCGCCTCCGTTCTAGTAAAGTCACCACAAGCACAAATTGCATCTGCAGATTCTATAGTATCTAGCTTAGATGCCGCATATCCTGCCATCACATTCATTGTTCCTGGTGTACTACCCATGCCTAATACAGCAGTTAGTCCAGCAGAAACAAATTGTTCATGTAATTCCAGTTGTTTTTTTGTAACGTGGAATAGTCCTCCCAAGTCAATATAATTTACTCTCTCTGCCAAGCACGCATTCATTACATCGAGGTTCCAATTATACTGCACACAATTGATAACAACTTTAGCGCCTCTAATTGTTTCTTTTAAAACATCTTCATTTGTAACATCAAGTTCCACTGCTTTTATTTTAAAATTGTCCGCAACTTTCTTCGCTTTTTTATAATTGTAATCGCAAATTACGATCTCTTTTTCTCCTGGACTCAGTTCTTTATCACAAAGATCAGTCGCAACAATCTCCCCTTGAATCCCCGCTCCAAGAATAACGATTTTATCCATAAGGCATTTCCTTTCTATATTACATATATACTATTTATTATTCTCTACCCTGATTAACTTTTTCTTTGTTCATTGCTGCATCCCAATCGTCAGTACCAAGCAACTCTGTCCTTGATGCTCGCACATATATTTCTCTTTTTGCTGCCTCTTCAAAGAATGGAATTGGCGGGATACATTCTTCCGGAGCTAATGCACCCTTCTTCTCAATAACTCCTTTTCTCATCAATTCCACGGCCCAAGCAGGAGCGCCACCGATATAAACCTGAGCGCCCATTAATTCTGGCCACTCCTCAACAGGTCGGCAGACAACGTCAACATCATATTTGACTTTCTTTCCATCTTTAGTGCCGATTACCTCGGTCTTGATGATATCACAATCATTAATGACTGCATCAGGATCATCCGGCTGCATAGCCATCAGTTTCGACAAAGCTTTTACAGGTCGGAACTTCGTTCCATTTACTTCCATTTCATCTTCATTACTAAATCCAAGACCATGTAAAAATGATAGAGTGTTTAAAACTTCTTCAGCAAATCCAATTCTATATGTACAATTTTTTAATCCCCTACTCTTATAAACTTCAGGTACAGTACCTACTTCCGAATGCATCAGATAATATGCCTGCTGCTCCCCAATCGGCCCTGGATACTTTACATTAACAGTTCCGCTTCTTGGTTCAACTTCAACATACTCACCATCCAAGTATTGTATTGGTTTCATATGGAATTCATCCATTATCGTTTCTATGGAATAAGTGACTTCAAATGTTTTATTGGATTTTCCATAATCATCACAACCACAGTAAAAGTTGATAGTCTCAATTGTATCTAACTGTTGAGCTGCCCATTCCGCACAAACATTTGTCAGTCCAGGTGTTCCCCCTATTCCTATAATTGCTAATAACCCTGCATCTTTAAACTGTTTGTCATATTTTACTTGCTTTACAGTCTCAACATACAGCCCACCAATATCAACATAATCCACTTTTGCTTCAAGACACGCTTCCATAATCATACAGTTATAATAATAGTTTACCAAATTGATGACTACATCGTAATCCTTGATCAAATCCACAAGTTTCTCTCTATCGTTAACATCGCAGAAAATAGCATTAACTTTGTTACTATATTTCTTGTTACATAAATCTGCTACTTCCTTCGCCCTATCAAGATTGTAATCCGCAAGCGTTATTTCTTTCATATTTTGATTTTTTGCCAAATCTAATGCCGTTGCGATGCCTTGCAATCCTGCTCCTAAAACTATTACTTTCATAATATCCTCCTTTATTATAATGAATATAGCTAATTATTTACTGAAGTGTAAACCCCACAATCAAATAGCCAATAATAGCTAACCCTGCTGAAATAAGTGCATATGGAAACTGTGTAAACGCATGCTCCAAGTTCTTAATCCTACATGATTGCGATGTCAATACAGTCGCATCTGAGTAGAAACAAGCATGACTACCAAATGTGCCACCAGACACAATTGCGCCAAAGACAATTATAGGATTTGCTCCTGCCGAAAGGGCCAGTGGGATCAAAATCGGGACGGTCAACGCCGGTATACCCCAGTTGCTTCCAGTTATGAATGATAAGCCTGCAACTACTATAAACGTGATTGCCGGAAAAGTAGCTACATGCATAAGTGGAAGAACAGCATCTATAACATACTGAGGTAGATTAATGTTATCCATCGAGATTTTTAGAGTTAATGCACCAGCTATGATAAGATTCATTGGTACCATGTATGCAAATCCTTTTGCAAACACTTCGCAAAATGTGTTGAATTTAACTATCTTCAATGGCAAATACAAAACTAACATTACTGCAATTGACCATCCTAGTGCAATTAATAGATCCACAGTAACAATTGTAATAACGATAATTACTGCTATAGGAATAAAAAAGCATAATATATTTTTCGTCATAGATTCTTCGGACGTTTCAACTTTTTCAATATCTGATTTCTCCCTGTCATCCACAATTGAATCTAATAATCCCTCATTTAATGATGCGCTCGCTACTGAGTAAACATTTCCTCCACTTGCAACTCGCTGATAAGCTTTTTTCATGCCAAACATTTTTGGAATAATACCTAATATGACTAGAGGAACAACAATTATAGCAGCCCATCCGTACATGATGTATGGAATCGCATCGATATACATTTCCATTCCTGTCCCGTAACTTGTATTCTCTCCCATGACATCACCCATTACAGCAGCGTAAAAGACTGCCCAAGAAGATAGTGGAATAAGTACACATACCGGTGCACCAGTAGAGTCAATGACATATGCAAGCATCTCTCTCGGTGTTTTCTGCTTATCACATGTTTCCATCATAGATGAAGATATTGTTAATATATTTAAATAATCATCCATAAAAATTATTATCCCAAGCACCCATGAAGTTAATAGAGTCTTCTTTTCAGTTTTGGCAAATTTTTGCACTAGTTTTCCAAAACCCATTGATCCGTTAGATGCTTGGAGCAAGAAAACAAAGCTTCCTAACAATCCCATTACTATAAACATCCATGCATTATCAGCAACGACTTGCATGAAAGCTTCTAATGTCGCATTCATAAATCCTTTTTTTGCAGACATAATAAAACCAATTAAAGCACCGATAAGCAGTGCCTCAAATGTCCTTTTTGTCCATAGGGCAAAAATGATAACGACTACTGGGGGCAACAGAGTTAATAAACCATAACTTTCCATATCATTCTCCTTTCACAAAATACATTAAAATTCCCCAAAATATGACTATCCATAATACGCCTTATTAAATATCTTGTAGTAATCTTCCGTAGATATTTTTTTCGGATTCGCTTTTTTTCCACAGTTGTGATCATTGCATAGTTCGGAGAGAGTCAGGAAGTCTTTTGGATTCACAACATCTAGTTCGTGAAATTTGGGTATTTTCAAACTATCATTTAACTCAAATAGATACTCCACGCCTCTTTCCGATGCTGCTCTATTACTCAATCCCGTAACATCAACTCCAATTTGTCTTGCAACTATACTATGTTTCTCATAATCAGCACTCATATTATATTCGGTTACATATGGAAGAAAAATTGAGTTTGCGATTCCATGCGGTATATCGTAGTAGCCTCCTATTATTTCCGAGAAAGCATGCACCGCCCCAAGATATGAATTAGTAAACGCCATGCCAGCCATTAAACTACCAATCATCATATCTTCACGCGCTCTTAAGTTACTTCCATCATCAGTCGCAGTTACAATGCTTTCGGCTATTTTTTCCATTGCATATAATGCGAGCCCATCCGTAATTGGTTGGGCATACAAGCAAGTATATGCTTCAATAGCATGAGTAAGTGCATCCATTCCGGTAGAAGCAGTTATTACCTTTGGCACTGATAACGTCAATTCAGGATCTAGAACAGCAACCTTTGGTGCTAGTTTTGCACCGTCAGATATAGACACTTTTTTGTTTGATTTTGTAGAGGATATTACAGCCTCATATGTTACTTCACTTCCAGTACCAGAAGTTGTAGGAACACAAATAACTGGAATTAATGGCTCATCAAGCTTCCTCAAAGCTGCCCATTTATCACAATCCTCTCCATGATTCCACAAGACACTACTAGCTTTAGCAGTATCCATTGCGCTACCCCCACCCAAGCCAATAATAACATTTGCACCAAAACTCTTCCCTAGTTCCATCGCGTCTACACATCCGGTATCTCTTGGATTGGGTAATACTTCATCATAAATAACATATTGCATTTTCTGATCTTTTAGACTACTCTCTACAGCTTCAATAATCCCAAGATTTTTTAATCCACTATCTGTAACAATTAATACACGATCACCATATCGACTTGTCTCATAACCAATTCTCTTAATGCTTCCTGCTCCAAAAACAATTCTCGTTCTATGGTTTAATTCAAAGTCATAATTAATAATCATTTCTTCTTGTATGGTGTAATTAACCATTTTTCACCATACACTCCTTTCTATTTATCTTTTTGATATACTTTGTCTTACACTGTGGACTTTTGATTTTTTCTTGAAGCTTGACTTCTCGATAGGAGTGTATTGCCACAGTTTTGTCTAAATCGTTTATGGTTGGATAAGTCTTAGAACTTTTATTTCCGGCAAGTTTATGAGGACAAAACGATGTGGAACATCCACAGTGGTATAGTTAGGAGTTGTTTTTATGATTTATGTAGGTATCGATATCGCAAAACGCAACCACTATGCATGCCTGGTCTCCGCTGATGGAGAAGTTTTAGTGGATCCCTTTCCATTCACCAACGACCACCAGGGTTTCTCTCTTTTGCTCTCTCACTTATCTGTCTATGAAAAATCCGACTTACTCATTGGCATGGAGTCTACCGCCCATTATGCAGAGAACCTTACGGCATTTCTCTTCCCTAAAGGCTTTCGTATCTGTATCATCAATCCCATACAGACCGCCTCTCTTAGAAAGGGCAATATACGCAAAACTAAGAATGATCGTATTGACTCCCTCATGATTGTCAAGGCGCTTCAAATGAATCATTATCGCCTCTTTTCTCAACAGGATATGGATTCTCTCGCAATCAAAAACCTTTGTCGCTTTCGACAGAAACTCGTCAAATCCAGGACAAAGGTTAAAATCCAGCTCATTTCATTCGTTGACCGTTCTTTCCCTGAACTTCAGTATTTCTTTCAATCAGGGATTCACGGCAAAGCTTGCTATGCTTTACTGGAGCAATCTTCTTCTCCCGACGAAATTGCAAAGATGCATCTTGCGCGGTTATCCAACCTGCTGAACAAGACCTCTAGGGGTCACTTTGGCAAAGATACCGCAAAAGCTCTAAAAGCTCTTGCTACCAATTCCGTCGGTACTAACAATGATATACTATCTCTTCAAATCAAGCAATCCATTATCCAAATTCGTCTCCTTGATTCTCAAATCAAAGAGGTCAATGATTCCATCAAGGCTCTGATGGAAAAGGTGGATTCCGTCCTTAAAACAATTCCCGGCATTGGTGATTTGAATGGAGCCATGATTCTTGGTGAAATTGGCGACATTCGCCGCTTTGCAAAACCTTCACAACTTCTTGCCTATTCTGGTCTTGACCCTGCTGTTTATCAATCCGGTAATTTCAACGCCTCTCGCACTAGAATGTCTAAGAGGGGTTCCAAAATCCTTCGCTACGCATTGATGAATGCTGCTTGGCAACTGACTCTTCATAACGAAACTTTCAAGGCATACTATGACCTTAAAGTCTCTCAGGGTCGTTGCCACTACGCAGCACTTGGTCATGTGGCAGGAAAGTTGGTTCGTGTCCTACACAAGATTTTGACCGACAATATCGCTTTTGACTTAGATTAAGTTTCCAACCATATTTGATTTTCAATGTTCATCTTAAGGGTGTTCTGCTTAGCATGCACAAAATCAACCCTCTATGGAATTTCTTTTTTATCCATATTTACCTTGACTTTTCATAGTTGGTCTCCTTTCATTTTTTATCATGTATGGAAAATCGAATTATAATTTCTTCTCTTTTCTTGCAAATACATGAATATCTCTCTTCTCCAATTCTCTAAAATAGATGTCTGTATTTAAGACTTGTTCTCCAGAGAAAAAACCTTTTTCCTTGACTTGACCGCGTCCTAACATTTTGACAGTAATAGAGCCCGGAAAACCAACAGAGAAATGACCATTTGATAAACCCCATGGATGATGGTGTAAGTTCGTTTCCACTTCATAAATGCACTGCTTTCCATCCTTTGCGCCTTTCACTATACAGCGAAGTAGCTTCATATCATCTGGTGTCGAGTCAAGTGTTGCGCTAGGTTTTGTCTCAAACATTTCTATCAGGAAATCTCTCGGTGAGATTTCAACACCTTTTACTTTTATTTTTTCTTTACTTCCGAGTCCATTCTCTACTAAAAATCTTAGTTTTTCTTCAAAAGAACTTGGCAATGCTAATTTAAATGACACATTTCGTATCCCCTTATCTTTGTAGGAAATCGGCATTGTTGCCACCTCGGAATGTATCATATTATAAAGATTCAATTCACCGTAAGGCTGGGGAAAATCAACTGTCATTTTTCCAGAAAAAGGTGGAAGTTCAACCTCATTACCGTCAATAAACTGATAGTTATTAACAGTAAATTCATCAATAATAGTATCTAACGAATAGGGTGGAACAAAACCATATGCTGATGAACTTTTATTAATAATAGCGTCAAGTATCGTGATATCTTCAACAGTATCCATTCTATCAGTCGCATATTTTGTAAGTACATTTACTATACCAGGTGCACTTCCTGAACCTACAATACCAGTGATTCCAGCACTTTCAAATTCTTTATTTCTCTTTAATTGCTTTAATGCCCAGTGATATAAACCTCCAAAGTCTGTGTAATTTGTTCTTGAGTCAATACAGGCATCCATCACAGGTAAATTAAAAATATGTGATGAACCATTCAAAACTGCATCATACTCTTCCAATGCATTAGCTAGGCTTGAACGATCCATTAAATCAATTACTTTTGTGGATATCTTATCCGAATTCACTAAATCACTTCTTAATTTTAATGCTTCCTCATTAATATCAATAAGCAAGACCTTTTCCACATCTGCAGTTTCCACCAAATCATAAATTGCGGCCAAACTTTGCCGTCCAGCACCTCCACATATTGCAATTTTCATCTTAATACTCCTTACGATTAATCCTTTCATGAACAATTTTTCCATTTACTACAGTCATTATTGCTTTCAAATCTGCCATTTTCTCTTTTTCTTCTGCACACTTGCATATATTAATAGGAAATACTGCTATGTCAGCAAATTTTCCAACTTCTATAGATCCTATTTTTTCCTCCATACCTGCACCGTAGGCACCTCCCCATGTATATGCTATTAAAGCCTCATTAGTAGATACCTTTTCTTTTGGATTCCATCCTCCTTTAGGTGTTAACTCATTGGTTAATCGTGTAACGGCCCGGAATATCCCTCTACTCGGGGCAAGGAAAGCAACCGGTGAATCAGTTCCAAAAGCCAAAATTCCTCCTGAATTTTTTATTGAGCCAAAAGGCCATGAATAATTCATCCTATCTTTTCCTAATATTCTATGAAATGGATGTGCATCAAAATTATACTTTGGCATATGCTCAGGTTGAACAGAAGCAATCACATTCAGCTCTCCAAACCTAGGTATATCTTCTTTCGTCGTTACTTCTATATGCTCTATACAATGTCTTCTATCTCCCGATTTATTCTTCCTTTGTGCCTCTTCAAAAGCATCTAAACATAGTCTTACTCCTGCGTCGCCACAAGCATGGATTCTTAGTTGTACATTTTTTTTATCAAATTCTGAAACGAGTTCTTTGAATTTTTCTTCCTCAATTAAAGGCTTACTCCTTTCGTTAGGTTTGTCTGAGTAGTCCTCAATCATGTATCCTGTATAGCCTAGTGGTGTGCCATCAATAAAACCTTTTGCGCCACAACATTTCAAAAAATCACTCTGATAGCTCTTTTTATACTCATTTACACTATCGGCTCCTATGTTAATGGACGGATAGAAAAAGATTCTAGCATTTAATTCGTTTTTTTTCTCTAAAATAGAATATGCATCCGCTTTTACGTCAGCAACACCCGCCACATCTCCAATTGATGTAATTCCATATTCATTTGCTAGTTTAATAAATGCTTTGGCATAATTACTTATTTCTTCTTCTGACATCGAATTAAATATTTTTTCTTGAAACAAAAATACCGCTGATTCGTGAATATATCCTGATGGTTCACCTGAATCATTCCTATATATGATTCCGTCTTTAGGATTTGGTGTATTTTTATCGATGCCTAACACCCCAAACCCTTTGCTGTTAAGCCAAGCACCATGGCATTCTTTGTTTAATAAAAAAACCGGTGTATCAGGAAAGTATTTATCTAATGTTTCTTTTTTGGGAGGTTCTTCTGTTCCCCACAATAAATTATCCCACGCACCAGCAAGAATCCACTTATCTTTCTTATCAGAGTTCTTATGTAATTCCCATAAAGCCTCTGCTGCATTCGCCTCAGAAGTGGTCATTCTTAAATCACCATCCTGAAATAAAGTAGCAGAATTTACAAGATGAACATGAAAATCACAAATACCAGGCATAATAAAAGAATCCCGTAAATCATATATAGTAGTATTCTTATCTATTAGTTTTTCAATAGTGTTAGCATCTCCAACTGCTACAATTTTATCATCCTCAACTAGAATGATTCCGCTCATTATTTCTTCCGATTTTCCTGTATAAATATTATTGCTTTTGAAAGCAGTTCTGCTCATTCTATCCTCCTACTCTAATAATAAAGGGCAGGAGAAGTGCACTTTACACTTCTCCTGTATCACCCTTTTCATTGTTGTTCTACCATTTCCTCATCCTTCTCATCAGTTTTAAAAACACCTTTTTTCACTTCTATCAAATACATTACTAAGCAAATAGGACCACAAATTAAGTTGGCTATTGCGAGCAAATACATCAACGAAGAGGCCCCTTTAACAAAACCGTAGAGTATAAGGATACTTACAGCTAACACTATTACCGAAAAAATGTTTCCTATTTTGTTATAATTCTTCTCCACTTCTTTTCCTCCTTTCAATACTCTAAGATTTTAGTTTTCTATGCTCTGCGTGGTACGTTAGTGGACACGCAATAAAATATGTCACAAGGCTTACACACCAAACGAAAACATTTGAAGGAATCCCCATGGGTGAACCAAGTATGAATTCCCAAATGATATATGAAACGATACCGAACAAAACCGCAATGAAGCCTCCTGTTGCCGTCTTCTGTTTATAAAAGAATCCTGCAACAATGGGTACAAAGAAAACCGCTACTTGGAAACCACCAATATAGTACCAAGCATTACCAATTCCGTCTCTCCATAAGTAAGTTCCTGCTATGATAAAAATACCAACTAAAACTATCATTACTCTTGTTAACTTGAGAACGCCAAGGTCAGTCATATTCGGCTTAATGAAGTCTTTAATAATATCCTTTGACAAAATTCCAGCACTAATCAGAATATCTGCGCTTGAGGTTGACATAACCGCTGCAACCAGCGCTGCAACAAAGAGTCCTCTCAATCCCATTGGTAATACTGTGAAAACCGTAGCCCAAAATCCTTCCGAAATAGTCGCAGCTTCAGGATACATAACTGATGCTGCCATACCCGCAAATACCATAATACTACTGAAGGCAATTCCAATCCCTAGCATAACTGAGTATGCGACCTTTACTTCACCACCACCTTTAGCAGCTCCAAATCTCTGATAGCTCTGAGCATTAACATATAGGGCTGCTGCCCCGATAATCCAAGCAAGTACATCCAAAGTAGAGTTGTGCCCAAGAGGAGTGAGTAATACAGGATCCGTTTCAGCAATAGCATCAAATACTGGCGTCATTCCGCCAAAATGTGAAAGTATACCAAGTCCTAGAGCACCCGCTGACACTGTCATAACTGTAAACTGAATCATATCTGTTACGGCTAATGCCCAAAGTCCTGCTAAAGCTGTATAGAAAACAATTGCGACTCCTGCAATAACAACGGTTAAATAAAGCGGTAAACCAGTAACCATATGGAGTACATCACCTACCGCAAACAATAACGCAGCGGAATACAATACAGAAAAGATTGGAACTACAGCTGATAAAGCTTTTGTTCTCCTATCATAGAAATATCCTACTAAATCAGGTAGTGTTACTACATAATCTGGAATTTTATCTCTAGTTAAAGGTCCTATCCATAATGCAAGAGGTAACCTCATTACTCCAGTTGGTACTACATATATAAAGATAATAGAAATGCCCATTGTCCAACCACACTCTGCTAGCCCTACTATAGTCCAGGAATCATACCAGCCAGCCATCGCGACTCCAATTAATACAGGTATAGTGAGTCTTCTACCAGCAACAAAAAAACTCTTAAAGCTTTTACTTGCTTTTTTGTGCATGAGTACTCCTACACCCATCACGAGTACGAAGTAAACAACTAAAATCAACCAATCTACTCCTGACCATAATTTTGAAAAATCAATCATAACATTCACCTCCAAATAAACTATTTCTTTTCATCATCAAACATCTAATCTGACTTTTAATCCGCTTACATGCTCTGAACTTAATGAAAACCGATCCATATATGCATATCTTTCCATTTGCTTCCCTTTTGCACTCACAATTAATTCCATAGCAGGTCTATAAAATTTTGTCGTTTTTATCAAAGTGATATCAGCCCCTACTCGCGCAATCCTGCGAAGATATTTATACTTAATGAGTTCATTTACCTTATCTTCCCTGTCTTCTTTATTGATTTTATCTTCCAAGATTTCATACTTTTCACTAGCATCTTCAATACTCATTTTTTTTAGTACTAAATACTCCTTTTCGGATAAATCAAAATAGAAGCCATGTGCTTCATTCGCATCATACATTACCGCGATTTCACTTCCTCTATCTGATAGTTTTTCCCCTGGTCTTCTCTTCCCAATTGAGTACTCATATTCCATAAAATAGTAAGGAATTAGTATCGCCTTTTGCGCATGTAAAGTATGGGGAACGGGATTAAAAATGCCGAATAACTTAGGTGACAATTGAGTTAGCTTTTCATTTATTGCTTCATCAGAGGACTTCACCTTTTCACTTAATAATATATTCTTTTTTGCTATAGTATTCATTTGATTATGCTTTCTTTCCATTCATAAGGGTAGCCAGTATCCATCATCTTTTTTATGAACACTTCTGGATCCAGTTGGTCAGCAAAAATAATACCTTTTTGCATCTCCACTTCTCCGAGCAGCATGGTGCCAATAGCTAAAGGTAAGCCGACATAAACTAACGCAGTACCATATAGCTTTTTTAACTCCGGTCCAGGTGCATTCATCTTCGGACAATTAGCTTTATATGTTACTTTTTCTCCATCTTTTTCTCCACTAACCTCAACGATCAATTCAATGAAAGCTGTCCTATCAGCCTCTTCTAATTTTTCATCGGGTACATCAAATGCATTATCCACAGGTGGCGGAATTAGCGCAGTCACTACATCTAGCGGTTTTACTTTCACACCATTTACTTCAATTTCTTCTTGTGAAGTCAAGCCCATTGAATAGAAGATAGCAGGCTGAATCATCAGGTAATATTTAAAATCAACATCCCGTACTCCATCAAATGTAAAAGGCATGCTATAAACTTCTTCATGGGAGTGATGGGTAATTGGTAATGTACCAATTGGCTCAGGAAAATCACACATATCTAACCCGCCAAAAGGTGGATACTGGATAAACTTTCCGCCTTCTAATGCATAGGCAGGATCTGCACAATCAATTAATGCTTGCTTTGGAGACCAACCAGGATTCCACGGGCGTAGCACCCAATCAAACGGTTGCTCATTCGGTAATATTGTTGCTTTACCAATGCGCATTTTTATGCTTTCTACTTTGTCCATTCTGTTAGCAAAACGTCTTGCAAGTACATTTGTCCAACCAGGAGCAAATCCACATCCGAATAGTGCCGTCAGACCTGCCTCTTTAAATTCTTTACTAAGAGTAAGTTCTTCCGGTTTCTTTCCCGATAAAAACTCGTCCCAGTATGGTGTATCAAAGGCCGTGTTGATATAATTAGCTTTAGCAATTAATGCACCTTTTAATACATGAGGAACCATCCATGGCATAACCATATCAATAACAACATCTACACCTTCAGCTGCTCTTGCCACATCATCCGAATCTGTAGCATTTACTGATCCTGCTATGATTTTAGGGCTATTGATTTGATCTGCAACTTTCTGTGCAGTACTTTCATTCAAATCCACTATCCTAATTTCATCAATGGTGTCTTGTCTTGCTAAAATTGATGCACATGCACCTCCTTGACCTCCTGCACCAACAATTAATACTTTCATAAGCAATCCTCCTATCTATTTTTTATGGCAATTGATTAATAATGGTTTCGACAGTTAGTATTGCACATTCTATGCCATCGTTGGAGTTTCAATGTTTTAGTTTTGAATAGACATGTTAGTCGAACGAATGAGCAAATTAGTAATTTTTTTTCAACAAATAAGTTGCAATAAATCATAACCACCGGCTCAGCCGGTGGTTTGCCTTTGCCCCTATAAGGGGCCGTTACCTGCAGCGTCTTAAGACGCGCTGAAAGGTTTGCCAATCGCACGTCCTTTTCGTGGTAGCCCTAAAGGGCTTCATGATTCCACGCTCACCTCTTTACTTTTTCTCCCGTGAATGGGTCTACATACTCTCTGAGACTGATCTGATCATCTGCTATATCCTCTTGGAGTTGCGTTTTTATGTAGGTCTCTATCTTCTTTGTATTCTTTCCTACTGTATCTACATAGTAACCTCGGCACCAAAAATGTCGGTTTCCATACTTGTATTTTAAATTTGCATGTCGGTCAAAGATCATCAACGAACTTTTCCCTTTCAGATATCCTACAAAGTCTGATACCCTTTCTTTGGGTGGAATCCTCACTAGCATGTGTACATGATCACGACAACATTCTGCCTCGAGAATTTCTACTCCCTTTCGCTCACAAAGCATTCTTAGTATCTTTCCTATGTCGGCACGAATCTTTCCATAAATTACTTGCCTTCGATATTTTGGAGCGAACACGATGTGATACTTACAATTCCATTTTGTGTGTGCTAAACTATTGTTGTCCTTCATTGGACACACCTCCTTGTTATTCATAGTGTGGTTGGCAAACCCACACTATATTAACACAGGAGGTTTTTTGCTTAAAGCTAAAGCTTCTTAATCACACCGGCATAGCCGGTGGTTTCTTGTTCCTCCTTCCCTCGTCAGTCGGAACCTCCGCTAAAGCTACAATGAAACGCGAGTTGCATATATGCAACTTATGTTGTTTACTAATATTTCTACCTATGTAAGTTATTCTAACTTATATTTCTTTATCTTTCTACTGATAGTTGATTTATCTACCCCTAGGTGTTTTGCTACATTGATAGGCAGCTTGTACTCTTCCAAGGCCATAATGAGTATTTTTCTTTCGTATTCTTCTACCATTTGGTGTAAGGTTTGACCATTGTCCTGATCAAATGTCTTGTCTCCATTCTCCTTTGGATAGAGGGTAAGCTCGATTTGAAAACGATTGATCTCCTGACCATCAAAGCTTAAAACACAGCGTTCTAAAATGTTTTGCAGCTCACGAACGTTGCCTGGCCAGTCATATTCCTGTAATGCCTCAATAGCGTCCACCGAAATCCTTTTTTTCAATTTATATGCCTTACTGTATTTCTCCGTGAAATAAACTGCCAATGCTCCTATATCAGTCCTTCTCTTCCGCAAAGGTAATATCTCTATTGGCATGACATTCAATCTATAAAAAAGGTCTTCTCTAAAGTCCCCTGACTTTGTTGCCTGGAACAAATCAATATTAGTCGCAGTAATCAGTCGTATATCCAATGGAATAGGCTTGGTTCCACCGACTCTAATGATCTCTTTTTCTTGCAAGGCCCTCAGCAATTTTGACTGAAGATGGATAGGGAGATCTCCTATTTCATCTAGAAACAGTGTCCCTCCATTAGCAAGTTCAAAATAACCAATCTTCCCCATTTGATCCGCACCGGTGAAGGCACCTCTTTCATAACCAAACATCTCAGCTTCCAAGAGATTCTCCGGAATAGCTGCACAGTTCAATTTAATAAAAGGCTTCCCTACACGCTGGCTATTTTGGTAAATTAGGTTTGCATAAACTTCTTTTCCCGTCCCGGATTCTCCTGTAAGCAATACCGTCGTATCGTGCTTTGCAACCCTAATAGCTTGCCGCATTGTATTCTGTGACTTAACATCTGCTGCAATGGCCTCACCGCTCGTACCTAGACTTCTATTTTTTAGATATTCTATTTCTTCCAAGTGTTTCTCAGTAATTTCTTCTCGCTCTTTTAATACTTCTTTAAGCAACTGGGTCTCGGTAATATCTCGTTCTGTTGTAATAACATACTCTATTTTATCCTTTATTTTCAGTGCTTGTGAAGATACAAAAACTTTTCCACCGTCACCCAAGTCTTGAACCATATTTTCCGAATTTCCACTTCGCAGCGTTTTCAGAGTTACTGACTCTTTAATAAAACCTTCTTTTTCCAATACATCCATGGGTTTCCCCATGACATCTTCCCGGGTCAAACCACCGGTTCTACAGGACTCATCATTGACCAAAACAGTAACCCCATTCCCATCAGTAATGTAAATACCAACATTGATGCAATTGGCAATTTTCAGAAGTTCTTGATAGTGATTATCAAATAAATCCTTAATCATTTTTCTATTCCTTTCTCAGGTTACTCCACGATTCACCCTCAGTATACTCCTTCGTTGCAGAATTGCAACTCGTATTTTCCTTGACATCTCCCCTCTCCTCCCCTTACAATAGCATAAATATCATATCACTGATGCTAGGGGAGCTACCGCTGAGATATAACGACATCGTTATAACCCTCAAAACCTGATCCGGGTAAAGCCGGCGTAGGGAAGCAAAGCAGTACACAATCTTACTGTACTCGTCCCCTCCTGCAAACATGAAGGAGGTTTTTTATGTCAGCAGAAAAAATGCAAGGATTCTTTGAATCCACCGTTGGACAGGTGATTACCGTTGTAATCATCCTGGTTTTATTCTTTTCCATTTTGATTTCCGGGAAGAAAGAAAAGATGGATACAAAGGCACTGGTTGTATGTGCAATTTTGGTTGCACTTTCCGTTGCCTTAGGAGCAATTACCCTCTTCCGCATGCCACAAGGCGGCTCTGTTACGCCCTTTTCCATGGTGCCAATTGTATTGGCCGGTTACCTGTACGGTGTGAGAAGAGGCGTTATGGTAGGTATCTGCGTTGGTCTTTTGAATTTGATTTTCATTCCCTACGTCATCCATCCGGCACAATTGCTATTGGATTATCCCATCGCCTTTGGCGCTCTTGCCCTAGGCGGTGTGTTTAGAAACAAGGCGAGATTCAGCCTGGCTGCCGCCTACTTATTTGGCGTTTTTTGCAGGTACCTCTGTGCAGTACTATCCGGAATCATCTTCTTTGGAGCATTTGCACCGGAAGGTTTTTCAGCAGTTACTTGGTCTCTATGGTACAACTTGACATACTTGGGAATCGAAGCTATTGCGTCGGTTATCATCCTCTCTGTTCCTTCCGTCCACCATGCCTTTGACCGGCTAAAGTTGGAGGCGGCCTAGGGAGCATGATTGAAAATTAAACCTCAATATGTTATTCTACTCCCGTAGTTTGATAGTAAGGAAAGGATGAATGACATGTATAAGAATCTAAAGTACGAAGTAAAAGATCAAATCGCCTACGTAACCATCAATCGGCCGGAGGCTATGAATTCCCTCAATAACGAAGTGTTAGATGAGTTGTTTACGGCATTCTATCAAGTCTCCAAGGATGATGATGTAAGGGCTGTCATTTTAACGGGGGAAGGAAAGGCATTTGTTGCAGGAGCGGACATCGCAGCCATGCATGAGATGAGTGCCTTGGAAGGCAGAGAAATGATGAAACGGGGTCACAATGTGATGAATTTCATTGAGTCCATTGAAAAACCGGTAATCGCAGCGGTAAACGGATTTGCCCTGGGTGGCGGCTGCGAACTTGCCATGGCTTGTGACATTCGAGTCGCTTCCACACGTGCAAAGTTTGGACAGCCGGAAGTAGGCTTGGGGATCATTCCCGGATTTGGTGGCACACAGAGATTGCCTAGACTAGTGGGAAAAGGAATGGCCAAATACCTCATTCTCACAGCGGAGATTATAAAGGCTGATGAGGCCGGCAGAATCGGGCTGGCAGAGAAGGTTGTTGAACCGGAAGAACTGATAGAGACGGCGGAGAAGATTGCCAAGACGATTATGGCGAAGGCACCCTTGGCTACGGGCGCAGCTAAAATAGCTATCAACTTGGGTTCTGACTTGGACATGAAATCCGCATCCCAATTGGAAATTGAAGCCTTTACAGGGCCTTTTGCCTCTGAAGATAAAGCAGAGGGAATGGGGGCTTTTCTGGAAAAGAGAACGCCTGAATTTAAAAAGAAATAGCCATTACAAAAGAACTGTGCGGATTTACTTTCCCCACAGTTCTTTTTTATTACCTACTATACGCCAATCTTGGCTGTCAAATGCTCAACTTTAATGATGACCGCTTGGAATCGTCCATCCTCAGCCTTCATGTATTTATCGAAGCCGCCGCTATCCATTTCTTTGGGCGTGTATTTTTCGCCGATTGCCTTCATGGCCCACATGAACTCTTCTCCCTCGGTCACAAGCTTTGCCTTTCCAAAGGCGATGGCACTGCGAAACATTGTGGTAAATCGTTCCGGTACAATGTTGTCCGCATCCACCACACAGAAAGAAACCTTGGGATCCTTCTTCATGGCATCCACCTTATGCCCTTCCATAGAGCAATGGAAGACGATTTTATCATCCTTAAAAACGAAGCTGACAGGTACGGCAAAGGGATAACCGTCATCACCGTTGACAGCCAGGACGCCGTTGGTCGCCTTTTCCATCATGGCGATGGCATCTTCTCTACTCCCTTCCTTTGCTACTCTTCTCATTTCTCTGAACATAATGATCTCCTCCTTTATAAATCATAATACATGTCGAATTCCACAGGTGTGGGCATCTCGATATGTCTTTGCAGATCTTTTCGTCTCTTCTCAATCCAAAGATCGATGAGTTTTTTTGGGAAAACACCTCCTGCTGTGAGGAAGTTGTGATCCCTCTCCAGTGCCTTAATGGCCGAACCCAAGGATTTGGGCAGTCCCTTTATGTTTTTTCTTTCCTCCGGGGAGAGGGCATATAAGTTAATATCGTAAGGTCCGTTTCCGTCGGCTACCGGGTCAATTTTGTTCTTGATGCCGTCTAACCCTGCCATTAATATGGCTGCATAGGCATAGTACGGATTGCAGGTGCCATCGGGGTTTCTCAGTTCAAACCGCTTTTTATCCGGATCTTTGGCATAAGCCGGAATACGAATAACCGAGCTTCTGTTTGCAGTGGCAAAACCAACCGTCACCGGTGCTTCAAAGCCGGGAACCAATCTCTTAAAGGAGTTGGTGCTGGGATTTGTGAAGGCGCAGATGGCGCCAATATGTCTGAGAAGACCGCCGATAAACCATAGCGCTTCTTTGGACAACTGAGAATATCCATCCTTGTCGAAGAAGATGGGTTCTCCCTCTTTAAACATGTGCATGTGAACGTGCATGCCGTTACCCGCTTCGTTGTAAACCGGCTTAGGCATAAAGGTGGCCGTCCGATTTTCCTTGATGGCTTGATTCTTCACAATGTACTTTGTCATCATGGTCTTGTCGGCCATTTCTCGCAGACCGCCAAACTCAACTTCTACTTCCATTTGTCCGGGACCACCCACCTCATGGTGATGGTATTTCACGCGAATCCCATGCTCTTCCATGATGGTGCAAACCCTGCTTCGGAAGTCATAGAGTACGTCTTGAGGTGACGCAATATGATAACCACCCTTGTGGGCAATCTTATAGGCTAAGTTCACTTCATCGTCCTTGCCCTTATTCCACTCCGCCTGACCGGTGTCCAAATGGAAGCCTGAACGGTTGGGATCTACGCTGTAGCTCACATGGTCAAAGACATGGAACTCAAACTCCGGTCCAATGCGAAACTCATCGGCGATTCCCGTGGAGAGCATGTATTCTTCAGCATGCTTTGCCACATTTCGTGGATCCTGATCAAAGGGTTTGTTCTTTGGGTATTCAATTACATATACATCCCCGATCATGGTAACTGTAGAGACCTCAGAAAACCTGTCTACGTAAGCGGTGGTCAGATCGGGAATGAACACCATGTCGCTCTTCTCCACCGGCGCGAAGCCGTAATTGCTCCCATCAAAGCCGATACCGCTCTTGAGGATGTCCTCTTCAAATCGATCGGCGGGAATGGTCAAATGCCGCCATCTTCCGTCAATATCGATCATCATAAAGTCCACCATGTGGATCTTATTATCTTCTATAAACCGCTTTGCTTCCATGAATGTCTTAAACATCTGTCAATCTCTCTTTCCACTGTTCTTCTTTAAATCCAAGCAACACAAAATCTTTTCCTACGACCAAAGGCCTCTTCACCAACATACCGTCGGTGGCCAATAGGTCCAGTTGCTCATCTTCACTCATTTTCGGTAATTTGTCTTTCAACTCCAACTCGCGATACTGCATACCACTGGTGTTGAAAAACCGCTTTAAAGGTAAGTCACTCATTTTATACCACTTAGCGAGGCTCTTTCTGTCCGGATTGTCGCCTTTAATGTCTACCAGTTGATAGTCTACACCCTTCTCATCCAGCCACTTCAATGCTTTTTTGCATGTGGTACACTTGGAATAACAATAAACTTTCATCTTCGCTCCTTATCCAATTAGAAAACCGACAGTCCACACGGTCTGCCGGTTTTCAGATTAATATTAGTCTGTCATATTGGCAGGTGCCGGGATTCTGTCTGCTATCATGTTCATCAGGTTGTCGGTACACTTCTGCGGTGTAACAAACTTAGCCTTATCCACTGTAACAAACTTGGGCTCTACCGGTTTCAATGCGCCACCATAGATTTCACCAATCTCGGCATACTTGTATGCCGGAACTTTGTCATCCATCTCTGCAGAAATATCTTCGGTATCTTCAAAGAAGAATTCCTTTTCATAGATTTGCGCGATTTCCGCTGCCACTTCCCAGTTGGAAAGTGCAATGTATTCATCTATCGCCGCCTCTACACCCAGAAGTCTTCTCTCCGTGTTCGTGTATGTGCCGTCAACAGAAGCAAATCCGGTACCTGGTATAACCACGTCGGCCTTCTCTGCCGTCTTGGTGGGATGGGTATCACAAACCATGAGGAACTCCAGACCCTTCAAGTACTTCTGTTCCGGATCTTCTCCGAATACCAGCAATCCCTTCACGCCTTCCATGGCCTCCGCACCGGCCGTAATGCCCATGTCGATAAGACCCTGAGAGTTGTTCTTTGCCTTCACCTGTAAGATTCCATCTCTAGGTGAACCGATATGTCCGGATAACAGCGCGATATCTGCAATCATGGTTGCTGCTTCCTCAGTCACAAAGTTCTGTGAGAAGACGATCATTGCCTTCTTTGCTTTTCCGTAGATTCCGGTAACTTCTTCCATGTTCTTGCTTACCTTCACATCGGATAAGCTCTTCTTAAATGCAGCAAAACCCTTGGCATCGCTTTTCTTACCACTGTCAATCAGCGCTTTGGCGATTTCCTTCAGTGCAGATACGTCATTCTTTGTATATACAATCTTCGTCGCAAATTCAAAGTGTTGTTCCTGACCTCTTGGGTTGACTAGTATCACCTTTGCGCCGTTTTCTGCAGCCTGCTTTAGCTTCAGCTGAATAATTGGGTTGTCAATGGTGTTGAATCCGGTCACCAAAATCACTTCTGTAGAAAGCAACTCATCGATGGTGTTGGGAGATGCATCCACGCCCAATACAGGAGCAATCCCGCTGGGTCTATTGTTGAAGCACAGTGTTTTGGCGCCGATAGCATCAGCCAGCTTCTTCATTACATAGGCTTCTTCATTGGTATATCTGTCAGATATGGCTACTGCCACAGAGTCCTTACCATGCCTTGCAGCTACAGCCTGAGCCTTCTTTGCAACCATGACAAGTGCTTCGTGATAGTCGGTCATGCGGAATTCGTCACCCTCTTTGATAAGAGGATCTTCCAGCTTACCTTCCATAATGGAACAGTCAAATCCCCACTTACCCTTACCGCAGGCAAGTCCTTTGTTGACATAACCGGCTTTATCGGGAACCATTTTCACCAACATCTCGCCCATGGATTCCAATTGGAAACTGCAACCAACGGAACAATAGGAACAGGTGGTGTCTGTGACATAGGAGTCCACAGGAACTTCCTTTGCAACGGTTTGACGTTCCTGGATTGCACCTACAGGACACACATCCACGCACTGTCCGCAGGACACACAACCGGATTCCAACAAGGGTTTTTCCATGTTGGGTTTAACCACGGTATCAAAGCCTCTCTGGACCAGTCCCAAAGCACCGATGCCCAAAACCTCATCACATATGCGGACACAAAGGCCACAGAGGATACACTTGTTAGGATCTCGAACAATGAAGGGATGATTGTCTTCATACTCGGTTCTGTTAATATCTCCTTCAAATCTCTCCGGCTTTACATTGTACTCATTGGCATAGTCATATAGCTTGCATTCGAAGTAATCGTGACATCCACACTCCAGACATCTATTGGCTTCGATTTCCGCTGCTTCCGGTGAGTATCCTGTGGGGATTACTTCGGAGAAGTTATCCTTTCTCTCCTTTGCAGTCAGCTCATCCATTACCGGTCTGCAGATGCGTTCTCTGTCTTCAAAGTCTTCCTCGGTAAGGTCGTCTCTCGTTACTACGTAAGGCTTCTGGTATCTGATGATTTCTCCGTCCAAATAGGAATCGATTACTGTAGCCGCTTTTCTTGCATCGGCAATGGCCTCTACAGCGATGGAGATTTTGTCGTTTCCGCAGTCTCCGCCGGCAAAGATTCCCGGGATGCTGGTCATGAATGTATCAGGATCGTACGCGATAGCCCCTCTCTTCGTCTTATCGATTTTCTTGAAGAGGGATGCATCCACTGCCTGGCCGATACCCAAAATAACCGTATCCACTTCAATGGTTTCCGTCTTACCCTTTACCGGTACCGGTCTACGACGACCGGACTCATCAGGTTCACCCAGCTCCATAACTTGAAGTTTCATTTTCTTAACCTTTCCATTTTTATCCCCAATGATTTCCAGAGGATTGGTCAAGTTCTTAAAGATTACGCCTTCTTCTTCCGCTTCCACGATTTCAATCATGTCAGCCGGCATTTCATCTTTTGTTCTTCGATATACGTTGTAAACCTTTTCCGCTCCCAGTCGTACAGCTGTTCTGCAAGCGTCCATGGCAGTGTTTCCGCCACCTACGATGGCAACCTTCTTACCCAGTTCAATGGGCTCGTTTCTTACTACCTTTCGCAGGAAGTCAATGGCACCGATAACGCCGTTCAGGTCTTCTCCCGCACAGCCCACGCCGGTGGATACCCAAGCGCCGATAGCCAAAAGCACCGCATCGAAGTCTTCTTTGATGGTTTCAAAGGGCATATCCACACCAACCTTTGTGTTGGTGACGACTTCAACGCCCATAGCTTCCATAACGGCAATTTCGCCGTCGATGACTTCCTTGGGAAGTCTGTATTCGGGAATGCCGTAACGCAACATTCCGCCTGCCTTGGGCATGGATTCAAATACGGTCACATCGTGTCCCTTTAGCTTTAAGAAGTATGCTGCTGAAAGTCCCATTGGACCACCGCCGATTACGGCAACTCTCTTGCCCGTGGATTCTTCACACTCGGGAACAAGCACGTTATCTGACATCATGTTCTGGTCCCAAGCAAATCGCTTGAGCCACTGAATGGCAACCGGTTCATCTACCAATGCACGTCTGCACTCGTCTTCACAGGGGTGGGGACATACTCTTCCCAGAGATCCGGGCATGGGAATCTTGTTTTTAATCAGTTCCAGCGCTTCTTCATATTCGCCGTTGGCAATGAGACCTGCATAACCCTGACAGTCCGTCTGTGCCGGACAAGCCAATACGCAAGGTGGTCTGCAGTCACCCACGTGATTGGAGAGAAGAAGCTCCAGGTTGGTCTTTCTGGACTCCATGACTCTTACCGTGTCGGTTCTCACGACCATATTGGGTGCAATCTCCGTTGCACATGCTTTGACCATTTTGGGGTTGCCTTCTACTTCGCAAACGCAAAGTCCACAGGCACCGTATATTTCTGTTCTTTCATCATAGCAAAGGGTGGGAATGTAAATATCATTCTCCTTGGCTACCTCCAGGATGGTCTGTCCCGAAAAGCCAAGTACTTCTTTGCCGTCAATGTTTAATCTGAATCGTTTCATTTCGGTACTCCTCCCTACTCTACTGTAATTGCGTCAAATCTGCAGCTTTCCAAACATCTGCCACACTTGATACACAATTCTTGATCGATCACGTGCTTTTTCTTCACTTCGCCGGTGATCGCGTCAACAGGACACTTCCTTGCACACAAGGTGCATCCGGTACAATTATCATGAATCTCGAAGGTAATCAGTGCCTTACATGATTTTGCAGTACACTTCTTCTTGTAAATATGATCTTCGTACTCGTTTCGGAAGTATTTAATCGTAGTGAGCACAGGGTTGGGAGCCGTCTGCCCCAGTCCGCACATGGAACCGTCTTTGATCTTGGAAGCCAATTCCTCCAGCAGTTCAATGTCTCCGTCCTTACCTTCTCCTTCCGTAATTCTCTCCAAGATCTCCAACATTCTCTTGGTGCCGATTCTGCAGTAGTTGCACTTTCCGCAGGATTCTTTCTTGGTAAAATCCAGGAAGTATCTTGCCATGTCTACCATGCAAGTGGTCTCGTCCATGACAATCATTCCGCCGGATCCTACAATGGCTCCGGTTCTGTTGATGTTTTCGTAATCTACCGGGGTATCAATCAGTGCTGCAGGAATACAACCACCGGATGGGCCACCCATCTGTACAGCTTTGAATTCCTTGTCTTGCTTGATTCCGCCGCCGATACCGTAGATGACATCCTTCAATGGCAATCCCATGGGAACCTCTACAAGGCCTCCCTTTTTGATTTTTCCTGCAAGGGCGAAAACCTTGGTTCCCTTGCTCTTCTCTGTTCCCATTTCCCCAAAGGCCTTTCCACCATTGAGCAAAATCCAGGGTACGTTGGCAAAGGTTTCAACGTTGTTGATATTGGTGGGTTGCTGCCAGTATCCTTTTTGTGCAGGGAAAGGTGGCTTCAGTCTAGGCATACCTCTTTCCCCTTCCAGGGATGCAATCAATGCAGTTTCCTCTCCACATACGAAAGCGCCGGCGCCGGCTTTGATTCGAAGGTCAAAGTCATATCCGGATCCCAGGATGTTCTTGCCAAGATAGCCTTTTTCTCTCGCCTGATCGATGGCATTCTGCAGTCGCTTGATTGCCAAGGGATACTCGGCACGACAGTAGATTACACCCTCTGTAGCTTCCATGGCATATCCGCCGATGACCATTCCTTCAATAAGGGAATGTGGATCTCCTTCCAGGACGGATCTGTCCATGAATGCGCCCGGGTCTCCTTCGTCGGCATTGCATACCATATACTTATTTTCGCCTTTATTTTGCTTTGCGGCATTCCACTTAAACCAAGTGGGGAAGCCCGCGCCGCCTCTTCCTCTAAGACCGGAAATCTTGATTTCCTCAATGACTTCATCCGGCGTCATTTGGTTGACCACTTTGTCCAGTGCTTTATAACCGTCCTTCGCGATGTATTCTTCAATGACTTCCGGATTGATCATACCGGTGTTTCGCAGAACAACTCTGTGCTGTCCGGTAATAACCTGCTCGTCTTCCGGCGTAATTGCCAAATCACCAACAGGTTCTCCACCCTTGATGTGGCCTTCCACGATAGCCTCAACATTCTCAGGCTGTACCTTTGTATATCTGGTCATTTTTCCGTCATCATCATACACGTCGACGATAGGTTCCAGATAGCAATTCCCTACACAGCCTGTAATGCCTACAGTTGCAGGCAGGCTCTGTGCCAGGATTTGTTTTTCAAACTCTGCCGCAGTCTTCTTTGCGCCGGTGGCGATTCCGCAGCTTCCTTCTCCTACGATGATTCTCATGAACAACTCCCTCCTATGCTCTTTCTCTGATACTGTCAAGAACATCCTTTACGGAATCCTTGTCAAGGTTACCGTACGTTTCTTCTTCTTCCGGTCCCTGAACCATCATTACAGGTGCCAAGGAACAACATCCTAAGCAAGCAACATTATTCAGTGTAAAAATGCCATCTTCCGTCGTCTCTCCATCTTGAATCCCAAGGTGTTCAACGATAGATTCTTCTATGATATCGGCACCGTTTACATGGCAAGCGGTACCCTTGCAAAGCATAATCAGGTTCTTGCCGATAGGCTCCATTCTAAACTGCGCATAAAAGGTTGCGATCCCATATATCTTTGCGGGTTTGATTCCCGTTTCATCCGAAATATATTTGATTGCTTCAGGGGATAGAAAACCATATATATCCTGGGTTTTCTGCAGGATGGTGATCAAACTACCGGGTACTTTCGCATATTTTTTGAGAACAGGTGTCAATTCCTTGAATTGTTCCGCCCTGCTACATTCGCACCCACAATTACATTTTGTTTCGCTCATTTGCACATCTCCTTTTTCGTGATCTTTCCGGTGCATGATTTTGCACACATATCAAATTATACCATATCGCTTTTTATAAAACAACGTAGGATTATCGGTGAAGTTTCAACAGTTTCCCGTATATTTTTTTCACATCCAGCTCCATAATAAATAATCCGGAAATAAGCAGAATTGCCCCTACATACGCCCTCGGTGCCAATATCTCACCGGCAAAAAAGAAAGCAACCAGTCCGGAAAACACCGGCTCCAGTGTGAAGATGACGCCAACGTGAGCCGCAGTGGTGTAGCACTGTGCCAAACATTGTATTAAGTAAGCGACGCCGGTGCAGAAAACCGTAAGAAAAATAATGGAAAACCACACAGTATCGGTTTTCGGAATGGTGGGTGTCTCCGTCAATATCATGGTCACCAAACAGAAGAGCCCGGTAAACAGAAGCTGAAATACGCCCAACTGGAACGGATTCACCTCTTCCCTCTTCACGGCTGACTCTGTAATGACCATATCCACCGCATATGCCACAGCACACATAATGCACAGAAGATCTCCCCAAGCAAGCTTGAACTCATTGGTTAAGGTCAAAAGACCAATGCCAATGATACACATAATAACCACAATGCCCAGTTTTCTGCTGGGAATCTTTTTCTTGAAAAGAAAATCCAGTATAGGTACGACAACCACCGATAAAGCGCAGAGAAATCCCGCGTTGGAAATGCTCGTATACAGGACGCCAAAGGTTGCCCCGATATAAGTAAAATACAGTGCTACAGCAATGTAGATGCTGTAGCGAATAGTGATTTTATTTACTGTTTTTAATCGTGGAAAGGAAAGTGCAGCCGCCACTGTGAAGGCGCCTAAAAAACGATATGTGTTTATGGTAAAGGGTTCCATCTCCCTTAGACAGAGAGACATCATATAATAGGACACGCCCCAGAACAATGTTACGAGGAGAAGCATCATATCTGCTTTTAACTGTACCTTCATTTACATCTCCGCAACCAGCATTTCCATCGCCAGATCCTGCCCCAAAATGCCGGTTTTTATGCTCTTCTCCACTTCTAACGCAATGAGAAGCATCCTTCTCAGGTCCTCAATACTGTGCCTTTCCGCAAAACCCATGGCCCTCTGTAGTCGGTAAGGATGAACCTTCAACTCTTTCTCAATTGCACCTAGGGGTCGGCCTTCTGCCCGCATTTCCTTACCCATTAGCATCAGCTCCAATTGCCCGATAATCAGGCCCAAAAGTTGAAAGGTATTTCCACCGGAAACCAGCAAATCATGAAGTCTACGAAATGCTTCATCCTTCCGGTTGGTGCTGATGGCATCCAAAAGTTTGAAAACGTTGTGCTCCAAGTTGTTGGAAATAGCTGCGTCCAACTGCTCCATGGTAATCTCTTCACTCTCACTGAGGGAGAAGAGCTTTTTCATGTCGTTTTCCAAATTATACAGGGCATAGTCGATGTCCTGATTCACATATCCACTCTCCACAATGAGCTTGGAAATCACTCCCGGCCGTGCACTCTTCCCGGCGCTCTTCATTCTCTTGATGATGAATCTTCTCACATCCTGTTCGGAAAGCAGGTCAAAATCATAAACCTTTCCTACGGACTCAATCGCCTTGTACAGAGCGGTTTTCCCCCGCCGCTTATCTCCCGTGGCATTTTCAAAGAGGGTCATGATGAGCAGGGTGGTCTCGGGAAGATTTTCCATGTACGCGGCAAGCTCTTCCAGATCCTTCTCTGTAATAGAATGAATTCTCCTACCCACAACCGGCTTAAAGTTGGAAAGAACAACTACCTTCTTCTCGGAAAATAGAGGCAGCGTTTCGCAGGCTTCGATTATTTTCCCCAGGGAGATATCTTCCTCATCCAAGACCACAAGGTCGATTGCCTTGGTCGCTTCATTGACATATTTTTGAATCAATTGCGATTTCGCCCAGTCCACCAGAAAATTTTCCGCACCACATAAGAGCAAGGGATTGCCCATCGCCTCGCTCTTCATATCCTTACCTATTTGAATAAACGCATGTGTTTTATTGCTGTGTTTGGAGTTGGATCCTCCCATTCTCACCTCCGCCAATTGCGATAGCCCCCGACCCATCGGTTCTATAGAGTATTATACCTCTTTCTCGATATTTTTCAATGACAGAGGGTGCCGGATGACCGTAATTATTTTTACCCACCTGAATGACTCCAACCTGTGGATTGACTGCATCTATGAAGTCATCCGATGAACTGTATTTACTGCCATGGTGAGGTACGGCCAAGATGTCTGCAGATAAGTGTTTTTTGTCCGTTCTTACCAATTCCTCTTCCTCCTCTGACGAAATATCTCCCGGTGCCAAAATCGAAATATCTCCGTAATTGATTTTCACAACCATGGATCCTTCGTTACTACCACTTTTCCCTTCCTCCGGACCTAAAACAAGGATAGAGAAATCATCTTCTCGGTAAATCACATCCCCTTTGGACACATATAGGTCGGCATCTTCTTCCTGTCCCTCCACGAAGACCAGCTTTTCAACCATTCCGTCCTCATGAAGAAATTCAATGCCGCCGTAGTGATCAATATCTCCGTGGCTGACTATGGCGATATCCACCGTTCCGATTCCGTTCTTGAGAAGATAGGGTTTCAGTGTTTTCTTCCCTACATCATAGTTGGCACTACCTCCGCCATCCACCAGTATCGTCCTATCGTCCGGTGTTGTGATGCACAAACAGCTTCCCTGTCCCACATCCACAAAGACAATGGGATGTCCGCCTAAGTCATCCCTAATCATGACAGAGAAGATGCCCGCTGTAAGTAAAAGTAGCGTCGTCCACACCAGAATCTTCCCTCGTTCTTTTCGTGCAGTTTGAATTCTTCGCAATTCAGAGAAGTAATAGAAACCGAGAAGATAATATACTGCCAGCAAAAACACGGGCGGGCTGACTACATCAACGGCTCCCCCTCCTTCTCCATAAAAGATGTCATTTATTTTTATCATGATACCGGAAACGACATCCAGCATTGTCCCTGCAAACTCCACGGGAAAACCCGAGAAAATGCTGGCACCCATGGCAACAATCCCCACGGGAAGGAGAATCCCAGCAAGGAAAATCAAGGGAACATTTGCAAGGAACGCCATAAGTGAGAAGTAATTAAAAGTGTAAGCTGTAAAGGGAGCCATGGCACATTGGATAACCACAATGGGCTTCATCACTTTTATTGTCGTATTTCCTGTTTCGTCTCCCTTGATGAACATAGAAAGAGACAGAATGGCAAGGAAAGACATTTGAAAACCCAATCCAAAGAGAGCGTAGGGGTTTGCAACCAACATAACAAGGGCGGTGAAAGATGCGGCGGATAGTAGGTCATATCGGTAGTGAAATAACCTGGCTATAATGTGCAATATAATCATGATTACGGCTCGTACAATAGATGGCGCAAATCCTGCCATGGCGGCATAGAACACCAAGGATGCCATGATAAGCAATTGAATGGAAAAGCGTCTCTTTCCTCGAAGCAAAAAAGCGATAAACCCATAGACCACACCAACATGAAGTCCACTTGCCGCCAGCAAATGTGCAGTACCGTTCCTCTGAAACTTTTCATAATCCCCTTCTTCAAGACCCGACTTATCTCCAAACATCATGGCTATGACCAATTCCCGACGTTCCTCATCCATGAAAGGTTGTATTCTCTTCTCGAAGGATGCCGATGCCTTGGTGGCATAGTAGGTCAAGGGGTTGACAACACGACCCGCTTTCAGACTCTCCCCGGTCATCATCACATCGATCTTTCGTGTTTTCAAATAAAGACGGTAGTCGAAACACTTTGGATTTCGCCTCCCCGGTGGGGCCTCAAAGCTCCCTTCCACATTGATTTCCCTTCCGACTAGATGGATATCTTTGGGAAGATCCTCATACCACCTCACTAAAACCCTCCCTCTTTGGGTTCTTACTTCCATTTGGTGATTCTTTGCTTCCTTTGTTTTCAAAGAAAGGACTTCTCCAGTGAGGGATATTTCTTCGTCAATGGGAAGGGTATTTTCGCGAGAAATTCTGTCACTATTCCATAGGCAAAAACTCCCCAGTGACAGAAAGATTAGAAAAACGCAAAGAGCCCTGTGCTTCTTCTCCCTCGTGAAAAAAAGCACCACGGGCAAAGTCAAGATTCCTATCCAAATGGTGTATGGTAAATGATATTCAAGGAAGATTCCCAGGGATAGGCCTGCTGCTGCGGGAATCATAGGCCTTCTCATATCCGGACCTGTTCTCTCCGGTCAATTGTGCTCCGTGGACATTATACTACAAATGGTAATATTTTACAATTCGTGTTTCCGCCTCATGGGCATCTTATCCTTCCCTTCCAAGATGAGCACTGCTACAGAATTATCGATCTCGCATTCATAGTGTCACCTGTCTATTTGATCTGTACTTTTCATCCTCGTTCCAACGCACCTGAGATTTCAAGAATATAATACAAAGGCAGGCAGGTCCCACAATACAGAAAACAAGGCTAGATACACAACATAAACCACTCGCTGAATGGTCTACTTCTCGGTCGTGCCCCCTGGCTCCGAATCAGGCTATGGTGTTTGTAGTTATAGAACTGGTTAGTGAAGTGTAAAATCTTAAATAAGGTTCACAAAACACCTTGATATTATGTGTATAGTGTGTATAATAAATATAAGGGGATCGCAAATAAAAGTACGTGAGATTGAAAAAATCATCAAGCAAGACGGATGGTTATACAAAAACTCAAAGGGTTCTCATGACCACTACATTCATCCCACTAAGAAAGGAAAGGTCACCATACCGAACCACAAGGGAGACGTGGACAAAAGAACAGCAAAGAGCATTCTGGAACAAGCGGGGCTTAAATAACCCCTATCCGGTATGGTATTAAAGGAGGAACACACTATGAAACTAATTTATCCGGCAATCTTCTATCCATTTGAAGAGGGAAACGGCTACACTGTCATTGTACCGGATTTGCCTGGTTGCGTAACTGAGGGTGACACCCTCGCCGAGGCTATATTGATGGGAACTGATGCGGCATCCGGATGGGTACTTGACGAACTGGAAGATGGCAACCCCCTTCCATCAGCAAGCGATATAAAGGAAGTACCTGTCAAGGAAGGTGGCATTTTGAACCTTTTGGTTTTAGACATGGATTCATATGCCGAAAAGTATGGGAACAAATCTGTCAGAAAGAATCTGACCATACCCGCATACATGAACACCTATATCGAGACGCACGGGCTCAGTCTTTCCCAAGTGGCACAAGAAGCCATCAGCAATAAAATGAAGTCTGATAAAATCGCATAAGAAACACAATCCCCTCATGGTGCACCATGAGGAATTTTGCGGTTGCTTCGCACCCGCCGTTCGGCAGGTCCCTTCTCGGGTCCTTTGAACCACTCCCTCGTCATCCATTCTCTGAACGGATGACTTGTCGGTCGTGCCCCCTGGGTTCGAATCCCGGATTGGTACCCACAAAAATAGAGCAGCCTTTTGGCTACTCTATTTTTGTGGTGCACCATGAGGGATTCGAACCCCCGACCTTCGCATTCGTAGTGCGCTACTCTATCCAGCTGAGCTAATGGTGCGCAAACACTAACGGTTATTATACTGTATCTTCCCCTGTTTTGTAAAGTGAGATTTTCAATCAATCATAACTCTCGGAAGTCATTTCCAAGCAATAATCTTCCCTTTCCTGCTTTTTCGACTTGAAAAGAAGATTTTTCTCTCCGATTTTTTTCTGGAATCTGCAATTCTAAAGGTTCTTATTCTTATCCTATCCCACAGCAACTTTACACACAAGTAATAATCTTCTCCAATGAGGAAAAGTGAACGCAAAAGAAGAAAAAATCTTCTTTGGCAGAGTTGATACAAAGATTTTGGAGATTATGGTCTGCTTCCATCTCTCCCTATCCTCGCTTCATCACCACCGTAGAATAGACACCCTTGTACTCATATCCCAGCTTCAGTGCCATGTGCAAGGATGCCTCGTTTGCAGCATCCCAGCAAGGTCGTATCCCTCTTCGGACACATTCAAGAACGAAGGTGGACGAACATGCCAGAGCCAATCCCTTTCCTTGATGCTCTTCTCGGGTGGCAACCTGGGTCTCGGTTCCGCCGTCATAAACCGTCATGGTAGATGTCCCGCACACCAATTCCCACTCCTTTAGGATGGCAAAGCCAAATCCTCTGGTAAGAAAGTCTTCGGCTGAGGAAAAGGTTTCACAAAAGGGTCGGGACCATTCTTCTTCCATAGCTGCCTCATATATTTCCTTGTCAAAGGGCCGCATTTCATATCCTTCAGGAACTTGAGAGGAGATGCGTTCCAACAAGGACACATCAAAGTCATAGTCCCGTTGAACAATCCCGAAGCGAGGCACTTCCACCGGAGAGTTCTTCTCCACCGATAATAGGGCGGCTTCCCAACCTTTTCCTTCGGCAAAAATCGCAGTTGTTTCATCTTCCGGGACCACATCAAACACCTGCGCAATGAGCGCTTTCGCTTCCGGAGATTTGGCATCGCCACCAAAGAAACTGTACTCTCCGCTGATGATCATCCCAGCAATCGGCTGGGGGAAGGCATCCACATAGCCATCCCCCATGTAACCCTGCAAGTATGCAATGACCATGGAATCCTCAATTCCGTCAAACAGATGGGCAACTTTCTGTCGCTCCTCCTTTGTAATCTTGTGCATCTCTCCACCTCGGTGCTTAATAGACTTCCTTGATTTCACCCTTTTTGTAGGCATCGATGAGCGCTCGAATTTCTGCTATTTCCCTCTCCAAAACTTCTCCCTGATCGATGTCCTTGATCATCATTCTCTTCTCAAAGACCTCGACAGTTCGAATGAGGGGAGCAACAAATTCCTGGGTTCCGTCCTCTTTCAGCGGGCTGTAGGGCTTGTGCTCCGAAAGAGCCATAAATCGAGAGTTATAAATCAATGTATAGCCGGCGATTCCCGTGGTCTTTTGATAGGCTTTGGAGATGCCGCCGTCGATGATGATCAGCTTTCCTCCGCCCTTGATGGGACTCTCCCCATCCTTGATTTTTACGGGAACATGGCCGTTTAATATATGTGACTTGTTGGGATCCAGGCCGAACTCTTCGAGGATTTTCTCGCAAGGTTCTCGCTCTTGAATCAGCTTGTAATAGGGTACCGTGTTTTCCTTGTGGGTAGCCTTGTCGGCAATAAACAGACGCTCAAAGGTGGTCATCTGATCTTTTCCAAAGAGGGGAGAATTGCTGCCAAGCCACATGTACCACATTAAATCCCCGGGGTGTTCCTTGTCGCTTGCCTCCGATGGGTTAAAGTAGGCCTTTCGCACTTCGCTGTCCAGAAAGTCCATATATGCCTTACCGCTGTAGGTCTTCCCTTGAAGGGTGCACTTGATGAACTCCCCATTTTCGTCCATGGGAATGCAGCCGTGATAGAGAAGATTCTTGTTGATCACCTTGTAGAGTGCACCGTGGCTGTATAAGAAGCGAATATGTTTTTGCAGTGTCTTGCTTCTGCAGAAGGAAGATTCCAAGGCACGAAGAAGCACTTCTTCCTCTTCCGTCAACTTGTACGGGTCCTTGGGGTCCACTGTCGGGAAGTTCTTGTCTCGAAGCTCATATTCCTTGTCTCCAATGCGAATCGTCCCTTTTTCATAATCGATTTTATCCAAGAGGAGCCGATTTTCCATGTGATAATCCGGATGCCCTTGAATAGTTAGTCCCTCCACCTTAAACTGACAGATGGCAATGGCCTTGTGCATCTTTGCCGCCAGCTCGGGATCCACGGGATCAAACTGATTTTCTTGCAATACCTTTGGCTTGAAGAACTCGCAGGGGTCGTCACCGTACACCTTCTGGGCGAAGGAAGCAAGAACACGAAGGTTGATGCCGTATCCGGTTTCCAACATATCAAAGTTGTTGTAGCTGATGTTCATGCGAAGAGCATTGGTGATACATCCCCAGTTTCCCGTGGCTGCACCCATCCAAACAATGTCGTGATTTCCCCATTGAAAGTCCACATCGCCGTACTCAATTAAGTAGTCCATGATTTCATCCGGATGGGCTCCCCTATCATAGATGTCGCCGATTATGTGAAGAGAGTCCACCGCAAGGGTGCTTACCGAATCCGCCAATTCCACGATGAAATCCTCGGTAAAGTCACTGTCCACGATGGAAGCTATAATTTCGTTGTAATAATGGGATCGGTTGGCTTCGTCATCTGCGTGTAGAAGCTCATCTATGGCGTAGCCCCAGTATCCGGGCAATTCTTTACGAACTTTTGACCTGGTGTACTTGGTGGACACCGACCGACACACCTGAATCAGTCTGTAGATGGTTGCAAAGCACCAAGAATCAAAGTTGACTTGTGTCCCTCGCTTCCGTGCAATTTCTGCCTTGGGATTGTAAATCAAAGACGCAAGATCATATCGTTCCTCTTCCGTCATTTCATTGCCAAAGATCTCATCTACCTTGGCCTTGATCACACCGCTTGCGCTCTTGATCATGTGAATAAAGGCTTCGTGCTCTCCGTGAAGGTCGCTGAGAAAGTACTCGGTACCCTTGGGAAGAGCCAAAACTGCTCGCAAGTTTATAATCCTGCTGGTTGCTGCCTTTCTATTGGGATAATCTTTTGCCAAGAGTTCAAGAAATTGTTTATCAATCATTTCATATCCTTTCTGTAAAGGTCCGCACCCCTACTGTCTACTGCAACAATAACAGGAAAATCTTTCACTACCAATTTGCGAATGGCTTCCGCGCCTAAATCTTCATATGCGATGATTTCCGATTCTTTGATTGCGCCGGAAATAAGTGCGCCGGCACCGCCGATAGCCGCAAAATAGACGGCTTCGTTTCTTCGGATTGCCTCCATGACCTCCGTACCTCTCGGACCTTTGCCAATCATCGCCGACTGCCCCATATCCAGCAAGGTAGGCGCATAGGCATCCATTCGGTAGCTGGTCGTAGGTCCGGCGGATCCAATCACCCTTCCCGGTGGAGCGGGTGTAGGTCCCACATAATAGATGATTGCATCCTCTATTGGAAAAGGCAGCTCTTCTTTTCTCCCCAAGGACTCCATCATCCGCTTGTGGGCGGCATCCCTTGCCGTGTAAATGATCCCGGAGAGGAGTACGCTGTCTCCTGCCTTCAGATCTTTTAGTTTATCCTTGGGAAAGGGAGCTTGTATTCTAATCTCTTTCATATTATCACCACACCATGCCGTGCAACATGACAGTTGATATTCACCGCAACGGGAAGACCTGCTATGTGTGTAGGCGCGGTTAATATCTTTACAGCCAAAGCTGTCGTCTTGCCTCCCAGCCCTTGGGGACCGATATCCAGAGCATTGATTCGCCCCAGTAATTCTTTCTCCATCTCTTCGTAAAAAGGGTTAGGATTGGATTCTTCCATGGGCAAAAGCAAAGCCTTCTTTGCAAGAAGAGGTGCCGTGTCGAAGGTTCCACCGATGCCGACACCCACCACAATGGGTGGGCAAGGATTTCCTCCTGCCTCACGGACCACTCCTACGATAAAGTCCTTTACCCCTTCTTCTCCTGCTGAGGGAGGGAGCATCTTGATTTGGCTCATGTTCTCTGAACCGAAGCCCTTTGGCGCAACCGTAACTTTCACACGGTCCCCGGGAACAATACTCACATGAAGGGACGCAGGGGTGTTGTCACCGGTATTCTTTCTGAGAAGAGGATCTGCTACCACGGACTTCCGAAGATATCCCTCTTCGTATCCCTTTCTCACACCTTCGTTGACTGCCTCCGTCAAATCTCCGCCTTCCAGAAAAACATCCTGCCCTATTTCCAAAAAAACACAGGCGAGACCGGTATCCTGGCACAGCGGTATATTCTCCTCTCCTGCGATTCTAATATTTTCTTCTATTTTACTTAGGATTCCCCTTGCTCTCTCGTTTTCTTCTTCTCGAGAACACTCCCTTATTCTTTGACATACGTCTCCTGCCAAAGTGTAATTCGTCTCTTTTGCGAGAAGTGCAACAGCTTCTGATATTGTGTTTACGTCTACTCTTCTCATCATGTCCTCCATTTGGATTTATTATATCATAATTATACGTTGAAGAAATATAAATTTGACACACTCCTATCATCAATATATAATCATGGACAGAGTCCATGAAGGATTTTTCGGAACAGAAGTTCCATTCATATTATAACATCAACAAACAACACCAGTATTTCTGACCAAGAAGGTTAGCGGTTTGCAGTAGCAACTGACCGTCTTGGTTGTTTTATTTTTAGGAGGTATATTATGCACATGGCAGATGCCTTGCTCTCTCCCGCAGTGGGCGGCACAATGGCCGTCGTCAGTGTGGGAGCCATCGCCTACGCTGTTACAAAGATAAAAAAGGAAGACAGTTTTGACGAGAAGAAGATTCCTCTCATGGCTGTCTCCGGCGCCTTTGTTTTCGCAGCACAAATGATCAATTTCACCATTCCCGGTACGGGATCAAGCGGTCACATAGGAGGAGGTATCTTGCTTGCCGCCTTGCTTGGACCCTACCCCGCCCTCATCACCATATCCTCGGTTTTGCTGATACAGAGTTTATTCTTTGCAGACGGAGGACTGTTGGCTTTGGGATGCAACATCTTTAACTTGGGGGTCATCACCTGTCTCTTGGCCTATCCTCTTCTGTATAAACCCATTATTGCAGGCACATTATCCAAAGGGAGGATTTATGCCGCGTCCATCGTCGCGGTAATTGTCGGACTGCAATTAGGCTCTTTTTTCGTGGTACTGCAAACCTTGGCTTCCGGCATTACGGAACTGCCCTTTACCACCTTCCTCATCTTTATGCAACCAATCCATTTGGCAATTGGTGTAATTGAAGGTATCATCACCGGAACCGTCTTGGTCTTCATCCAAGCGGCAAGACCGGAAATCCTAACCAGTGCTTTGGCAAATGACAGTATGAGAAGTGTCAGTACCAAGAAAGTGGTTGTGGGACTGCTTGTGGTTGCAGTGGCGGTAGGCGGCGGACTTTCATTGTTTGCTTCCTCCTTCCCGGATGGTTTGGAGTGGTCCATGGAAGCAGTAGCCGGTACGCCGGAGCTACATGCCCATAGCAACACCCATGTTGCCGCAGGAGATATACAGAGCACCACATCCTTCATGCCGGATTACTCCTTCAAGGGAGGCGACGGCGGCACCAGTGTGGCAGGTATAGTCGGCGGCGGATTGACACTGGCAGTGGCAGGTCTGACCGGTCTACTGATTTACGCCGGCAAAAGGAGAAATCGTTGCAAGGAATAGCAAAATCGACATATGGATTCCATCAACTGGAGCACCTGGCTGATGGAAATTCAGCGATTCACAGGCTTCACCCAATGACTAAGACGATAACCACGTTCATCTATGTGGTTATCGTTGTTTCCTTTGGAAGATATCACCTGACCGGTCTTCTTCCCTTCTTATTTTATCCAATCATCATAATGGCCATATCAAACACGCCATATAAGCCTCTTCTCCAGAGATTCCTCTTTGCCCTACCCTTTAGCGTATTTGCAGGAATGGCCAATGTGTTCTGGGACAGAGAAGCGGCACTGATTGTCGGCGGCTTTACCATCAGTTTCGGGATGGTTTCCTTTGTTGTCATCCTACTGAAGACATATCTGACCGTCATGGCAGTTTTGATTCTCACTGCCACAACTCCTATGGACGAGATTGCACAACAGATGGCTCGATTAAAGGTCCCCTCTATACTGGTCCTCCTATTGACGATGATATACAGATATATCACCGTAGCTTTGGAGGAGACCATCAACATGTACACAGCATATAAACTTCGTGCACCCGGAGAAAAGGGAATTCGCATGGGGGATATGGGACCCTTTGTGGGACACCTTTTTCTTCGTTCCTTTGATAGGGGCGAGCGAGTTTACGCTGCCATGAAATGCAGAGGATTTACCGGAGAATACTCCTGTCTTTCTTCCGAGAAGATGAAGCTTTGGGACTGGGGAAGAATCCTTGTCTTTCTGGCAATCGCCCTTATGTTGCGCATCTTTGATCTAAGTATCATCATTGGAGGGATTTTGGCATAATGTTACACGTTGATAAACTAACAGTTACATACCCGGACGGAAACACCGCTGTAACAGATCTTTCTTTCCATGTGGAAAAGGGAGAAACCATTGCTCTTCTGGGGGCAAACGGCGCAGGCAAGTCCAGCTTAATGCAGGCGATTCTTGGAATTACACCATCAAAAGGATCTGTGACATACGATGGAATTCTTCTCAGTAAAAAGACATTACCTCTTTTTAGGCAGAAGATCGGCCTAGTCTTTCAAAACCCCGACGATCAAATCTTCATGGCAAAGGTTGTGGAGGATGTGGCCTTTGGCCCGAAAAACATGGGGAAATCCAATGCCCAGGAACTGGCAATGGAAGCTTTATCCACACTGCAGGTTTCTCACCTAGCCGATCGCATCCCGGGAAAGCTTTCCGGAGGAGAAAAGCGCATGGTGGCATTGGCGGGAATCCTTGCCATGTCGCCGGAATTGGTGCTATTTGACGAGCCCACCTCTTTTCTCGACGGGAAATCCAAGAGGACACTACTAGCCGTACTGGCGCAGCTCCCCATGACCAAGATTATCGCCACACATGATCTGGAAGTTGCAAAACAGCTTTGCGATCGAGTATTGGTCTTACAAAAAGGCCGCCTTGTCTATGACGGCGGCCCAAATGTTCTTGATTCTTTTCATATCTTGGAAGGCTACGGCCTTTAACCCAAGATGGTTTTACGATTAATAGTTTTCGCTCTTGATTTCAAAGTAAGCCTGGCTGTGTGCACATACGGGACATGCCAGAAGAGCCTTCTTGCCCATGTACTGGTGTCCACAGTTGGAGCACTGCCAAAGAACATCTTCGTCTCTTTCAAATACTTTACCGGTCTTCACATTATCAGCTAATTTTCTGTATCTTGCTTCATGTTCTTTTTCTACTGCGGCAACGCCTTCCATCTGCACGGCAATTGCTTCAAAGCCTTCTGCCCTTGCAGTTTCTGCCATGTTCTTGTACATATCGGTCCACTCATAGTGTTCCCCAGCTGCAGCATCCAAGAGGTTTTCTTCTGTGGTTCCAATGCCATGGGCAAGTTTGAACCACAGCTCTGCATGTTCCTTTTCGTTGGCAGCAGTTTCTTCAAAGATTTTCTGTATCTGTACGTATCCTTCTTTCTTTGCCTTAGAAGCATAATAAGTGTACTTATTTCTCGCCTGAGATTCTCCGGAGAAAGCTTCCATCAAATTTTCCAATGTTTTTGTTCCCTTAAGATCTTTCATATTTTTCCTCCATTACTATTGATACAATTGGGGCAAAGCCCTCTAAATATAACTTCTTGGTTTTCAATGAGAAAACCACCGGGTTCAGTGATCTCGGATCGCAATGCCTTCATATACGCAGGATCCATTTCAATGTCGCACACCGCTCCACATTCTCTGCACACCCCATGAAAATGAGGCTTGGTAATTTCATCGAAGCGCCCTGCCATCTCGCCGGGAACATCAATCTTTCGGATGCTGCCCTCTTCAGACATTGTCTTTAGGTTTCGATACAGGGTTGCCTTCCCGATAGAAGGGTATTTGCTGTGTGCGTACTGATAGATATCTTCTGCCGTTGGATGAGAAAGCTCTTGCAGTGCTTCTTTGATCAGTGCCTTTTGTCTGGTATTTCTCTGCACTACCATTTCGCACCCTCCTTAATGATAATAACTATCATTAACTACTTTATACTAATAATTGACTTTTGTCAACTTACGAATCTTCTTCCATTCTTATTTTTCCACCGATGCCGGAGATTTTATCCACAAACTTTTCGTATCCTCTTTCAATATGATAAATGTCGGATACCTCCGTTTTCCCCTTGGCCACCAAGCCGGCCAAAACAACCGCGGCACCTGCCCTCAAGTCAGTTGCTGTGACCTTTGCACCTTTTAGATTGGCCATTCCCTCGATGATAGCACATCTGTCGTCAGTCTTAATGGCAGCACCCATGCGCTTCAGTTCAGCTACATGCATGTATCTGTTTTCAAATACTGTTTCAATAACCGCGCTGGTGCCCTCAACAGTGGTCAAAAATGCCATGAAGATGGATTGCATGTCCGTTGGGAATCCGGGGTAAGGTAAGGTTTTGATGTCGGTGGACGTCAATTGCTTTCCGCTGGCATCCACAATCATACCCTCATCGGTCATGGTAATTTCCACACCGCACTCTCTCAGCTTTGCGGTGATTGGCTTAACGTGGTCGGCAAGGATGTTCTTAATATGTATGGTCCCTCTTGAGATAGCTGCTGCAACCATAAAGGTCCCCGCCTCAATCCTATCGGGTATCACAGAGTGCTTTGCACCGTGAAGACGCTCCACGCCTTCCACTTTGATGGTGTCCGTTCCGGCGCCTTTGATCCTTGCGCCCATCTTGTTCAAAAAGTTTGCCAAATCGACAATTTCAGGCTCCTGGGCTGCGTTCTCAAGTATGGTTGTACCTTCAGCCAAGCTGGCTGCCATGATGATATTCTCCGTCGCTCCTACACTTGGAAAATCCAAGTATATGTTGCTTCCTATTAATTTATCCGCTTTTGCAGTTACAATGCCCGCCGAGCTTACATTAATTTCCGCTCCCAAAGCGCGAAATCCTTTAAAATGCAATTCCACAGGCCGGTCACCGATGGCACATCCGCCGGGAAGAGGAATGATTGCCTTCCCCGTTCTTGCTAAAAGAGGACCCATCACCAGGACGGATGCCCTCATTTTTTTCACCAAATTCCCGGGGGCTGTGTGGGACTGCAGCGTTTCTGCTTTAATGGTTACCATGTTTCTTGCAACATCCGGCTCAACTTCTGCCCCTAGGGCTTCCCCCAACATGCACATAATCTCCACGTCCTTCAGTGCCGGCGCTTCTTCTATAATACAAGGTTCTTCACACAGTAAAGAAGCAGCCATAATCGGCAGCACCGCATTCTTTGCACCGCTGACCGTTACTTCCCCTTTCAGGGGCCTGCTCTTCTCCACTATATACTTTGCCATATTCTACCTCCATCATGATTATCTTCCTGTTATATAGTACATGAATTGGCCTTTATTTTCAACATAAGAAAAAGGTGCCCCGTTTCATGGACACCTTTACAATATTCTATAATTTCTTTAATTCTTCAATACAGTTGATACAGATATTTTTGCCATTCAGATTATGGATATCATTTGCGTTTCCGCAGAAAACACAGGAAGGTTCATATTTCTTTAAAAGAATATAATCTCCGTCAGTATATATCTCAATGGGGTCTTTGATGTCGATATCGAGGGTACGTCTTAACTCAATCGGAAGGACGATTCTGCCCAGCTCATCAACCTTTCTAACGATGCCGGTTGCTTTCATGACATTCTCCTTTCTTAAATATTGTACTTCTTAGGTTTCTTTTTATTGGTATCTTTATCTTTACCCGATTTTTCCTTAATTACACCAACAATCGAAGATATTCCTTTCACAACCGATGACATTGACTGAAAAAGGTTTTCATTTCCCTTAATGGACTTGGTTATTCCGTTAATTGAACCGGACATATCGTCGATGATACCGTCCACATCCTTTGTCCGTTTCTTTGCCACGGCCGTGATTTCTTCCGTATCGGAAAGTATGACATTTGTGTGTTTTATCGTTACAATCAAGTTCTTCACCAGAACGATTAAAAAAATGATCAGTACAATAATACCTAGCATGATTAGAAACATTCCCGCGTCTTTTAAGCTTATCGTTATATCCATAGGGCTCCTCCCATCTATAATAATCCCCAACTACATATATATTGTATTATCTATCAAATTATGGAAAATTTCAACAATTATATTCTTTCGTAGATCATTTCTATTTCTTCCGTATAAGTCCCGTCCACTTCATAGACTTGAAGAGAGGGAAGAAGATTCAACTGCTTTCCACCGTTTTTTACGAAGTGAATCAGAATGAGGTTTGCCTCTTTTCCCGGAGATGGTACAACGGGCAAAAGGGACTTTCCTTCCATTCCCATCTTCCTACCTTCAGACAGGATATCCACCAATCGGGAAGGTCTGTGAATCATAAAGAAGTCACCCTTATCCCGTAAAAGATCTTTTGCTCTTTGCATAAAGTCCGTCAAGGTGGCGGTACTCTCTCTTCGTGCAATATCCTTGGGTGAATGCTTATTGATTAAGCCGCTGCTCTGTTCCACATAGGGCGGATTGGATACCACCAAATCCATGGTACCAAAGAGTTCCTTTGGAATCTCCAAGATGTCACCATGAATTACCCTAATTCTATCCTCCAGTTGATTGAGAGCAACGTTGCGTTTTGCCAGATTTGCGGCATCTTCTTGTATCTCCACCGCGGTAATCATTGCATTTTTTATCTTATGAGACAGGATGAGTGCAACCGCCCCGTTGCCGGTACCCAAATCAGCAATATGGACGAACTCGGAATTTTTTCGACTATCCTTCTTTCCTCTACTGGCGAAGTCTGCAAGGATGACCGCATCGATGCCATAGCAAAAATCCTCAGGCCTTTGTATCAGCCTGAGGTTTCCAAATCCCATGTTGTCGATTCTCTCTTCTTTCACCCTTTTTAGTTCCCTTTTCCCTCTGAGGAATTGCCTTCACCCCGGTTATTGGAGCGCTTTCGCTGGCCACCTTTTTTCCGTTTCGTATCGGACCGCTTTACATCTTCCTTGTTATGGGTATACAATTCTGTGCTCAATTTCTGATCGATGCCCTTCTCCTTGTCGCCTTCTTCAACAATGAGCCGGCATTTTACCTTGCCTTCCAAAATCACGGTGTCCCAAACGATGGCAGGTCCCTCTTCAATGATGACCTTTTCCCCTACCTCAGGTAGTCCCTTCTTTAGCTCCAAATAAACGTCGTTTTCATATTTGAGGCAGCACATCAAACGTCCACAGACACCGGATATCTTGGTAGGGTTTAAGGACAGATTCTGCACCTTTGCCATCTTGATGGATACGGGATGAAACTCCGAAAGCCACTGATGACAACAGAGTCCTTTTCCACAGTTTCCAATACCCCCTAGCATTTTCGCTTCATCTCTCACTCCGATTTGCCGCAGCTCAATTCGCATGCGGAAAATTCCGGCCAAATCTTTGACCAGATCTCTGAAGTCCACCCTTCCGTCGGCAGTAAAATAAAAAATAATCTTACTGTTATCAAAGGTGTGCTCCACATCAATGAGCTTCATGTCCAGTTGATGTTTCTCAATCTTTTCCTGACAGAGGTTCATGGCACGCTCTTTCTTTTTTTCAATCTCTGCGTACCGCTCTTCATCCTCTTCCGTCGCCTTGCGGATAATTTTTTTCAGAGGCTGAACCACCTCCTTATCCTCAACGTCCTTGGTCTCCATGCCTACGGTGCCGAATTCAATTCCCCTGGAAGTCTCCACAATTACGTGATCTCCCATTGCGACTTCCAGCCCGTTTGCTTCAAAATAATATACTTTACCGGCGCTCTTAAATTTTACGCCCGCTACATTTACCATTTACTGTCCTCCAATTGCCAATGCCATCTTTTTCATCGCATAGGCACTATTGATATTATGCTTGATTTCTTCTCTGGCTTCTTCGATACGATGGACTCCGCTGTAAATATTTTCTCTCACAGCAAATCCTGTAATCTCCGATAGCTTTTCCCTATAGATTTCTTCCATGGCATCTAAAATCAGAAAGACTTCCTTCCTGTCCTTTTTGTTCATGGAATCAATAACCTTCTTCACCTTATAATACGGCGCACCTGCAAGAAGCAGCGTCACCATATCCTCTGCAATCCCAATGGCTTTGCTTTCATCCACTGATTTCCAAGGGTTCACACGGAAATGAATACATCTGGATCGTACGGTTTCGGGAAGATTATAAATGTTTTCCGATAGAATCATAATTACCGTTCCCAAGGGTGGCTCTTCCAAGGACTTGAGGAGTCTGTTCATGGCATGCTTACCCATTGTATCTCCATCGCAAATGATGCCGATGTTTCTGTCCCCTTCCAAGGGCTTCGTCGATAGCCTCCCCAGCAGCATATCCACACCTTCGTTTTTGATGCTGGCAACACTTCTGCCTTCATCCACCGTGGCATGAATTGCCGTTACATCCAAATGATTTCCGCCGTCTATTTTTCGACATACGGGGCAGCTACATTCACCGTCTCGCAGATTGTACTCACCACACAGAATGGACTTAGCAAAGTGCAGTGCAACGGCCATTTTGTCAGCAGTTGCCGGCCCTTCAATGATGTAACCATGATGGATGTTTCCGTGAAGAACGGTTTTCTTTATTTCTCCCAATAGGCTTTCATTGTTTTCTATTCTAGGAGCGCTCATCTTGCCCCTCAAGTATCCGATCCAAATTGCGGCGGATATCTTCCCAAACCACCTCAATGGGTTGACTTCCGTCAATGCCGATGATTCTCTCAGGGAACTTCTTTTCCAAAGTTAAGTAACCTTCATAGACACGATTATAAAACTCCGTGTCTTCAACCTCCAGTCGATCTTTTGATTCCTGGTCGATTCTCTGTCTTCCACCGGATGGATCCATCTTCAACAAAAAAGTAAAATCGGGAATCCACTCCCCTATGGCATAGCTGTTGATTAAAGAAACGCTCTCACCCAGTCCTCTTCCGTGTCCTTGATAGGCGATGGAAGAGTCCACAAATCTATCACACACGACAATTTTCCCGTGTTCCAAGGCAGGTTTGATGATTTGCGCGATGTGCTGTGCTCTGGACGCAGCATACAGAAGCGTCTCCGTCATATCGTCCATCTCCTTGTTCTTTTTGTCCAAGATAATGGCACGAATCTTTTCACTGATGGGTGTCCCACCGGGCTCTCTGGTAAAAAGCACATCCTTCCCCTTAGAGATGAGGTATTCCTTCATTAATTCCAATTGGGTCGTCTTCCCGGTTCCGTCCGTACCTTCTACGGTTATGAATAAGCCCTTCCTCATTTACGCTTCCTTCCCTTACCCTTCTGTTTGTCAACGATTTGATCGATGAGTTGCGCAATTAGACGCAAACTGAAATAAACGATGGGAGCACATAACAATATTACAAAAATTATTTTTAACAGTCCCATTGTTGTATTCCTCCCATTGCAAACGTTCCCGAATATTATATCACAATTGAAGGTTATGGTGAATACCCCACTGTGAAATGACCTCTCAGGGATTATTTTGGAAAAGTCCGCAATTGAATGGAAACCCCATCAGGGTCGTAGACATAGAAATAACTGCTATTGTCTCCCGGGTCGTGAATCTCGGAAGGCTCATATTCCATGTTCTCTGCAAACTCGTGCATCTCCTCCAGATTGTCCGTCTCAAAGCAAAGGAAGAATCCCTTCCCCTGGAAGGTTTCACCTTGTGCGGAGTAAACCAACTCCAACTCCGTTTCCCCTTCTCCGTTGGACATGAATACAATCTCATATTCACCTGCTTCCATACGGCGGACCACATCCAGCCCTGCAATTGCTTCGTAAAACTGAATGGATGTATCTAAATCCTTTACCCTCATTGTGATATGCTTCATACGCATAGTGTACCTCCTTCCATTGGTAGTACTTCCTTTCATATTGAGATTATACCATAGGAAGAAAGGAAAAGTCAGTCTGCTGCACATTTTCTTGTTGCATATAGCGCTTTACTATATTAAACTAGAGTATATAATATCATTCAAATTAGATATTCTTTCTAGGGGGAAGGGGAAATCCAATGAAAAAGAAAAGAAAACTCAAGTTTTTGAGCGTTATTTTTGTTATTGTTTTTGTTGTGTCGAGTATTACACTTCCGGCAAATGCGGTTACTTCAGGTGGTAACTCCCCGCAAGAACCAAAGGCATCTTTGGCCGCTGCCGATTTGTTTGTAGACTTAAAGGCACAGGTGGATGCTGCTCCCACGGGAACAACCACTGAAATCACACTTGCCGGCGGAACCTACTACGTAACGGAAACCCTATCCATTCAAGATAAAACCATTGTCTTTAAGACGAATCCGGGAGAAACCGTCAAGTTTGTTCGTATGACGACCGGTACAACGACCTCTATCCAAAATGCACCCATGATTCGCATCCTCTCTGAGGGTCATTTAATTTTGGATCCCTCTGCCAACGAGGACCTTGTCTTCGATGGAGAGAGAAAACCCCTTGCCATGACCAATAACGGCTCCTTTATTTCTACCCAAGGTCAACTAACCATCAACGGCGGTATCTTTGAAAACGCATTCCAATCATCTAGGGGATCGGAATTGGCACCAATCCGAGGAGACGGTATTGATGCCAAGATTATTCTCAACGACGGAATTATTCGAAATAACGAGTACCCGGGTACTTCGGTGTCATTTTCTTCAGGAGGCATCTACATCACGAACAGTGCTTCCCTCATTATGAACGGTGGAGAAATCAGCGGCAATAAGGCGCATCTCTTCTCGCACGTTGGACACCCAATGTTTCAAGGCGTCTGGGCAGGTCCTTCCATTAGTGCCGGCGCAGTATTGGTGAACCTAAACTCTACCATGGAATTCAACGGTGGAGTCATCCGAGACAATGCCAGTTCGACAGGTGGAATCCTCGTTGGTGCAAACGATATCAATAACTACGATCGACGAACCACGGATCCTAAACTATTAAAGGATTTAGGTCTTTCTAAACTCACCATGAACGGCGGTCTCATTGATCATAACTTGGGTGCCGCATTTTCAGGTGGTGTCTTAATCTTTGGTGCTGGAGAAGCCTTCATGCCCGAGGAATCCCAAACGGTCATATCCAATAATACAGGCTATGCCGGCGGAGGCATCTTCGCCATGGACTGGTATGTGGACGGCGTAGGGAAAAATCAAACCAGAGCAAAGGTTTCCATTGCGGATTGGAGCAGTAAATATCCTGCCCGTTTCATCATGGAGGGCGGTTCCGTAATCAATAATACTGCCTACGGTTGTGGAGGTGGCGTTAACATTTCCACCGACAATGCGGAACTTCACGGCGGTCTCATCCAAGGAAATATAGCAGGCGACCAAGGGGGCGGTGTCTATGTGACAGCGGTTCCTTATACCCTACGAGTCTTCAATGCATTGATAGAAGAAAACACTGCTGACAGCAGTCAATGGGTACACAACACATCCGTCGATGAATTGGATTCCAATGGAAATTGGGTTACCTACCGATTGATGGAAGGGGCAGGTGGCGGTATATGGTTCTGTCCCACGGGAGACGCACTGATTTTTGCGGAGGAAGGAACTGCTATCTTCAATAACACTGCTACCGATGCAGGAGATGCTTTCCATAATGAAGACAAAGTCACGACCAACTACACGGTGACCCTGCCCGATCGCATGTTGGGAGGTGGCACATCTATCTGGTACGAGGACTATGAGAATAATCGGTATGACCCTTCCAACCCAACCATAGTCAATCAAATCAAAAATGTCATCGTGACCATGAGTCTTAAGAACGAACTTGCTGTTTCTTCTCAGGAAGCTGCAAGGAGCTATGCCAAGTTGTTTGTGACAGGAAATACTGCCAACAAGGGCGGCGGCTTCGGCTCCAATGGAACCATTATCTTTGGAAAGGGACCGGCAGATGGTGTTCCATACAAACAGATCAATATTGCCAAGATATGGGAAGAACTTACACCACCGTCGGATATGGAGATTCCCGTGGAGTTATACGCAAACACACCCAACGGTGAAAAGGTCATCGATCGGACTGTCCTAAATGCAGAAAACAACTGGAAGGCATCCTTTACCAATCTACCTGATACTTTAGGAGGAGAACCACTGGAAACCGTCGTATTCCTTCGTGAAGCAGAAGGCAATTACATTAGCGAAGTTTCTCCTTTCCAAGTTGGCGACACGGTCGTTACGGAAGAGACGATGGGTGATGAGACAGTCACTGTAACAACGATTAATTACCAAGTGACCATAACCAACAAGCCCATTCCATCTCCTGCAGAACCTGAGAAACCGGAACAACCTACGGAACCAAAAGAACCTATAGATTCAAAGACGCAGGAGCCGGGGAAAGTCTCCCCTGCAACAGGTGACTCTCCTATGGCGATTCCTGTAGCCTTGTTGTTGGTCAGCTTAATTGTTGCGGGAATATCTCTTGTCACCAAGAGAAGAATCATATAATCATCTGATTCTTCTTGTTGTACAAGGTTCTGTAACCAAAGTTCAGTGTACAGAAAGATGCGATGCAGACAACCGCACAGATGCAAATCACAATGGCAATTTGATAGAGAATTGCCGTCATAGGCATGGTACCGGAAAGGATCTGACCGGTCATCATGCCCGGAAGAGCAATGATTCCCATGCCCAGCATGGAATTCATAGTGGGAAGAAGTGCTGTTTCCAGAGCACTGTTTGCAAAGGGTTTTAGCACCGTCTTTGGCTTCGTTCCAATATTCACCAGAGCTTCGATGCGCTCCTTCTGACCCGTTAAGTTGTCCTTGAAACTCTTCAATCCCAAGGTCACCCCTGTCATGGAGTTTCCGAAAATCATTCCAGCGATAGGTATGGTGTATTGGGGGTTGAAGAAATTGACTCCTATGACTGCCAATACAAAGAACAATAATACTAAGACTCCGGAAAGCCCTAAGGACAGAACAACAATCATCTTGAATTTCTTGTTCATCCAAGGGTTTTTCAATAGGGTTCTTCCGATAGAAAAGGCTGCCATGGCAAAGATATATGCCAGTGTCCAGTACCACTGCGGATTCTCAAATATATATGTAAGAACAAAGCCGGCAATTACCAATTGAACTGACATCCGCACAGATGCAACGACTAATAGCTTCGTCTGATTTACCTTACTGATTTTCATGATGATGGCTACAATAATTAGTAATACGTAAATGAGAGAAAACTGTATTAGGTTCAGTTCCACAATGTTGCTTTCCATCTTACTTCTCCCCCAAGTCTATTACTCTGTCACCAAAATCGTGTGCAAGTTCCTTGTTGTGACTTATCACTACCAGCGTTTTATCGTTCTCTCTGCAGTACTTTGTCAGATTTTCAAATAAAATGTTTCCCGTCTTATCATCCAATGCAGACGTCGGTTCATCCAGGAGCAACGTCTCCGGTTCCAAGGAAATACAAATTGCCAAAAAAATCCTTTGGCGTTCTCCCCCGGACATGGATTTGCATTGGGAGTCAAGTGGGAAGTCCGCGCTACAGAGGGACAAATACTTTCTCATCTTTGCCTCGTCCGGCTTCTTCTCTTCACGGTAGCGATAAAATGAAGCAAAATTTTCTTCTATGGTTTCATCAAACAAGAAAATCGACTGGCTCACCAATAATACCTTTCTGCGAAGGCTTACCGTATCCATAACATCGATTTCTTCACCTTTATACAGAACAATCCCTGCTGAGGGAGAAGCCGTTCCGTTGAGCAACTTAAGTAAAGTGCTCTTTCCCGAACCACTGGGTCCTGTAATAAAGAGGATTTCTCCCTTCTCCACTACAAAATCCGGGTACGTAATCATATCCAAGAACGTCGCATCCCGAACTTCCAGTATTTTTTCTGACTCTGCCTTCATTTCATCTCCGCTATTTAAGATCAATTCTTTTGTTACCCTAAAAATAGGAGCTGCCTCTAAGAAACAGCTCCTGAATGGTACTTCTACTTAATATCTACTGTTATATCTTCCCTTGCTACAGAAGAGGTATAACCACCGATACTAATATCTACCGGAGTCTCCTCATCGTTGAGCGTAAATGCAATCTCTACATCTTTCGATTCCCCCGCAGCAATGGGATCCTTGGGCTCCTTAGAGTCGTAAATCCATAGGTTTGCATCCGCCTGTGTAAAATGAGCATTTACAGTATCTCCATAAATCAATTCACGGTCAGAAGTGTTTTCGAAGGTAAAGTAAAAAGTTATCACCTTTTTTCCTTCCTCCGTGTCGCTATCCGATATTTCATGATTTGTCAGGGACATATCCCAATTCTCGGTAGAAACAGTTTGAACCGGATAATCAGACTTTGCTTCCTCCCCGTCTTCGCCATCTCCGCCACCACACGCTGTAAGTGCAAATGCCAGTGCAACGATAACTGCTACAATCCATAACCTTTTCATAAACATCTCTCCTTTCTCTCTGTACGAAAAACATGTACATAAATATATGTTACCACAAAAAATAAAGATAGGCTATCATTAGATAACCTATCTTACAAACCGGCAACGTCCTGCTTTCCCGGGCAGTCGCCCGCCAAGTATCATCAGCGCAATGGAGCTTAACTTCTGTGTTCGGGATGGGAACAGGTGTAGCCTCCACGCTATTGTCACCGGATTTCTTGCATAAGGAATAAAATCCTTCGCAATCTTTGAGGTATGTACCCTCAAAACTGAATAATGTTATGTAAATATTTTCTCTCGAATCTTCTTGAAACCATTGGTCAAGCGTTCGACCTATTAGTATCGGTCAGCTCAATACATTGCTGCACTTCCACCTCCGACCTATCAACGTGGTGGTCTACCACGGGTCTTACCCTTTCGGGAGGAGATCTTGTCTTGTGGGGGGCTTCGCACTTAGATGCTTTCAGCGCTTATCCCTTCCCTACGTAGCTACCCAGCGATGCCCTTGGCAGGACAACTGGTACACCAGCGGTAGGTCCATTCCGGTCCTCTCGTACTAGGAACAGCTCCACTCAAATCTCCAACGCCCACAGCGGATAGGGACCGAACTGTCTCACGACGTTCTGAACCCAGCTCGCGTACCTCTTTAATGGGCGAACAGCCCAACCCTTGGGACCTACTTCAGCCCCAGGATGAGACGAGCCGACATCGAGGTGCCAAACACCGCCGTCGATGTGGACTCTTGGGCGGTATCAGCCTGTTATCCCCGGGGTAGCTTTTATCCGTTGAGCGATGGCCCTTCCATTCGGAACCACCGGATCACTAAGCCCGACTTTCGTCCCTGCTCGACTTGTTGGTCTCGCAGTCAAGCTCCCTTCTGCCTTTACACTCTACGTGCGATTTCCGACCGCACTGAGGGAACCTTTGGGCGCCTCCGTTACTCTTTGGGAGGCGACCGCCCCAGTCAAACTGCCCACCAGACACTGTCCCGGTACCGGATCACGGTACGCGGTTAGAAATCCAACATTACAAGGGTGGTATCCCAACGGTGACTCCGTAAAGACTGACGCCCTTACTTCATTGTCTCCCACCTATCCTGTACGTGCAATGCCGAACTTCAATATCAAGCTGCAGTAAAGCTCCACGGGGTCTTTCCGTCCTGCTGCGGGTAACCGGCATCTTTACCGGTACTACAATTTCACCGAGTCTATTGTTGAGACAGCGCCCAGATCGTTACGCCTTTCGTGCGGGTCAGAACTTACCTGACAAGGAATTTCGCTACCTTAGGACCGTTATAGTTACGGCCGCCGTTTACTGGGGCTTAAGTTCATGCCTTCGATTGCTCTAAGCAGTCCCCTTAACCTTCCAGCACCGGGCAGGCGTCAGCCCCTATACTTCAGCTTTCGCTTTTGCAGAGACCTGTGTTTTTGCTAAACAGTCGCCTGGGCCTTTTCACTGCGGCCATCTTTCGATGGCGCCCCTTCTCCCGAAGTTACGGGGTTATTTTGCCGAGTTCCTTAACAATAGTTCTCTCGCTCACCTTAGGATTCTCTCCTCATCTACCTGTGTCGGTTTACGGTACGGGCACCTACATTCTCGCTAGCGGCTTTTCTTGACAGCGTGAAATCAGCAGCTTCCGGTACTATATTTCCCTCCGCATCACGCCCCAGGATTATCGACAAAGCGGATTTACCTACTCTGTCTCCCTCGACGCTTGCACACGCTCTACCAACGGCGTGCTCTGCCTATCCTTCTGTGTCCCCACTTCGCTCAAACGAATTTCGGTGGTACAGGAATCTCTACCTGTTGTCCATCGCCTACGTCCTTCGACCTCGGCTTAGGCCCCGACTAACCCTGAGTGGACGAACCTTCCTCAGGAATCCTTGGATATTCGGTGGGCAGGATTCTCACCTGCCTCTCGCTACTCATGCCAACATTCTCTCTCCTGTGCAGTCCACAAATACTCTCGTATCTGCTTCTGCCCGCACAGGACGCTCCTCTACCAATTAATAAATTAATTCCTAAGCTTCGGTAGTAAGTTTAGCCCCGTTTATCTTCGGCGCAAAGTCACTCGACTAGTGAGCTGTTACGCACTCTTTAAATGAGTGGCTGCTTCTAAGCCAACATCCTAGCTGTTTGTGCAACTTCACATCCTTTTCCACTTAACTTACATTTTGGGACCTTAGCTGTAGGTCTGGGCTGTTTCCCTTTCGACCACGAAACTTATCTCCCGTAGTCTGACTCCCAAGTTTGATGGCGCGGTATTCGGAGTTTGATAGTTTTTGGTAACCGGTGAAGGCCCCTAGAACATTCAGTGCTCTACCCCCGCGTATCTACACTTAAGGCTAGCCCTAAAGCTATTTCGAGGAGAACCAGCTATATCCGGGTTCGATTGGAATTTCACCGCTATCCACACGTCATCCCAACACTTTTCAACGTATATGGGTTCGGTCCTCCATAACCTTTTACGGTTACTTCAACCTGCACATGGATAGGTCACCCGGTTTCGGGTCTACAGCATGTAACTCTCGCCCTATTAAGACTCGGTTTCCCTTCGGCTCCGGTGCTCCAGCACCTTAACCTTGCTACATACCATAACTCGTTGGCCCGTTCTACAAAAAGTACATGGTCACTTGCGCTCCCACTGCTTGTAAGCATAAGGTTTCAGGTTCTATTTCACTCCCCTCCCGGGGTTCTTTTCACCTTTCCCTCACGGTACTGTTCGCTATCGGTCACTAGGTAGTATTTAGCCTTGGGGGATGGGCCCCCCTGCTTCAAACCGGGTTTCACGTGTCCGGTCCTACTCTGGTACCACGTAAGGAACAGCTACATTTCGTCTACGGGGATTTCACCCTCTATGTCAGACCTTTCCAGAGTCCTTCGACTATATATCTGTTCTCTTTTCTCGTGGCCCTCAACCCCATCAGTAAACTGATGGTTTGGGCTCTTTCCCGTTCGCTCGCCGCTACTTAGGAAATCGATTTTTCTTTCTCTTCCTAGGGTTACTTAGATGTTTCAGTTCACCCCGTTGCCTTCTCGCAGGCTATGTATTCACCTACGGATAACCGCCCATTACGACGGCTGAGTTCCCTCATTCGGAAATCTACGGATTGTCGGATATTTGCTCCTGCCCGTAGCTTATCGCAGCTTGTCACGTCCTTCTTCGGCTCCTAGTGCCAAGGCATCCGCCTTATGCTCTTCTTTGCTTGACCTTGTCATCACAGATTTCTCTGTCTGACGGGCTGCCATCATTAGCGTATGATGGACTTACGCACCTAACAGATGGCTTCGCCATCGTCGTAGGTGCTAGCCTGATAAATCACAAGCTTTAGCTTGTAGATTTATGTCGGCTACTCAATTTCACTATTTGTTAATTACTCATTGTGAATTGGTTTTTCTGGTTTCTCGGTTGAAATCGTCGTATTTACCCGCAAGTTCTTTAGAAAAACTTGCTTTGTGATTTTTAAAAACTTCCGTTTCTTATCTGATACATACGTGTGTTTTTTAAACACTCTCGATTTCTTTTCGTTGTAAATTTGATTTACATTTACATTATTCAGTTTTCAAGGTACATAGTGGTGGGCTTGGGAGGACTCGAACCTCCGACCTCACGCTTATCAGGCGTGCGCTCTAACCACCTGAGCTACAAGCCCATATAAAAAATCATAGTGCAGAAACTTTCGTCTCCTTAGAAAGGAGGTGATCCAGCCGCACCTTCCGATACGGCTACCTTGTTACGACTTCACCCCAGTCATTGGTTTCGCCTTAGGTAATCTATTCTTTGACCAACTTCGGGCGCCCCCAACTTCCATGGTGTGACGGGCGGTGTGTACAAGACCCGGGAACGCATTCACCGCGGCATTCTGATCCGCGATTACTAGCAACTCCGGCTTCATGTAGGCGAGTTGCAGCCTACAATCCGAACTGGGGCCGGTTTTAGAAGATTTGCTCCACCTCACGGTCTCGCGTCTCGTTGTACCGGCCATTGTAGCACGTGTGTAGCCCAGAACATAAGGGGCATGATGATTTGACGTCATCCCCACCTTCCTCCGAGTTATCCCCGGCAGTCTCACTAGAGTGCCCAACTGAATGATGGCAACTAATGACAAGGGTTGCGCTCGTTGCGGGACTTAACCCAACATCTCACGACACGAGCTGACGACAACCATGCACCACCTGTCTCTTCTGCCCGAAGGGAGGGCCCGGTTAAGGGCCTGTCAGAAGGATGTCAAGTCCTGGTAAGGTTCTTCGCGTTGCTTCGAATTAAACCACATGCTCCGCTGCTTGTGCGGGTCCCCGTCAATTCCTTTGAGTTTTAGCCTTGCGGCCGTACTCCCCAGGCGGAGCACTTATTGCGTTAACTGCGGCACCGAAGTCTTGCGACCCCGACACCTAGTGCTCATCGTTTACGGCGTGGACTACCAGGGTATCTAATCCTGTTTGCTACCCACGCTTTCGTACCTCAGTGTCAGTTACAGTCCAGAAAGCCGCCTTCGCCACCGGTGTTCCTCCTAATATCTACGCATTTCACCGCTACACTAGGAATTCCGCTTTCCCCTCCTGCACTCAAGTGTTCCAGTTCACAGGGCGAACAATAGTTGAGCCATTGCCTTAAACCCTGCGCTTAAAATACCACCTACGTACTCTTTACGCCCAATAATTCCGGATAACGCTTGCCCCCTACGTATTACCGCGGCTGCTGGCACGTAGTTAGCCGGGGCTTCCTCCAAGGGTACCGTCATTTCTTTCTTTCCCTAGGACAGAGCTTTACGACCCAAAGGCCTTCTTCGCTCACGCGGCGTTGCTGCATCAGGCTTTCGCCCATTGTGCAATATTCCCCACTGCTGCCTCCCGTAGGAGTTTGGACCGTGTCTCAGTTCCAATGTGGCCGTTCACCCTCTCAGGTCGGCTACTGATCATCGCCTTGGTGAGCCGTTACCTCACCAACTAACTAATCAGACGCAGGCCCATCCCATACCGATAAATCTTTGACCGATCGTCCATGTGACCGTTCGGTGTCATGAGGTTTTAATGCCGGTTTCCCGACGCTATCCCTCTGTATGGGGCAGGTTGCCTACGCGTTACTCACCCGTCCGCCGCTTTCCTGCATGGAATCTACCGAAGCTTCATCTATGCATTCTCGCTCGACTTGCATGTGTTAAGCACGCCGCCAGCGTTCATCCTGAGCCAGGATCAAACTCTTAATTTAATGGTATATATATCCCAAGGGATCTATATCTGTTTGATTTCCGTAAACTCAGCTTGACACGCTTAGCTCTCGCTTTTGCGTTTATTCGTTTCCGAATTACTGCTTGTTTTTTAGAAATTGTCGGAAACTCTCTTCAGCTTCATGTTTTACCAATTTGCTTTTGATTGTTTCGCTTTTAGTTTTACGTCCTGCTTTTGCAAGACTTTGACTAAATTTCTACACTATGAATTTTTCAAGGTTCAACCGGTTTTTGCCGGTGTTTTGCATCGTCACCCAAAGTAACGTGCTTGTATACTCTATCACTTCCCCAGCCCTCTGTCAATGACTTTTTTCTTGTTTTCTTAAGTTTTTTCTTCGGGCTTGGTTTGGCTTTTTCGCCTGTGACAGGCCGCTCCCTTTCGAGGACAGCTTGACCATACTAACACCTTTTGTCCTCCCCCGTCAAGGGCTTTTTTTATTTATTTTTAGGTAATCCTATTTCAATCAACTTCAGGATGATGACCGAGAAGATAGGGCCAAGCAAAAGAAGTCCGTACATCCAGGAAGATACCAATTGAATGCCACTGCCCACCAAGGTCATGAACAAGGTGATGGAGTTGTTCAGGCTGTGTACCAAAACGGAAGCATAGAGAGAGCCTGTCATTGCATAGACCAAGCAGCAGATGAAGCCAAGGATAAAAAACATGACAATGGTCTTTTCCTGTCCACCCCCTATATGGGCCAAAAGAAAAGTCCCTGCCGAAACCACGGTAGCTACCAAGAAAGCAACGACCGGTGAACCCTTTCTTCTCCCGTTCTGCAAGCCATCAAAGAAGCTGCGGAAGATGACGCCTCGGAACAGAAGTTCCTCTGCCACAGGAGCGGCAATGGCGATGGCAAGGATTTGAAAGAAATCCATCTGTGCATTGTCCCCAATGCCCAACATTTTGACAAAGTCGGCAGTGGTATCCTTTGCCTCCGGCGAAATCTGCTTGAATACAAAGGAAAGAATCATAAAAACGGCAGCTCCTAGGATGCCCAGTAGAACAATTCGAAGAACGGGGCTTGTTTTTAGCCCAAGGTCTTCCCTCACCAACTTTCCCCTTCGTAGCAGCCTGAAGACGATGAGAACCAAGAGAATCATCAGGATAAACTGAATTACTCCGGAAATGCCCCCTGTAGCCACTCCGCCACCCATCAAGAGCATCACAGATGATACCCCTAAGCTTATGAACAAGATAATTAAACCGATGAGAGCATACCACCACTTAAACGATCCGGCCTTTAGTTGAAACATTATGCAATCCTTTCCTTTTCCGGGCGATGTAGCCCAAATAGTAAATATAACAGTAATCCGACTCCGTTAAATACGGCGAAAAAACCGTACACCCCCGAGGGACCGAACAAATCCAACATCCATCCTCCTACCAATTGGCATAGGATCGTGCTGCCGCTGGCGCTGATAGAATAGTATGCGGCGATGGCAACACTGATGTAGTCCCCGGTGACCAACTTGGAAACATAGCGGACAAATTCCACCAGAATAATGCCGTTTACAGCTCCTTGCAGGAAAAAGGTGGCAAGGAGTACCACATGCCCCGGCTCCGTGCTATACCAAGCAAATCTACCTACGGATAAAATCATAGCATACAGAATCATCTTCTCCAAGGAGAAACGGGAAGACAACCTTCCGGTCCATGCCATGAAAGGCGCTTCGCTCCCTGCCATGAGAAGAAATGCTAACCCAACGCCTGCCAAGGTCCCACCACCTTCAATGTACAAAAAGCTGAAATAGGTATTGTTCGCCACATTTGTCCCACAAAGAAAAAAGGCAGAAGCAATCAGCGCCCATAGTTTCCGGTTTCCCCAAAGATCCCGGTATCGCTTCTTTTCCTTCTTTTCAGCCTTAAGTACAAAATCATCCTTTGGATAACTCTTGTAGATGGAGAAGATAATGAAGGCCGCCACCACATAACAAAAGGCATATGCAGGAAATACCACCCAGAGGCCAACTTTCTCTGCGGCATGGGCCGACAGGAATACACCAAGGGCAAAGCCAACCGCTCCCCACATTCTCACTCTTCCAAAGGAGTGACCGGCATCCAGTGTCATGGCATCGGTCAAGGGCATGATTGGCGCCTGAAAGAAATACATGGCTGCGAAGCACAGCAGGAAGGGAATATACCCGGTCATTTGCGTGATGAACAGCGCAATTCCTGCGGCACAGAGGCAGAGGAACAGAATCACAAGAGGCTTTCGCCTGCAGTTGGCATATGTTTTTCCCCAAAACCCGGATGCAAAGATTGCCATACATGTCCCCGAACCGGTGACCGTTCCAATCTGCGCCCCACTGAATCCCAAGGCATCCAAATATTGTCCCACCAAAGGAATCATCACCCCTATGGCAAGATACGTCGTCGTGTAAAGCCAGCTGTAACCATAATATGTTTTTCTCATGACTTAGAGTATATCACATGGAAGTGCCCTTGCGAACAGGAATGACATGTGCTACAATCGTGGTGCGTAGAGTAAATATCGTGCGTCAAGTGCCATGGGATGGGATGTAGCCCATGGACGAAGAGGACCTTTGACTAAGTAGGAGTGACCTTGCGTTTCGATATTGCGTCCGCTACTACATTAAGATCCGGGAACAAGCTCTTTTCTTAGTGTAGCGATACACTTTGCATGCCGGGTGCATGCGACGGAAAGGAGTTTTTTGAATGAAAAAAACATCGTTTACCACACAGTTGGTAACTTTGGCGTTTCTCATCGCCTTGGAGGTAATCCTTACCCGGTTTCTCTCCATACAACTGCCCATTGCCCGAATCGGTTTCGGATTTCTGCCGGTGGCAGTTATGGGAATACTGTACGGTCCCTTTTGGGCAGGCATCAGTTACGTTGCCGGGGATTTGTTGGGGATGCTGCTCTTTCCCACCGGACCTTACTTCCCCGGGTTTACCTTGACGGCATTTCTCACCGGCTTTACCTATGGATTGATCCTACACAAAAAGACCCTCTCTTGGCAGAGGATCTTACTTGCGGTCATCGCAGTTGTGGTGCTATACACAGTTTTTCTCAACACCCTATGGTTGAACATCCTTTACGGCGAGGCCTTTTGGGGCATGATGCCCACCCGACTGATTCAGGCCGGAATCATGATACCGGTGCAGTTTATCACCATACAGCTGATTGCCAAGGGAGTTTTGCCTCGCATTGCTCCTCAACTGCAGCAAAACGGTGCCCTCTGATCATCAGCATTTCTCCATGGGAATTCTTTCGGTCGGTGGTGGGAAGGATTGTGAAAGGAGACGAATATCTTCCTCAGAAAGTATGATATCCTGAACGGCGGCATTTTCTGCGATATGATCCGACCCCACAGCCTTAGGAATGGCAACCATATCATCCAAACGAAGTACAAAGGCAAGGAGTATCTGTATGACAGATGCTCCGTGTTTTTTTGCCACAAAGAGAACATTTTCATCTTCCATCAAAGCACGTTTGGACACACCCTCTTCTGTAACCAACCCGCCGGCCTGACCAACGGGCGAATATGCCATGAAAGGAATTCCCTTTTCCCTCTGCCAGCCCAAAAGGTCAAATTCAATTCCTCTGGTCCCAAGATTGTATAGGACCTGGTTGATGCAGCATTGATCTCCACCGGGAACGGCAAGGAGATCTTTCATGTCTTGAAGATCAAAGTTGGAAACACCCCATCTGTGAATCTTTCCCTTCCCTTTTAAGTCTTCCATACAGCGAACCATTTCCTCCAGGTCTGCATCGCCTCTCCAATGGAGGAGATACATATCCAAGTAGTCCGTTCCCAACAGCTTCAGAGAGCGATTTAAGCTACTGTAGATATGCTTTTCACACGCATTATGAGGATACACCTTGCTCACCAAGTACAAGTCCTTTCGATTCAGGTTCTTGATTGCCTCTCCGGTAATAAGCTCCGCCTTGCCCTCTCCGTACATTTCTGCCGAATCAATCAGGTTCAGACCCAGTTGTACCCCTTGTATCAACCCTTTGATTTCTGCTTCCGCCTTGCTGTCATCTTCCCCCATCTTCCAAGTCCCCTGCCCTAGAGCGGGCATCTGAGCGCCGTCGGGCAGCAGAATCATTTTCTTTTGTTTCATAGCATAGAATCCTCCCTTCCAAATCTAACTGTATTTTACATCCAAGCTATATAAAATACAGCACTTTTTTAGTATAATAAGGCATATATTTTCAGATTGTTTGTAGGAGAATGGAAATGCTAATGGAAACCAATTCCTATGAGGAAGACTTCCCTCTCAGTATTCAAGTGGTGCGCGTAGTAGAAGACCCCATTCATTACCATCAGGATACGGAAATCGTCTATGTTCTTTCCGGAGAGATCCGATTAAAGAACGGATACCACACCTATCTTTTGAAGACAGGTGACATTTTTGTGAGCACCGGACATGAGGTACATGCCCTTTATGAGACGGACAAGGAAAACACAGTAGCCATCCTTCGGGTCAGCAATCTTTTTTTCACTAAGTACTACCCCAATCTCCCCAAGAGCTGCTACCGCACTTACACGGGAGTAGAGATGGATCCTCGTTGCAACGAACTGAGAAGATTGCTGCTTTTGACGGTTCAGAGTTTCTACAAGAGAGAGACCGATTACAAGCAACACTGCGTCGATTACATGTTGAAGCTCATCGACCTTCTCAATAAAGACTTCAATCTATTTGTCTTCAAGAACGGAGTGGTGGTCAACATCCACAAGGGAAACAGTATTTTAGAGGAAAGGATGAGCAGAATCATTCAATACCTCTACCAGAATCACTTTGACAAGATTACCTTAAAAACCCTTGCGCAACTGGAACACCTCAGTGAGTTTTATCTTTCCCATACCATCAAAGCCTTTGTTGGACTCAGCTTTAGGGATTTTCTCTGTTTCGCTCGGGTGGAGTGGTCTGAAATGGCTCTTTTAGGTACGGACACCCCCATTCCCACCATAGCGAAGGATGTGGGTTTCTCAACTACTGCCCTCTACGAAAAACACTTTAAGAGATGGTTTGGAAGATCTCCGAAAATGCATCGAAAGGAATATGGACCATTGGTGAAAAGCCCTTCCAGACAGGGAAGGGTAGAACCTTTGGCGGTAAGATGCGTGCTTCCCCTCATACAATCCATCTTGTTTCCCATCCTTTCCCAGGAAAAGAGCAGCCATCAAGTTTATCACAGTTCTCAAAGCATTTCCTTTTCGGTTTTTGATAACCCCCGATCATCCATCAACCCATCTGTAGAACTCCATCTCTCTGAAGACCAAATGGAGAAAATGAAAGGCAAAATGGAACGTCACTTGGAGGTTTTAGGATGCAATAATCTCGTCATAGGAGAAGATAGGGGCATTGAAAAGGTACCCAACTTTTTCAACGACTCCATAGGGGCAGCCATCCGCCTTATGCTTAGAGATATCGACGAAGGTAATAAGAATGCTCCGAGATTTTTCATGGATGCAGGAGACGAGGAAACAATATTAAAGGGACAGCCCACTCTGCTCACATCCCAAGGGATACCCAAGCCGGCATATTATGGGCAGGTAGCAAGCTCCATGCTCAAAGGAAGTCTGATTCATCAAGGTTCCTTCCATCGCGTTATTGGGAACAAAGAGGATCTTTCGGAGTTTACCATCGTTGCCTTTCACCAAAATGACCAAATTGCCGCCCTTTCCTCTCGCAATGCCGGCATACATGAAGTGCGAGATACCTTGCATAGCTTTCAAGATGAGCTGGACTTGAATCTGCTGATGAACGGACCGGAGGGCGAATACCTTATCACTCGCTACGCCATGTCCCAGGACAACACCCTCTTCGGATTCATGGAAAAACTGGATTTTCCTAATTCATTGCGCCAAGAAGATATTCACTCCGCCATCCTTTGTACCGTACCCAAAGGGGAGGTCTACACAGAAAAAGCAGATGGTCAGTTGAACCTGAACATCTCCTTTGTTGGTGTGGGAATTCAGTTGATTAGAATACGAAAGTTACTCTAATACTTCTACATCCATTCCACAATCATTTCGAAAGAAATCTCTGATTGTGATTAAGTCAGACTGAGAAGGGGGCTCAAACTTTTCTTGCTCTCCCCCAATTCTACGCATCTTAGACAGACCTAAATCGTGATAGGGATGAATGGTTAATTTCTTCAAACCAAGTTCCTGATAAAGAGCACCTGTTTTCTCAATGTCCGTCATGGTATCATTCACACCCTTGATGAGGGGCATGCGCATGATGATTTTTTCCGCCGCCTTGGAACTTTCGCAAAGTCTTTTCAGGTTAGAAAGAATGATTTCGTTATCCTTTCCCATATATTTCTCATGTACTTCAGAGTCAATGGCCTTAAAGTCATAGAGGATATAATCCACATTGTCCTTTTCCGCCAATCGCAACAGGTCCTCTTCTTTGCCGTAGCCCGAGGTGTCCAAACAGACTCGAATATTCTTATCCTTTGCCAAATCTATGAGCGCTTCCACAAAGGGAACGTGGGAAAGAACCTCTCCACCGCTGACGGTCAAACCGCCCTCTGTATGGTCATAAAAGCCTTTGTCCTGCTCCACATGATAGAGGACTTCCGCAGGCGTCATTTCCTTGGCGACTGTTTCCAATGCCTCTGCATAGCAAACCTCCGTACACTCCAGACAAAGGTCGCATTGATTCCGATTGATTCTGATTGCACCTTTCTCATCTAAGTATACGGCCCCTTTGGGACATGACTCCACACAAAACCCGCAGCCAATACAGCTTCCCGGCTTTTCGATGATTTCCTGATTAAAACTGATAAGTTCCGGGTTATGGCACCAACTGCAATTCAACGGACATCCCTTCAAAAATACAGTGGTACGTATGCCGGGACCATCTTCCGTAGAAAACTTCTGAATGGCCCCTACCAGTGCACTCGTTTCCTTGGTTTCCACCCTTCCTCCTTGCCGACTATCCCTTTAAATGAGGCGTCCTATAGATGATCGTATCTTGGGCTGCTTTATCAAGTTCCGTGAAGTAGGCCATATAGCCTGCCACCCTCACCATAAGTCCCTTATAATTTTCCGGCTGTTCCTGGGCTTTCTTCAACGTTTCATCATCCACTACATTAATCTGAATGTGTTCGCCGCCGTGATCGAAATATGTCTTGACCACACCTTCCACAATGTCCAGCCCCTTTTCTCCTGCAATCCCTTTGGGGTCGAAGCGCAAGTTGAATAGTGCACCGTCGTGGAACTTCTTTTGGTCCAAAGCAGCTACGGACTTCACCGTTGCTGTGGGACCGCTCATATCCCTGCCCATTGTGGGGGAAGCATTGTCGCAATATGGCTCGCCGGCAAGTCTGCCGTCAGGTGTTGCGCCACACACTTCACCGTGGGAGATGTTGACGGTTTGGGACAGGTGGCAGAAGGAGTATCTTCCTCCTCGAGAATCTTCCCACTCCTGAACCGTATCTGCTACGAATCCCAACAAATCTCTGGCGATTCCATCCACATACTCATTGTCGTTGCCGAACTTAGCCGGCTTATTAATGAGCAATTGACGCAGTCTTTCATGACCTTCAAAATTGTCGTCCAGGGCGCCTATCAACTCATCCATGGAGACCAGCTTTCCTTTGTATACCACTTCTTCGATGGCCACCAGGGAGTCCGCTAAGTTCGCTGCTCCCGTAATAAACATTCCTGCCGTGTTGTATTTGGTGCCACCCTCTTGAACGGATTTGCCCGATTGGACACAACCGTCCATCACCATGGAGGCAAAGATAACCGGTAGCCGGAGCATGTGATAGGGAACCATGAGATTATAACCTTCCCTTATCATGTCATAGAAATAAACCATCTGCTTCTTTACGGCTTCCGTTAGTTCCTCAATGTTTTTGAAATCCTTTGCTTCTCCCGTCTTTAAGCCGATTTGCTCACCGGTCTTAGGGTCTCTTCCGTTGTGAAGAACCAGCTCCAACACCTTGGGCGCATTTACATAGCCCGCATCGGGAGAACTGTCTGCGGTTCCGCCACCTGCAGCCGGTTGAATACAACCTACGATGGCCCAATCCCGCGCCTCTTCCTCGGTACAACCCTTCCCCAATACCATGGGAATGGCAGCATTGTCGTTGAAAAATCCGGGATTAGCCATGCCTGCCTGTACCATTTCCGCACCCTTGCGAATCAGTTCCTTGGGTGTGTCCTCAAACACTCTCACCGCCAGTACCGGCTGGGTCGTCTGCAAGTCAGCTGCCGCATCTAAACACAGGTAGGATAGTTCATTTGTAGCATCTTTACCGTCAATGGTCTGGCCGCCTACCATGAGAATTTCCCACATGGGATAGCCTGCAAAGGACTTGGAGTACCATTTATCACGTACTTCGTAAACTTCGCAGCACTTCAAATAAAAGCACTCCAACATCTCCAAAGCTTCTTCTTTGGAAATCTTGCCGCTTTCCACGTCCGCCTGATAGAAGGGGAACATATACTGATCGAATCGCCCAAATCCACATGCGGTGGTGGGTGCCTCTATATGGAATGCCACCTGAATGAACCAGATCATCTGAAGCGCTTCATGAAAACTTCTAGGCGGATTTTCCGGTACATTTCTACAGTTATCTGCAATTCTGAGAAGTTCCTCTCTTCTCTTTGCATCCTTACATTCCTTAGCCTGTCCTTCTGCTTCCTCTGCCAGCCTATGGGCATAGGTAATCAAACCTTCGCAAATAATAATGCAGGAGTTCCAAAAGTCGATTCTTTCTTGCTTTTCTTTTGTTCCACCCTTTGTCTCTGCGATGTTTTGACGGCATTCTTCAATAAACCCTCTCAACCCAACTTTTAGACATTTACTGTGATTGGGCATGGTCTCACCGGAAACACCATTTCTGCACCCTACGGAAATTAGGTCCTTTTGTCTCGCATTTTCAATGTGCGGAGGAAGAATCTCCCCCGCCAGGTCCTCAATGGCCTTCCCATTCCAATACTCCAGGGTTTCCAATATGGTCTCTCTATCCTCAGGCGTAATCAAGTACGGATCCGTCGCTCTCACCGGGAAGTCATCAATATCCTCGATAAGCCAGGAACTGGAAGTGTATTCCGGGAAGAGATTGGCTCCTCGATATACGTTTGTAGGTGTTCCCACAACCAGCTCATCTTCCATGACCAATGTTGTCATATTCTCCATAACATATGCAGCAATCTTCGCACGGAAAACAGGGATTGCATCCCCGGCAAACTTTTTATGTGCTTCCGTGGCAAGGACCAACCTTTCCGCTGTAATACTGGGGGTGGTCTCAAAGTATTTGTTTCGCATCCTCTGCAATCTATCGTTTAACATTTTACTTCCTCCTGTATGGTTCTCACTTTCCCCTATCTTACCCCTTTTCCCCCTGAGAACTCAACAAATTCCTTGTTCATAAATCTAATTTGTTTGTCATGACACGAAAAAGCCCGACGACAACTGTCGCCGGGCACCTAAGCCTTGTTTCAGTCTATGACTTCATACATGTCAGGAGCGGTTTCCTTCCTGGATGATTCATTGAGCTGACAAACCCTAACGGTCATTTCGCGAATTCCGAAGGTAATCTGAATCAAGTCCCCTACCTTCACTTCCGTTCCTGCCTTGGCAACTTTATCATTGACCAAGACTCTTCCTGCGTCACAAGCCTCTTTCGCCACGGTACGTCGCTTAATCAGTCTTGCATTCTTCAAAAACTTATCTATTCTCATTGATTCCTCCGATGAAAAAGGGCAACCGCGGTTGCCCTTCCTACTTATTTATTTACAGAATCTTTGAGCGCTTTTCCTGCTTTGAATACAGGAGCCTTAGAAGCGGCGATCTGAATGGTTTCGCCCGGTTTCCTTGGGTTTCTGCCGGTTCTGGCTTTTCTCTGACGAACTTCGAATGTTCCGAATCCGATCAGCTGTACTTTTTCTTCTTTTACGAGAGTCTCTTCGATTACTCCCATAGTTGCATTAACTGCTGCCTCAGCATCTTTCTTAGTGAATCCTGTTTTGTCTGCTACTGCTGCGATCAACTCTGCTTTGTTCATGAATAATTCCTCCTTAAAAACTTGCGTAAAATACGCTCACTACCGATTGGCTTCTTTTCGCTTCGCCTCTTCCCAAAAAACATCCAGTTCTTTCAGAGACATCTCTTCCATGGAACGCCCCTCTTGTTTAACGCTTTCTTCTACATGCTGGAATCTGGTGATGAACTTGTCTATGGTCCTCTCCAAAGCACCTTCCGGTTCCGTTCCCACGAAACGGGAAATGTTTACGACTGAGAAGAGAAGGTCGCCCAGTTCTTCATCCACGTCTTCTCGACAATTATTCCGACACGCTTCCATCAGTTCCTGCGTCTCTTCGGCAAGCTTTTCGAAAGCCCCCGAGGCATCTTTCCAGTCGAATCCTGCTTGTGCTGCTTTTGCCTGTACTTTATAGCTTCGGGTTAAAGCAGGTAAAGCTCTTGGAACTTTCTTCAATCTGGACGTATGAGATTGCTCTCGGTCCTCGCTTACCTTGATATTCTCCCATTTTTCAAGGACTTTGTCAACACTTTTAACTTCTTCTCCGGAAAAAACATGGGGATGACGCCGAATCATTTTCTCACATTCATCGTTTAGCACATCCTTTAACTGAAAATCCCCGCTCTCTTCTCCCAAGAGTCCGTGAAAAACCACTTGAAGCATCACATCGCCCAGCTCTTCCTTTAAATTCTCTTTATCTTCTCGGTCAATGGCTTCCGCCACTTCATAGGCCTCTTCAATCATGCAAACGCGAAGGGATTGATGGGTTTGGTCTCTGTCCCAAGGACACTCCACTCTAAGGACTTTCACAATATCACAAAGTCTTTGGAAGGCAGCCTCCCTGCTATCTCCATTCTTTTTCAGCTCTTCATACATGATATACTCGCTTTCTATCTTCTGCGTACCCTATCCATTAATCTTAGAATCTTGTCGCCCTTTGGCATGTTCAACAAATCTTCTCGTGTAATGCTTCTCGTTACAAAGAGCATGACCACGAATACAATGGCTGCAACCAGGATGGAAACCAGCGTCCCTAAGGAATGGCCCTGTTCCCCGCCGAAAACCTTGTAGTACATGAGCCAAGCCACCGCCGCCATGACCAGTGATGATATGAACGGCTTTATATATGTAAGCATAATATCAAACTTAGCACCGGTATACTTTTTCACTGCATAGACATCCAATATAGCTACAACCAAGTAGGCTGCACAGGTTCCAATGGCAGCGCCCTTGATATTCAAGGAGGGTATGCCCACCAAGACCCAAGTCAAGACAATCTTTATGACAATACCTACGCATAAGTTCTTTACAGGCACCATTTGTTTGCCCACACCTTGCAAGATGCCGGAAACAGTCTGAACCACAGATAAGAAGATGACGCCGATGGCCAGAATACTGAGAGTCGGTGCAACGCTAATGGCCTCCGATGCTCTTGTCGGAAAGAGAAGGAGCATAATGGGCTGAGAAAGTACGGCAATTCCAAAGGCACAGGGCAGTCCTATAATCAAGGATATGCGCAATCCCAAAGCTGTGTTGTAGCGAAGACCATCCATATCCCCTTCCTTAAATCTGGAAGAAATGTTGGGGACCAAGCTCATGGCCAATGCCATGGTCAACACTTGAGGAAGGTTGATGATGGGCGTCGCAAGACCGCCAATTTGACCGTAAAGGTTCTTTGCAACCTCCGGCTCCCAACCGGTTGCCGTCAACCTGTTGACGATGATGGGAACCTCCGCAAAGTTCATAATGGGCATGATGGCAGCTCCAATGGTGATGGGAATGGCAATGAGAAGAATGTCTCTAATAATCTTCTTGCTCTCTTCCCTTTCTCCGCCGGAATGAACAGCAATCCTGTATTTGATTGCCTTTCGCGACAGAACATAGATCATTAGGATTACCAGCAATCCTGCCACGGATCCAATGGTAGCACCAAAGGTGGCGCCTGCTGCGCCTGCTGCACCGGCAGACTGGTCTCCATATCCGCTGAAAAGACCAATAGAGGAACCACCCTTAAAGAGGGTGTATGCCAAAAAGAGTCCGAATCCGACCCTAAAGAACTGCTCAATAATCTGAGAAAAAGCTGTGGGTTTCATGTTTTGCATCCCTTGGAAATATCCTCTGTAAGCTGCCATAACAGGGACCACCAATAGAGCCGGTGCCACGGCCATCATGGAATATTTGGATTCAGGAATACCGTTGATTTCCGATAACCAACCTGCTCCAAAGAAGAGAATCCCGAAGGACACCACGCCAATGCTCAGCATGAGATACATGGAATAGCGGAATACCCGATGGGCTTCCTCGTAGTTGTTTACCGTGATTCGCTCCGACACCATCTTTGAAATGGCAACGGGAATTCCCGAAGTGGCGATAACCACAAATATCGTATAGATGTAGTACGCCGGCGTGTAGTAGCTCATGCCCGTTGCGCCGATCATATTTCCCAAGGGCAAGCGGAAAACCGCTCCCAACAATTTAACGATGATTCCTGCAACTCCTAGAATTGCAGCACCTTGTACAAAGGATTTTTTACTCATTCTTGTAATTCCTATTCTTCTCGGTTTTTATTGGTCAACCGGAGTATTTCATCCGTCCACTTTTCTGTTTCAAATACGACTCTCTCCAAATCAATGGTCGTGTACTCCCCGTCCTTATAGAGGACTTTTCCGTCCACCATGGTCATGGAAACATTCCTACCACCGGCAGAATACACCAGGTTATTGATGATACTGTGGACAGGGTGCATGGCAGGACCCGAAGTATCCACTGTAATCAAATCGGCACGATATCCTACCGCCAACTTTCCACAGTCCTCTCTTCCTTGAGAGAAGGCGCCTCCAGCTGTGGCACCGCGCAACGCATCTTCCGGTGTGACTCTGACAAGATCAGGATACATCATAGCCGTACCGATGGCCATGACCTTCATCTCCTCAATGAAATCCAAGCTGTTGTTGGAAGCCACACTGTCCGTTCCCAAGGCAATATGGACACCCTTCTCAAGAAGTGCAGGTACATTGCACACGCCGCTTCCCAACTTCATATTGCTCACCGGATTCACCGCTACCACAACACCTTTTTCTTTGAGAATGTCATAATCCTCCCCTTCAATGTGGACGCAGTGGGCCGCAGTGGTTCTCGTGTCAAAGAGACCGTGGCTGTTAAGGTATTCCACCGGCGTCATGCCGTACTTTTCCTTGCATCCCTCATGCTCTGACAAGGTTTCAGATACATGGACCTGCATATTTGCGCCTATTTCTCTTGTGTACTCTGCCAACTGCGCCACTGTCTTTGGGTTGGAGGTATATTCTGCATGAAGGCTCATGTCAATTAAGAGTCTCCCGTCTCCGGCACCGTTCATGGTTTCATAAAGCGCACGCATTTCCCCGGCACTCTCCAAATCCCAAAGATTTGCATCGCTAAAATTGGTGATGGACCTGCTCAGATTGTTCTTGGTCCCCGATTCCAAAATTGCCCTCGACATGGCTTCGGAAAAATAGTACATATCCGAGGTAGATACAATTCCGTTTGCCATGGATTCTGCCATGGCAAGTAGGGTTCCGTAATAGACGCTTTCCTCGTTGAGATTGGCTTCAAAGGGAAAAATCTTCTTATTGAGCCAATCTTGCAGGTTCATGTTTTCCCCATAGCCTCGCATGAGTGTCATGGGTGAATGGGCATGGGCATTGACAAAGCCGGCCAAGAGAAGCTTGTTTTTGCCCTCATAAACCTCACCGTAATCCTCTTGGGGTTTCTCTTCTCCCACGTAATCAATGTAGGCCCCCTTGGTGCCCACGTACATATTTTCTCTGACTCGAATATCTTCGTCAATCAGTGTAATGTTATTAAACAGCATTTCTTCACATCCTTTGAAGTAGGTATTATATCATCAACGGTCCTTTTGTGCCATAGCACTGATGACTTCCCACACGTCGGTAAGGATTTCCTTTCCCGGTGTTAGGAAGATAGAGACGGGACGAATTCCGCTCTTCTTTCCATATTCGAAAATCATCTTATCTACGTCCTGTCGTATCTTTTGAATCTCCAGCCTTTCCGCAAAGGCTTTGATCTTGGCCACCATGATTAGATTTCGAGTTTCCCTTGGAATATCCCCGTATCGATCCTGTAGTTCTTCCATCATTTCTCGCTCATCTTCTTCATCGTAGATTGCCGCGATTTTTTTATACATGGTCAGTTTTTGAACTTCATCGGTAATATAGTCTACGGGAATGTAGGCGGACACCCGTAAATCCACCGTTGCGCCTTCGCCTTCACCTGTGACCACTTCTCCTTTTAGAGCCTTCACCGCATCATCCACCAGCTTACAGTACAATTCATAGCCGATGTTGATCATATGACCATGCTGTTCCGTGCCCAGCAGGTTTCCGGCACCACGAATTTCCAAGTCCCGCATGGATATCTTAAACCCGGCGCCGAACTCGGTAAATTCCTTGATGGCACGCAGACGGCGGTCCGCCACCTCCGATAATACTTTATTCTTCCCGTGCATCAGGTAGGCATAGGCCAAACGATTGGACCTTCCCACCCTGCCACGCAGTTGATACAGCTGTGATAAGCCAAACTTGTCCGCATCCAAAATGATGGCAGTATTTACATTGGGAATATCGATTCCCGATTCGATAATGGTGGTAGCCACTAAGATATCGATTTCTCCGTCCATGAATGACATCATGATTTCCTCAAGGACGCTTTCACTCATTTGGCCGTGGCCCACTGCGATTCGCTTTCCGGGAACCAGCCGATCAATTTGATCCGCAACTCTGTGAACCCCTGCCACTCGATTGTATATGACATAGACTTGTCCGCCTCGATCCAGTTCTCGCTCAATGGCCTCGGTAATGACGAACTCATCTTCCTCCATGACGTAGGTCTGCACCGGATACCGTTCTTCCGGAGGTTCCTCGATGAGGCTCATATCTCGTACGCCGATGAGCGACATATGAAGCGTTCTGGGGATGGGTGTCGCCGATAAGGTGAGAACATCCACATTCTTCTTCAGTGCCTTGATCTTTTCCTTGTGTTGCACGCCAAAACGCTGTTCCTCGTCAATGACCAAGAGTCCCAAATCCTTGAACTTTATGTCCTTGCTCAGGAGTCTATGGGTGCCAATGACGACATCCACCGTCCCCTTTTTGATCTTATTCACCGTCCCTTCCTGCTCCTTATCGGAGCGAAAACGGCTGAGCATATCCACCGAGAAGGGGAACTTTTCAAATCTTTCCTTCAAAGTGTAGTAGTGTTGACTGGCCAAAATGGTAGTGGGAACCAAAACCGCCACTTGTTTCCCCTCGGCGGCACACTTGAACATGGCCCTGGCTGCCACCTCTGTCTTTCCGTATCCCACATCGCCACAGAGAAGCCGGTCCATGGCTCTTTCCTTTTCCATATCCCCTTTGATTTCTTCAATGCAGCGAAGCTGGTCCGCCGTCTCTTCAAAGGGAAAGCTTTCTTCAAATTCCTTTTGCCACACTGTATCCGGCCCAAACTTATGCCCCGGATTGGCGTTTCTCGAGGCACTAATTTCCAGCAACTCCTTGGCCATATTGGCAATGGACGCCTTGGCCTTTGCCTTGGTGGTCCTCCAATCGCTTCCGCTTAGCTTGTTGATTTTGACCTCGACCGTGTCCTTGCCAACGTACTTTTGGATCAAATCCATTTGGGTTGCAGGAACATAGAGGGTATCCTTGCCCGCATACTGAACCTTCAAGTAATCCTTCTTCTCACCCTTTACGTTCAGCTGATCGATACCGATAAATTTACCGATACCATGGGTCTCGTGGACCACATAGTCTCCCGCACTAATATCTGCAAAGCTCTTGATCGCCTGGCCCTTCGTCTTTGAGGAACTCTTTCTCCGTTTCCTCTTGTAGGTCCCAAAGATGTCTCCGTCGGTAATATAGCATATCTTTTCCTCGGGAAAATCCATCCCCGATGTGAGGCTTCCCTTTTCCACCCATACTCTGCCGTCCAGGTAGCAACCTGCCAGGAACTCCTGAATATTTCGATACCTATCCTGTGTGGAACAGACAATGGTCACCTTGTAGTGATTATCTAAATACTTGTGCAAGTCCCTTTCCAACATGTCCATCTTTCCGTTGTAGGAGAGTGTTTGACGACTTTGCACATTGCGGATTTCCTCATAGGCATCCACACCTTTCACTGCACGAGGAAAAGGGGTGCACAAAAACACCTTGGGAAGTTGATAGATTTCCAGCAACTCCTTCTTTCCGGAAAAGTTTTTGATATCGCTGGGGATGACCTTCCCTTGCTCCAAAAAGACCTCGAAGTCCAACTTCAATTCCTTGCTTCTGGTCTCCACCCCTTCGTAAATACGATTGGGATCGTCCATTATGACGATTTTGTCCTTCATATAATCCCATAGGAAGGCGGGCGCATCATAGAAGTAATCCATATAGTTTTCCAAATGTTGAATGTTGGTCATATTATCGATGGAGTCCAACAGCTGATCTCTTCTCTCGGGAAGATTATGATATGCCCTTGTAATCCGTTTTTTGGCTTTCTCAAATGCCTCTTTCTCCCGCACCATGAGCTCGGCAGGAAAAATGTCAACGTTGTGCAATTTTTCCACCGATCGCTGAGATTCTACCTGAAAGGTTCGAATGTCTTCCACAAGAGTGTCAAAGAATTCTATCCGAACGGGAAGATCCAAATAGGGGGTGAAGATATCCAGAATCCCTCCGCGAACGGAGAACTGTCCCTTTGCATAGACCAAGGGAACTCTCTCGTAGCCCATGTCAATCAAGGCTTGCATGGTTTCCTTTTGGTCCGCCTCTTCTCCCACTTCCAGGATTAAAGTATGGGACAGAAATACTTCCTTTGGGGGCAATTTTTTAATTGCTACAGAGGCGGGTGCAATGACGATGCAATCTTCTCCCTCTGCAACAGCGGCCATGATTCGCAGGCGCTCCAACATGGTGTCCCTGCTCTTGGCCTCGTAGCTGACGAACTTCTCCTCGTCAGTGGGAAGAACGTAGATTCGCTTATCTGCAAAAAAAGAAAGATCGGAGGCAAGTCGCTTTGCACCAATATAGGTGGGTGTTACGACGAGACATTGCCCCGGATTTTCATTGATTATTCTGGCACATATCGGTGCAACTCTGCTATCCGATATGCCCGAAATATTAACTATTCCCATTATATTTATTCATCGCCCTGTCAATGCCGTCTTCCATGTAGCAGATTGTTGCTGCTACCGCACGTCTTACGGCATTCTCCAGGGGTTCCTTTTCCTTTGTCGTAAAGCCGCCGGTGACATAATCCTTCACATCCCCACGGAAAGCCTCCTTTACGGCACCACCAATACCGATGCGAATCCTGGGAAAGTGATCAAAGCCCAATCTTCTGATGATGGACTTCATACCGTTATGGCTTCCAGAGCTACCCTGCTTCCGAATTCTCACCACTCCCGTTTCAAAATCCATGTCATCATAGATGACCAGAAGGTTTTCCGGTGGAACCTTATAGTAGTCCACGATTTCCCCCAGGGAATCTCCGCTGAGATTCATGTACGTCTGTGGTTTTACCAACATAAACTTTTGGCCGCCCAGGTTTCCCTCGCCCACCAAAGCCTTATGCTTTATTTTATTCACTTCCACGCCCAGTTCTTCCGCCAAAACATCAATCGTAATAAAACCCAAATTGTGGCGGGTCTGCGCATACTTTCTACCCGGATTTCCCAGGCCGACTATTACAAACATCTTTACCTTTAATCGAACAACTTGCTGATGGAGTCGTTTGTGTGTATCCTGGCGATGGCTTCCGCAAAGAGGGGTGCCACGCTAAGATGCTTCATCTTCTTGATTGCCTTTTCTTCGCAGACGGGAATGGTGTTCAAGAGGACCACTTCCTCAAAGGGCGCTTCTTCCAGTCTTTCATAGGCGGGGCCGGACAAGACCGCATGGGTCGCACAGGCAAAGACACTCTTTGCTCCCAGTTTGATCAACGCTCTTCCCGCATTACATATGGTTCCCGCTGTATCAATCATATCGTCTACGATGATACAGTTCTTCCCGTTGATATCACCGATGATATTCATGATTTCGCTTTTGTTGGGCTCCGGTCTCCTCTTATCTACGATAGCAATGGGCGTTCCCAAAGGCTCTGCCAGATTTCTGGCACGGGTAACCGATCCGTGGTCCGGAGACACAATGACCAAATCATCGATTTTCTTTTTCTTCCAGTAGTCCACCAAGATGGGCATGCCCAACAGATGATCCACGGGAATATCGAAATACCCCTGAATCTGCGGAGCATGAAGATCCATGGTCACCAATCGATTGGCGCCCGCAGCCATGAGAAGATCCGCTACCAATTTGGAGGTGATGGGATCTCTTGCCTTGGCCTTTCTGTCTTGTCTGGCATATCCGTAGTAGGGCATAACCACATTGATTCGCCCCGCAGAAGCCCTCTTCATGGAATCGATCATAATCAGCACTTCCATCAGATTATCGTTTACAGGTGCACAGGTGGACTGGATAATATAGCAATCCACGCCTCTGACAGATTCCATCAGATTAAAAGCGATTTCCCCGTCGCTAAACTGCCTCACTTCAGCTCTTCCCAACGGTTTTCCTAGCTTTGAAGCTATTTCTTCCGCAAGATCGGGATGGGCGTTACCGGTAAAAATTTTAAACTCCGGGTACATTGCATTGTTCATTTCTTTCCTCCGCTATTTTTTCTTGTTGAGAAGACCGCGTTTTTCCACCCAGCCATTTAGTACTTTGCCCCTCGCTCTGGCAACATAAAGGGAACCTGAAGGCACATCTCCGGTTACCGTGCTTCCGGCGGCAATATATGACTTCTCTTCCACCGTTACCGGTGAAATGAGGTTGGTGTTACAACCAATGAAGGAGTCCTTCTTCACTGTGGATCTATGTTTGTTTGAGCCATCGTAGTTGACAAAAACCACACCGCATCCGATGTTAACATTTTCTTCTACGTCCGAGTCACCGATGTAGGTCAAGTGTGAGGCCTTGCTTCCGTCACCCATGGTGGAGTTCTTCACTTCCACAAAATCTCCTACCTTACACCCGCTGCCCACATGGCTGTTGGGTCTCATGTAAGCAAAGGGACCCACCTTGGTTTTATTTCCCACGGTACTTTCCAAAATTACGGAACTCTGGATATCCGTATCGTTTCCAATGGTAGAATCGACAATACGGGTATTCTGTCCAATGACGCAATTCTCCCCGATGGAGACCTTTCCTTCCAAAACCACGCAGGGATAAATCGTGGTTCCCGCTCCGATTTCCACGCCTTCATCAATGTAGGCCTGCTTAATATCTATAAACCGTACGCCTTTCTCCGCATAGGCTAAGTTTCTTTCCAGTCTTGCTTCTTCTTCCGCTTCGTATTTCTTTCTCATTTGCTTATTCTCCTCTAATTCTTGTGCCACGGGTAGCCCCGTCCTTTTCTAATATCATTTCTCCAATCTTATATACGTCCCCTGCCCCCATAGTCAGAATGAGGTCTTTTGGTTCCGCATTATTGTACACAAAGTTGGCGATTTCTTCAAAGCCCTCGAAAAAGTATACATCCTTTTCCGGATACCGCTTTTTTATTTCCGTCATAAGAGACTTGGAGCTGATTTTATGAATATTTTTTTCTCGTGCCGCATAGATTTCAGCCAGCACAATCTTATCGGCATGCTTGAAAGCAGCCGGAAACTCGTCGAATAACGCGATGGTTCTGGTATAGGTATGTGGTTGAAAAATGCACCATATATTGTCGTAACTCATGTTGCGGGCGGCTTTCAAAGTTGCCTTTATTTCCGTCGGGTGATGGGCATAGTCATCAACGATGCGCATGCCGCTTTGGGTTTCTCCCATTTCATCAAATCGTCTTTCCGTACCCTTGTATCCCTCCAGTGTAGTAACAATCGTATTCATGTCCACGCCTAAAGTATGGCAACAAGCTACTGTTACCAATGCATTGAGAAGATTGTGTTCCCCGGGAACAGCCAACTGAAGGTGGCAGATTTCCTTTCCCTTGTGAAGCACGGAAAAAGCCGGGTTGCCCTTGGCATTAAACTCAATGTCATCGGCACAGTAGGTGCATCCTTCACTGATACCGTATGTGATTACATTTTTTCTTCCCTTAATGACCCGCTTTACAAAGGGGTTGGCATCATAGGCAAAGAGAATTCCGTTAGGGGGCAGAAGCCCGATAAAGCGATCAAAGGATTGGGTAATGTGCTCGATGTCCTTAAAATAATCCAAGTGATCCGAGTCGATATTGAGAATGATTTCGATCATGGGTTTCAGTTGAAGGAAGCTATCCATGTACTCGCATGCTTCCGTCACGAAATAATCCCCCTGTCCGACCCTAACGTTTCCCCCAATTTCTGAAAGGTTCCCACCCACGAGAATCGTAGGATCCATTTCCGCTTGCAAGAGAACCAAGGAAATCATGGATGTTGTGGTCGTCTTACCATGGGTTCCTGCAATGGCGATGCTGTTTTTATGAACCTTCATCAGTTCTCCCAGCATCTCCGCCCTTGTGACGCATGGGATTCCTTCTTCTCGCGCCCAAACCAGTTCCGGGTTATCGCTCCCCACGGCAGCCGAAAAAACGACTAAATCAGCACCTTCTACATTTTTCGCCCTATGGCCCAAGGCAATTTTGACACCTTCTCCCATGAGCCGGTCCACCTGATCATTTTGGTTCATATCAGACCCGGTAACCGTATATCCCTGTGCAAGCAAAATATCTGCAATAGCAGAGAGGCCTATCCCCCCGATGCCGATGCAGTGCACTTTTTGAACATTGTTGAAATTAATCATCTACTAAGTCCCTCCAAATATTACAGGAAAAGTATATCATACTTTCCGGTGAATTTGACAAAAATATGAGAACCGAATAATATTATATATTCATAAAAGAAAGTTCGTAATATAATGAACGATTTACCGCTAGGAGGAGTGAAATGAAGAGAACGGCACGTGTTGGGACGATGATAAAAATTCTATCGGATGCACCCCATAAACTCTTTAGTTTGAGCTATTTTTGCAATCTTTTCAGTGCTGCAAAGTCCAGCATCAGTGAGGACCTGTCTCTATGCAAGGAGATCGTCTCCGAAATGGAACTGGGAATGATTGAAACCGTTGCAGGTGCTAAGGGTGGTGTCCGTTTCATCCCTCACATCAACGATGCCCAAAGCTTGGAGGCACAGGAGCAGCTGTGCAATCTTCTCCAATCTCCCGACCGAATCTTGGGAGGAGGGTTTTTGTACACTTCCGACATCATGTTCAATCCCAACATCGTCAACACCCTAGCGCCGATTTTTGCCAGGAAGTTCGGGGATTTAAAGGCGGATTATATCGCTACTATTGAGACCAAGGGAATACCCTTGGCCTTGGCGACCTCTCATCTCCTCAACATTCCCACCATTGTGGTTCGCAGGGAAACAAAGATCAGTGAAGGCCCTACGGTTTCCATCAACTACTTCTCCGGTTCCGTGGGAAGCATCCAAAAGATGTCCTTGGCAAAGAAAGCAACCGTCCCCGGATCCAAGGCAATCATCATCGATGACTTTATGCGTGCAGGCGGGAGTCTCAAGGGTATCGTTGAACTCCTTGGAGAGTTCGATGTGGAAGTAAGCGGCATTGGTGTTGCCATTGCATCGGTCACACCGGAACACAAAAAGGTTGCGGACTACACGCCCTTGGTCTACTTGGGTGACGTGGATGAAGATAAAAAGGAAATTGAAGTTTTTTCAAACAAAAAAATTTATGAACTAAATGAGAATCATTCTCAAGAACCCTGTAAATTCAATCCTTTTTAGGGTTATCATTTCCCATATCGTGTATACAAAATACCGTATTCAGACATTTCAGAATTTTTCTTATTGACACGTGTATAAGCAAAGTTTACAATGTCATTATTCAATAAACCTTCCTGTAAGACAAAGGTGTCCCTCATGAGCAACTCTAGGCAGAGAATTGATAAATCAGGGCGTTTCCGGTGCAAACCACATATTTGTTTTCATGAAATGGACATAACCTCCCCTTTCACTTCTTTTGATGAAGCCTTGCTCCGTCGAAGAAAGTTAGGAGAGGTTCTTTTTGAATTCGATATCTTTATATAGTCACCTTGTTTCGTTATCCCAGGAATCAGGATATGTTCTATGAACATATCATAGTTCCCGGGTTTTATATTTATAAAGGAGAGTGAAAGTATGACGAAAATCAACGATTTAACCAAAGCCGACAAAACGAGGAGGATGATACTGTTTTATGCTGTATTGGTCATCGCCTTCGTGATTGTCGGATACCTGGTCCCGAAGGATACGGAGGACTTTGGTATTATTTCCGCACTTCCTGCGGCATTCCTAATTGTTTATATTTTTAAGACAAAGAGAATCATTGAAGCCCTGGCTCTGGCCACTCTTCTCACTACCATCATGGGCTATCAAGGCGATTTCTTTGGAATCTTCAACGAAATTTTATTAGAAACCTTAATGGGAGAAGATATGGCATGGCTCTTTATCGTCTGTGGTCTCATGGGCGGAATCGTAGCTGTCATCGAGAAGAGCGGAGGAGGCTATGCCTTCGGAAACTGGGTTACCACAAAGGCAAAGACCGCCAAATCCACCATGCTGTGGACGGCAGTTTGCTCTCTTCTCCTTTCCATTGACGACTACTTGAGCGTACTGACCACAGGATCCGCTATGACGCCTGTCAATGATAAGTATCGTACACCGAGAGAAATGACGTCCTACATTGTTGACTCTACCGCAGCTCCTGCTTGCGTCATCAACCCCATATCCACATGGGCGGTCTTCATCGGAGGACTGATGGTCGCAAACGGTCTAGGGGAATCCGGTGAGCAAGTTCTGACTTACATAAAGGTACTCCCCTATAACTTCTACGCCATTGGCGCACTGCTTGTTCTCTTCCTGGTCATCTTAGGCGTCATTCCCAAGTTCGGACCCATGCGTGGTGCCTACAAGAGAGTAGAGGCCGGCGGTCCCTTGGCTCCTCCGGGATCAGAAAGAATCGATATCAGAGCAGGAAAAGAGGCAGAAGTACCGGAAAACCCCAAGTTGAGAAACTTCTTTGCTCCCATGATTATTTTGGTCGGTGCCACCATTTGGTTCGGCTTTGATATGCAGATGGGCGTTATCACCGCTATTGCATTCGGGTTTATTTGGTTCGTTGCACAGGGTATGAGTCCTGAAGATTATGTGGATGAAGTGCTCCGAGGCCTGAAAAACATGCTCATGCCACTTCTCATGATGGTACTGGCATTTAGCTTTGCAAACGGCTGCGAACGTATCGGATTCATGGACTTCGTCGTTGAAAAAGCAACAGAGCATATCACTCTGCCCTTCCTTCCCATTACTATCTTCTTGGTATTTGCATTTACCGAGTTCATCATGGGTATCAACTGGGGCATGTACATCATCGCTCTCCCCATGGTCGTTCCCGTAACGCTGGCACTGGGTGGAGATCCCATCGTCATGGTTGGTGTTGTGGCTGCAGCCGGTGTATGGGGAAGCCACTGCTGCTTCTATTCCGATGCAACCATCCTAACCTCTGCAGCCACCGGTTGTGACAACTTTAGACACGCCATTACGCAAATTCCATTCGGCTTCATTGCAGGAATTTTAGCCGGAATCGGTTACTTAATATTAGGATTTGTTCTCTACTAGCGCCGTCTACTAAACAAAAATAATTATTTCTACAAAAGCCTCTCCCATAGTCGCGAGAGGCTTTTGTGCTATTAACATCCTATAGAGGTAGTCAGTTTTTTCTGATATCCACTTGAGATTATTGGATGGATGGTGTAGAATGTCATTATTAACCAATCGTACGACTTTAGCTACTTATCGGATCAAGAGAAAGGCGGTAACCATAATGGATATTACTGATGTTAGAGTACGTAAAATAAACGATGAAGGCAAAATGAAGGCTGTGGTTTCCATCACTTTTGATGACGAGTTCGTTGTACACGATATCAAAATTATCGACGGACAAAACGGTTTATTCATTGCTATGCCAAGCCGAAAGATGGGAGAAGGCGATTTCAGAGATATTGCACATCCCCTCGTTTCTGAAACAAGGAACAAAATCAAACAAGCTATCTTTGATGAGTACGACAGAGTGTTGGCAGAGAAGGAGCTGGAGGAACAGGCAGCTCAGGCACAAGAAGCAGCAGTAGAGGAACCTGAAGTTGAAGCAGAGGCGGATACAGAAGCTGCAGATCCTGAACAAGCAGAGTAGTCCAATTAGTTGGTGAGAAATTAGTAAGAGCACAGCGATTGCCGTGCTCATTTCTTTTTGTATTTAATATCTTACTACTACAGGAAATCCCGATCGAATATTGTTAAACAAAGTAGCAGCTGCATTGGGTGGCATATTTACACAGCCGTGGGAACCGTTGCTGCTGTATATGTCTCCCCCAAACTGCGAACGCCAGGTGGCATCGTGAAAACCGATTCCCCCGTTAAAGGGCATCCAGTAACTCACCGGACTTTCATAGGTGCTCCCATCCCAGTCCGGACCGCGGAGAACCGTATCTCTATCCAAATAGGAAATGGAATAGATTCCCGTTGGCGTTCCCTTCCCCCTTGCTACATTCCCCGTAACGATGGACGTGCTCAAAACCTGCTTCCCGTCCTTGTACAACCACAGTTTTTGTCCGCTGATGGTCACTTCAATATATGAGGAGCCGATTTCATTGGCACCGGAAACATAAGGTCTTCTACTATATTTCGGCTCGCGGGTTACATCCTTGCCTTTCTCCAAATCGGCAATCAATGCGGTGGTTTCCCCACCCCGATCAATGAGATATCCGTAATTTCCACCACTGACCGTAATGGTACTGCCGCCGGAAGTGGTAAAGTTCCTTGCCCTTCCAACCGTATCCCTTTCGTTGGCCATCTTGTTTACATAGGCTTCCACACCCTTTTTATTTACGCTCACGTCCCCCTTGTCACTTACGGTAAGCATGGAGTCCAACTCAGCCGGAGTAATAGCTACTTCCCCTGTGTGGAATTGATAAGTGATCTTCTGTACCAAATATTTCTTGCAGTATTCTTGCTCCGCAACGAGTTTCTCACTGTCGGAAAGAATGGTTGGCACTGCGTAGTAATCGCTCTTCTTGTATTCTACTTCAAATTGACCATCGGCAATATTCTTCAGCATCTCCTTGGTGAACCTATCCTTATCAATATTGTCCCCGTATACTTCCTTCACGATTTTAAAGTCTGTATTGGACTTATCCACATAGGCATTCTTGGTTTCCGTAGTGTAGGTCGCATCCAAAAACCCAAGTCCTTCCACTTGCTTTAGGAAAGTGGGCGTGGCTTCCTTTACATTCATCTGTACTTTCAGAGGTTCCCTGCTCTTCACAGCCTTTTTTAGCTGGGGTTGCAAAATACCCGGCTCCATGATTTCATCCACCTGCTTTTCGATGTCATAGGTGAAATCAAAGCCGGACAGGGTTCCCATTACCTGATCTCCCTCCTTGACTTCCAAGGATTTTTTGTTCCATTGGTCGGACAGCTTGGTCACGGTCTCTTCTTTGGTCAGTCCTGAGCAATCTATGCCGTTAATCGTTGTATTCTCCGGAAAATGACTGGCACTGTAAGCATACATTTCGGTAAATTTAAAAACGCCGAATGCCAAAATCAACACCGAACACACACTTGCAACTATCAACAGACCCTTCTTCATTTCAACTATCCTCCTAGTTCCTTATTCTACACTAAAATTCCGAAACAGACAACGTTTCAAGGGATTTTTTCTCTTGACACGCCCTCTTTCCAATGGTAAGATATTGCTTGCAGTGATTGAAAATCGATTCAAACTCTGTGCATGTGGCGGTGTAGCTTAGTTGGTTAGAGCGTCCGGTTCATACCCGGAAGGTCGGAGGTTCAACTCCTCTCGCCGCTACCACATTTGGGGCGCTTAGCTCAGCTGGGAGAGCACCTGCCTTACAAGCAGGGGGTCATAGGTTCGAGCCCTATAGCGCCCACCAGATGCCACTATGGTCCGGTAGTTCAGTTGGTTAGAATGCCAGCCTGTCACGCTGGAGGTCGTCGGTTCGAGCCCGATCCGGATCGCCAATTTCAATTATGTGGTGGGTGTAGTCAAGTGGTTAAGACAACGGGTTGTGGCTCCGTCATTCGTGGGTTCGAATCCCATCATCCACCCCAATTTCATAGGTTACTTTAATGGGGCGACATAGCCAAGTGGTAAGGCAGAGGTCTGCAAAACCTTTATTCCCCGGTTCAAATCCGGGTGTCGCCTCCAATTTTTTTCCCCCATGTTGGGGTATCGCCAAGCGGTAAGGCAATGGATTCTGATTCCATCATGCGCAGGTTCGAATCCTGCTACCCTAGCCAACAAGTAGAAGGACTGCCGAGTATCGGCAGTCTTTTTCAAAACCGAAAGGTCTGAAAAATGCTAACTGCTTTCTATAATGCAAAGGTATATGTGGAAGAGAACACTTTCGCCCAAGCCGTTCTCATAAAGGATCATCGCATCGCACTGGTGGGATCCGATGAAGAAGTTCTGACAGCTTTACGGGAAGAGAATTCTCTTCATAAAGCGATCGACTGCCGGGGCAGAACCCTTCTCCCCGGCTTTAACGACTCCCACAATCACTTTATCTTCTCGGGAAGACAGCTGACAGAAGCGCAAATTACCCAATCCACTTCCATCGACGATCTTGTGGAAAGATGTTCCTCATTTATGGAGAAGAACCCTCTTTTGACAGCAAATGGAATGCACGGTTTTGGGTGGAATCAAGACCGGTTTAACAGTGGTGAAAAGAGAATGCCCAACCGCCACGACCTTGACCGTATCTCAACGGATATTCCCATCGTTTTGGAAAGGGTCTGTGCCCACATTGCAGTTGCCAATACCAAGGCCATTGCACTCTTGGGTCTGGATGAAAATTCCCCTCAGTTTGAAGGGGGCTTTTTTGAGCAAGAAGATGACGGTTTCCCAAGTGGTATCTTCAATGAAAAAGCTTGTGAGCCTCTGTTGCAGGTTCTTCCTTCTCCCACTATGGAAGAGCGACAGAGCTGGTTTATCGCCGCCATGAAATATGCCGTTTCCGTAGGCTTAACCAGCGTCCAGTCCAGCGATATCGGAGTCATCGGCGATGACCATTTGGAAATCCTTGAAATGATGGATGATGTGTATCGCTGTGGTGAGGGTATTCTTCGATACCGGCATCAAGTATACTGCACTTCTCTTGCTCTCTTGGAAGAGCGAATCCGTGACGGAATATTTCAGCGAAAGGCAAAACCGGACGGCATGCATGTTGTGGGCTCGTTGAAAATATTTAAGGATGGTAGCTTGGGGGGGCGAACAGCCCTTTTGCGAAAAGGGTACCGAGACATGCCCCATCTCTTTGGGGTGGAAGCCATAAGCAGAGAAGAGGCACTTACATTCTGCAAAAAAGCAGCAGACAACGACATCCAAACTTTGATTCATGCCATTGGAGATGCTGCCATAGAGGAGGTGCTGGATCTCTTCGAAGAGACCGGCTCTGTTGATAATCCCTTGCGCAATACGATTGTACACTGCCAGATTACCGACCTTCCTTTGTTGAAGCGCATTACACAGAACAATATATTGATTCAATATCAACCTATATTTCTCACCAGTGACATGCAAATTCTGGAATCATTGATTGGAGAAGATTTGGCGGCAACTTCCTATGCCTTCCGCAAAGCACTGGAAATGCAGGGCAGTACACCTTTGGTTTCCTTTGGAACCGATGCCCCTGTGGAAGACTGCAATCCCTTCCCAAACATTTACTGCGCTGTCACCCGAAAGGACCTCTCCGGAAATCCACCGGAAGGTTTCTATTCCGGAGAATCTCTTACCGTGTCTCAAGCCGTAGACGCTTACACCCTTGGCAGCGCCTATGCTGAATTTATGGAAGAAGCGAAGGGACGTATCAAACCGGGATACTTGGCAGATTTAATTCTGTTGGATCAAGATATCTTCTCTGTGCCCCCTAATCGAATCAAAGATATCAAACCTGTTCTAACTATGGTAAACGGGAAAATCGTCTACGAAGGTTGAAATCTCCCCTTTCATCACAGAATCTTCACAAAGTCATAACACTGCCCATATATTGAAGCAGTATTATAGGCAAGTGAGTTACTGTAATCAGGAAGGAATCTCAATAAATGCACAAGAAAATCGTTGTAGTCGCCTTTGCACTTTTAATCGCTCTTTCATCCATTTCTACCTTCGCTTCTGAAGGCAATAGTGAAAATCTCCCCGGCGGAGATATGAATCAGCAAATCATAAACGATCCGATCTATAAAGAAAGCACGCCCTTAAAGGCAGAAAGCACCCCCTTCGGTAAAGTTCAGCTAACATGGCCGGAAGATCCGGCAGGTACCGGCTATATCGTATACCGGTATGATACGCTTCTTCAGAGATATGAGCCCATCAAGACCATTACCGATTCTGACACCACCACATATATCGATACCAATGTAGAAGACAATAAAAGTTACAGATATCAGGTGACGCCTGCGCTGGCACAAGTTCAGCACAGCAATTCCGTCATCGTTTCCATCGATACAAAATCCGTAAAGCCGACGGTTGATGTTTCCGTAAGTGAAAGAACTGCCGAGCTTAGCTGGAATGCCATTGAAGGCGCTTCCGGATATGAAATCTACCGGTCCACTTCTGAAGACGGCAAGTATGCAAAGGTTAGCACCACTTCCAAAACCGAAGTATCCGATGGCGAACTAAAAAAAGACAAGACCTATTTCTATAAGGTTCGTGCCTTTCAAGAAGATGATTTCACCTCTTTTTCACCCGTTGTGAACACAGGGGTCATAGGAGAAGATGATTTGATTTGGCCCTTCCCCGCATCCACTTATCCATCCTGCGGATTTGGACCTAGGGTGAGCCCCACGGGAGGCGCTTCCTCCGACCATAAGGGAATCGACTTGGCAGCTCCTGCCGGCAACAGCGTGCTGGCTGCCCAGAGCGGAACCGTTGTGGAATCCTCTTATCACAGCCTATCAGGAAACTACATCGTCCTTCAACATGACAATGGAATGATGACAAGATATCATCACCTAAGTGCCTCAAAGGTCTCCGTTGGCGACACCGTTAAGACCGGCGATACCATTGGCCTCTCAGGTAACACCGGCGTCAGCACCGGTGCCCACCTTCACTTTGAACTGCACATCGACGGCGTTGCCGTGGATCCGCTGAAATATCTTTAATACTTACTTCTCGTAGCATGACAGGCAAATCAGTTTGCCACCATGGAGACGCAGGCAGGGTTCTGCTGTCCGCTCTCCGCATAATTCACAGTCCTGCGAGAGATAAATTGAAGCCTTCTCGGGCAGCTCCACCACCACATCCATGGTTTCAAAGAGCTCTTCCCCGGGAAGTTTTTTCATTTCCGCCCTGTCTATATCCCTTTCCTTCAAAATAATTCGGAAGGATTTCCCGGACTTTCTGTTGTAGAAGTTAAAGGCCTGTTTGCCCTTGATGTCAAAGAGAAGATTTCCCTTCCCCATGGTGCACCCCAAGACATATTGGATGGCATCGATGCCGCAGGCATCGTTTTCTGCGACACAAAGCAATTCCTCATCTTCCGAGCGGGGCATTCCTCCCAACTGCTCTAAAGCATATAGCGCCGCCTTGTATCCGATGGTCAGGCCGCCACAGCTATGTCCGTGAAAGCGAACACATTCGTCCCAAAGAATCCTGATTTCATCTCCCGGGGTAATCTCGCCTTCTCTCAATACCTTCACAAAGATGCCTTCTCTGGGCATGACACAGTCTCCCGCCAACCGGCGAATGGCACAGCCGTGATGGCATTCCTTTCCGATTTGCGTCACTTCACAAAGGGTTTCACCGATTTCCAAAACCGTCCCTATGGGAAGGGTGAAGAGTTCAATCCCTTCCGTCAAAATGTTTTCCGCAAAGGCACCCGGCTCTAAGGTATAGTCAATGGCGGATTGTACCTTGGCCACACTTTCCTTCCCCAGAAGACTGATCTGTCGATGCCAATTCCCACTGTGGGCATCCCCCACAATGCCGTGGTCTACCTTCACTTCTATTTTATCTACGGGATGCTTCTGCTCTCCTTTTTTCTCACTAATACATATTGCTTTTACGCTGGCCATTCTTTCTTCACTCCTTATTTATGTATTCGGGCACAATCCACCGATGTACCCACTAAAACTTCTACACCATGACCGATGGGATCGATTACCGCGGAAAGGCATTCCTTTGCCGCCTTCTCGCTTCCCGGTACATTGACAATGAGCGTTTGTCCTCTCAGCCCTGCCGCTGCTCTGGATAGCATCCCCATGGGGGTAATTCTCATGCTCTCCGCCCGCATGGCCTCCGGGATTCCCCGAACTTCTCGGTCACAGACGGACAAGGTTGCCTCCGGCGCCACATCTCTGAGGGAAAAGCCCGTTCCTCCTGTCGTAACTACCAGTGTTACCTTTATCTCGTCGGCGCATTTTTTCAATTCCTGCCGGATGCCGTCATAGTCGTCAGAAATGATGTTATGGTAAACAACATCCCATCCCTTATCTTCTAATATCTTCTGACATGCCGGTCCTGCCGTATCCACTCGTTCTCCTCTGGATCCCTTGTCGCTGAGGGTGAGTACCGCTGCCTTATACTTCTCTTGATGCATCTTATTCCCCCTCGTAGGTGTAAACACCGCTCTTTCCGCCTTCCTTGGAGAGCAGTTTAATGTCCTCTATTATCATATCCTTCTGAACCGCCTTGCACATGTCATATATGGTCAATAGCCCAATGGAAACGGCAGTCAGAGCTTCCATTTCCACACCGGTTTTGCCGCCACAGCGAACCGTAGCTGTCACTTCCACCGCCAAATCCTCTTCTATCATTTGAAAGTCCATATCTACCCCCGTGAGCAACAAGGGATGACACATGGGAATCACCTCAGGAGTCTTCTTGGCTCCCATGATGCCGGCAATCTGCGCCGTGGTGAGAACGTCTCCCTTCTTCATTCCACCTGTGGCAATCAAATGGAAGGTCTCTTCATTGACTCGAATTCTTCCCCGAGCAACCGCCTTTCGTTCCGTGGCATCCTTCTCCCCCACATGAACCATCTTTGCTCGACCCTCTTCATTGAAATGCGAAAAATCCCCCATATCATCCTCCTATTTGATTCATGTTTCGACCCGCTTGGCTGGGATGTTCCCCGTCCAGCGCTTGCCTCTTCTCCGGTTTTCTCAGTATGGTTTCTCTCATTTTCTCCACCATCTCATCCTCATCTAAGCCTTTCAGCGGAACTTCTTCCGAAGAGTGAAGGCAGGGAATCAGATTCCCATCGGCTGTCAGGCGGATTTTGTTGCAATCCTCACAAAAGTCACAGCTGATGGGTTTGATCAAACCTACTCTCCCCTTTGCGCCGGGAAGAGCATACAGAGTGGCAACCCCGTCGGTTTTCTCCAAGGACACAAGCTGCGGAACCATTTCCAAAACCTCTTCCCCGCTCATGTATTCGCCCCGATCGATTCCGTCACCAATGGGCATCAGTTCAATGAATCGAACCTCAATGTCCTCATCCCTAGTCAGTTCCACGAAATCTTCTACCTCATCGTCGTTGAATCCCTTAATGAGGACCACATTGATCTTGATATTCTCAAAGCCGGCTTCCTTTGCTGCTTGGATTCCCGCCAAGGCATCCTCCAAGTTTCCCAAACGTGTAATTTCCTTGTACCTCTCCGGATTCAAGGTATCCAGAGAAATGTTCAATCGATCTACACCCGCTTCCTTTAGCCCCTTTGCGTATTTCGGGAGAAGCGTGCCGTTGGTTGTCAGGCAAACTTCTTCCAGCCCGGGAAGAGCCGCAATTTCCCTGCAAAGATCCACAATGCCGTACTTGACCAAGGGTTCCCCTCCTGTCAGGCGAACCTTTGTGATACCCAAAGAAATAGCACCTCGAATGGCCGAAAGATATTCTTCCCATGTAAACATGTCACCATGCTGTTTCTTGGGGACCCCCTCCTCCGGCATGCAGTACTTGCATCGCAGGTTGCACAGTTCCGTCAGTGAAATGCGTAAGTAATTAATGTTTCTTCCGTAATCGTCTATCATAATTTCTTTATTTTCGTCTCCAATGTAATGCCCAATTCCTTGGCATAGTCAAAATATGTATCCACCTGTTCCATGGTGAGCATGTCCGAAGAAATTAGCCCTCTTTGGTCAAATTCATCGTTGATAAACAGCTTGGAGAAGAGGTAGCCCCCCTGACCGGTCAAGTACATCTCTGCAGAAATCCCTTCTCTTTCGTAGGACTCCGCCAATCCCGGAGCGTACACATGGGTCTCCACCAAGATGTCCTCTCCGTCCTTCTTGCCATAGGCTTCGATTACCATACAGCCGGAATCCGAGATGAGACCTTCGTCCAAGATCTCTTTGATTTCTTCCCTAGTGCTGGGTGCAGGAGGTACATGGGCCAAAACCACATCAAAGGGAGAAACCTCCACATCCCCTATCTTCTCGGTATCGTGGGTAAGCAGACCTGCACGATACAGGGGTTTGCAAAAGTCTATGCCGTCGCCGGCGTACTTGAAGTAGGCGTTCTTGCATCCTTTAAAGAATTCCTCTCTGTTGAAGTAATAGTGGATGGGTTCATCATGACAGTGCTCCACAAAGGTGATTTCTTCCTCCATGTATTCATACTGCCTCTTCATGGGCATATCATAAGGCGGTGTTCTCACCAACCGGCCGTCCACCATGGCGTATCCATCTTCGCTCATGTCGTGAAGAGCAGTCACCGGTGACCACCAAAATGGCAAGAATCGCTTCGGTCTCACACCCTCCCAAACGATGTTATATATTGTATCACAGGAGTCCAGATGTTTCATGGCATCTCTGGTTGCTGCACAAATCAATCCCGGTGCAGAACCGGTACCGATGATAGCCAATCTATTAATAGCCTCAAATCTGGGTCCGTATTGTTCAAATTGTATGCGGTAGTTCTCTACCCAATCGGGGTGCAATGCCACAGTACCGGCGTAATCCTGGTAGTGTGCTTCCACAGCCAACGCCGCTTCCAACACGTTTTCCGTGTGCTCCAAAGGCAAAGCATTGAGAATCAAATCCACACCTTTTGCTGCTTCTATAATGCTGTCTCTGTCCTTTGCATCCAGCACCACGCCTCTTCCCTTGGAAAGATCTCCTACCAACTGTTCAACAGCTTCCTTGCGCCTGGCAGCACAGATGATTTCCCCTACACCGTCTTCTTGGTCCAGCTTCCTCGCCGCCGCCGTGCCCTGGGCACCTACTCCGAGAACTAATATTTTCTTCATTATCATCCACCTTTCTTCATTTTCCATAAAATATTCCTTCCCATTATATCAACGTAGAAGGGAAAAAGAAACAGATTGCGCCGGATTCCCATAGATAATATAATCACAAGTAAGGAATTGTACGGAAAGGAGAAGATATGAAAACCCATCGAAAAGAACTGACCTTCAACCTACCCACCCGCAGAGGTTTGGTGAATATAACGGGAGAGGTGCAAAAGGCCATTGATGAAAGTGGCATCAAGGAAGGGCTGGTCTTGGTCAATCCCATGCACATCACCGCCAGTGTCATTATCAACGATGACGAGTCCGGTCTCCATCGAGACTTTGAACGAGTGCTGGAGCGATTGGTCCCCGAAAAGCCCCATTCCCAGTACGACCACAACGGCTTTGAAGACAATGGGGACGCCCACATCAAACGAAGTCTCATGGGAAGAGAAGTCGTCGCTGCCATTACCAAGGGGCGCCTGGACTTCGGCACCTGGGAGCAGGTTTTTTACTATGAATTTGACGGCAAGCGAAACAAGCGAGTCCTCATTAAGATTATAGGGGAATAGGTTTGCAGTTCTGCACAATGAGAACTTTTTTCCATCCATTAGTCAGAATCCACCCTCCCCGGCGCCCCAATTTCGCATTATGTAAACCTCATTTGACGATTCTGCCATAATAGCTGTCGCATACTATTGCTCCACGTACACAGATCTGCGGTCCCGTCTTCTCAGTCTGACTAATGAGCTCAAAAAAAGGATGATTATGCAGATTCCATTATTGATTACGACAAACCCGCATACATTATGTAAACTTCATCGATATTTAGTTAAGAGAAGATAATCCCAGCGCGATGGCTAAAGAATATTGGGCTTTTTTACCTATAGGCATGCAATCCATGAAGCATGCCTAAAGAAAATCTCGGGCGAAACCAAAAAAGAAGAAAAATCGGCTGTTTTTTTAGTCAATGTGTTATCCACCGATAGAAATAGATAAAAAAGACTGTCCCAAATCATTTTGCTTTGAGACAGTCCCATCTTGTAATTATCTTACCACCTATTCTACATCCATTGCCTTTAGGTCGTCGCTCACTATCAGTTCACAACCGGTAGCTGCCTGTATCTCCTCTAAGTTGAAGTCGGGATGAAGTTCCTTTAACTCGATTCCCTTGTCGGTGATTTCCATGACGCCCATTTCGGTGATGATCATGTCCACCACGCCCAATGCGGTGTAGGGAAGTGTACATTCCTTTAGAATCTTGTGTGCACCCTTTTGGGTGTGAAGCATGGAGATGATAACCTTCTTTGCTCCCACAACCAGGTCCATAGCACCGCCCATGCCGGGAACCATCTTGCCCGGTACGATCCAGTTGGCCAGATTCCCGTGCTCGTCTACCTGCAATGCCCCCAAGATGGTTGCATCTACATGCTGACCACGAATGATACCGAAGGATGTTGCCGCATCAAAGTACTGTGCGCCCGGGTTTACTGTTACATACTGTGCCCCCGCATTGATGATGTCCACATCTTCCTTGCCGGGCTCTGCTCCGGGACCCATGCCCATGATGCCGTTCTCAGACTGCAATATGATTTCCACGCCTTCCGGCAGACAGTTTGCCACCATGGTAGGAAGACCGATTCCCAGATTGACCACGTCTCCGTCGTGGAGTTCTTGACCAACTCTGCATGCTATTCTCTTCTTTAAATCTGCCATTGTTTCTCTCCTTCCACGATTGCGTCCACAAAAATACCGGATGTTTTTACATGGTTAGGATCGATTTCTCCCACCTCAACGACTTGGCAAGCACCGACAATTACCGTCTCTGCCGCCGTAGCCATCATGGGATTGAAGGTCTGTGTCGTTCCGTTGTAGGTGATGTTTCCGAACTTATCTACGACAGTTCCTCTCACCAAGGCATAGTCCGCCTTCAATGGCTCTTCCAAGAGATAGTCTCTTCCCCCGACGTTAATCACTTGCTTTCCTTCTGCAACAATGGTTCCAACGCCAGTAGGTGTCAGGAATCCGCCCAGTCCGGCACCACCGGCTCTGATACGCTCTGCCAATGTTCCTTGGGGAACCAAGATACATTCCAGCTTATCCTCTGCCACATCTGTGTTCATTCGCTGTGCCACTTCCGGGTTTAACCCCACGTGGGAGGCGATGAGTGTCTTGATTTGACCGTTGGTCAAAAGCTTGCCCACTCCTCTGCCGGGTACGCCGGCGTCATTACAGATAATAGTCAGGTCCTTTGCCCCGTGTTCTACCAATGCATCGATGAGAATCTCAGGTGTTCCGCAAGCCATGAAACCGCCTACCATGATGGAATCGCCATCTTTGATCTGCGCCACTGCTTCCGCTGCGGTTTTTAATTTGTTTACCATCTGTTATCCTTTCTTGTGTATGATTTTGAAATTACCCGTAAATAGTATATCATGCCAAAAATTAAAATCAACCACCCCGAGATTCAATTATCGGAATTGTTAGAAAACCACTTTCTTCCAACCAAGTAAACCCTTCCAAACTGTTACCGCACTCTAAGGTATAGGTGATTGAAGTATCTTCCCCCTCCAAAATTTCCACAGCCTTTTCTACGTTTCCCGTGCCCTTTCCCGGTGGCTGGTGGTAGTCGTAGCTGCCGTCGTTATTGTGAAGATGAACATGGGATGTAAATGGTGCCAATACACTTGTCCACTCTTCTAAGGGAACTTCACTCATACAGTTAGCATGACCCATATCTAAACAGCAGTGGATGTTATTGCTCTTGAGACCGCTGAGAAGATCTGCCAACATGTAGGGTTCGTCTTCCAATACGTTTTCAATGTAGATATGAAAGCTTTCCGGCTTGTCTTTCATAAAACGGCTCCAAAACTCCAGACTTCTATTAAGGTGCCACTCCTTAAAGTGGACAAAGGGAAGATAGCCCGAATGGACTACCATGTGGCGGATGTCGTATGATCTGGCTAGCTGATATGCCTGCTCCAATCTTTTATATGCCAACTCCAGAGCCAAAGGATCAATAGCCGCCGGGTGCAGTTCGTTAAAAGGCGCATGAAAATATGCCTTTTCAGTTCCTGTCAGAGCATCCTTCACCTCTCCATCAAGCATAGAAAACTGGGGCTCCTCCATATTGACTGCCGTGCAGAAGTGATCGATTTCCACGCCCACTCCATATTTGGCTATGGTTTCTTTGAAATCATCGGCCATGGTAGCTACAAAAATTTGCTCTCTTCGCATATCTTACTCCAATGCTCTCTTTGGGGTAAGCTGCAGCACCCCATACTTGTTCTGTATTCGAACAATCTTTTTCAACATAGGATCAAAGAGGAGGAAGAGAATCACACCGGTGGACAATGCCCGCATGGTGTTAATAACCACCGCCAAGGCGTAGATGCTCAGTGCCGCCTGCCAGGAAGGATCCGGGGTCAAAGCGAATATGGTCCACAAGTCCACAATCAGTCCGTAGAGATAACCTGCCAAAACCCCATAGATTGCCATGAGAATGGGCTTTCTTCCAACAGCCCTTCGCGAAAAAATCAATCCGGTGAGAAGTCCCACCATGCCCAAGGCAAACATCTGCCAAGGTGTCCAGGGGCCTTGGCCGAAAAAGAAGTTGGAAACAAACATAATCATGGCGCCCACCAAAAATCCCGACTGGCTACCCAAGGCACATCCGGCAATAATGGTGATGGCCAGTATAGGTGTCATATGGGGAATCATGAAGAAGACCACCCTTCCCGCCACACCGATGGCGATGAGGACCGCCATGAGAATCAATTCTCTGGCGGCAGGCTTTCGTCGTTCAAAGGATGCAAAAAAGGGAACCAACATATATAGAATGATTAAAAAACTGGAAATATAGTACACCCGGTCTCCGGAAAAACGAATGGCTCCAAACAGCGTGAGAACCATGAGAAGAATGACCCCACCCTGTATCAGTGCAGACTTGGTGCCGGAAGTTGGTGATGACGGAGGATTAGGCTTTTTCTCCGGATTGGGTTTTCCCTTGGGTGCCGGTGGTTCCGGTGGCAGGTCTCCCCCTTCTCTTCTCACCAGTTCCGTCTCCAATAAGTAAGCCAAATCTTCCGCGGTGACCGCATCGGCAAAGACGTGACGGGACATTCGGTTGGCAGAAGTGGTATAGAAGCTGTTTCCCGAGAAGAATCTTCTTGGGGTATGCAGTGTAGAAATGGCTCCATCAAAGAACATGGCGCAGCGATCTGCATATCTTCCACAGAACTCTATGTCGTGAGATACCATGACGATGGTGATGCCTCTCTCTTTTAATTCCAACAGTACCTTTGCAAACTGTTGCTTAAAGTAGGCATCCATCCCCTTGGTGGGTTCATCCAACAAGAGGAGCTCCGGTTCCAGCAGGAGAATCTTTGCCAGTGCAGCCCGTTGCTGTTCTCCACCGGAGATATCATAGGGGTGCACATCCATTAGGTGTCCGATTTCCGTCACCGATACCACCTTCTCTACTCTGGACCGTTGTTCATCTTGGGGAACATTTCTGCCGCGGAACATCTCATACAAATCCTTCTCTATGGTCTCTTCCACAAAGATGGACTGGGGGTTCTGGGGAAGAACACCCAGTAGGCCGCCAAAGAGTTCACGGTTTTCAAACTTCTCCACTCGCTTACCGTCGATTTTCACCTTGCCCCTGTAAGCACGTCGGATCCCGCTCATGAGGGAGAGGGCGGTGCTCTTTCCCGTGCCGTTTCCACCCAATATGGTGAGAAATTCCCCTTGATAGACTTTGAGGGACAGATCGCGTATCACATCTTGTTCCTCTCGATGATAGCGGAACCAAACGTCCTTTAATTCAATTTTCATCGGTCTCCCATCGGGCTCTGGACTCTCTTCTCCGATATATGCCTTCTTAGGTGGCTTTCCCTCCAGCAATGTGTTGATCCATTGTCTCCCTTCCCGCACATTCATGGGGCTCTCCAGCTCCTTGCCCCAACCTTTTTCTGACATGAAAAATCCTGCCTGCATGGGCGCCGGCAGCGCTTCCGCCATGGGATGGTTCCTTTCCGCCAGATCTTTTCCCACTTTTGCCGGACTCCCGGACGCAATCAAGCGCCCTTCATTCAGCACAATGACGCGGTCTGCCATAGTCCACACATCGTCCAGACGATGCTCCGTTAGGAGAATGGTCGTTCCGATTTCACGATTGATTTTGCTCACTGCCGTGAAAAAATCAGCCGCAGCAATGGGGTCCAGTTGAGATGTAGGCTCGTCTAAAATGAGAACATCAGGTTGGAGCACCATAGCGGAAGCCAAGTTGAGAATCTGCTTCTGTCCGCCGGACAGCTCCGAAATATCTTCTCGGAACCAAGTCTGTATCCCGAAGAAACTGGCCATCTCCGCTACACGAATGCTGATGGTCTTTCGGTCATATCCCAAGTTTTCCATGGCAAAGGCCAGCTCATGCCAAACCTTGTCTGTGACAATTTGGTTGTCCGGGCTCTGCATAACATAGCCGATCCGTTGGGTCTGGTCTCGAACTTCCACTTCATCCAAAGGCATTCCGTAGAAAAGTATTTCTCCCCTTCGCTCACCGTGGGGTTGCAAAGCCGTCTTTAGGTTTCGGAGAAATGTGCTCTTGCCGCAACCGGATTTTCCACAGAGCAGCAAAAACTCCCCCTCCCGTGCCTCCAAAGAGACATGGTCCAAGGCAGGCCTTTTTCTTCCCGGATATGTAAAGCTCAGATTTTGGATTGTAAATGTTTCCATCTGTAGTTTTCTCCTAAATTGATGAAGAGTGGGATAAAGCAAAGGACGAAGTAAAAGAAGTAGACGATAACTCCCTGCCAGTCCACCGGATGAAACGTAATCTCCGGAAAATAAATTAGGGTGTTTCGTCCGCTGACGGCCCCGACAATAATCACTGCCAAGATTACCGCCATTCCCATGCAGGCAATTCCATCCCTTTTGTCAAAGCGGTATAAGGTATAGCTGGTTCGTTTCGGCAGACCATATCCTCTTGATTTCATCGTGTCTGCAGTGTCCATGGCATTCTCCATGGCCCAAGTTGTAAGCATGGACAAAATTCGCATGCCGTTGGAAACTTTGTTGCGAAGCTTCCCACTGGTTACGTCCCTTCCGATGCACTTCTGTCCGTCTGAAATAACCTTTGCCTGCGCCATGAAGCGAGGCACAAATCGCAATACCATGGAAAAGATAAGGGATGCAGCGGGTATGATTCTCCCAAAGAGAAACATGAACTTGTCGCTGGTCATAACCTTGGTGTAGCTGGTGAACCAAAGAATGATGGTCGCCAACATAAAGGCAGTGACCACACCGAAGATGACCGATTCCATGGTAATGGGCTCATCTCCCAAGTAAAACAAGAAGTTTGTTCCGTGACGGTTTACCAACGCATTGATGACGACGGCCAACACCATCATGGGGAGGAGGAAGAAGAACATCAACCTGCGAATTTTTTTGCCTTGAATCAATGTTGCGTATCCCAGGGCACCAAAAAATGCGATACCTACAAAAGCAGGGTGCAGGAAAAGAACGCCACACGCGATGACGGCGCAAAAGAAGGCAAAATTTACGACGGGATGATACCCTGCAAATTCATCTCTTCCCATGAAATCTCCTACATTTCATCTCCGGTACATGTGTACTCCCATACGATTACATCTTTATCTTGAATGATGTATTTGGATGGTCCTACATCGGGATATTCGCCATTGACTAGGAACATCCATCCGCTTGCACTGCCCACATCACCTGCAGACAAATTATCGATGCTGTCAATAAACTCCGTGTCTCCGGACCCTGAGGAAGAAGTCTGCATCTCTTCTTCTCGCAGTACCGCCCTGGTCGCATCCAGTGCGTTCTCCCCTTCTGTGAAGGTCACGGTTTTCTCCTCCAAAAGGATGCCGTCATCGGGTACAATGGACGCTACATCCTCATCTAGTTTCCCCTCTTTTTCCATCGCTGCCGCATTGTGACAAACGACAGATATGGTCATTTCACCCGTTGGTCCGGCCTTCTCTTCCTTACCGCAACCGCCCATAATTATGGTGGACATCAACAGTACGACCATCATTGCTAAAATACAGAAATACCGTTTCTTCATCTTCTTCTCCTTGTTTTTTCTAAATGTAAACAAAAAAACTGCCTAGGCAGCCCGTTTTTACCACACGAAACAATTCTTTGGTTATAGGAATCCTCGTTCCACATCGAAGATTTATGCAGGTCTTCTGACTTACGCAGATACGGAGCTGCCGCCTTCCCGATACAATCAGTGGCATAGTGGCAGTCCTCAGCGATTACAGCGGCGGGACCGTACAGGACTTTCACCTGTTTCCCTCATCTTTCACCTTTGGCGAAAGAAACATAAATCGATTCTTTTGTTCCATGTCCATGGTACCAATTATTCGTTCATTCGTCAATGGATGTCGTTCAATCACTATGCAATTTTTTCAAAGTTCTCATTGCAATTACTACCTGAGTTATGGTAATATATTCTTCGGATGTTCAATCCATCGGGGCGTGGCGCAGTTTGGTAGCGTGCTTGACTGGGGGTCAAGAGGTCGCAGGTTCGAACCCTGTCGCTCCGACCACGAAAAACCGCTAAAACTCAATAGTTTTAGCGGTTTTTATTGGCTATAATCCCATTTACCAGTCGTATCTCTTTCCCTTCCAGTAAAGGGTCTTTTCCACTTCCGCCATGGGCGAAAGCTTCACATCCTTCATGATCCACTTCTTAAACTCTTCCACGCCGGTCCGATCCACAATGTACCCAACATGTTCCTTTCCTTCGGGAGCCCTTGGGTCAATGTACTTCTCCACATATTCATAGGAGTTTTTGACAATCTTGATAATGCTGTCTTCGTCCACCCACTTGATGAAATCCTCTGCCATGCGGGGGTTCTTCTTTCCGGTACGGCCCATGAGAACCAAGCGGTAATATTTTTCCTTGCTCCTGGTCCATGCACGGGTGGGACAGTAGACCACGCAGACGCCACAGCCGATGCACTTCTTCGTGTCTCTGACAATCTTGTGATTCACAACGGACAGAGCGTTGACCGATTTTGCTTTGCACTGCTTGACGCAGGCTTCACAGCCCACACAGCGATCAATATTGTACTGGGGCTCCGTCATGCCGATGATGCCGAAGTCATGCATTCTCACCTTGGCACAGTCGTTGGAACAACCGGTGAAAGCAATCTTGAAATGCAGGTTGTTGGGATAAATGGCATCTTCCATCTTCTTGACAAACTCTGTCGTATTGTAGTTTGCATAGGGACAAACCTTATTGCCGATGCAGCCCACTACATTTCTGGTTCCCGCTGCCGGGTAACCGCCATCCTTTTTCTCCTGATTGATTTCCAATCCATCGATGATAGGCTGCAACTTCACATTGACCGCCTCCATCTTCTCAAAGGGAATGTTAGGGATTTCCACGCCTTGGCGATTGGTAATATGTATGGTTCCGTCTCCGAATTCCTCGGCAATATCTCCAAGAAGTCGCATATATTCTGAAGTAATGTGTCCTCCCGGAATGCGGACGCGGGAAGCCGTCTTCCCTCTTACCTTCGTTACACGAAAGGCGTTTCTCTTTAATTTCCTTGTATTGATATCCATGGTTTCACCTTTCTTTAATCCACCAGATTTTTACCTTCCGTATATTTGAACACGGGCCCGTCCAGACAGATATACGTGTCGTTTACCTTGCAGTGGCCGCACTTACCGATACCGCAGCACATCTTCCGCTCATGAGAAATCCAGATGTTCTCTTCCAAGAACCCTCTCTTGAGAAGTTCAATCAAGGTGAACTTCATCATCATGGGAGGGCCTACCACAATGGCAACTGCCGTAGACACATCATCAATAGAGAGATCCTTAATAAACTCCGTGCAGAGACCGACCTTGCCGTCATAGCCTTCGCAGCCTCCGTCAACAGTGAGGATCACGTTGGAAGTCTTTTCCCAGCGCTCCAGATCCTCGGCGAAAAGGATGTCGGAAGGAGATTTAAAACCTGTGACTAGGGTGAAGTTCTTGCGCACATCCGGGTTGTTTGCCAAATAATTGACCACTTCCCGCACGGGTGAAAGTCCCGTTCCTCCTGCAACGATGACCACTTCCTTGCCTTCATAATCCTTTACGTCGAAGCCGTTGCCGTAGGGTCCGCGAAGAAAGAGATGATCTCCTTCATATTGTTCAAAGACTTCGCCCGTCACCTTTCCCACACGACGAATGGTCATGTCCACCGTTCCGGGGCCGATTCCGCTGACAGATATTGGCGCTTCTCCGTATTTGGGAAGAGAAACCTCAAAAAATTGACCCGGTTTCACATCTCCTTCATAAGTCATGGTAAAGGTATAGTCGGTCTCCGTATGTCTCTTCACCTTCTTTATAGAAGAAAGAAAAGGTATGTAGCTATTTTTCAACATTTTCTTCCACCTCCTTCATCTTTTCTGTAACCTTGTTGACACAGGTGGAAAAAGAAATGTACTCAGGACAGACCGTGTCGCATCTTCCGCATCCCACGCACATGTGATATCCAAATCGAGTCTTGAAGTCAGAGACTTTGTGCATAACTCGAAACCGCATTCTCTCCCCGTTTTTCTTTCGATAGGCGCCTCCTCCGGCAACATCCGTAAAGCCGTCTACCATGCAGGATGCTGCCACTCTGCGTCTTTCCCCTGCTCTGTAGTTATCCGTATAATAGAGGTCTTGCATAGAGAAACAGGTACAGGTAGGACAAACGAAATTACATCGACCACAGTTGATACAGCGAATGGTGTATTCGTCCCACATATCCGATTGAAACAGATCCAAACTCACTTCTTCCGGCACTTGAACCTGAATATAGTTGGATTCTACCGCATCCGGAGTTACTTCTGCTTCAGAGCCGGCACGAGAAGAGAAGACGTCTCTAAACGCTTCCTTGCGTACATCCACTTCAACATTGCCCTCTCTTTCGTTTACGGCAAAGGCGTAATTGTCCGTTTGATTGGATCCCATGCTGACACAGAAGCAGTCCTCAAAACTGGAGCTGCACCCTATCAGAGCAAACTCAACATTTTCACGGACTTTGTCATAGTAGTAGTCGGGTACCCCGTTGTGCATATAGATTTCATCAAGCCGCTTGATGCCGTGTACATCACAACTTCGAAGAAATATGAGAATTTTTCTTTCTTCCAACTTCGCCTCGGTCACTTCATCCTCTGTGAAGTAAAAGAGCGTCTGGCTCAACGGTAACAATACTTCCTTAAAGGAGTAATCCGAGCGGAGAGAAAGTTCCAGTTCCTCTGCAGACCCTATTTCATCGTATCGAACCACGTCTATTTCTGAGAAGGTCCCTTCGCCCTTCTTGAGCGTCGGTGCATATACCAGGTACTCTTCCCGCAGCTTGTCTACAGCTTCATGAAAAGAAACCCGATTCAAAATGTAACCCATACAAAAGCCTCCTTTTGAAATGTGTCTAAAAATAGATTCTGTTAAAATTATACCAAACTGTTGCGGGGATAAATGTGACAAAAATCACGATTTTCTAAAATAATCAGCCAAATTTTTCATATCGAGAATGAAAATTCGTCCATTGCCGTAAGTAATCAAGTTCTCTTCAGCAAGAACCTTCATATATCGCGAAACCGTTTCTCGCCGGAATCCACTCATTTCCGACAGGGATGTCATGGAAAGATGGAGGTCTATGCGAATTCCTTCCGGAGAAGATGTGCCATGGTCGTTTGCCAGCTTCCATAGTTTTGCAGCCAACCTTTTGTCACCGCGTATGGTTCCCACCGTATTTGTCAACTGACGATAGAGTCGGCGAAGCCTGATGGCCTGGTCGTTTAAGATTTCCCTTGTCAATTGATACTCTTCTTCCATGACTTTCAAAAAAATATCGCGTCTGAAACCAATTGCCAAGGCTTTCTCCATCGCTTGACAGTTCAACACGGATATTCCATTATCCATATTTATGTCGCTCAGCAACTGCCCCCCCTCCAAGATGAAGATCACACGCTTCTCACCGGTGCCGCCCAACTTATACAAAGAAAAAATTCCGGTAACTGCATAATAAATCATCCCACTCTCCTCTTTGTCCCGGAAGAGGTAATCCCCTCTCCTCAGTTCCTTTAAGGATGCCGTCTCTAACAACGTGGAGTGAGAAGCAGGAGAAAGATTGCGGAATTGCGGAATTAGGTTAAAGGCCTGAAAAAGATTCATGATATTCCCTTTCCAAATTGTTGTGCTAACAATATTTTACCACTATTCTCTTCCATGTAAATACCCCGAAACTTTATAGTTCCGGGGCAGTAATCGTGCTATTATTCTTGCCAATGAAGCACCAAGGAGAGCGCCTTATGGATAATTCTCGGCGTTCTCTCATACAGATCTTCCTTACTCACTCTTTCTGTAAGCTTATGGAAGTCCTTCCCCCAAGGTCCTATATTGATGACCGGCATTGATATCTTCTCAATATCTCCCGTGGGAATGCTGTAGTAGTCGCCATAGAGAGGCATGTTGTCTCGCAAAGAGTTCATCACACTTTCTCCATTTTCCATTCCCGAATAGCTAAGGTCAGAGATTCCAGTATAGAAATGTTCCATAGAGTAGCTTTGGCCAAAATCACGCTCGGTAAAGTCGTTTAGCGCTTTGCTAAGCTTACCCGCCATCTCTCCACCATCCTTAAAGTATACGTTGGATACATTAGGATAGTACGGCGGAACAAAGCCGTAAACTACTCTGGGCATTTGGTCATCGATATAGTTATAAATGAAATCCAACAGATCGAAATTACTCTCGATGGCCGTCTTTTCCTTGTTAAGCATCATAACAGAAAGGTGATTCATCTTGTCAACAAAACCTTTTTCAAACTCCTCACCGTACTGTTCTCTTGCCTCATCGTAGAGTTCCTTGAAGTTGCAGACCTTTATCTTCCAGGGAAGATCCTTCCCTTCAAATTCCGATCGTTCTCGGAAGATATCCCAGCTACGCTTCATCTTCTCCAAAACTTCTTGAGAAGATTTCAAGCACACTTCCTTTACCCTATTTTCAATCTCTACTGGGTCGGTGTGAAGGGTAAGAACGCTGAAACATCCCGCTATACTTTGAGGCATGGAAACATCATATCTATTCTTACTGTCCTTTAGGTAAAGCCAAGTGGGCGGCGGTGCCGCTTCCCCTTGGGACAAATCGCTGAAGTCCATACTTAGTTCTGTCTTATCTACAATCTTAGCCATAAGACCGATTGGGTTAAAGCCTTCAAAGACCTTTCCGGCATGGGCCAAATACCCTCGGACATAGACAAAGGGCATAATCTTTCCAACAGAACCCTCTGAAAACACCCCCTTGGAAAAATCCTTCCTTTGGTGGGGTTCCGAATTGATCATCAGTTTATAGTTCAGGTCGTACTTGTCCTGCAATTTTGACAGAAGTGTCGTTGCACTGAGCATACCGGCAGACATGTTCTCTTCGTCGGGGACGGCAAGGATGATTAGGTTGCCTTTGAAGTTCTTCAGTTGGCTATATCTTTCCATGAGGGTAATTTGGATGGCTCCTCCCCCCTTCATATCTGCAGTTCCTCTTCCGAAAAGGAAGGTGTCTCCTTCTAAGTCCTTTTGGGCATCCTGGGGAAGAGACGTCTTGATTTTGAAAAGGGATTCCCTCAATTCCTCGGGTGAAAATGCAAGGCTCTTGATCATCTTGAAGTCTTCCACGTCAACGATATCGCTGTGGTGTATCATGACGACTGTATCGTTTCCCTCGCCCTTTAACATCGCCCAGTATGCGGACCGACCAAAGGGATCTCCTTCAATCGGATAGGTCCCATAAAGCTCAGAATGGTTTCGGAAGTATTCCATATCCCCAAATTGATTATTGAGGAAGTTTTCAACTTCTCTCTCTCTGGATGTGTAGGTATAACTTTGTACTTTTACATAATCAAATAATCTTTTCTTGATATCTTTCTCAATACCTTCAAAGATCCCCTTCATTTCTTCCTTGTATGGTGTAATTAACCATTTTTCACCATACACTCCTTTCTATTTATCTTTTTGATATACTTTGTCTTACACTGTGGACTTTTGATTTTTTCTTGAAGCTTGACTTCTCGATAGGAGTGTATTGCCACAGTTTTGTCTAAATCGTTTATGGTTGGATAAGTCTTAGAACTTTTATTTCCGGCAAGTTTATGAGGACAAAACGATGTGGAACATCCACAGTGGTATAGTTAGGAGTTGTTTTTATGATTTATGTAGGTATCGATATCGCAAAACGCAACCACTATGCATGCCTGGTCTCCGCTGATGGAGAAGTTTTAGTGGATCCCTTTCCATTCACCAACGACCACCAGGGTTTCTCTCTTTTGCTCTCTCACTTATCTGTCTATGAAAAATCCGACTTACTCATTGGCATGGAGTCTACCGCCCATTATGCAGAGAACCTTACGGCATTTCTCTTCCCTAAAGGCTTTCGTATCTGTATCATCAATCCCATACAGACCGCCTCTCTTAGAAAGGGCAATATACGCAAAACTAAGAATGATCGTATTGACTCCCTCATGATTGTCAAGGCGCTTCAAATGAATCATTATCGCCTCTTTTCTCAACAGGATATGGATTCTCTCGCAATCAAAAACCTTTGTCGCTTTCGACAGAAACTCGTCAAATCCAGGACAAAGGTTAAAATCCAGCTCATTTCATTCGTTGACCGTTCTTTCCCTGAACTTCAGTATTTCTTTCAATCAGGGATTCACGGCAAAGCTTGCTATGCTTTACTGGAGCAATCTTCTTCTCCCGACGAAATTGCAAAGATGCATCTTGCGCGGTTATCCAACCTGCTGAACAAGACCTCTAGGGGTCACTTTGGCAAAGATACCGCAAAAGCTCTAAAAGCTCTTGCTACCAATTCCGTCGGTACTAACAATGATATACTATCTCTTCAAATCAAGCAATCCATTATCCAAATTCGTCTCCTTGATTCTCAAATCAAAGAGGTCAATGATTCCATCAAGGCTCTGATGGAAAAGGTGGATTCCGTCCTTAAAACAATTCCCGGCATTGGTGATTTGAATGGAGCCATGATTCTTGGTGAAATTGGCGACATTCGCCGCTTTGCAAAACCTTCACAACTTCTTGCCTATTCTGGTCTTGACCCTGCTGTTTATCAATCCGGTAATTTCAACGCCTCTCGCACTAGAATGTCTAAGAGGGGTTCCAAAATCCTTCGCTACGCATTGATGAATGCTGCTTGGCAACTGACTCTTCATAACGAAACTTTCAAGGCATACTATGACCTTAAAGTCTCTCAGGGTCGTTGCCACTACGCAGCACTTGGTCATGTGGCAGGAAAGTTGGTTCGTGTCCTACACAAGATTTTGACCGACAATATCGCTTTTGACTTAGATTAAGTTTCCAACCATATTTGATTTTCAATGTTCATCTTAAGGGTGTTCTGCTTAGCATGCACAAAATCAACCCTCTATGGAATTTCTTTTTTATCCATATTTACCTTGACTTTTCATAGTTGGTCTCCTTAGTCTCTCTGCAACGGACAAGTCAAGCAGGTAGGTCCTCCCGTTCCTCTAAAAGACATTTCTTTTCCTTCGTACGTATATACAGTTATACCCGCATCTCGCATTTTTTTCGTGATATCCGGACAACCATCAATGACTATGCACTTCCCCGGCTCCAAACAAAGCACGTTGGATCCAAGATAATCGTACTCTTCATCGTTACATTCAATTAGCTGAATCCCTCTTTCAATGAGGAAATCTCGGAAGAAAACAGGCATAAACTTAGAGTACACGACTGCCTTGTCCGTGTCTACGAAACTAATGATACTCATCAAGTGTAGACATTCATCTACACCGCCACCATGAGGCATAGGAACAATGATGTATTCTTTAATAACATCCTTCGTAAGCTCTTTGAACTGTCTGATTCCTTCTTCATTGGTTCTATAGCCCTGACCGATTGCTACCGTGTCTTCATCAATCCATAGAACGTCTCCACCTTCCATTTTTCCCGGCGAAGTAATGTAACCCAATGTGGGGATACCAATTTCCTTAAGTTTTTCTTCTGTTGCCAGATATTCCTTACTTCTCAACTCTTTCCCCATTGGAAAATAAATAGCGCCCGCCTTAGTAATTTTCACCGGATCATGGGTGTATATGGAATCTAACCCGGTTCGGTCGTCCTTAGGAAGATAGTATACATTCTCCACATTATCCGTAATCATCTTCTCAAACTTTTTATATTCTTCCAAGGTCTTCTCGTAATCCGGACATCCGAAGTATCTGAAGTCCTCCCAAGTATTATCTAAGTTTTCCTGACTGATAAACGCATCCTCCGGTTTCTTAATTAAAATTGCGTTGCATTTTGTCGACATGGATTGACATCCGTATTTCATAATAAACCTCCTCGTATAATATGTTCCACGGACATATTTCTTTTCATTAAATATGTCCAACGATAACTTATTCAATATTGGATATCCTGATGGTAAAATGTCTCTAGCAGACAATTTACAAAGGTACGTCTTGCTCCTCCTTACAGCACATTTTGTGACTGCTTAAAAAGCTTTACGCCTGACATTGATTTCTATTCTGCTTACACAGATGTTTCATCCTTCGGGGGAGACCTTCCAGCAATATGTCTCCGGAAGTGAATGCTAATTATGCGAGGTTTCAGTCAGAATCAATGCTCAGGATAATCCTTTGTTGATGTCTCCATCCTTACCCGGAAAGGAGGTGATTTTGGATGAAGAACTTAAATGTTCTTTCTACTCTGTTTGTTGGTATTGACGTGAGTTCCAAGACCAACGTTTGCACGGGCATGGATTTCAACGCCAATGTTTTGTTTGAGCTGAATGTTCCTAACAATCAGGTTGGTGCAGATACACTTAAAAGCAAATTGCTTGCGCTGATTCAAAAGCATCATTTTGAATCAACAGTTGTCGCCTTGGAATCCACTTCTTTTTATGGACTGCATATATCCAACTTTCTATCTTCCAATGAAGAGCTGCTCCCTCACCGTGTGTATGTTCATCCCTTAAACCCTAAGGTGATCAGCAACTATAGAAAGTCCTTCATCGGTCTTGGAAAAACGGATCCTATTGACGCATACATCATCGCAGACTTTGCAAGAGTTGGTCGTCTTACCACAGAACCCTGGAAGGGTCCTCAATATCTTGCTCTGCAAAGACTTACCAGACATCGGTTGCATCTTGTAGAGTGTATGACACGCGAGAAAACATATATGGTTTCTAATATCTTTCTCAAGTTCTCCGAACTTGCTGTTCTAAAAGATGTTAATCACCCGTTTTCAAGCAATCACACCGCAACTGCAGAAGCTATTCTTACGGAAATGCTTAGCCTTGAAGATCTCTCCAATCTTTCTTCTGAAGAATTGATTGACTTCGTCTGCAAACATAGCAAAAATCGTTTTGACGATCCTGCCAAGGTTTGCAAATTGCTCCAAAAGGCTGCTCGAGACTCCTATCGCTTGGACAAGACTCTTTATGAACCGCTTACGATTTCCATTGCTTCTTCCTACAATTGCATTAGTGCATATGAGCAAGAAATCAAAACAATCAACAAGGCAATCGAGAAGACCTTAAAGGGTCTGTCTCCGGATGCATTTACAGTGTTGCAATCCATCCCCGGTATCGGCCCCGTATTTGCTTCCGGCATACTCGCAGAAATTGGCGATATACATGCCTTCCATTCAGCGGACGCATTGGCAAAATATGCGGGCATCTACTGGAACAGAAACCAATCCGGCGATTATGAAGCAGACGATACGCACATGTCGAAAGCCGGAAACAAGTATCTGCGATATTATCTGATTGAAGCAACCGACAGTATTAGACGACACGAGCCTACCTTTGCAGCTTACTACCGAAAGAAGTTTGATGAATCAAAGACGCATCAGCACAAAAGAGCACTCGCACTCACGTCTCGTAAGACGATTCGGCTGATTTACGGTTTGCTGGACCGGAATCAGCTTTACTCTGCAAACAGAGTATCTGTAACTTCATAATTTCCTTTCCAAATTTTGAAGTGTTTTTCAAAGTTCAGTTTTGCGTGCGATGAAACACGCTTTTTATTTACAATCAATAGCAAAGTTACTATTGACTATTTACCAGATTGCTTCTCTTTTGTCTATTAAAATCTCAAGGACAAGCAGCTAAGCCCGCCGTCCAACTTTCTGTATTCTGAAGTATCCACCAAAATGGTTTCATAGCCCAAACCCTTCACCGCCTCTAAGACTCTAGGAAAACCTTCGGGCACAATGACCTTTCCGTTGATCCAGATGCAGTTTGCAGCGTAAGCCTCTTCCATGGGAATCTCCACGCGATTGTACTTTTCAAATTCGGACTTGGTTACAAACTCTCCCGCCACTAGCATGTTGTTGTCTTCCAAATAGTTAACACCCGTCTTCAGATGAAGCATTTCATCCAACTTGACTTCAGAACAAGTCATCCCATACTTTTCAAGAATTTCGGTCAATTGCCGAATCCCTTCTTCATTGGTTCTTTCCGATCTTCCCACATAAAAGTGATCTCCCACCATCATGACATCTCCGCCTTCCAATGTTCCCGGTTCTCGAATATATTCGATTACATCGTCATTAAAAAACTTCTTCACTGCTCCAACAATCTCATCTTTTTCTCCGTTACGAGACGCTGCACCGGGATTGGTAATAATGGCACACTTCTTTGTAATCAAAGCCGGGTCTTCTACGAAACAGGAATCCGGGTATCTTTCGTCCGCCTCCAGAACGGTCACATCTACGCCACACTGTTTCAAAGCTTCTATATAGTTGTCGTGCTGCTTGCAAGCAAGGTCATAGTCAGGCTTTCCTAACTCCGGAGCCGAAGTAATCCCGTCCACCATTGCTCTACAGGGTTTTCTTACAATCGTATGTTTAAACATTTTTTCCTCCATTCTGTAAATTCATGTATATAATATATTATATTTAGTTCTTCATAAAAGTCAATGCTATAAAACAATTATCCCATTCTCGTAATATTTATTTTCGCAAATTGCAATAACAAGTTGAACATTGACAGTTGAATAGTCCATCAGGCGACACAGGAATAAATCCGATCCAGCTCGTCCTCGAAGAGTTCATCCGGGGTGCGGTAGCCGAGCGACTTTCGTGGAAGGTCATTGCACCAGATCTCAATCTGAGCAATCTGTTCGTTGGTGTAGCTGTCGATCCGTTTCCCCTTGGGGATGAATCTGCGGATCAGACCATTATGACGCTCTACGGATCCCTTCTCACAAGAGGTATAGGGATGGGTAAAGTAGACCAGTGTTTTGCTCAAGTCTTCCAGTTCGGACAACATCGAGAACTCGGAGCCGTTGTCTGTCGTAATCGTCTTGAAGATCTCATCCCAGTGTTCACTGTACTGTGAACGGATGGTTTCTAAGGCAGCCATGACACCGTTTGGATTCCGACCCGGAACACGAATCATCCAGTACTCGCGGCTTTTGCGTTCAATCATAGTGAGCAGAGCATCGTCATCCTTTTTCTTTGAACCGATGACAAGGTCTGCTTCCCAGTGTCCGAACTCGCTGCGGTCATTTGCTTCTGCCGGTCGTTCTTCAATACTACGCCCAAGAATACGTTTGTTTTCGCGGTTTTTCGCATTCTTTGAAGATCTACGTAGCTTCTCGGGAAGATTGATATTCTTGATGCCAAGCAGTCCGAGGTCAACATAGCCATAGAGTGTCTTAGTACAGACAATCTGCCTTCTGGTGAACAGACCTTCGTTCAGTGCATAGCCGACGCAAGCATCCAGCGACCATCCGTCTTCGAAGAACTTCTTCTCAACAAACGAGATGAAATCGATTTTCTCGAGGAAATCATAGTGCCGGCAGCACACTTGGCGATTTTTCTCGTATACGGCTTGTCCTGCGGTGGCTTTGTAGCGGAGAATATTCCCTTTATACAGTGCCACTGTTCCGCGCTTGATCTCGTTGCGGACGGTGTTCGGTGCACAGCCGATTTCCTTGGCGATTCTGTTGGGGCTCCAACCATCCTTGAGGCGTGTTTGAATCAAAACCCGGTGCTCAAATGAAAGATGTTGTCCCTTCCTGTGTTCAGTTGTAGTAGAATGTAAGTGGTCCATAGGGATTTCCTCCTTGTGAATGAAGTTTCGTCACTTACATTCTATCAAAGAGGTGCCGTATGGACTTTTTACTTTACATGTTCAACTTGATTTTACAATCGGCGTAATATTTATTTTTGACAACATTATCATTTTTGCATACAATGAAGCTGGAAGGAGACGACTTATGAAAGGTTTAGAATCTATACAAAACACGGTCATCCACGTTGCAGATGCCATAACCGCTGCCCTGGATATTGAAACGGAAATCGTCGACCATACGTTGAAAATCATCGGTGGTACAGGAAGATATGTGAAGAAAATCGGTTCCTATGAAGAGGATGGAAATCTTGACTCACAGTATCTATACGCAGAAATTCTTAGAAGTGGCAGAGAGTACATCAGTTTAGACGTTCAAAATGACGTCTTTTACGATCAGGTGGAGGGTGAATTGGCAGAGGTTGCCTGCCCCATCCTACGAGATGGGGAAATCATCGGAATCATCGGCTTGGTGGCATTCACGCAGGAACAGAGGGATCTTATTGCTACGAAGCAGGATTCCTTTATAGAGTTTCTCCGAAGGATGTCTGAGCTCCTCACCGGTAAGCTGGTGGAAGCCCAGAGCAATGTGAAACTAGCCACAGTGTTGGAGTCCATGCCCGAAGGCCTCATTGTCACCGACCCGGAAGGAGAAATTTTTTCCTGCAACTTTGCTTGTGCCGTGCTATTGAAACAGAGCAAAGAGCAAATTCTCCAAAGGGATATACTGGACCTTTTTAATAAAAATACATTTTTTGATAGAACGGAACGCACTCCGGTGGAAGAAAAAGAAGTGCTGTATCGACGGGGCAGCAGTGAAAAACGCCTGTTGTTTCGTGCCATCGCAATGCCGGAAATCGGCTTCATGTATCTGTTTCAGGATGCTACATCAGCCGCAGTAAAAGCCATGCAAACGGCTTTCCTACATACGGAAACCACCTTCGATGATATTACCGCAACAACAGAAGAAATGATTCTGCTCAAGCAGCGCGCCCTGCAAGTTTCTCCCAACAACTCCACTATTATGATTACCGGCGAGAGCGGGACAGGTAAGGAATTCCTTGCTCGAGCAATTCATAATGCCAGCGATCGTGCAGGTCTTCCCTTTGTGCCCATCAACTGCGGTGCCATACCGGAAGCACTTCTGGAAAGTGAACTGTTCGGATATGAGAAAGGCGCTTTTACCGGCGCATCCCCTACGGGAAAAATCGGTAAGTTCCAGCTTGCAGAAAAAGGAACTTTGTTTTTAGATGAAATCGGTGATATGCCCCTTCACTTGCAGGTGAAGCTCCTTCATGTCCTCCAGAACCGGACCATAGAGCGTGTTGGTGGAACTTCTGCTATTGATATCGATGTGCGCATCATCGCCGCAACCAATAAAAATTTAGAGGAGATGATAAAGAAAGAGGAGTTCCGAGAAGATTTATACTTCCGCCTCAACGTAATCCCTCTTCATCTACCTCCGTTGCGAGAAAGGAGAGACGACGTATCTTCCCTGTTAAACGCTTCTCTTCACCGGTTTCGTTCCCTCCTTCATAAGTCAGTGACAGGCTTTGACGATGGCGCAAAGCAGATGTTGCTTTCTTACCACTGGCCCGGGAACATTCGCGAACTTGAGAATACTATAGAGTATGCCGTCAACATGGCGAAAGGCAACGTTATTACGCTGGATGATCTTCCGCCGAGAATCCTAACAGGGAAGGAATCCCCTCACTCCACATCCGGTGCAACTCTAAAAGAACAGACCGACGCGGCACAGCGAAATATCATCGCTTCCTGTCTGTCACAAACGGGCAATACCTTGGAAGGCAAGCGTTTGGCTGCACAAATACTGGGAATTAGCGAATCTACATTGTACAGAAAAATAAGGGAATTGAAGATGTAAATTGTCATTTTTAACAATAAAGTTCCCGTATTTAACAATTATTTCACATTCTTTTTTAGAAACCCACGGAATCCGTGGGTTTCTGTAGTTGGCATGAGAATTGCTCTCAATAAGGGTTATAAGACACTCCGCAATGCGGAGCTCTCGATCGAAACAGGAGGTGATCTAATGAGAGATTCTCAAAGTCAAGTCCACGAACACAAAAAAGAAGCGCCCACCAAATTAAAACGGGGCATCCGTGGCTGGCAAGTCGGCTTTATCGCACTGGGCGGCATCATAGGATCCGGATATTTCCTAGGAACCGGATACGCTTACAATGAAATGGGCCCCGGCATCATATTCGCTTATTTATTAGTTGGCTTTATCGTTTTCGGCCTAATGATTTCTTATGCGGAATTACTGGTCAACCTTCCGCGAAGTGGTTCATTTATTTCTTATTCAAAAGAATTTTTAGGAGATCCGGTCTCCGCTGGTATTGGTTGGTCCTACTGGGCAAACTGGGCGGCTTACGTTCCTGCGGAATGTTTAGCAGTGGGCATCATGCTCAACGTATTTATTCCCGGAAACATCTTCGTCTATTCTGTCATTGCATTGACACTTCTGACCTTTATCCAACTGGCTGGTGTAGATTGGTTTGCCAAGATAGAATCCGGTCTCTCCATGACCAAGGTTTTTGCCATCATCGTCTTCATCATCATTGCTGCCGGTATTTGGTTGGGTCTGTGGGGCAACGCTGATGGCTTTGTCGGTGGAAAGGTCGTCTTTGCAGATGCCACAGAAAACCTAAAGGAACAACTCTTCCCCTATGGCGTAGGTATCATCTTCATCTTACTGGTATCCGTTCTTGTAAACTTCCAGGGTACAGAAATCATCGGAATGACTGCGGCGGAAACAGACCATCCGGAAATCGCCATCCCTAGAGCATGTAAGGCTGTAGTTGTCCGTGTCGCATTGATTTTTATCATCCCCATCACCTTCTTGATTTTGCTCTTCCCCCACGAAGAAGCGGGACTGGATGACTCGGTATTCGCCGTCGTCTTAAAGAGTTATGGTATGGATGCCATCGCCTGGATCTTCTCGGCCATCGTCATTGTTGCGGCATTCAGCTGTGCCAACACCGGTATGTATGCAACATCGCGCGTAGTATACTCCTTGGCGTTGGAAGGATTGGCTCCAAAGGGACTGGCAAAGTTAAACAAAAATGCCGTTCCCAAGAATGCTGTTCTCTTCACCGTAGCGCCCATGTGGGTTGTAGTCATCATCGGCTACCTACTCCCCGACTCTGCATTCTATGCCTATCTGTTGAATATTGCAGGGTTCACCGGAACTACCTGTTGGATGGGTATCATCGGATCACAACTGGTGTTCCGACACAAGCTGAAAAAGCGAGGCTATGATGTCTCTCACCTAAACGTGCGCGTCAAGCACATGTGGATTCCCATCGTTTCCATCATTGCACAGACCTTCGGTCTGGCATCCCTCTTGGCCGATCAGTCCATGTGGCCTGTATTCGGAATATCCTTGGGCTGCTTCCTGATTCCTGCTCTTCTTGTGTATATCGCACAGAGAATGGGCAAGGCAAGAGTCAACCCGGAACTTCCCGACGAAGAGCAGCGGTTTGATGAAAAGTATCCACAAAAAGCATAAACAAAAAAAGATAAATACTGTATAATTCATTTAGGAGGTAAAGAAAAAATGATTACAGACAAAAAAAGTCCCTACAGAATGGTAACAGACGAACAACTGCAGAAGTTGGATGCTCGCGAGAAGAAGACTTTCTTGGAGCGCACAAAGAAATCAAAGGAAGTCTTTGAGAAAGCACAGGAAATGCTCCTCAACGGAACACCCACTCCGTGGATGGGTGACTGGGGAACGGAACACCCAATCTTTTTGGACAAGGCACAGGGAAATAGACTGACCGACGTAGATGGCAACGTGTATGTTGACTTCTGCCTAGGTGACACCGGCGCTATGTTCGGTCACAGCCCGGAAGCAACCGGCGATATGGTTTGCAAACAAGTAAGAAACGGTATCACCACCATGATGCCTACCGTAAACGCTTTGGAAATCGGAAAAGAACTGGGTAACAGATTCGGCCTCCCCCTTTGGCAGGTTGCAATGACAGCAACAGAAGCAAACCGCTATGTCATCCGTATGTGTAGAGCACTCACCGGCAGACCAAAAGTTTTGTCCATGAATGAGTCCTACCACGGTAGCTTGGATGAGACTCTTCCCCATATCGGAGAAGATGGTACCCTTCAGTTGCGATCCGACTACGACATGAACCCGGGCGTTCCAAAGGATCTTCTCAGCCGAATTGTTGAGTTCAACGATGTGGAAGCACTGGAAGAAGCTTTGGCCCACGAAGATTGCGCTTGCGTATTGGCAGAGCCGGTTATGACCAACTGTGGTATGGTTTTACCTGCAGAAGGTTACTTAGAAAAACTGCGAGAACTTTGCACCAAATACGGTACCTATTTGATTATCGACGAGACCCACACCTTCTCCAACGGCTACGGTGGCTACACCAAGGAATACGGTCTTAAGCCCGACTTTGTCACCATCGGAAAGTCCATTGCCGGCGGTATCCCCGTTGCAGTATATGGATTTACCCATGAAATCGGAGAAGCGGTAAACGCTACCTTCGGTCACAAGGGAGTATCCGACCCCATGGGTATCAGCGGAACCCTGTCCGGAAACGCATTTGCCATTGCAGCCATGATGGAAACCCTAAAAAAGGTTGCCACACCGGAAGCATTTGAAAAAATGATTGCAGGACAGGAAAGATTGTCCGACGGTCTCGATGAAGTCCTGAGAAAGAACGACATTCCCTGGAGCTTGACGAGAAGCGGGTCCAGATGTGAGCTGCAGTTCATGCCGACCCTGCCAAAGAACGGTTCCGAAGCAAAGAATCACTTTGACTGGGAATTAATGTACTACACCCACCTCTATCTGATCAACCGTGGCATATTGATTACGCCTTTCCACAACATGATGTTGATTCCGCCGGTAGCTTCCGACGAAGATATCGACAAGTTGATCCAGGCATGGGATGACTGCCTGACCGAGTTGGCAGAAGTAAGCAGACAATAACGATTACCCTACAAATACACCCATAACAAAGGAACGGCCTCTCAGCTTGAATCACTCAGCTGTGGGGCCGTTGCCTTATACTTATTCTATATCTCCACCACATCCTCCATGGTATAGGCTCCCGCAGGCTTTCCCGCAAGAAACCTTGCCGCTTCCATGGCACCGCGTGCACAACATTCCCAGTTGTAGGTGCGATGGGTGACCTCCAGCCTTTCCCCCATGGCACCAAAGAGAATGGTGTGGGTACTGGAAATATCCCCCGCACGAATGGAATGGAAGTCTATCTCTGCAATGTCCTTCCCTGACGCTTTTGCAATGGTCTCTCCAAATTCCTTCGCCGTACCACTGGGAGCATCCACCTTCTTCTCATCGTGATAATCGATAATCTCTACCTTACACTGATTCTTCAATGCCTTCGCAGCCAACTTGACCATTTCCGTCATGACATTTGACATATAGGAAGTGTTGGCAGCCTTTAGCATAGGTATTCTCTTTGCCGCATCCTCAAATAGTTGCAAGTCTTCTTCTGAGAATCCTGTGGTACCGCAGATGAGCGCTTTATTGTGATTTACGCAGGCAGCGATGATCTCCTTGGAAAGGGCAACGGTGGAAAAGTCGATGACCATATCACAATCTTCGATGATTTCTTCAATATCCCCATAGCACAATGCACCACAAGGTTCTCCCATGCCGGACACTAAGCCCGCATCCTTTCCGATATAGTCTCTTCCCATAGGTGCAATACAGCCAACCAAATTGATATCTTCGCTCTTCACAGTCGCCTGCACATTGAGTCGACCCATCTTTCCTCTGGGTGCCGTAACGATTACTTTCAGCATATCCTGCCCCTTTCACTTTCTCAAATACTTCTTTAATTGTTCATCATCCCATATTTCCAAGCCTCTTTCACCGGCTAGTGACTCCACATGGTGGGTAAACTCATGAAGGAGGGTTTCCCTCAGTTCATTTTTGAAGGCCTCCGGACTCAGGTGGCCGTATATTTGTCGAAAAGAACCATAGTAAATAATAATCAACCGGCCCATGGAACTGTCTCGCACATACTCTCCCAAGATAAGCAGATCATCCCTCTTGGCATGTTCGCTCACCTTCTTTTCCGGAAGAAGTAAGATTCCCCCATTTAAGCCGGCGTAGAATGCCCTTGGTATTTCCTCGGCTATCTCATCCAGCATTTTTTCCGCTTCGTCAATGGTAACCACGCCAACCTCCTCTTTCCTACCATCATTATAACCGAAAGAGCATCCTCCGCCAAGAAAAAGCAGACCCCAAAAGGTCTGCTAATCTTTTTGTTATCTTACATGGTTACTTCTTTTCAAAAATCATCTTTCCGCCGTCTTGCTCAATGACTAAATTGCCATCCTCCAATTCTGCTTCCAACGGATCAGACTCTCCTTCAGTGAGAAGCACTTTTCCATCTTCCTTTATTTCCACAGAAGCACTGATAAATCTTTTCATTACGTACCTCCTTGCGAAACATAATATCTTATAATCTATGATAACACGCTTTTTCTCAGTATACCCTACCCGCTACGGGTAGTTCTTATGGATATAAAGCAATAACTCCCCATCCTGCCGGGATGGGGAGCCACTTTTAATTTTCTTTTCTTTACAGAAGTTCCTTCCTTGAAAGATTGATTCTTCCTTGGCTATCGATTTCTGTGACTTTCACTTCCACTTCATCGCCGATGTTCATCACATCTTCAACCTTTTCCACTCTCTGCTTTGCCATCTTGGAAATATGCAGGAGGCCTTCCTTACCGGGAAGCACTTCAATGAAGGCTCCAAAGTTCATGATTCTCATGACCTTGCCCTTGTAGGTTTCGCCCACTTCCACTTCCTTAATGAGGAGTTCAACCTCTGCCAGACCCTTTTCCGCACTTTCCATGTCAGGTGCTGCGATGTAAACCAGTCCGTCATCATCGATGTCGATTTTCACGCCGGTTCTCTCCACGATGCCGTTGATGGTCTTTCCTCCCGGCCCGATGATGATTCTAATCTTGTCGGGATCCACCTGCATGGACAGGATTCTGGGTGCCCACTTGGACAACTCCGGTCTGGGTGCATCCAGTTCTTCCAGCATTTCCTTCATGATGTGCATACGGCCTTCTCTCGCCTGCTTCAACGCATCTTCCAGCACTTCCTTGGACAAGCCGTGAACCTTAATATCCATCTGAATTGCCGTAACGCCCTTCTCTGTACCGGTCACCTTAAAGTCCATGTCTCCCAAGAAGTCTTCCATTCCCTGAATATCGGAAAGGATCACCATCTTGCTGGATCCGTCCTCTTCCACTCTCTCAATGAGGCCCATGGCGATTCCGGCTACGGGTGCCTTTATGGGTACACCTGCATCCATCAATGCCAAGGTACTTCCGCAAGTGGATGCCATGGAGCTGGATCCGTTGGAGGAAAGAATCTCTGATACCACTCTGATGGCATAGGGGAATTCCTCAATATCGGGAAGAACCGGTATCAACGCACGCTCTGCCAAAGCACCATGACCAATTTCTCGCCTGCCGGGACTTCTCATGGGCTTTGCTTCTCCCACGGAATATGGTGGGAAGTTGTAATGATGCATGTATCTTCTGTCCGTCACCTCGGTGATGCCGTCCACTCTCTGACCTTCCCCTACAGGACCGATGGTAGCTACGGACAATGCCTGGGTTTGACCTCTTGTGAAGATAGCACTTCCGTGGGTTCTGGGAAGAACACCTGCTTCGCACCAGATTGGTCTTATTTCATCGGGCTTTCTGTTGTCCGGTCTGATTCCGTCGTCCAAGATAAGGCTTCTCACCTGCTCTTTTGTGATGTTGTATAGGACGCCCCCGATGTCATCGCTGTTTTCCGGATAGATTTCAGCGAAGTGTTCCTTTGTTTCCACTTCAACCGCATCCATGTTCTCCAGTCTTTCCAACTTGTCATAGGTCTGCACTGCGGCTCTCATCTTTCCTTCCGCATAGGCTCTCACATCTGCATCGATGTCCTCCGGAATCTTGTGGAGGGCAACTTCCTGTTTGGGCTTTCCTACTTCGGCAACCACTTCTTCAATGAATTCCACCAAAGTTTTTATTTCTTCATGACCGTACAAGATGGCATCCAAGATCACATCCTCAGGCAGCTCATTTGCGCCCGCTTCTACCATCATGACAGCATCCTTCGTTCCCGATACCACCAGATGAAGTTCGCTTTCCTCTCTCTGTGCCAGGGAAGGGTTCACAACAAACTCTCCATCCACCATGCCGATGAGAAGAGAGCCGGTTGGTCCATCCCAAGGAATGTCGGAGATTGCCAAAGCAACGGAAGATCCGATCATGGCAGCAATTTCCGATGGGGCATCCAAGTCCATGCTCATAACGGTTGCAACCACCTGCACATCGTTGTAGTATCCCTTGGGGAACAAGGGACGCAAGGGTCTGTCCATCAATCTGGAACTGAGGACAGCGGAGTCGGAAGGTCTTCCTTCTCGCTTTAAAAAACCGCCGGGGATTTTGCCTGCTGCATACATCTTTTCTTCGTAGTTGCAGCTCAGTGGAAAGAAGTCGATGTCCGGTCGTGGCTCCTTTGATGCCACCACAGTTACGTTCACCACGGTGTCACCGTACTTAACCATAACCTGACCGTTGGTCTGCTCGCAAACCTTTCCGATTTCCAGTTCCAGCAATTTCCCGCCTAAAGCGGTTCGAAATGTCTTATAATCTGTAAATTTCATTCTTTTTACTACCTCCTGTAGTCTCTTTATTTTAATCTTCGCTTAACCTTTCTAACTATATCCTATAATCATTGAAATATCAACGACTAATTCGATATTTCAAAAACTTTTTCCCGTGAGAACACAAAAGCGGAGCCATCCGCTCCGCTTCTTTTGTTTTGCTATTTTCTCAGTCCCAGACGAGCGATGAGAGTTCTGTATCTCTCCAAATCCTTTTCTTTCAGGTAGTTGAGAAGGTTTCTTCTCTGTCCTACCATCTGCAGAAGACCTCTTCTGGAGTGGTGATCCTTCTTGTGAATCTTCAGGTGTTCATTTAGGTCATTGATTCTGTAGGTTAGAATCGCGATTTGTACCTCGGGAGAACCGGTGTCCCCTTCTTTGGTCTTGTACTCGTTTACAATTTCCGCTTTTTTTGCTTGATCAATCATGTCAATCTCCTTTTCTTTCATACGCCTGCTGCTGCGTCTCCGTCAGGAACTCGTAAGACGAAGCAGAGGTAACTCAGTTACCAACTCATGATAGCATGCGTGCCCTTCATTTGCAAGACAATTATTTGACCATCTTGGATTCCTTCATTTTAAACGCCACCGGGATTACCAGCAGATTCAAAGCAACCAGAACCAACATGGGAATCACCGGCCCACCCAAGACCGCCATCAACTCCTCCAAAAGGAATACAAATACCACACCGGAAATCTGTCCCATGAGGAGTATCATGCCCAAGGAAGTGCCTTCTTGCACCGGGTACGCAACCTCCGATCCATGTTGAAACATAATGGGTGCGGCACCCATAATGGAAAATCCGGCCAATCCTGCGACAACAACCAATAAGCCGTATCCATCCAACAGGGATAATCCCAGATAGAGAGGAACCAAGGCAATCAATACTCCTCGGAGAAAAGGAATCCTTCTTCCCACCTTATCGGAAATGATAGGTAAAACAATCGCTCCCAACACGCCGGCAATTACAAAAACAGCCCCTATGGTTCCTGCCTGCCCCGAAGTAATCCCTCTGGGAGCCAACAGACCCTCGATTAAGGTCAATATGGTGTTGAAGATTCCCATAGAGATAAAAGCAATAAACAAGGTAATCATATACTGCTTTCCGGAGAAGAGTTTCTTGATGGTTTTCAAAGAAAAGTCTTCCCGTTGGGCAACAGGTCCGGGAGGTGGAACCGCAGGCTTTTCTCGTGCGAAGAGAAGAGAAACCACGGCGCAAACTGCACCGATGATACCAAATACCAGTAAAACAGAGGGAATCCCTCCCTTTGTTACGATTATGGGAGAAAGTGCCATGGGAATGGCAAATCCCAAGTACTGGGCCATGGTCAATAAACCTGCTGCAGTAGCCCTTTCTGTGAGAGGAAACCAGTTGGCCGCAACCTTCGTGGTGATATTGAGCAGAAAGGGCTGTCCCGCAGCAATGAGGAATTGCGATATCATGACCATGGCAAAGCTGTCTGCAAATATGCCTCTTGTCAAACCAAAAATTCCTGTCAACAGTGCACCGATGATCAATGATGCTCTATATCCATAGCGATCGATGACAAAGGATGCGGGAATGGAGAAGATAATAAACATAATCATGTAGCTCATTGTGAAGAGGGTAATGGATAAGCTTTCCACACCATAGAATTCCTCCGCTACACTGGAAATCGGCGATAAGCTAAGCCACATGATTTCCGTGGCGATAATCACCGGAATCGTCGTAAAGAGAATGACCCATCGATAAGGAGATACCACGTTACCGCCTCCCTTCATTGAGGGCACGGAAGCTCTTCTTGTTATTCTCATATAAGTTCTTAAACTCCATAAAGAGGAGGTCGTAAATGTCCCTATCCGGTGACGGCTCATAGGTAGCCTTTACCGGAACAATTGCCTTTACCTCTTGAAGGGCATCAATCTTGCCCATGCCCATGGCAATGAGGATGGCTGCACCTGCCGCACCTACGTTTTGGGGCTGATCCACCGTCTCCACCCTTCGGTCCAACACATCCGCCAGTATTTGACAGGTCAAAGGAGCCAGGGCGCCGCCGCCGACAAACTTCACAGGATCAGAGGTTTGCACCTTCTTTTCCATGGCGGAAAGCTGCCATTTTAGGTGGAGGCAGACACCTTCAATGACGGCATGAATCATATCCTTTCCTACAGTCTCCAAACTCAAGTTAAAGAACATACCGGCAGCATTGGGATCCTCAAAGGGGTTGCGATTTCCATGAAGCCAAGGGGTGAAGATGACACCGTTGCTTCCCGGTGGGACGTCTCTGATTTCCTTCATCATCCCCTCGTAGCTCCGTTCCTCCAAGGGGCTCATGCCTTCCATTCCGATGTTGTTCTTCGCCCACTCCAAGCACTTTCCCGCCGTTTCCAACTCGGCAAAGCAGTGAAAGAAGTCAGGATCCACACCAACGATGGATGCAATCTTTGTCTGTATGTCCAATTTCTGTTCTTTGGTTACGGTAGAAACCCATCCGGATGTACCCATGTAAACGTGGGTTTCTCCCGGCATAATTGCCGCCGCACCAAGGCCGATGAGGGAAGCATCTCCGCCTCCTGAGTAAACTGCCGTCTCCTCGGACAAACCCAGCTCTTCTGCAGCCTTGGGTAGAAGAGTACCTACCTTGTCCTGAGAACGACAGATAGTAGGAAGATGATTCATATCCACCTTCAACATTCCGCATATGGTTTCACTGAAATTCTTTTTCTTAGTGTCGTAGAGAAGAGTGGCAAAGGCGCTGTCATGGGACATGGTAAACTGTCCGGTTGCTCTGCAAACCAAATAGTCCTTCACATCCAGCCACTTGTGAACGCGTTGGAAGACTTCCGGTTCTTCTTCGGCAACCCATCTGTACTTCCAAACGGGATCCTTTACACTGGCGGAAACCGCCCCGGTCCTCTTTATGGAAGCAAGTACCTTGCGACCGTTCATTCCCGATACCTTGATGCCGTGTCCCAAGCCCTCTTTTAGCTGCTTTCCCCCTCGGTTATCCATATAGCTCATGGCTCTTCTCACATGACGCCCTTGCTCATCCACCAAAACCAGTGCCTGCATTTGCGCACAAAAAGAGATGCCGCCGATTGCTTCTTTGGTAATCCCCTGTCTCTCCAGTAGAGAACCGGTGGTCTTGCACATGGCAGCCCACCATTGATCCGGATCCTGTTCTGCGCCGCCTCCGGGAAGAATATAGAGAGGGTAGTTTTCCTTCTCGCCGTCTACATATCGAATTCCCTTGGAAATGTCATATATGCAAGCCTTGACCCCCGTCGTCCCCATGTCGTAGGCGATTACCATCTGTTCCATCCATATCTCCTTTGAGCTTTGAATACTTTTTCAGATATACCATACGCATTATCATCACATCAAATCTGCCGATGGCTTTGGCCTTCCCCATGGCACTCGCCGCAAAAAAAGCCTTGCAATTCTTTGATACCAACATGGCCACCGCTTCCGCATCCGCAGCATTGTCTCCCCTGCAGAGAGCCCCCCTTCCTTTGAGAAGAATAGCCGCCTCTCCTCGCTCCTCCTGCAAGGATTCCAGGTAAGGAGCCTTCCACCCAATCATCTGGGCAAAGTCCTCCGAAAAAGGAAAAAGATCCATTTCCAAAGAAAGAAATGCCATCACCACCGGGTCCCTGTTCCATATTTCACCCGGACGATCTCCTTCTTCTCGCATCTCTCCCTTTGACACAGCTAAAGCAGGACTGATTTCATCCAAGTAATTGCCGCAGGCCTCTTCCAAAATCCCTGCCGTCCGGAATACTTCCTCATAGGTGGCACCGAAGCAAACCACGCCGTGGTATCGAAGCAAGATTGCATTATTCTTTGATTTCTTCAAAGCGGCTACCACATTTTTCGAAAATTTCTTTGTTCCGGGAAGAGCATACTTTGATAATATTACCCTCTTCCCTAGACCGGGATAGTGAACCTTGAAGTTCAATGCATCCAAGGGCATAGATGCCACAGCAGATCCATTCTGCTGGTGCGTATGGATGATAAAGGAAACATCCGGTCTGTTACGATAAATGTCTCTGTGAAGTCGCTTTTCAGAGGAAGGTTTCACCTCTCCTTCATAGCCCAAATCCTTGATTCGAACCTCTACGATATCGTCTTCTCTCAAGAGCAAATAATCCTTGCCGCTGGGAGTGATGGCAAAGGTATCCTCATCAATTCTTACGCTGACATTTCCCCAGGTTCTGGCAATCAGCCCGCTGTGGACCAGCTCCTTCCCGGCTTTGATGACCAGTCTTTTCGCTTCTGTTCTATCCATGATTCACTCCTCAGACTAACTGCACCACATTTCGAAATACTCGCTCAAATCGGCCGAGCACATCGGGAAGCATCTCCTCTTGGTAGGCACCGCTGGTATAAAGTCGGCTTCCCGCCAAGGTAACCAGACCTTCTGCCATGTAGGCACAACCCATGTGCTCCATCTCCGTCTTTCTGGCAGAGGTTTCCTTTAAGACATGGGGAATCTGCCAGGGCTTACTCCAATCCAGAGCGAAGTGCATTGCTCCCGTTGTCTCCAAATGACAGATGGATCCGTGGTTAAAGGCAACAAAGGGCAGGTTGTATTTCTCAATCAGTCCATTGATGCCCTCCATCATCTTATCTGCGAAGCGCCCGGCCTGCACAATAGCATCCGTTTCTTCCAGCTGGCAAAGAGTGTAATATCCTGCCACACAACTGATGGGTGTAGCAGCCAACGTACCCCCTACCAATGCCTTGGAATGGTGCGCTTCGCCTCCGATACCCGATGCCAAATACTTCATGACTTCCCGCTTCCCACCGATGCCGCCCGCACCGGGATAACCTCCGGCGATGACCTTTCCAAAGATGGTCAAATCGGGTGATACGCCGAAATATCCTTGCGCTCCCGACATCCCGATACGAAAGCCTGTGACCACCTCGTCAAAAATCAACAGTGCATCATATTCTCTACACAGTTTCTCCACACCTTTACAAAAAAGCCGGCTCAATGGTCTGGTTGCGCTTTCCGGTCCCATCGGCTCAATGAGAACAGCCGCGGTTCCTCCGGTCAACTTATTGCGTTTCAGTTTTTTCTCCAAATCATTGAGATCGTTGGGGAAAAACTCCTGGGTGTATTTGAACATATGACCGGGAACCCCCTTAGCCTGTGTCCCCTTGGATCCGGGTATGCGAATCCCATAGGCCAGCTGATCGCTCCATCCATGGTAGGCGCCTCCCATCTTAATGATATTCTTCTTCTTGGTGGCAAGACGCGCAACGCGAATAGCACCCATACATGCCTCTGTGCCGCTGCCCAGCATGCGAAACATCTCTACGGAAGGCATGGAATCACATATTTTCTTCCCAAGCTTATATTCATACTCATGAAACAGCCCTGTAGAAGGGCCACATGTTTGTAACAGCTCTACCACCTTATCTCGCACTTCCACCGGATTGCTTCCCAATACGGTTGGCCCACCGGCCTGGAGAAAGTCATAATATCTATTACCGTCAACATCATATAGAAAAGCCCCTTCCGCCCTTTCAAAGGCAAGGGGAAAGGGGTGATTGAAGGCCAAATTGTGTTGCACGGCACCGGGAATAATCTCCCCTGCCATACCGGTCAACTCTTTGGATTTACCGCATTTTTCATTGAAATACCTATCTTCATATTCAGCCAATGCTTCCGGGCTGATGGAATAGATAGGCTTATGAATAAGCTTATCCAACTTCCGTGTAATCATTGTTGCATCCGGATATTTGCTGATAGAAAATACGCTTTCTCTATTATTCATTTTTAATCCCCCTAATGATTAAGTCCAATGCGCCTTCTATTTTTTCCACCGCCTTTTCCTCTTCTTCCTTTCCCCACTGAAATATTCCTACGTAATACAGGCCAATCAATGCGTACACAACATCATCCGGTGACACATCTTTTCGAAGGGCCCCTTTTGCTTCTCCTTGCTTTACAATTTCCCGCAAGTGATCGGTTAGTTCATTTTCTATGGGGTGCAATGATCCTTCCGGATCAGCTGCAAGACAGACAATCCGTTTGGAGAGGGCAATATTGGGCCGAGCATCTAAAATGAGAAACGTCATCGCCTTGCGAAGGGTCTCTTCCCAGTCTTGGCTGATTTCTTTCCCGAGGTGCTCCTGTAGGTTGTCGATTTCTTCTCGAGCGGTTCCTTCTAGGAGGCTTTCTTTGTCAGAAAAGTAATTGTAAAAGGTGCCTCTAGAAATCTCGGATAATTCGGCAATCTCATCAATGGTCGTTCCTTCATACCCTTTCTCCTTAAAAAGCTTTCTTGATGTCTTCAGAATCCTTGCTCTGCATTTGAGCTTATTCCTTTCTCTTAGTGACATGATAACCTCACACTCCTTGTCTTGCTAACTTCAGCATACAACATATATCATTGGTTTTCAATATTTATACTCATGTTTATTTTTGTATTTGAGTACAATTATTATATCGTCATCACCCGGTACAGTAGGGGTAGAAGAAATGGCACCACAAAGGTGAGAATGGTTCCGGTGATCAAAGTGACCAGTCCCAAACGAATCCCTACGAACTTGGTAACGGGAGCCAACATGGTATCCATATTTCCTACCGCACCTCCTGCGATCGGGCTTCCCAAGCTGATTCTCACAAGGAGCGGCATGAGAAGAATAGTAAAGAATTCCCGTAGCACATTGACGATAAAACCATAGGTACCCATTTGAAGTCCGAACGCCTCCGTCATATAAGCGCCGGTTACGCTGTAAAAGCTCATCCCTCCTGCAGCCAGCAGGGGCACCTTCATTGGGACATCCAGGATAAGCCCTGCAATGAATCCTCCCGACAGACTTCCCACTATGATTGCAAGAGACAGCCACAAGATGCGAAATCCCAGCTTCCTAATAAATCGAAAGACGGATCGGTTGGCTCCCTGAGAGATCCCCACACAAATATATAAAGCGATCAAGGATCCGACGAAAAAGGGATCCACCCATTCGGGATCCAGCACCGGCCGTAACAGCATCCCTGCCAGCAAACCGGCAAGCAAGCCGCCGGGCATAATCCAAACCAAGAAAGAGCCACCCTTTTTCTCTTCCCCTTGGGGCACGCTCTGAGACAGAACCGTCATGTCCAGGTTTTCGGCTTTCAATTCCCTGTCCAACTTCTTCAATGGAAGCACTGTCTTCTCGCAGAGATATACAAAGAACACACTGCAACCGATTGCCAGTAAGGAAATTACAATGCATTGAAATCCTATCTTCAGGAAGTTATTGATTATTTCTTCATCCAAGCCGATTCCAAGACCGATAGCAGCCATCAAAAATATGAGAACTACTGTCGTAGCCTTATCTGCGACAGCCAAAAACTTTCCGGACTTTATGAAAAGACCGAGGGCAATTCCAATACCCAAACAAACAAAAGGTATGACAGTCATGGTCTGTCCCTCCTATTTCATCGCTCTATTCTGCCTGTGAAAAGCCTTGACCATAATGCAGTCGTCAGTTATTTGCTTGGAAAGGGCTTCAATGCTGTCGAACTTTCGCTCATCTCTGGTCTTCTTAAGAAACTCCACGCGGATATTCTTTCCGTAAAGTTCCCGATCAAAGTCAAAAATATGGGTTTCCACATTTTTGTGATACTCCCCAATGGTAGGTTTGACACCTACATTGGTAATACTGGGGTATCGTACACCGTTATAGGTACAGTAGGTAATGTAAACACCGTTGGAGGGCGATACCATCGTCTCGTCAATGACCAAATTAGAAGTGGGAAATCCTATGGTTTTGCCCAGTTTATTCCCCACGACCACCTCTCCGCCAATGGAGTAGTATCTTCCCAGAAACTTGGCGCAGCGATCCACCGCACCCTCCTCAATGAGCTTGCGAATCAGCGTCGAGCTGACCACCTGCCCGTCTACTTTAAAGGCCTCCAACACGTGAATCCCAAAGCCTTTCCGCAGGCTTTCGTCCATGAGGACCTTCACATCTCCTGCCGCCTTGTAGCCGAAGCGGTAGTTGAATCCACAGTATGCTTCCTTCATCTTGAAGGCGTCTAGGAGAAGATCGTCGATATAGTTGATGGGACTCATGTGAAGAATTTCATCGGTGAAGGGAATGTTGAACATGTAATCGATACCAAGGTTGCCGATAATATGCGCCTTGTCCTCGCAGTACATGATATTCTTCACCGCATTGCCGTTACCGAGAAGATTCCGCGGGTGGTTGGAAAAGGTGAAAACAGCACTCTTGAACCCTGCCGCTTCCGCACTCTTTACTGCGCGCCGAATCAACTCCTGGTGCCCTCTGTGAACGCCGTCAAAGTTGCCCAAGGCAATAACCGTGCTTTTAATATCTTTAATTTCTTCCAATGAGTTATACACTATCATCCTATATCTCCGTATGAAAAACCTTGTGCGCCTTTATCTCCTCCGACCCTTCCACCTGATCGGCCATTCCTAAAAAACTATCTTCATAATAAACCCGAATCTTGCCTTTTGGGAAGACCCCTTTGCAAGAAATTTTCTTTCCTTGGGTGAAATCTATTGCAGCATCCCTTTTCACTTGAACCTTTGGAAAGTCGGTGAGAGGATAATCAATGGGAAGAATCTTCTTCGCAATCTCCTCTGTGCTCATTTCCTTCAAGTCCCGAATATCTACGGCATCTTCTACGTGAAAGGCACCACTGGACAACCGTTCCAAGTCACTCATGGCACCGCCTACCCCTAAGGCATTCCCCACATCCCTGCAAATAGAGCGTAGATAGGTTCCTTTGGAACAGATTACCCGAAAGGTAATCTTTCCGTCACAAATCTCTTCTACATCCATTTGAAATATGGTCACCTTCCTAGACTTGATTTCTACCTCTTTGCCGGCACGGGCATATTCGTAGAGTTTCTTTCCCTTGACCTTTAGGGCGGAGTATATGGGAGGAACCTGAGAAATCTCACCCTTGAAGGGAAGAAAAGCTCCGCGAATTTCCTCTTCCTCCAAATGCGAAAAACTTTTTTCCTCCATGGTTCTTCCCCAGATATCACAGGTATCCGTGTCTATCCCAAGCTGCATGGTGCAGCGGTATTCCTTTTTATCATCATCCAAGTATTCCATGATTCTGGTAGCAGAGCCCATACATATGGGAAGAACCCCTGTTGCCATGGGGTCCAAAGTTCCGGTGTGGCCAACTCTCTTTACCCCCACCAACCGGCGCACAATGGCGACACAGTCGTGGGATGTAAAGTTCTGCGGCTTGTTCACATTGATGATTCCCTTCATAATACGCTCTTCAGTTCCTCTATCATGATTTCTCTTACCTCATGCAAGGGCTTGTACAAGGTACACCCGGCAGCTCGTTTGTGTCCGCCCCCTTGGTATTTTTCTCCGATGTCTGCTACATCTACACGCTCTTTGGATCTCATGGAAACCTTGACCAATTCCGGTCCATTTTCCTTCAATAGCACTGCCACCTCTACCCCTTTGATGCTGCGTATCGTCTCCACCAAGCCTTCACTGTGCTCCATCTTTGCATTGCATTCTCGAAGCATATCTAAGGTAACCATGGCAATGGCACCCTTTCCGTCACAGACCGTTTCCAACGTATCCATCGCCTTGCTGTGAAGAAGAAGTTTTTCCATCGTTTCATTCTCGTACAGCGCTACACTGACGTGGTTGCTATCCAAATCTCTATCATATAAATCCATGACAATTTCATGGGTTCTTCTGGTCGTATTGGAATACTGGAAGTTTCCTGTATCTGTTGTTATTGCAGCGAAAATCGCCTCCGCAGCTTCCTTTGTCACTTCCTCTTCCATTGCCATAATAAGGTCATATACGATTTCCCCCGTTGCAGCCGCACCGGGATCGATGTAGTTAAAATCGTAAATCCCTTGGGAGGTACGATGATGATCCACGCACATTTCCACCTTTGCTTTGTGGAAGACTTTGGCCCGTTTTGGAAAGCGGCTGTCATCCCCACAGTCCACAGCGATGGATACATCCGGCTGCGGAATAATGTTCCTATCATCGGTGCAATAATCCTTGTCCAAAAATGTTAAGTATGCAGGCACCGGGTCCTCTAAGAGGATATATGCCGTTTTCCCCGCATTACGAAGAGTATGGCACAATGCTGCCGCCGAGCCTAAGGCATCCCCATCCATGAGCACATGGGGAAAAATCAAGACATTGTCTGCCTTGATCAGTTCCCGTCCCATTTCTTTTAGGGAGCTATTCTTCTTGATCATCTTTTTTCACCGTTTGATGAATCAATTCTTCAATATGTCTGCCATACTCGAAGGATGTGTCCACCTTAAACAGAAGTTCGGGGATGTGGCGCAACTTCACTTGTCTGCCGATTTCTTTCTTGATGACGCCCTTTGCCCCCCTCATTGCTGTCAGTACTTCCTCTGTTCTTGCTTCTTTATCTTCACTGTCGTTGTCAAATACCGTTAGGTAAACCGTAGCATAGCTGCCGTCGGAAGTTACATCCACGGCGGTAATGCTCACCATACTGTCCAATCTGGGGTCCTTCAACTCTCGAAGAAGCATTTCGCTGACGATGCGCCTGATTTCTTCTCCCAAACGTCCCGGTCTATAACCTTTCCCCATTTCTATTTCCTTTCGATTTCAACCATGTGGAAGCATTCAATCACATCTCCCACCTTGATATCGTTGTAGTTGTCGATACCGATACCGCATTCATATCCTTGTGCCACTTCTTTCGCATCATCCTTGAATCTCTTCAGGGAAGAGATGGTTCCTTCGTGGATGACGATGCCGTCTCGCACCAGCCTTACCTGTGCGTTACGCACAATCTTTCCGTTGGTCACATAGGAACCGGCGATGATTCCTGCGCCGGGTACCTTAAAGGTCTCTCGAACCTCAACCTGGCCGAGCACTTCTTCCTTGAATTCCGGATCCAACATACCCTTCATGGCACTTTCAATATCATCGATGATATCGTAGATCACTCTGTAAGTACGGATTTCAACGCCTTCTCTGTCAGCCATGGTAGTCACGCCGGTACTGGGCCTTACGTTAAAGCCGATGACAATGGCACCGGATGTTCCCGCCAAGGTTACATCGGATTCCGTAATTGCTCCCACGCCTGAGTGAATAATTCTCACCTTGACCTTTTCGTCGGAGAGTTTCTCCAAGGATCCCATGAGGGCACCGATGGAGCCTCGTACGTCAGCCTTGATTACCAGGTTCAGCTCTTTCACTTCCCCTTCCTCAATCTGGCTGAAGAGTTCTTCCAAAGAAGATCCTGACGTCCTTGCCATAACCTCTTCTCTCTGCTTCAGTCTTCGCTTTTCAGCGATTTCCTTAGCCAATCGGTCTTCTCCCACGGCATTGAACTTATCTCCCGCTGCGGGAACATCCGTCAATCCCAATACTTCCACAGCCGTTGCGGGACCGGCCTTGCGGATGGTCTCGCCAAGATGGTTGGACATCAATCTGATTCGTCCCGAGCTGGTGCCGGCGACAATACTCTGCCCAACCTTCAAGGTTCCGTTAGTCACCAACAGCGACGCGATAGGGCCCTTTGCCTTATCCAGTCTGGCCTCGATGACCGTACCCATTGCCAATCTATTTGGGTTGGCTTTCAGCTCCAGAACTTCCGCCTGAATCAAAATCATTTCCAGCAGACTGACGATGCCTTCCCCGGTCTTTGCAGACACGGGAACACAAATGACTTCTCCGCCGTAATCTTCCACGACGATTCCGTGCTCCGTCAGGTCCTGCTTGACTCTATCGGGATTGGCTCCCGGCTTGTCTATTTTGTTCACAGCTACGATGATGGGAACCCCAGCAGCCTTGGCATGGCTGATGGACTCAATGGTCTGGGGCTTTACACTGTCGTCGGCCGCAACGACCAACACTGCAATATCCGTAATGTCCGCACCACGTGCACGCATAGCTGTAAACGCCTCGTGCCCCGGAGTGTCTAGGAATACGATTTTTTCTCCGTTGATTTCTACTTCAGATGCTCCAATGTGCTGCGTAATTCCACCGGACTCTCGTGCCGTAACATTGGTCTTTCGAATGGCATCCAAAAGTGAAGTCTTACCGTGGTCAACGTGACCCATTACTGTAATGATGGGGGATCTTGGCTGCAGGTCTTTCTCTCTGTCTTCAAAGAGTTCCAGCCCTTCTTCCACTTCTTCCTCTTCCACCTTACCAATGACAACTTGGATATTCATTTCATCTGCCAATGTGGCAACGGTCACTTCATCTATGTTCTGGTTCTGGTTGGCAACCACACCCATCTTAAGCAAGGTCAAGATAACATTGGGTACGGAAACACCCACCTGCTCACAGAATCCCGCAATGGTGATGGGTACGTTTACAACCTTTGTTCCGATTGGTAATGGCTCTGCTTCCACCTCGGGAGCAACCTCGACTTTGGGTTTCACGAATCTCTTCTTTACCTTCTTCTCCAGAGATCTAGGCTCTCTCGCCGGTCCTCTGTTGTCCTTCTTTACGTACTTACCCTTTTCGCCGGGCTTCTTAGAAGATGTGCTCCTTCTATCTCCATCTGCTTTTGCTGCACCTTCCGGTTTTCTTCTGTCATCCCGCTTCCCGTGAGGCTTTGCAGATGCACTTTTTTCGGCAGGCTTCCCTTCCGGTTTTCTTGCAGGTTGGGGCTTTGCCGTAGTTGCAGTTGGTTTCGGCTGTGGCTTGGGCTTTGCTTCCACCGGTTCCACTTTCTTCGGTTCCGGAGTAGCAGGAACCTCTGCTGGTTTTGCTTCCGCGGGCTTTGGCACAACCTTTGGTTTTGCTTCCTGTTTCGTTTCTGTCGGTTTTGCTTCCACCGGTTTTTTAATTTCCGGTGCAACTACAGACGCCACCTTTTCCGGCTGCTCTACCTTTTCAACTGGCTTTTTTGCAGCCACCTCTTCCTTCGGCACTCTCTTGGGCATGGGTTTTCCAATCGGCGGCTTTGCGCCTGTAGACTTTGCCATGGGTTTCCCAATAGGCGGCCGCTCTTTTCTTGCGGGGGCTTCCTGGCTCTTGGAAACAGGAGCCGCTTTTACCGCTCTTGTTTTAGTGGCTTTCTGTGCCTCTTCCGGCTTTGCCTGTATTTTGGCTACTTTTACTTTTACTTTGGACTCCTTATCGTGGTCCACTTCACTTTTGTGAGAAGAAACTCTCACAATTCTCGTTTCAGACTCTTTCTTCCGCTTTGCCAAAATAATATTTCTGAGTGTCTTCTCATCAATGTCCGATAAGGAACTTGTGGCGCCCTTGACTTCGATTCCCATGGATGTTGCTTTTTCAATCAATTCCTTGCTGGGCATCTCCAGTTCTTTTGCCAGATCACTTACTTTCATTGTCATAAAACACCTCCTTCTCTTTTTCTTGTACTTCGTCGATTGCTTTCATGATCGTATCGGCGAAGTTCCTGTCTGTCACACCGAAAACGCTTCTTCCCGATGTTCCTATTGCATGGGACAGATCATCTGCCCTTCCGTATATCCTATACGCCGTATCGGTCTTTTCCGCCAGCCGCACCATTTTTTCTCGACTGTTTTCCGACGCATCTTCCGCTATTATCAAGAGCTTCAGCCTCCCTTTTGACCCGGTGATTGTGCAGGTGTTTCCCCCGCTAATCAAGTTTCCGGATTTTTTGGCAAAGCCCATGTAGCTGTTAATCTTTTTCTTCATAGGCCGCAAGCTCCTTTAACAATGCCTCCATCCTGTCTTCCGGGATATTTTCATTGAAGCTGCGTTGAAGGGCATTCTTTTTCTTCGCTTTGCGAAGGCAATCTCCCTTGGGGCACAGGTACACACCTCTCCCCTTGGCTCTACCGGTAAGATCCAGGCTCACATCCCCTTCATAGGAAGCAATTCTGACCAACTCTTTCTTCGGCTTGGATTCCATACATCCAACGCATCTTCTCATAGGCACTTTATTCTTCAATTTCTACGATTTCCTCTTCCGCTTCCATCTCCTCATTCAGGAGTTCTTCCTCTACAGCCTCATCTTCCTCATAGTACTGGGTGTGGCTCTTAATATCTATCTTCCAGCCGCAAAGTTTTGCTGCCAATCGAACGTTTTGTCCGGCTTTTCCAATGGCCAGGGAAAGCTGATAGTCGGGAACCACCACGATGGCACTCTTTTCTTCTTCATCTATGAGAACCTCTTCCACCTTTGCCGGGGAAAGAACATTGCCAATCAGCTCCTTAGGGTCGTCGCTCCAAACGATGATGTCGATCTTCTCGTTGAACAACTCATCCACCACAGCCTGTACGCGAGAACCTCTGGAACCCACACAAGCACCTACGGGATCCACATTTTCACTCTCGGTATAAACCGCAATCTTTGTTCTGGACCCGGCTTCTCTGGCTATGCTGCGGATTTCCACCGTGCCGTCCTCAATCTCCGGCACCTCCATTTCAAAGAGCCTCTTTACCAATCCCGGATGTGACCGAGAAAGGAATACTTGCGGTCCCTTTGTGGAATTCTTTACATCCATGATGTAAACCTTGATTCTTTCGTTAACTTCGAATCTCTCCCCCGGCACCTGCTCCTTCACAGAAAGAATCCCTTCGGTTCTTCCCATATTTACAAAGATTGTCTCGTTGCTCTTTCTCTGAACGGTTCCGGTGACCACTTCGCCCACCTTCTCAATATAGTCCTCAAAAATCATGCCTCTTTCGGCCTCACGGATTCTCTGGACCACCACCTGCTTTGCAGTCTGGGCAGCAATACGTCCAAATTCCTTAGGTGTTACAACGTATTCCATTTGATCACCCACTTCATAGGCGGGGTCAGCTGCCATGGCCTCTTCTATGGTAACTTGGAAATCTTCATCTTCCAGATCTTCCTCAGCGACCACATCCTTCTTTGTGATGACTTCTATTTCACCTATCTCTCTGTCAATTCTTACTTCTACATTTCCTTCCACTCCGAAGTTTTTCTTATATGCGGACATCAATGCAGACTCAATTGCCTCAACGAGCAGTTCTTTGGATATCCCCTTTTCTTTTTCCAGCTCATCAATGGCTTCAATAAATTGCTTGTTCATCGTTCATACTCCTTTAAAAAATAACTGCCAATTTTGTCTTTGCTACTTGGTCTTTTGACAGTCTTATTGGCTCTCCATTTTCCGGCTCCAATACGATGTCTCCGTCTTCGTATCCTATGAGTTCCCCCGTGAGAACTTTATTTCCATCGATGCCCTTGTACAGGCTGACATCCACAATTCTCCCCATGTACCGTTCAAAATGCTCTTTCTTGAGCAACTCCCGATCCATGCCCGGAGAAGATACTTCCAAGTAATAATTCTGTGCAATGGGGTCCGACTCATCCAGCTTTTCACTGAGATAACGGCTGACCTTTTCACAATCCTCCGTCCCGATGTATTGGTTTTCCCCATGAAGCTTATCAATGGTAACCCTTAGAAACCAGTCCTTCCCCTCCTTGACATACTGTACGTTGTACAACTCGTACCCCTCCAGCCTGAGAAACTCGGACAAGATTTCCTCAACAGTTTCCTTTATGTTGTTCTTTGCCATGACGGCTCCTTTACATAAGTGAAGAGCGGGCATTGCCCACTCCTCAAAATAACTTCCAAATTTACAGTGTTTACTATATCACAGTTTTCAGCCCTTTGCAACAGGTTTCCTTGGATTCAGAGGGATATTGGTTCGTGTCGTGGATAGATGTCTGCGGCTGTGATCGTATAGAATAAATAGTCAGTATGCTCATCTGGTCAATCGATTTAAAAAATAATAATAAAGCCAGTATTTTTCCTACATACTCTTTCGTATCTCCAGTATACCAGCTTAATCTTCTCTAAACTGCTTTCAAAAAGTAGATGGATAAAAAACATCGTTTTTTCCTGATAATTCTCCGGCTTAATTCCCGATAATACTAATCAAAAAGTAGAATCATCGATGGACTAAATATTCTAACACCTAAATTTTTCTTTTGTTCATCTTATTAATTAATCCTCTAATCGCCAGATCAATGTCAATGGCATTTAGATTCCCCTCTTCATCGTCGTATGTTACAATCAGATTCTTCCACGGAACAATACCATATTCTGCGTATGTAATTATTCGCTCATAATGTCGGGACATATAGTCTTCATCATTTACCATCCCGCAGTGTTCCCAGTATATTGGCTCATTGGTCCAAACATTAGTAATGATAAAGTCCGGAAAGAATCTTCGATCACCGAGATATACTTCTTCCTCATATCTGTACGAGATTTTGTACTTCTCAAGTTGGGCACCTATGTAAAGCTCAGATTTTGAACGGACTTTAAAACCCTCTATTGTTGTATGACGTAGGTTTTCAGAATGGTAAGGATTATCCGATTGTTTCTTTCCTTTTTTCTTCTGATAATAAAACGCCTCTTCCGGCAAATCCGCGTATGTAGTCGGTAAACAGTTGATGATATCTAATGGATGGCAAGAACGATATGTTCTTAAAAGTTTCTTTAGCCCTTTTATATTATTGGTCAATAGCTTTATTGACTCTAATAGGAACCGCTTGCGACAGTGCGCATAAATAGCATTTTTGTCACGGGTGATGCCACGGCTAAGATAATGATCACCTTCCTTCACATGCTCCTTATAATTGATACTTCCTTTTGAAGTAATTGTCCTTGTCATATACCCCGGCCGACACCATCGAAGTTCCTCGCTATACGTCGCCAAGAGTTCCTCAAGGTTCTTTAGTTTTTGCACCATCTCCTGGTCAGGAGTTTGATTTACATTTTTTTCCATTTTTCACCTCTTCCAAATTGTACTATGAAAGCGATGTCAGGTCAACCGTCATCCCTATAAAAAACGGAAGGCCAGGCCCTCCGTTAAAACAACTGCATCTGATCCGACTCGGGCAAGCCCTCCAACAGGCCGCTGCTTCGAAGGGATTCCAACGCCGTCTTATTGATCTTCGTTCGGTTCTGCAAATCTTCCACCGTTTCAAAAGGCCTCTCACTGCCCTCCGCCTCCATGGCTCTTCCTACGGTTTCCCCCACTCCTGCCAGAGCGCAGAAGGGAACGCGAATCTTCCCGTCGGAAACGGTAAACTGCATAGCTTTGGATAGGGCAAGGTCAGGGGGAAGGAACGCATAGCCCCGAGCATACATCTCATAGACTACCTCCAGCACCACAACTTCATCCTGCTCTTTCTTGGTCGCATCCGGTCCCTTTTGCTCAATGGAACCGATGCGCTCCAAAATAGCTTTACTCCCCTTGCAGATGACATCCCAATTGAAATCCATAATCTTGGTAGTCAGATACACCGCATAGAAGGCAACCGGGTGGTACACCTTGTAATAGGCAATCCGATAGGACATCATCACATAGGCAACCGCGTGGGCTCGCGGGAACATATAAGAGATCCGCTTGCAGGACTCGATGTACCACTGGGGAACATCGTTTTCTACCATCAAAGCTTCCTGCTCTTCCGTCACGCCCCGCCCTCTTCGTACCTTCTCCATGATGTTAAAGGCATCGATGGGCGGAAGGCCCTTCAAAATCAAATAGTTCATAATATCGTCTCGGGTGGATATTGCCTCTCCAATGGTCGCCTCACCGCTGCGAATGAACTCCTGGGCATTGTTAAGCCAAACGTCGGTGCCATGAGAAAAACCCGAAATGCGCACCAAGTCAGCAAACCTACTGGGCTTGGTTTCATTGAGCATCTGACGAACAAAACGTGTCCCGAATTCGGGAATTCCATAGCTTCCGTCGGTGTATTTGTAGTCTTCATCCAAGATGGACAGGCCGTCTATTCCGTTGAATATCCCCGTCACCCTTTCATCCTTGAGAGGAACCTTTTGAGGGTCCACCCCCGTGATATCCTGAAGTTGACGAATCATGGAGGGCACATCATGACCCAGTATGTCCAGTTTGAGAAGATTCTCTTCGATGGAGCGATAATCAAAATGGGTGGTGACGATATCGGACTTCATGTCATTTGCAGGCCTTTGGATGGGGCAGAACTCATGAATATCGTGGTCCTGGGGTACGATAATAATGCCTCCGGGATGCTGTCCCGTGGTTCTTCGCACACCGGCGCATCCCACCGTCAACCTTTCCACTTCATACCGATTTACTGTTTGTCCAATGCCTTCAAAATACTTCTTCACGAAGCCAAAAGCCGTCTTGGAGGCGATGGTGCCGATGGTCCCCGCCTTATACACGTTCTTTGCGCCAAAAATCTCGTCCACATATTTGTGGGCCGTTGCCTGATACTCTCCTGCAAAGTTCAAATCTATGTCCGGTTGCTTGTCCCCCTTGAAGCCTAGGAAGGTTTCAAAGGGAATGGAGAACCCTTCTTGATCCAGAATGGTTCCACATTGGGGGCAGGCTTTTTCCGGCATGTCCACACCGCAGTCGTATTCCGCCTCATCGCCCCACTCAAGATACTTGCAAGTTGGACATATGTAGTGAGGGGGAAGAGGATTTACTTCCGTAATGCCCGACATAGTGGCGGCAAAGGAAGAACCCACCGAACCTCTGGAACCCACCAAAAATCCGTCTTCCATGGACTTATCCACCAACATCTTGGCAGACACATACATGACCGCATAGCCGTTTCCTATGATGGAATCCAACTCCTTATCCAATCTCTCTCGAATTCTCTCGGGCAAAGGATCCCCGTACTTTTCCGCTGCATTTTTCTCGCAGGTTTCTCGCAGGGTCTCCTCGGAGTTGGGAATCATGGGAGGAAACTTTCCGGAAGGAACGGGTTTCATCTTCTCAATCTTCCCTGCAATCATGGTTGGATTGTCGATGACCACCTGTCTTGCCACATCATCGGAGAGATAATCAAACTCCGCCAACATTTCCTCTGTGGTTCTTAAATACAGTCCCTGACTTCCACCCACATCGTCGTAGCCCTGTCCGGCCATGAGAATGTTTCGATAGATGGCGTCTTCAGGAGAAGAATAATGCGCATCGCAGGTTGCAACAACCGGCTTGCCGAGAAGATCCGCAACTTCCAATACCTTTCGGTTGAAGTCTTTCAGTTGCTCTTCGTCCCTGGCAATCCCTCGCTGGATCATGAAATGATTGTTCGCCAACGGCTGTATCTCCAAGTAATCGTAAAAAGAAGCGACCTGGCTGAGTTCTTCCATTGTCCCACCGGAAGTTACAGTTCGGAATACCTCTCCGGCCTCGCACGCAGAGCCGATAATCAGCCCTTCTCTGTGGGCTTCCAAAACAGACCTGGGTATCCTTGGCCTCTTATAGAAGTACTCCAAGTGAGACAGGGACACCAGTTTATAGAGATTCTTCAATCCCTCCTGATTTTGAGCCAGAAGGATAATATGATATGTGGGTTTCTTCTTGTAGTCGATGCTCCCATCTTCACCGATGCAATCCTTATCATCGAGAAGATAGCCTTCCAAGCCATAAATAATCTTGATTTTGTCGCCGCCCTTTGCTGCAGCACTTGCAGCCGCAGGAAATGCTTGTACCCCACCGTGGTCGGTAATGGCGATGGCCTCCTGGCCCCAGCGCTCGGCCTGTTTGACCAGATTGGTGATTTCGTTAAGCCCGTCCATGGAACTCATTTTTGTATGGGCATGAAGCTCCACCCTCTTGACGGGTGCATTGTCTTCTCGCTGTTCCAGCTCCCCTTTTTCCATGTCTTTGGCCATGAGCACAAGGCTATTGGAGAAACTGTCCCATTCTACGTTTCCCCTTACCAGAACCACCGTACCTTCCTGAAGAACGTCCTTCAGCGAAAGCCACTTTTCTTCCGACATAAAGAACTTACCGCACAGAGAGGTGGTCTTGTCGGCAAACAAAAATGTAATCAGCTTCTTCCCTGACTTTATCTTTCTCTCTTCGATGCGGAAGATTTCTCCTTCCACGACGACGGCTTCTCCTGCCTCCCTCACCTCAGACATGGGCATTGGCGCTACGTTGATAGGTCTTCCCAGCAGTCTTTTTCCGGTGATTGCTTTTTGGGGAGAAGAGACCTTCTTTGTGGTAGCAACTTTTGCCACGGGGGCCTGTTCCAAGGATTCCTTTACTTCCTCAATGGTTCTCCGGTAGTCCTCTTCATGGTTGACAAAAACCACCTCCCTGCAAATGCCGAAGTTCTCTTCCAACATTGCGGAAAAACGCGCAGCAGTCTTGTCGTTGAGCACCTCTGCACCCTTTTCTCCCAGAACAAACACGACTAACTTTCCGTCTTCCAACAAGTATCCGTTCCGCTTGATTCCCTTGGCAAAGGCACCGCATTTCTTGTCCGCACCGGCGATGACATAGTCCATGAAAGTATCAATGATTTCCTCTTCACTTTGCGCCAGATGCTCATATTTGAAATGAAATCGCACCTTTCTAATCCCCGGAATGGCCTCCATGAGGGCACCCTTGGACTTTAACAGACCGTCGTAGGGAATAACAAAGTTCAAACGCGTCTCTAAGAACAGGGTTCCCGATCTCTCCTCTAAAGATGCTTTCGTAATCTCATATGCATATTTTTCTTCTAAAAACGAATCAAATATATTCTTCATTTTGTCTTTCTATAATTCCTCTACCAGTTTGATCAACTCGCCAATGATATCTTTCTCTTCCACGGTTTTGACCGATTTTCCCTTGGCAAAGAGAACACCCTTTCCTTTTCCGCAGGCGACTCCCGCGTCGGCTCCCGCCGCTTCACCCGGTCCGTTTACCTCGCAACCCATGACAGCTATGGTGATACCGGGAAGACCCAACATTTCCCTCTTCTTCCCTAGGGGAATCAACTCCTTTTCAATCTTTCCCGCAATGGATTCCAAATCCACTCCCGTCCTTCCGCAGGTGGGACAAGAAACGAAGTTAATTGCCTCTTTTCGCAGTCCTACAGTGGCAAGAATTTTTCTTCCCACCAGAACCTCTTCCACGGGATCTCCCGTCAGGGAAACCCGCAAGGTGTCGCCCACCCCTGCCAGAAGGAGGGCTCCGATGCCAACAGCTGACTTGATTTTGCCCCATTCAGGAGTGCCTGCCTCCGTTACACCTATGTGAAGAGGGTAGTCTGTTTTCTCCGCAATGGACAAATAGGCTCGGTGATTCATGGGTACATGGGAAGATTTCAGAGACAAAACCATATCTCCGAAGTCCATTTCTTCCAACAAGGCAACATTTCGCAGGGCACTTTCCACCAGCCCCTCTGCAGTGGCTCCGCCGTACTTCTCCAAAATATCCTTTTCCAAGGAACCGGCATTGACACCGATTCGGATGGGGATTTTTCTCTCTTTTGCAGCTGCAACTATGGCCTCTACCCGATCTCTGGAGCCAATATTTCCGGGATTGATCCGTACTTTGTCGGCCCCCAACTCTATGGCCCTTACCGCAAGGCGATAATCGAAGTGAATATCTGCAATTAAAGGAAGAGATACTCTCTTGCGAATCTCTCCAAAGGCCTCCGCCCCTTCCATGTGGGGAACAGCAAGGCGAACCAAGTCGCAACCCACCGCTTCTAATTCTTTTATCTGTCTGACCGCTGCTTCCACATCCGTCGTTTCCACGTTGAGCATGGACTGGATGGAAATGGGTGCACCGCCACCTATGGGAACACCGCCCACAATAACTTTCTTACTCATCTTTGCCTCATTGGAAAATAGGAACAATAAACCGAAGGATATCATTCCAGGTAACATATATCATCAAGGCAAAGAGCAGTAGCAATCCCACTGTCTGTATTTTGCCTTCCATTTCGTCGGTTATGGCTCTTCCCGTAAACTTGCGCACAATGATGAAGAGCAGTCTACCCCCATCCAAAGCCGGAAGGGGAAGCATGTTGATAATGGCCAAGTTCAAACTGATGAGGGCCATCAGGTACAGGAAGTTAATCATACCTGCCTTGCTGGTCTCGTTGACCATATATATAATCCCTACCGGTCCCGTCAACTCCTTGGTAGAGACCTGTCCCGTGAACAATTGCTTCAATATATCGTACATGCTCTTGGTCATGTTCCAGGTTGCTTTCGGTCCGTTGACCAATGCCCCACTGACGCTCTTTTCTAAGGTAGGCGAAATTCCAATCATCTTTCGACCGTCCTGCTCCACCAGAGCAGAGGTCAATGCAACCTCGCTTCCCTTTCGCTCCACCACCAAGTCCACTTGATTTTCTGTTGTGTCTGCCACAACAGCAGACACATCGTTCCATTCCTTGATTTCTTTTCCATCGATCTTTAGGATCTTATCTCCCTCCATGATTCCTGCCTCAATCGCAGGACTGTCCTTCACAAGGGATGCCACCGTTGTGGTGGCAGTGCCGATGTGATAAACAACGATGGTCATGAGAAGAACTGCAAGAACCAGGTTCATAAAGGAACCTGCGATGACGATAATGGTCTTCTTCCATGCCGGCTTGTTGTTAAAGGCACGACTGTCCTCCGACTCCGTATCTTCTCCCTCCATGGCACAATATCCGCCGATGGGAAGAAGGCGAAGGGAGTACTCCGTTTCACCCTTTTGAAACTTAAACAGTGCCGGACCCATACCCAAGGCAAACTGGTTCACCTTAACACCGCTGGCTTTTGCCGCTACAAAGTGACCCAACTCATGAATAAAGATGAGTACACAGAACATGAGAATGGCATAAATTGCTGTCACTTTACTCCTCCAAACAGATCGAGAGCATCTCTTCTGGCTTCCTCGTCTATTTCCAAAATATCTTCTAATTCCAAGTTAAACTTAGGTGTATGGAAGTTCAAAATTCTATCTAGACCCTTTGTGATATCCGTAAACTTGATTTTCTTTTCCAAGAATAACTTTACCAACATTTCGTTGGCACCGTTGAGAACCACAGGGTAAGAGCCTCCCTTTTCTCCTGCTTCATAGGCTAGTTGCAAGGCACGAAACTTTGTAAAATCCGCCTTTTCAAAGGTCAGGTTAGCCCCTTCCCTCAAAAAATTCAACTTTCCAAAGCTGTTGTACTCCCTATGGGGGAAGTGGAGAGCATAGGCAATGGGAATCCGCATGTCGGGAGCGCCCATCTGGGCAATCACACTGCCGTCCTGAAATTCCACCATGGAGTGGACAATGCTTTGGGGATGTACCAGCACTTCCACCTGAGACAGGGGAACATCGAAAAGCCACTTGGCTTCAATGACTTCCAATCCCTTGTTCATTAAGGTTGCGGAGTCTACTGTAATCTTCTTTCCCATCTTCCATTTGGGATGTCGCAGTGCCTGTTCCAATTTTACATGTTCCAAGGCTTCCGAAGCGTAGTTGCGAAAAGGTCCGCCGGATGCGGTGAGAAGAATCTTGTTTAGGCTTCCCTTGTCCTCCCCTTGTAGACATTGAAAAATGGCACTGTGCTCACTGTCCAAGGGAAGAATTTGAACACCCTTTTCCCCTGCAGCCTTTGAAACCAAATCACCCCCTGCAACTAAAGTCTCCTTATTCGCAAGGGCAACATCTTTTCCCGATGCAATGGCAGCCATAGTAGGTGCCAGGCCTCTGATTCCTACAAGTCCGTTGACAACCAAGTCGCCGGAACCCTTGACCACTTGAATCAGCCCGTCTTCTCCCCACAGAACCTCTGTCTTGGTGAAACGCTTCTGCAGTTCCCGAGCATCTTTCTCTTCCCATACCACACAAACCTCGGGACGAAACCTCTTGATTTGCTCCGTCATAAGGTCTATGTTGGTTCCACAGGTCAGGGCAGTTACGGAAAACCGGTCCTTGTTCTGTTCCACCACTTCCAGCGTCTGGGTGCCTATGGAGCCGGTGCTGCCAAGTAAAATTATTTTCTTCATGATTCCTCCTAAAGGATAACTAATTCTATATAATAGTACACCATGGGTGCTGTGAAGAGGACACTGTCAAATCGGTCCAGAATCCCACCATGGCCGGGAATGAGATTCCCGTAATCTTTAATTTCCATTTTTCTTTTAAATGCGGACGCCGTCAAGTCTCCAAGCTGGGAGACGATACCGCCAAGGGCTCCGATGATAAGGCAGTGCATCCAATAATCGTGTGCAAAGAAATATCCGAAAGCACCACAGATAATGACGCTTCCCAATATACCGCCCACGGAACCTTCAATGGTCTTTTTCGGGCTGATATTCGGGCAAAGCTTATGCTTCCCAATGGCCATTCCCGTAAAGTATGCCATAATATCCGTTCCAAAGGCGGAAAAAACGATGAGCCAAACCAGGATTCCCGTATCCCCCGTTGCCTCTGTGCGCATGACATGAAAGGAGAAGAAGACCACGTAGAAAATACCGGTAATCGTAGCCATGGCATCTTCCGGCTTGCGCTCCTTTATGTTGAACAGGTAGAGAAGGCTAGCGAGCACGGAAAGAAACAGCCACAAAAGATACCATTCCTCCTTGCCTCCCAGGAAATAAATGGCGTAGAGCATAATTGCCGAGGCGAGAGCGATGGGATAGCAAGGATGTATCCCCATATTTCGAAATCCCTTATAAAATTCATAGACTCCCATTGCACCGATGAGAAAGCTTGCCAGTGCCAATACCCAACCGCCAAAGTAGAATACGATTAAAAATGGGACCATGATTAATCCTGATAATACTCTCGTCTTCATACTATCTTCCTCCGAATCGCCTGTCTCGTTCATAGTATTTTTCCAAGTCTTTTTCAAACTCCTCCGGTGTGTAATCCGGCCACAAAACATCATTAAAGACAACTTCACTATAGGCCAGTTGCCACAGGAGGAAGTTGGAGAATCGCTGTTCCCCACTGGTTCTTATGAGAAGATCAGGATCCGGAATCCCGCCTTCTCCCGTATATAGGTTTGCAGTAATAATTTTCTCGTCAACCTCTTCAGGGAGGAATCTTCCAGCTTTGATTTCTTCCCCAATGGCGCGAACGCTTCGAACCATCTCGCTTCTGCTGCCGTAATTCAATGCAATATTAAACTGCATACCGTCATTCTTTTCTGTGGTGCTGAGGGACTTTTCTAAGCGCTCCACCGCCTTCTCCGGCAGTTCTTTGTAGTCACCCAAAATGCAGACCTTAACATTGTTCTCGTTTAATTCAGCCAGTTCGCTGTCCACATACTGAATCAATAACTTAAAAATACCGTCCACTTCTTCCTTTGAGCGTTTCCAGTTCTCTGTAGAAAATGCGTAAACGGTTAGATATTTTATACCCAGTGTCGATGCTCTCTTGACGATCTGTTTCATCGCCTTCATTCCTGCATTGTGTCCCATGACCCGCGGCAGTTTTCTTTTTTTGGCCCACCGCCCGTTGCCATCCATTATGATGGCAACGTGGGCAGGAACATTTCTGTTTTCTTGCATCTATATTATACTTCCATGATTTCCTTATCTTTTGCTGCGATGATTTCATCAATGTCCTTGATTGCTTGGTCTACAGACTTCTGAACATCGTCCATATCTTCTCTTACATCATCCTCAGTCAACTCGCCGGCCTTTTCTTCTTTCTTGATTTCATCGTTGGCATGTCTTCTCAAGTTACGAACTGACACCTTTGCCTCTTCACCGATGGCTTTCACCTGCTTGGTCAGTTCCTTTCTTCTTTCCTCTGTAACTTGAGGAATGGCTAGGCGAACCACCTTACCGTCGTTGGTCGGGTTGATTCCCAAGTTTGCTGCCTGCACGGCATGCTCGATTTCCTTTACCGCTTTCGGGTCGAAGGGTGAAATCATAATGGTTCTGGGGTCGGGGCAAGAGATATTGGCAAGTTGCTTCAACGGAGTTGGTGTTCCGTAGTAGTTCACTTCCACTCTGTCAAGCAATGCGGGGTTTGCCCTTCCTGCTCTCACGGAGTTCAGCTCTGCCCTAAGGCTTTCCAAACTTTTTTCGATTTTCTCTTCGAGAATCGCCTGTATCTTGTCACTCATGTCCATACCTCCTACGTAATAATAGTTCCTATTTCCTCGCCGCATACGGCTTTCATAACATTTCCATCTTCCGAAATTCCAAAGACGTGAATCACCGTGTTGTTATCCCTACAAAGAGATGCAGCCGTGGAATCCATCACCTTTAGATCCTTCTCCAGCACCTCCCAATGGGTCAATGTTTCATATCTCTCGGCATTCGGATTCTGCTCCGGATCGTCGGAATAAACGGCATCGATTTTCTTGGCCAAAAGAATCACATCTGCATCCACCTCAACAGCCCTCAGTGCAGCAGCTGTATCTGTTGAGAAGAAGGGGTTTCCCGTTCCTGCTCCAAATATAACCACCTTCCCGCTATCCAAATGATGAACCGCTTTTCGTCGAATATATGGCTCTGCAACTTCTTTCATCTCGATTGCCGTCTGCACCCTAGTGGGTATACCATATGCTTCGAAAGCATCTTGCAATGCCATGGCATTCATCACCGTTGCCAACATTCCGATATAATCTGCTGTTGCCCGGTCCATCCTTTTGTTGGTCCTTCCTCTCCAGAAGTTTCCGCCACCGACAACGATTGCAACTTGCACTCCCAGATCGTAGACTTCCTTCACTTGCTTGGCGATGTTTCCAAGGATGCTCTCATTGATTCCGAATTTTTGTTCTCCGGCCAATGCTTCCCCGCTGATTTTTAGTACCACTCGTTTGTATTTGGGCTCCATACACTTCTCCTTTGTACCGAAAACAATTATCTGTCATATTATATCATAAATAACCATGGGGGTATAGCAAATTGCACTTGCAAAGAAACGGTCTCCATCTGGAAACCGCTTCATCTTACCTGTGTATTTTTGTATTAGTGGTTGCGAAGATACTTGATCAATAGCCAGACCAACCATAGTCCACCCGTTAAAATTGTTAAGATTAAATCGATAAATAGACCGAAACAACCTCTCTTCTTTCCGTTATTCTGTGTACTCATTTTGTAATCCTTTCCCCGTTAAAACTTAATCAGCTGTGCTGTCGGATGATTGTAGTATTTCATGTTCCCTAAATACTTAATAGTCCCGTATGCAGGGTCCAAGGCAATCAACTTACCCAGTTCCACATTAGATGCGGTAGTGCCCTTGGTGTATCCTATTATAGTAACATAATGGGTGTTCCCCGTATACCCGTTATGTACCAAAAGAATGGAAGGTCTTCCTTGGTCAACCTGTTTTATTGCGTCTTGATAGCAACTCTTATTGCTAGTGTAATATGTATTGCTCCCACCTGCCTTATACCAATGGGCATAGTTGGTGCCGTTTCCGTATTCAGAAATGATTCTGTTATGAATGGTGCTGTGGCCGCCCTTGGTGAAGCTACCATCTAGAATCGCTCTGCTGTATGCCATGGCATAGATACCGCAGGGACCTGAATAGGGTTGTTTTCCGATAGCTGTAATCACCGACGATTTGTAGGACAAGGATGTGCCCAACTCTCCTGTCACCAGTGAAGGGGGTGTAAGTCCGGTCACCTTGAAGGGGTGCTTCAACACGTAGTTTCCGTATCCCTTTGCATCTTTTGCATAGACACAATAGAAGTAATCTCCTTCTGCCAAGGTTCCAAACTTTATGCTGGCATCGGCTTTGGCAATGTCATAGGATGTTGCATTGGGATTGGTGGAGATATACTTCCCAGTAATCCAAGATCCCGAGGATGATTTGACGCCTACTACTACGTTGGTCATCTTGTGGTTGGAATACAGTTTTCCTCTTAGAACATAGGATGTGCCCTTTTTAATTGTTGTAGGCTTTGTCATATCAGAAGACAGTGTAAAACCCGATGCCCCGCCTAGGTCCACGTTCTTCGCAAGGATATATCCGTATCCACTGCTGACAGTAACCCTGTACCACTTTTCTCCGGAAGCCGTGGTGTGAAGACCGTCCAGCTTTAGAGTGATTCCCTTCTTGAAACCGGTAATTCTCTTGGAGGAAGCAGATGGTTTTTCCATCACATCCATTTGCACCAATGTTGCACCTAGTTTTTTGGGGGAGTAGTTGGAGTACTTATCCACCGGCTTAGGTGCAGGTGCTACAGTTCCGCCAAGTTTTACGTTGCTCGCCAAGATATACCCGTATTTTCCGTTGGTGTATACCTTGTACCACTTCTCGCCTGCTGCCGTGATATGGAGTCCATCCAACTTCAGGTTGATATTCTTCTTAAATCCGCCGATTCTCTTTGACGAAGCCGCGGGTTTTTCCTTTACATCCATCTGTGCCAAGGTTACGCCCTGCTTCTTGGGAGAATACTTGGAGTACTTGTCCACCGGCTTGGGTGCAGGTGCTGCAGTTCCGCCAAGTTTTACGCTGCTCGCCAAGATATACCCATGTTTTCCGTTGGTGTATACCTTGTACCACTTCTCTCCCGCGACCGTGGTATGGAGACCGTCCAGCTTCAGGTTGATATTCTTCTTAAATCCGCCGATTCTCTTTGACGAAGCCGCGGGTTTTTCCTTTACATCTATCTGTGCCAAGGTTACTCCCTGTTTCTTGGGAGAATACTTGGAGTACTTGTCCACCGGCTTGGGTGCAGGAGCAGATGTTTTAACGGTAATGTATTGGGAAGAAACGTAACCCGTCTTTGTCCCAAATTTAATCATCGTCCATTTAGCACCATTGGAAGCCGTCTTCGTCCCCGTAATGGTTACCGTCTTTCCCTTTTCCAAAGAACCAATCTTCCCATAGGTAGTTCCCGGTCCACTCCTCACGTTGAGGGGCCCTGAGTTCACCGTTCCCGTTGATGTTTTCGTCGATGGTGCTGCAGTGTTTATCTTTACGAACTGAGAAGATACGTATCCGGTCTTGGATCCGTAGGAAATTTTATACCATTTGACACCGTTGGTGGCTGACTTTGTACCGGAAATATTAACCGTCTTTCCCTTGCTCAAGGTGCCTATGGACCCATAGTTTGTCCCGGGTCCGCTTCTGACAAACAAGGGGCCGTCCGTAACCACTCCTGTTGATGCTGATCCGTAAATATCTTCTCTATCAAAAAACGACAGCACACTAAACAAAGTAGCTGTCATAAACAGAACCAAAATAACCGAGATCGCTCTCACGTTAATTTTCGCGTTATAATTCATCTATTTCCCCCTAAAAGGTTCGGAACTATTGGACCAGTTCGCCCCTATTTTACCCCAATACACATTGCAATGCAAGTAATGTATGTAAAAACGTACAAGAAAAAGCTCGGATATTTGCTACCCGAGCTCGTCATTTCTATTCGACTTTTATTTTTGTGCTACTGCAGCAGCCACTTCCGCCGCAAAGTCTTCCGACTTCTTCTCAATGCCTTCCCCAACTTCGTAGCGAACCATACTGGCAATCTTCATATCCTTGCCGACTTCCTTTGCTGTCTCTGCAACATATTCAGCAACTGTGATATCGCCGTTCTTTACGAACTTTTGGTCCACCAAGCAGATTTCTTTCAGTTCCTTCTTGATCTTGCCGGCAACGATTTTCTCAACCATTGCTTCAGGCTTTCCTTCGTTGAGAACTTCCTGTGTCAGGATTTCCTTTTCATGGTCCAAGTAAGCCTGGTCCACCTGAGATTCATCCATAAACTTAGGATTCATGGATGCAACCTGCATGGCTACGTCCTTACCTACCACGGCACATTCATCTGCGGAAGCTTCCGTCTCAAGACCAACAATGACACCGATGATGCCACCACCGTGGGTATATCCCGTATAAACAACTCCGGGCTGTGCAAACTTTTCGAAACGTCTTACACTCATGTTTTCACCAATCTTTGCGATGAGGGCATTCAGTGTATCTGCAACAGTGCCGTCTCCCATGGGAAGAGCCATGAACTCATCCATGTCCTTTGCATCGTTGTCCAGAGCCAACTGCGCTACGTCAGCTACAAAAGCTTTGAAGTCATCGTTCTTGGCAACAAAGTCTGTTTCGGAGTTTACCTCTACAATTGCTGCACTCTTTCCGTCCGCTGCAAATGCCGTGCTAACCAGTCCCATTGCTGCAATTCTTCCTGCCTTTTTCGCGGCTTTCGCCAGCCCTTTTTCTCTCAGCAGGTCAACCGCCTTATCTATATCTCCATCGGTTTCTACCAATGCCTTTTTACAGTCCATCATTCCTGCGCCGGTCATTTCGCGCAGTTCTTTTACCATCTGTGCTGTTACAGCCATATTAAGCCTCCTCTGTATTTTCTACCACTGCTTCCGCTTCTTCAGCAGGAGCCGCTTCTTCCTCCACATCAGATGCAGTGGGTTCTGAAGCTTCCGCCATACTTTCACCCTGCTTTGCCTCGATGATGGCATCAGCCATGCTTCCGGCAATTAGCTTGACCGCTCTGATTGCATCATCATTTGCGGGAATTACATAGTCCACTTCATCAGGATCGCAGTTGGTATCTACAATTCCAACCACGGGAATTCCAAGAATTCTCGCTTCCTTGATTGCAATTCTTTCCTTCTTGGGATCTACAATAAATACCGCTCCGGGCATCCCCTTCATATCCTTGATGCCGCCCAAGAACTTTTCCAGTCTGTCATGCTCGTGCATCAGGGACTGAATCTCCTTCTTGCCCAGCTTTTCAAAGGTTCCGTCTTCCTGCATTTTCTTAATGTCGTTCAGTCTCTTGATTCTAGCGGATATCGTCTTATAGTTGGTCAACATGCCGCCCAACCATCTCTGGTTAACGTAGTACATGCCGCATCGCTGTGCTTCATCCTGGATTGCACCCTGTGCCTGCTTCTTTGTTCCGACAAAGAGAACCGGCTTACCGCTTTCGCTGACTTCTCTCATAAAGGCATATGCCTTATCAATGAGCTTTACGGTCTTCTGCAAATCGATGATATAGATTCCGTTTCTTTCTGTGAAGATATAGGGAGCCATTTTAGGGTTCCATCTTCTAGTTTGGTGTCCGAAATGAACACCCGCTTCTAAGAGCTGTTTCATTGAAATTACTGCCATTTTTGTTCCTCCTGGTTTTAACACTTCCATCGAAATCCTCATGTGGGGAAAACCGCTTATGCGGCACCACCCCTCCGTCTTTCGATGTGCTTATTCGTTTCATGTGCCTTTTTTGGTCACACCGCTATTTATAATACTATAAATCCTGCTGAATCTCAAGGGGTTTTTGTTCACTTTTTCAATCCAGCAAAGAAGACCGCCGGCGGCGGTCTTCCTATCATATTATACAATCATTAGTCGAACTTTCTCTTTGCCACTCCAATTGCTCCAACTGCTCCGACAACCATGAGAATCCCAGCAACGCCCAATAAGCTATCATCCCCTGTCTTGGGTGTCTTGGCGGAAGACACGGTCCCAGCCGGTTTCGCAGGGTCTGTTGCAGTCGGTTCCACAACAGGATCAGGTGTAGGCACCGGTTCTTCTTCCTGAACCGCAACACCGGTGATTGTCACTGCTTCTGCCGGTGCACTGTCAGGAGTCGCTTTGATGGTTGCAACTGAGTATTCCTCTACCTCTATCTTGGAATCTGCACTAGGCACCGCAGGACTTTTCCCTTGCATTGGCTGAATGAAGTCCATAGTCCAAGATTCCAATGCAACAATTCCGCCATCGGGACGGGTAATTACATTGCCTGCATTTAGAATAATCTGATCCACACTGCCGGTTGGTAAGACAGGGACTCCATCAAATGCGATAATCGCTTCTGCAGAATCATTTTCCATTGGATCTTCTCCCAATATTCGTACCGAAGGATCAAACACGGGATCCATTCTCACTTCTCCACCTACCCCGAGATCAAAAGTTATTGTACCCAACGAAATCCAGATTGCGGATCTATTTGTCTTTCCAGTTATATTCAAAGTGCCGGTCCCTTGAAGAATGGTGTCGGTACTATCGATCCTTAGACCATCTAAACCAGACATCATGTTTATGGTATTTTCTCCCTTTAAGACAATCGTGAATGGGCCTGAACCTTCCGCTGACGGTCCTACATTAATCTTCTCTCCATTATATCCGTCCAAAGTCAGCACGCCATCTGCATATGTCCAATTTGCCCCCGGAAGAGCATTATCTCCCTCATAGTTATCATCAGAATACACAAAGTAACCATCGACCTCAAATCCTCCTTGGTATGGTACAGATTCTGCAAACACAAGGGAAGGCAACATCGCCACCGCCATGATCGCGGCCAAAAGGGCTACCAATATTTTCTTTTTCATAATCAATATCCTCCTACTCTAAGTGTAACAAATGTATCGCCCGATTCCGCTCTCAATCATTAGTCAAACTTTCTCTTTGCCAATCCAATTGCTCCAACTGCTCCGACAACCATGAGAATCCCCGCAACGCCCAACAAGCTATCATCCCCTGTCTTGGGTGTCTTGGCGGAAGACACGGTCCCAGCCGGTTTCGTCGGGTCTGCTGCAGTCGGTTCCACAACAGGATCAGGTGTAGGCACCGGTTCTTCTTCCTGAACCGCAACACCGGTGATTGTCACTGCTTCTGCCGGTGCACTGTCAGGAGTCGCTTTGATGGTTGCAACTGATAATTCCGGTCCGGCTGCCTTTGTATCTACGCTGGGCACTACCGGGGTTTTAGCATCCAGTTGCTCAATGTTGTCCAAAGACCAAGTATACAATGAAACAAGTCCTCCATCAGGACGGGTGATTACATTGCCTGCATTGAGAATAATCTGGTCTACACTACCCGTGGGTTCGTAAGGAGATCTGTAATAAGCAATAATCGCTTCTACAGAATCATTCGTTAATGGGTCCTCTTCTACTTTAGGTTGACTTGGGATCTCCAGTACAGGATCCATTCTCACTTCTCCACCTATCCCAAGGTCGAAAGTCACCGTACCCTCCTTGATCCATATTGCAGAACCAAATGTAAAACCGGTAATATCCAAGGTCCCCGTTCCTTGAAAGATTACATTTCCATATTCGGCCTGAATGCCATCTCCTCCCGTCATGTTTATGATATTTTCTCCCTTTAAGACTATCGTGAGAGTGCCTGAGTTGGTTGTCATATACGGCCATACATAAATGCGATTGCCCTGAAAACCGTCCAAAGTCAACACGCCATCTGCATATGTCCAATTTCCCCCGGGAAGAGCACTATCCCCCACATAGGTATCATCAGAATATACGGTGAAACCATTGATATCAAACGCGCCTTCAAATGCTGCCGGTTCTTCAGGTACAGCAAATGCAAGGGAAGGCAACATCGCCACCGCCATGATTGCTGCCAAAAGGGCTACCAATATTTTCTTTTTCATAATCAATATCCTCCTACTCTAAGTGTAACAAATGCACCGCCCGATTCCATCGAAAGATGACACACACAAAAAGGACAGATTAACTGATGATTCATTCTACTCCTCCATATATTTGCTGTCAACTACTAATTTTGGCTCAATATCAACGGTTTGGATGGATTTTGAAGGTGTTAAATCTCTTGGGTTTAGGAGCATTAATGGGCAACACAAAAGGGCCGATTTTTCGGCCCTTTTGTTGCTTAACCGGTTCAGAGTTTCATCAGGTAAGCATTATATGCATGCCTTGCCTTAATGAAGTTGTTTCGTCCGATTCTCAACTCTTCCCCGTTATCAAACATCATTGTGCAATTGGTCATCTTGGCTACTCTGGATAGATTCACTGCCAAATAGGAATGGCATCGATAGAAATCACTGTTCAGCTTCTCGGCAAAATCCTCAACCTTCCCTCGGACTTGGATCCTCTCGAATTCTGCCACAATTATTACATTTCTCAAATCCTGTATCAGGTATAATATTTTTTCTTGTTCCACCCTCCCCGATACATCTTTTTCAATAATGGGCAGATACCTTCTCACAATCCCCTTCTTTCATAAAACCTCCCTTTCCGCAAGTTCCCCTTTTTACACAACGCTGTTATAGCCGCGTCATAGCTCTTCTTCTGCTTTCTTCCAATCTGCAAGCATGCGATTCATCCTTCTGATCTGCTTGCTGCTACAACCCTTAAAGATCATCTCCGTTTCCTTTAGAAGGGTCGCCTCCGTTGTCTCCACATTGCCGCAGAACAACCAGTTGGGCTCAATATGCAGATGGTTCATTATCCTAATCAGCACCGCTACGCTGGGAGTTCCCTTTCCATTCTCTATATGGCTAATATGCGTAGGATTGACACCCACCGCTTCTGCCAATTTTTCTTGCGACATAGATTTTTCCTTCCGAGCAACCTTAATCCGCCGTCCTATATCCTTGTAATTAATATCATCCATAACTGCGACCTCTCTGTGCTATAACTTGATTATAAGTACACATAACGCTCACAGTAATAATCCCAAAGTGCAACCTTTACTTACAGGACATATTCCAATGTCAAAACAGGCAGAATTCTAACAATTCCTTCGTTCTACGCAATATGTTATAATAAAATAATTACATCTTTCAAATCCAATTCTATTGTTGTAAGTATTTCAACACTCAGATTGATATAGCATCTCTTCAAGACCAAAACTACCCTTTTTAAGATGATTTCTTCAAACAAATTCAACGAATGGTTACATTTGTTGGTATTTTGCCTGTCCGGAAATAAAAAAGAGCCGATCCTGTTGGATTCAGCTCTGTATGTTCCGGGCTTTTTATTCCTCGTCTCTCTTGTATGTAATGTAGTCCTCTGCAATTTCATTGGCAGCCACGGAGACGGGCTTTTCCTCATCGGAGTTCTCAATGAGAACCGGCTTGCCGTCAATGATGTCTCTGGCCCGCTTGGCAGCCAAGATTACCAAGGTGTACCTGCTGTCCGCTTTTTTTCTTAGTTCGTTGATGGATGGATATAGCATTAAATTTCCTCCTTATATCTGTTGATGATTCCGTAAATATCCTTTGGGACTCTGGCATGCTCCGCAAGAATAATTGCGTTTACCACCTTTGTGGCTGCCTCCAAGTCTCCGTTGATTACGCAGTAATCGTACTCGTCAATATAGCTGATTTCCGACATAGCCTTGCTCATTCGTAGCCGGATACTGCTCTCGCTGTCCGTTCCCCTAGATCTGATTCGTTCTGTCAGTTCCGCCAAGGACGGTGGAAGGATGTAGATAAAAATCCCATCGGGGTAGGTACTTTTGATGCTCAAAGCGCCTTGGATGTCGATTTCCAACACCACGTCTTTGCCTTGATCCAAGGTGTCCAAAACTGCTTTTTTAGGTGTTCCGTAGTAATTACCGTAAACACAGGCATATTCCAGCAGTCCACCTTCATCCTTAATCTGATCAAACTCTTCCATGGAGACGAAATAATAGTTCTCTCCATGTACTTCTCCTACTCGCTTGGGTCTTGTGGTGACGGATACGGAAACGTTGAGATTTTCGCATTCGGACAGTACCTTTTTGCATATTGTTCCTTTTCCTGCACCGGACGGACCGGATATAACGAATAGCCTTCCTTTGTTCATTTGATCTCCCTACTAATTTACCGTGACTATGAATTATATCACCAAGGACAATTATTTTCAACGACTTTACTCTATGTTTTGCACCTGTTCCCGCATTTTCTCGATTTCGCTCTTAATCTCCAACATGGCACCGGTAATGTCCAAATCGTTGGCCTTGGATCCGATGGTGTTGGCCTCTCGGTTCATCTCCTGCATGAGAAAATCCAGTTTCTTTCCCACCGGCTTCCTGGATCCCAGAATTTCTTGAAATTGATCCACGTGACTGTTGAGTCGAACCAGTTCCTCCGTGATGCTTGCCTTATCCGCAAAGATGGCCGCCTCCAGAAGAATCCGATCTTCCGGCACTTCCACCGCGTCGGCAACCAATTCCTTGATTCTTTCTTTCAGCTTTACCACATAGTTCTTGCTCACCTCGGGGGCCAGTTTCTCAATGGTTTTCAGCTGTTCGCGCATCCAGTCATTTCTTCCGTGAAGGTCCTCGGCAAGCTTGCTGCCCTCCAAAGTGCGCATGGCATCATAGTTTTCCAAAGCCTTCTTCAGGGTCAAAATCACAGCACCGGTAATCTCTTCTTCATCCTGCACATCGGGAATCATCTTCATCACGTCCGGCAAACTTGCCACATAGCTGATGGAAATCTCACCGTCCAAATGAAAGGCATTCTTCAATTCCTTAAGGCTTTCCACATATTGCTTTGCAACCGCAGTGTTTGCCCGTACACTGAAATCCTCCTCCGTGGCGCTGTCCACCATGATAAAGATTTCAACCTTTCCTCTTTTCACAATCTCCTTGGCAGTACTCTTCACCTTATCCTCAGCAAAGGTATACCTTCTAGGCATCTTTACGGTAATATCGCAATACCTGTGATTCACCGATTTCACCTCTACATAGTAGTTTCTCTTCCCGTCCGTGTACTCGCCTCTGCCGAACCCCGTCATACTTTTTATCATGTAAATTCTCCTTTTTATCGACAATTATGATAGTATATTATCATATCTCAATGACAAATGGAAAGGAACAATTATGGCTTTCGACGGAATCGTCACACGGGCCGTGGCGCAGGAATTATCAAGTGCCCTCGCCCAAGGGAGAATCGATAAAATATATCAGCCGGAACGGGATGAACTCATCTTCCTGATTCACACACCAATGGGGAAGAGAAAACTCTATGCCTCTTGCAACAACGACCACCCCGGCGCTTTTCTCACCAATGATGAATACGAAAATCCTCCCGAACCTCCTGTCTTCTGTATGCTACTGCGAAAGCATCTGCAAAACGGGCGAATTTTAGATGTCTCTCAAAAGGGAGCTGAGAGAATTGTTGAAATCATCGTAGAGACCAGAGATGAAATGGGCTTCTTGGTGGAGAAGAAATTGATTATAGAAGTCATGGGAAGACACAGCAACATCATCCTAATAGACAAAGATTCCGAGAAGATTATTGACAGCATCAAGCGCATCTCCATCGATGTGAGCAGAGCCAGACAAATTCTTCCGGGACAAAAATATGACTACCCTCCGCTTCAGGATAAGGTCCCCTTTGACAGCGCCACAGAGAAAGACTTGGATTTTAAGGGCATGGACCCTGCCGATGGAATTTTAGCTGCAATACAGGGGCTCTCACCCACCATTGCAAGGGAAATTGCTTGGGAAGATAATCCCGTGGCCATGTATGCGCAACTACGAAGCATGGTTGCTTCCTTGGAAAAGCAGGAACTGCAGCCGGCAGTATATTTGCGAGAGGACGGAATTCCCGCAGACTTCCACGTCATTCCTTTGAAGCAGTTCACCGAAGGTTTTCAACAGGTAACCTTTGATACAGTTAGCGAGGCAATTTCCTACTACTATACCCATCGGAGCACCTCCAACAGAATCAAGCAAAAGTCCTCCGGGCTCTCCAAGTCCGTCACTGCGTCCCTAAAAAAGTTATATCTAAAAAAGCAACGCCTTTTGGAGGATATCCAAAGAGCGGGTCAGTCAGATACCTATCGGCTTTATGGAGAGCTCCTCACTGCAAACCTTCATCAAGTAGAGAAGGGCAGCAACAGTGTCCTCCTATCCAACTATTACGATGGAGAAGATATCCGCATCCCACTGGATATTCGATTGGACCCTTCGAAAAACGCCCAGAAATATTACAAGAAATATGCCAAAGCCAAACGGTCCATTAAAGAGAAGAATATCCAGTTGGAAGAAACGGATATGGATATTTCATACTTGGAATCGGTCATCAGCTTCATCGATCAAGCATCCACAATGGAAGAGGTGGATGCCATTCGGGAAGAACTGGTTGAGACCGGTTTTGTGAAGAAGAAAAAGAAAGACAAAAAGAAGAAAAAGGGCGGTGAAAAACGAGAACCCCTTGCATACACCACTTCCGACGGATATAAGGTACTGGTTGGCAGAAACAACCGGGAAAACGATCGCCTCACCTTTAAACTGGCCGGGCGAAAGGATGTCTGGTTTCACACAAAGGATATCCCCGGGTCCCATGTAGTCCTCTTTACAGAGGGCAAGGAACCCAGCGAATCAGCCATCTTTGAAGCAGCTGCCCTTGCCGCATACCACAGCAAAGGAAGAGAATCGGAAAACGTTCCGGTTGACTATACTTTGATTCGATATGTGAAGAAACCCAACGGCGCTAAGCCGGGTATGGTGATTTTTACTCACAATAAAACTGTTTATGTAACCCCAAAGTTACGATAGTACCGATTCATCACTCTATCTTTCCTTTTCATGAATTTCCATAGAAACCAGTGAAAACACCGGATATACTTTGTCCTACCCTTATCGAATACACAATAAATATCTGAGTGTGCATCAAAAGGAGAATGGTTATGAGAATTCAGAGATGCACCGTGTGCTTACAGAACAAATCAGACGTCCGTGCCTTTAAGGACGGATTCATTTGCGAAGAATGTTTACACTACGTTATTGAAAAATTTTAGGTCAACTCGCTGCTCCAAAGCGAATCTGTTTTCAAAAATGCAGCACCTCAGACATTTAAAAAATAGGATTGGTCGGTTACAATCCTATTTTTTTGCTCTTTTTTTGGCAGCCAATCGCTTTTTTGTCTTTGGTTTCATTACCGAGTATCCAAACCGTCCTATGGGCTTTCGGTTCAGCGCAAAGTACTCTCCGTGGTTGTAGGCAACCAAATCCGCATGATCTAGGCGAATTCGTCCGGACTCGTCCAGCAGATGCTCACTTACCATCACATTGACGATTTCTCCTACGAACATATCGTGGGTAGGATAGTGATGAACCTCTATCACCTTGCACTCCAAATTTACAGGGCTCTCGCCTACTGCGGGGCAAGATACCTTTTCACATGAAATGGGCGTTAGTTTTTGCTCCTTATACTTATCTACGTCCTTTCCCGACTTTACGCCACAATAGTCCGTCGCGAAAGTCAGGTCAGCTGTGCATAAATTGATTACAAATTCCCCGGTACGTTCAATAATAGAGTGGGAAAAACGTTCTCTGCGGACAGAAACATATGTAAGGGGAGGATCGGAGTTGATGATTCCGGTCCATGCTACAGTAATGATGTTCTTGTCTTGGGCATCCCCGCAAGACACCATCACCGCCGGCACCGGATTCAGCATGGTGCCCAGCTTGAAGTTGATTTTCTTCATCCTCTTCCTCCTCGCAATTTCGCCAATATCTTGTAAAACTCTTCCGGCAACTCACTGTGGAATTCCATATACTCCCCGGTAGACGGATGAACAAATCCCAAGAGATAGGCATGCAGCATCTGACCCTGTGCACCTAGGGAGTTCTTGGCAGGTCCGTATAGAGGATCTCCCACTAAAGGGTGATGGATATGCGCCATATGAACTCGGATTTGATGGGTTCGCCCTGTCTCCAGCCTTGCTTCAATCAGTGTATAGTTGCCGAGCCTTTCCAAAACTTTATAGTTGGTCACTGCTTCTTTGCCACCGGGAGCCCCCGCCTTTTGGCGAAGACGCATTTTCGGATCTCTGCCGATGGGAATGTCTATTCTCCCCTCTTCCCCCTGAAAACTGTTATATACCAAGGCTTTGTATCCCCTTGTAATGGTATGTTCCGCCAGTTGCTTTGCCAACTCACGATGGGCAAAGTCATTCTTGGCAATCATAAGAAGCCCACTGGTGTCCTTATCGATGCGATGGACGATTCCCGGGCGAATAATGCCGTTAATGGAGGATAGTCGGTCACCGCAGTGATACAATATGGCATTGACCAGCGTCCCATCAGGATTTCCTGCCCCGGGATGAACGATTAAACCCTTGGGTTTGTTTACTACCATCAGGTCCTCGTCTTCATAGATGATATCCAGGGGAATGTTCTGCCCTTCTACCTTCAACACCTGTTCCGCAGGCACTAAAAGCTCCAATACATCTTCCTCGTGAACCGTATATTTCTTTGTTGTACAGACATTGCCGTTGACCCAAACACCCTGGCTTTGGATAATCTTTTGTATGTAGCTGCGAGATAGTGCGGGCATTAAAAGAGATAGGGTGCGATCCAGTCGCTCACCCTCGTATTCTTCTTCAATGAGAAATCTATGAATCTTATCTCCTTCTCTTTCCATGTTTCCTTCCGTCAATAAACAGCACAAAAATGCAAAGCAAGGCACAGCCCACCGAGACAAAAATATCCGCGATGTTAAAGATGGGGAAGACCCTAAAGTCAAAGAAATCCACTACATAACCGAGAGTCACTCTGTCTATCAGGTTCCCTGCGCCGCCACCCACAATAAGAGCGACAGATATGAGTAGCGTCTTCCTCTTGTCCTGCCTGTGTTTGTAGATAAATACCAAACCGACAATAATCAAAAATACCGGGAGACCGATGAGTAGAATCTTTTGATTCTGAAGAATACTGAAGGCGGCGCCGGTGTTATGAATATAGGTCATATGAAACACCCCGTCAATAACGGGGATGCTTTGATGCAGGGACATGGAAGATACAACCAAGTGCTTGACCACTTGATCAAGCACCACAGCCGCAATAATAATCACAAAATATATCATAGAAGAGAGGCTAGTCCGCCTCGACTCCTTTCATGTTGACGACCACTGTCTTTTTGTCGTCCATCTCTGCCTCTTTCACAGGCATGGTATCTGTGAAGATGGTCTTTTCCAAATCGGATGTTTCCTCACGAAGAGGGGCATTGATCAAGTCTTCCAGTTTGTTGTCGTTGAAGTTGGGATAGAGGTCATCATCCAGATTCTCAAATCTAGCCAACTCATCTTCCAGCATCTTCTTATATTTGTTCCGAAACTCGCCGTACCTTTTCTCCAAGGTCTTATTTTCATCCACCAAGCGCTCGGCACGATCTCTGGCCTCTCTGACGGTAAGCTCTGCATCCAGTTCCGCATTTTTCAGCAGAATCTCAGCTCGCTTCTCTGCACTGACAGAAATATCCCCCATGAGTTCCCTTGCTTGCTCCAGAACTTTGATTACTTCACCCTCGGCACCCTTGTACTTTTCCATTTCGTTTTCCAAGGATGTGACCTCCGCCTTCAAGCGGATGTTCTCCTTGGCCAGCTTTTCAAAGTCCAGCGTAATCAGATCTAAAAACATGTCCACTTCTTCTTCTTTATAGCCGCGAACTGTTTTTGCGAACTCCTTATTTTGGATATCAAGTGGTGTAATCATTTCTTACCTCCAACCGTCTTTCTGTGCTCCAAAATCAAATCCTTTGCTCTCCACACTTGCGGAAATATCAACATTTTCCGGTGCAAAAACAAATATGTTGTTGGCAACCTTCTGAACATTCCCGTTCAATGCATAGGTTGCACCACTGAGAAAATCGAAGATTTTTCTTGCCGTATCGGAATCAATTTTTTCTAAATTGATAATGACCGGTTTTCTTGCCTTAAGAGAATCCACCAATCGAGGACATTCCTCAAAGCCTGCAGGCTCGATAATGACCAGCTTAAACGGTGTCGTATTTCTGTTTCCCATGGGAACCACCTTATCTTTCCCCCCTCGGTTATAGTTGTTTCTGGGCTCTATTTTTTTTCTTTCGATCTGTGCTCCGGCAGACCTGATTTCTTCTTCTGTGATTTCTTCGTCGTCATCAATTTCCTCGATGCCAACCAAGTCCTTAAATTTGTCGAATACGCCCATGTTAAACCTCCTTAACAATCATACATATACTCTCTGGCCAAAGATAGCACTTCCCACTCTCACCAGATTTGCGCCTTCTTCTATTGCGACTTTAAAGTCATGGGACATTCCCATAGACAGATAAGCAAAGTCTAGTCTCTCATGAGAAATCTTTGCATAGGTATCAAACTGTTTCTTTACTTCTGCGAAATACGGCCTCACCATGTCCGGATTCTCTTCAAAGGGAGCGATACACATGAGTCCTCTGATTCTAACGTTTTCGCAGTTCTCTAAAATCTCATTGATCAGAGATTCCGTCTCCGATGTGGAGATCCCAAACTTGCTCTCCTCTTGGGCCGCATTGACCTGAATGAGGACATCCATGGTCTTTCCTATTTGCCCGGCTCTTTTGTTGATTTCCGTTGCCAACTTTAAGGAATCCACGGAATGAATGAGGTCCACCTTGTCGATGATGTACTTCACCTTATTTCTCTGAAGATGTCCAATCATATGCCAACGAACCGGCTTTACTTTATCATATTTATCCAAGATTTCTTGAACCTTGTTTTCCCCAATATCCGTCACACCCCAGTCAATGGCTTTATTGATTTCCTCCGGTGGATGGGTCTTGGTGACAGCAACTAAAAGAACACCTTCTTTGATTTCTTCTTTCAACTGATCCAAGTTCTTACTGATATCCGTCATTTTTACTGCTTCTTTTCCTCCTTGTTGTCCTCTTCCCCTTTTTTCTCCGTCGTTTCGGCTTTGGGATTTTTCAGGACCTCATCGTATACCTTGACCGTATCTACCGGTAGCCCCTCTTCGTCGAAATAGGTTCCCTCTGAGATAAGGGTTTTTTCTCCGTCACTGAGAATCACTTGCACCGGCATGAAGACAAAGTCTCCGGTGGTTTTCTTCACATATGCCCCCACCTGATCATCCTTGGTGGTTAAGCATCCGTTGTTGATAATCAAGCCGCTGGAATCTGCCGTTCGAATGGTTCCGTCTACGACTCGCTCTTCCGTGAATTTTTCATAATATCTGTTTGTCTCTATGGTAATCTGCCATCTTTTGTTGTCTTCGGTGATGTTCACTATCGTGCCCCGAATCTCCCCTTTGGGAAGAACGGCAGTTACCCGCTTATCAACCTCGTACTTTGTAATATCCGCTTGTTCAGCCCAAAATACAATGTACCACTTGCTGTTATCGCTTATCTTAAATATGGGAGAGCCCTTGACCACAGACTCTGCCTTCACGCTGAGGGGAGTCACTTCAAGGGTCTTGGTCTTATCATAGTTCAATTTACCGATGTTGGCCGGACTGAAATAGTTTTCATATCCGTCCACATAGTAACTTAATACTCCCTTTCTCTTGCTCACATGATCATCATCTACCACAACGGTGGAGCCTAGTCTGCTGAGAATCCCGTCATACTTGGTCTCACCGGGGTTCTCTTCTCCCGAAGCCGCCGCCAGTTCCAATATGGTAGTGCCTTTTTTGACTTGGGTACCCTCTTCCACAAAGTACTTGGTCGTACCCGAATTGCTCGCCGTGTATACGGTTTCATCTCTCATGATGTAGCATGTGGCCTCGTTTTCAATACGGATAGTTCCGTACTCAACAACCTCTGTCTGGGTGAGTGCGCCGGTTACTTTGGGAATCACGGCAATCACCACATATAGTATGATCAACAGTAACAGGAAAATAAATACTGTTCTTTTTTTAATCTTTGGCATCCTGCCCTCCACCTACATATTACACCAAGTTCTGAACCTTTTTCAATATGTTTTTCTCTTCCTTGGAGAGTGCCGCCCCCTTCTCGCGACAAAACTTTTCAAAGAGATCGGGACGCCTTTCCTTGGTCAGTTTCAAGGATTCTTCCAGCTTCCACAAATGGATCAGTTTATGGTTTCCCGACACGAGAACTTCCGGCACTTCCATACCTGCGTATTCCCTGGGTTTCGTGTACTGGGGATATTCCAATAAACCGGAATAAATGGACTCTTCCAAAACCGACTCATCCTTCCCAATAACCCCGGGAATCATCCTTGCAACCGCATCGATGAGGACGATGGCTGCCGGCTCTCCTCCTGTAAGAACGTAATCGCCTACGGAAACCTCTTCTATCTTCCATCTGTCCAAAACACGTTGGTCTACTCCCTCATAGTGTCCGCAAAGCACCACCAGTTCCTCCTCTGCGGCCAGTTCCTCAATCTTCTCCCGATTCAAGACAGGACCCTTAGGTGACATATATACAATTTTCTTGCCCTCCGCTCCCACCGCGTCAAAGGCACGAAAAATCGGGTCACAAGTCATGACCATGCCGGGACCGCCCCCGAAGGGATAATCATCGGTCTTGCGGTGTTTGTCCAAGGTATAGTCCCTAATATCTGTCAGGACAATATCCAACAGTCCTTTATCTTCCGCCCTGCCCAAGATGCTGCTTTTGACGGCAGTAAACATCTGGGGAAACAGTGTGAGCACATCTATCTTCATAAATCCAGAAGTCCTTCCGGTAAGGAAACCTTCACCGTTCCCTTCTCCACATCTTTTTCCAAAATAAACTGAGGCACCCCGGGAATGTACACCATTCTTCCGTCTTCTCTCTCCACACAATAAAGTTTTTGGGCGGAGTTGGTGGTAATGTCCTTTAGTTTCCCGAGAAGATTACCATCTGTGGTGATGACGTCCAGCCCCAAGAGATCTTTGATGTAGTATTCTCCCTTAGGCAGTTCTTCCAAGTCTTCTTCTGCCATAAAAACATCCTTCTGTCTTTGCTTTTCCGCCTGGTCCCTGCCATCAATCCCCGTCAACTTGAGGATGGGCATATCCCCCTTATACCGCACATTTTCGATGGTATAAGATTCCTCCCCTAAGAACAGTCGGTCCAGTTTCTCAAACCGACCCGGGTCTTCCGCATAGCTATATACTTTTATTTCTCCGGACAGACCTACCACGTTGACCACCTGCCCGATTTTTATTTTTTCCATCTTCTTAAAATATTAGTAAGGCACATAGAATCTATGTGCCTCTCTTTCCTTAATGAGATATTTCAACTACGACTTTCGTACCTGCCTTTGTTGCCGCTGCCTTTACGACCGTTCTCAGAGCCTTTGCAATTCTGCCCTGCTTTCCGATCACCTTGCCCATATCATCTGACGCAACTTTAAGCTGAATGACGGTAGTCTGTTTGTCTGTTGTTTCTGTGACTTGGACTGCCTCCGGATGATTCACCAGTGACTTTGCAATCACTTCTACTAATTCTACCATTCGCTTTCACCGCTTTCTCTACTGAATGATACCGACTTTCTTAAATAGGCTTCTTACTCTCTCTGTAGGCTGTGCACCGTTGTCCAACCACTTCTTTGCAGCTTCTTCGTCGATGCTGATGGTATCTGGATCTGTCAAGGGATTGAAATATCCAATCTCCTCGATGAAACGACCATCTCTGGCTCTCCTGGAGTCCGCCACTACAACTCTGTAAAAAGGCTTTTTATTTGCTCCCATTCTCTTCAATCTGATTTTAACCATTTGTTTTTTCCTCCATACGTTACTATATACTTTTTATCTTAAATGCTATCGAAACATTTTTGGCATTTTTGCACCGGGACGCATCATCTGCTTCATCATCTTGCGGCTTTCTTCATACCGCTTGATAAGATTGTTGATTTTGCTCACCGGTTGTCCGCTTCCTGCGGCAATTCGCTTTCGCCTGCTGGCATTGAGCAAGGAAGGTTTCTCTCGCTCCTCCCTCGTCATGGAGAAGATGATGGCTTCCATCTGCGCGAACTCTTTTTCGCTCTTTTCCATGTCCAGGTCCTTCATGGCTTTTGTATTCTGTCCCGGGAGCATTTCCAATATCTTTGCAACGCCGCCCATCTTCTTGATTTGACCCATCTGCTCCAAGAAGTCTTCCAGCGTAAATTCGTTTTTCTTAATCTTCTTTTCCAGCTTCTTGGCTTTTTCTTCGTCGAACTCCTGCTCCGCCATGTCGATAAGGCTGAGCACATCTCCCATTCCCAAGATTCTGCTGGCCATTCTGTCCGGATAGAAGGGCTCCAAAGCATCCATCTTCTCGCCCATACCGATGAACTTCACCGGCTTTCCCGTCACCTTCTTTGCGGAAAGCGCCGCTCCACCTCGGCTGTCACCGTCCATCTTGGTCATGATGATGCCGTCGATGCCCAGCTTATTGTTAAACCCTTCTGCGGCGTTGACCGCATCCTGACCGGTGAGCGCATCCACCACCAGGAGGATTTCATGTGGCTTAATGGTAGATTTGATTCTGGCAAGCTCTTCCATGAGAGATTCATCAATCTGCAGTCTTCCGGCGGTATCCACAATCAATACGTTGAGACCTTTTTTCTTGGCTTCTTCCATGGCCGCCAAGGCAATCTTCTCCGGCTCCTTGCTGTCTCGCATGGTGAAGACCGGTGTATTGACCGATTTCCCCACGATTTCCAACTGATCGATAGCTGCCGGCCTGTAGATGTCACAGGCACACAGCATGGGCTTCTTTCCTTCTTTTGTCAGATGAGCAGCCAGTTTACCGCAGGTGGTGGTCTTTCCCGTTCCCTGCAGCCCTACCATGAGCAAAACGGTAAATCCGGAAGGAGAATAGGTCAGCTTACTGTTGACACCACCCATGAGGTCTGTCAGTTCCTTGTCCACGATCTTGATGACCTGTTGAGCCGGCGTCAGACTCTCCATTACATCGGCCCCCAAGCTCTTTTCCTTTACGGAAGCCACGAACTCTTTGACGATTTTGAAATTCACATCAGCTTCCAAAAGAGCCAGCTTTACGTCACGCATGGCTTTGTCGATGTCAGCCTCCGTAATGGAACCCTTTCCTTTCAGACCCTGAAAGACACCTTGCAGTTTTTCCGATAATCCTTCAAATGCCAAATCATTCTTCCTTTCTTATCCTAACCTCAGCCGTCGTTTCTATCCAAGATGGACATGACCTTCTGAAGTTTTACTTGTATCTCTTTTTCCCCTTTGGCTTTTGCTTGGGCGATGACATCTCCCAAAATCTCCACTGCCTTTCGATTCTCGTCGTACTTCTGGACCAATCTCAAATCACTTTCATAGTGTAGCAGTGCGGATTCTCCACTCTTTAGGGTTGCATGGACACCTTGGCGACTGATTCCCAATTCCTCTGCGATTTCCGACAGCGAATAGTTGTCTCCGTGATAAAGGGATAATATTTCCTGTTGTTTTTTAGTCAGCAAGCTGCCGTAAAAATCATACAGCAGGCTGATATGGGTATACTTATCCAACAATCATCCCTCCCGGTGTCAAGGTTTTTTACTTGATACCAAGAAAGGATACCACCGGTGTGGTATCCTTGTCAAGTATTTTTACTTGTCAGCACGGGATTTCATATTGTTTTCTTAGGTTATTGTATTCTGCATAAGAAATATACCCATCCTTTTGCAACCTTCCAACTACAATCCCTTCATCCACACCTATCTCTTCAGAAAACCGAAGAATTGCCTCTATCGAATAATCATTTTTCTTCTTAAAAACATCATATGCTGGGGATGGTATTAATAAGTTTCCTGCAAAAGAATCCGCATCATCTTCATCTTTCTCAATTATCCCGTCTGGACTGTAAAGATGGCCCTCCAAAACATGTCCTATTTCGTGAAAAATGCTAAACCAGAACTTATCTGCATATTTCCCCCTATCAGATAAGGCCATAACAATCTTTCCATTATCAATGAATGTCGCACCATGAAGAAATGATCCCCCAATGTTTGGAAGAAACACCAACGCCACCCCACTATCCGCAAGTATCCTTACTAGTATTGGGCAGAACTCTTCTGGATCCATGTTAGTCATCTCACGAATCTTCAGTAATGATTTTTTTAATTTTTGCAGATTAATCGGTTCTGTTTTAACATCTCGAGCTATCATTCGTGCTTTCTGCGACCAAGCCATTAGGGCAAAGTCTCCTTTTTCCGTCTCGGCTAAACGTCTGCATGCCATATTGGGAACCACCTGCTCCTTCAGCAATCCTAGTCGAACGACTTCAAAAAAAGCTCTTAGATTAAACACCTTCTCTTTTCTACTTCTCGTTTTAGGAACCCACCCTTTTTTTGCCATCTCAAGATAGGGAAATTTTATGGCATATTCCATATCTTTTTCCATTTCGTTTTCATTTTTCACCTTCACTATCTTGTCTCTGTATATCGCTTCTAGATTGCTCCAAAAAACTGCGGGAATTCCTAGAACGGACTCCAGCCGCATCGCCATATCCGATGTTAATTGAACCTCGCCATTTATTAGTTTGCTGATATGCTTCGGTGACATTTCCATTCTTACAGCGAATTCCTTCTGTGTCATTCCCCTATTCTGAAGCTGTTCTCTTATGGTGCTTCCGGGTGGCACTGCAACAGTATTCTCACTCCTTATCATAACTGCTCCCTCCTATACTTCCCCTTTCTTCAATGGTAATTTATCACTTCAATAATCTTTACAATTTGAATTTCACCTTGCTGCGTAATCTCAAACACTAAACGGAAAGGATGGATTAAGTCAACAGCATATTGATTTTGCCTGTTTCCTTTCAGTGGGTGACATCTTCCGATATTGTATTGAATTAGAAATTCTACAGATGGAGAACCTTCGATTTCTTGCATTCTTTGTTGAATTATTTCAGCCATCTGTTCTCCGTGCTTTTTCTTTGCAACTCTTTGAGATGTGCATATGATCTCTATTTTTCTGCTTTTATACCTAATCTTCACGTGTCCACCTCAACGGATAAAATTACCTCTGGGGTAAATTTATTATAGCACCGAATCACATGAAACGCAATAATAATTTACCCGTAAGGTAAATTATTATTGCGTTTCTATTTAATATATTTCTGATAGTCCTCATTTCCCTCCATCTCCTTCTTGGCAAAGGGGCAGAGTGGCATGATGGAGAGGTTCTCCGCTTCCGCTTGATCCACAATTACCTTTAACATCTTTTGTCCGATTTTCTGACCACGGTAATCATCGTCCACCTTGGTGCTGTCAATAATCCATATCTTCTCGGATGGCGAATAAGACATCTCTCCGATTTCCTTTTCTCCATCGTAAGCAGCAACTCTCTTATTTTCTTTTTCCAATACAAAGTTCATGGTTTTTTCTTCCTTTCCCGGCCTATAGACCAACGACATCATGATAGCTATCAATATAAAGAATATGGGGGTCGTCAATATTTGATTGATGTTGAATATGGCCTGCAGACTATAAGCCAAACAAGTCATACCTAAGCCTACCGTCGCGGTTCCTCTTCCTGCACGAAGTCCCATGACCATTGCAGAAACAATAAATATGCAGTAGGAGATGAGACCCAACCATCCCACTGTCAATAGATATTGTAGGTATTCGCTGTGGGTACTGGTGCTGTAAGTCAGTCCTGCTTCCGTTGTCTGTATCCCATAGGTATCCGGCCCATAGCCGATCAATTGGCTCTTTAGATCAAAGGAAGAGAAGATGGTTATGGCGTCGGAATACAGTTCCATTCGCCCTGAACCCCAATGCTCTCCGAAGAGGAAGTCCTCCTCCAAGCCGCCTAATTTCAATTGAAAGAAATTGACCGCCACCATAAAGACAATGATAGTCAAAACGCCAAGTCCCACCAATAAACCCATGACCTTTCGCAGGGATTTGTCCTTGGCGACAATTCTAATTATAATATATAACACCAAACAAAGGCCAAGGAGAATAAACCAGCCCTGCAAGGAACCAATCTTCCCCCAGAGGCCCTCTATGCCAAGCTGTGTTCGCCCTATCACGCCAAAGGTAATGAGGGTAAGTCCCGTCCCCTCCAAAAACCGAAATAAATCCTTAGGCCACTTTGAAAAGTAAAGGAGCATAACGGCTGACATGACAATCCATGCAAACAGCCCGCTGTCGCTCTTAGCGCTGATTAAACCGCCACTGTTCACGATGAGCAGCAATCCATAAATCACTCTCTCAATGATATTTTTTGACTGTATGTAGAGGTAAATGGTCAAGATAACGAGCATACATGCAAGACTTGAAAAGGTATTGATGTTTCCAATGGTGGATATAAAGGTCGCCCTCTCTTCCGGCAGAACTTCGGCATAAAATCCAAGGGGATCCTTGCCGTAGGAATTGAGCACCGCCAGCACAGATGCCACGCCTCCAAAGAGAACAAAGCCATCCAACAGCCATTCCTTGAAATGAAGCTTCTTGGAAATCAATAGATAAAAAAGCAGATACATGAGGAGAACCAGAAACCCCTGCACCCTGCCCACTCGGACGCCCTCTGCAAAGCCTGTAAAGGCTTCCATGGGATGGGGGGATAAGAAGGTGGAGAATGCCGCAACCACCGTAAAGAAAAGGATGACAATATCGATCTTTTTCGGGTACGCTCCCACTCCCTTTCGGAGAGATTCTATCAGTTCTTTGGGCTGCATGATTTGGATTACGCCAAGCAGTATCATTCCCATGACCAAGGTGGTCGCCATGACTCTAAGTTTTGCCACCTGAATGCCAAAGAACCCATTCTCCGTATAGAGGGGAAACAACCAAAGCATGGATGCTACCATTAGCAGCATCACAATTCTATCCAGTGTTACAGCGTCAATTCTTACTTTACCCAATGATTTATGCTCCCCATGATGTTTCGTTTAAAATGCCCCCTTGCAAGAGCAAAGGGGCATTATAAATACGGATGTTCTCTTACACTTCCTTCTTCCAAAGACCGTGCAGGTTGCAGTATTCATATACCGCTACTGCCTTGTCGTCTACCAACTGGAAGCTGGCTTTTGGCTCTTCGCCGGGCTTCAGCATTTTTCTTTGAGCGCCTTTTTCGGTTTCCAAGCAAATCCACTGAATATAGTGTTCTTCTTCCATGGGATGAATGGTAGAACCAACAACAGCATCTACTTTATCTCCTGAAACTGCAACTTCCGGTACATGCTTTTCTGTAGCAGCATCTGTCGTGTTTGCAGTGAGCTCTTCCATCTGTTCTCCGCAACAAATCATGGGAACACCGCTGTCCATGAACTTGTCCACTAAATTTCCGCACTTATTACATCTAAAAAACTTAACCATATTGTTCCTCCTCACTCAACTGATACAAAAATGTATCTTTCTTCTTGTGATATTTCTTACTGCATTATATAATAGAATCCTGAGAAGAGCAACATTATCTATTTCTGAAAGGTTATCGAAATGACGGAAAGAATCGTAGAAGCGTTTTCCGCATGGGAATTTCGCTCTATTTTAGATAGTATCAATGACGCCATCTTTATCGATGATAAGGACGGCAATGCTTTGTGGTGCAACAAGGCCTGTTTTGATTTGTATAAAGTCACTCCCGATGAAGTGATTGGTACAAATGTGCGAGAACTGGAACGAAAAGGAATCTTCTCCCCCTCCGTAGCCGGCATCGTCTTGGAAAAGAAGAGAGAAACCACCATCATCCACGAGAATAAGGAAGGACGTAAACTACTGTCCACCGGAATTCCCATTTTGGATCAGGATGGACAAATCAGCAAGGTCATCACCACTTCGAGAGATATTACCGAACTGTCCCTTCTGCAAAATAAACTGGAAGCTTCTGAGGAAATGAAAAGTGCGATTTCCTATGAAAAGTTTTTCGAGAAAGGTGTCGTTGCTAGCAGTGCCGCCATGTACAGCGTTCTCCAGTTGGCAAAGCGTCTGTCTACCGTGGATTCTACCGTCCTCATTACGGGGGAATCCGGCGTAGGTAAGGGTGTCATTGCCCACTATCTTCACGAAAACGGAGATCGGAAGCACGCACCCTTCATCACGGTAAACTGTGGTGCCATTCCGGAAAACCTCATGGAATCCGAACTTTTCGGCTATGACAAAGGTGCCTTCACCGGGGCTAGAGCCGATGGAAAGCAAGGCGTCTTTGAAGCCGCACAAAACGGCACCATCTTCCTGGATGAAATTTCCGAACTACCCCTAAACTTGCAGGTCAAGTTGCTTCAGGTCATTCAGGAACGCTACATTGTAAAGGTTGGCAGTACGGAGAAGATACCTGTTGATGTGCGCATTATTTCCGCTACCAACAGGGACCTTCATGCTCTGGTTGAGGAACAGAAGTTCAGAGAAGACCTGTACTACCGATTAAATGTGGTCCCCATTATTGTACCCCCTCTTCGAGAGCGAAGAGACGACATCCTCCCCTTAATACAGAAATTCATCGGGCAATACAATCACAAATACCAGCAAAACAAGCGTTTGGATAAGGACGCTTTAGAAGTCTTGCTTCACTTTGACTGGCCCGGGAATATTCGAGAGTTGCAAAACATCGTGGAACGGTTGATTCTTACCACCAACACGGACTTGATTTCTATCAAGAATCTTCCCCTCTTCCTATTAAAGAGCACTTCTTCTCCCCTTGGCCATGACGGTAGGAATCAAACTCTTTCCATGGCGGTGGAGGCGGCGGAAACCGCCGTATTGAAGTCCGCATTGGCCACGCACAAAACAACAAGAGCCATGGCGGAAGCATTGGAAGTAAGCCAGCCAACCATCGTAAGAAAGCTTCAAAAATATGGCCTCACGCCTAGTGATACAAAATAGTATCACCTATTCATTTTTGTATCACCCTATTCCGGGCGAAAAAACCAACATTTTCCCATTATTTCGACCTTCTCTTCCCCTCTTTTGATACATTATTGTATCAATTCATTTTTTGGTTTCTCCTACTCCTATTTTTCCCTTTGTCTTCTCCACCCCTAACACCAGTAATTGCAACGTTCACAGCGGATCAAATTTTCTATGCGCTCTTGTTGTTTTTTTGGCACAAGAATTGCTCTTTATATGTCCGCAACCGTTTGGGTTGTATGACAAAACCTATAGTTTATTGGTACATAAAGGAGGACAAAATATGGCAATGAATGCACAAGACTATGTAGCTATGCTGGTTGAAAAGGGCAAGAAAGCACAGGCAGTGGCAGAGAACTTCACACAGGAAGATGTAGATCTCTTGACCGGAGCGGTTGCTTATGAATTGACAAAGCCTGAAGTTGCTTTGAAGTTCGGCGAAATGTTGGTTGAAGAATCCAACATGGGTATTGCAGAGCACAAGCAGCTGAAGATGTACGGAAAAGTAAAGGGTGCTTACTTCCAGATGAAGAACGAGAAGTCTGTTGGCCTTATTGACTATGATGAAAAAATGGGCAGAGAAACATATGCAAGACCTATGGGCGTTATCGGTGCTATCGTACCTGTAACAAACGGAGAAGCAACTCCTGTTGTTAAGTCCCTCATGGCTCTGAAGACAAGAAACGCTGTTATCGTTGCTCCCCACCCCAAGGCAAGAAAGACCAACGCTGCTGTTTGTGAAGCAGTAAGAGCTGTCATCAAAAAGTTGGGATATCCCGAAGATTTGGTACAGTACATTGAGCCTGAAATGGTCTCCATCGAGACCTCCGGCGAAGTATTTAAGCAGGTTGACTTCATTCTGGCTACCGGCGGAACCCCCATGGTTAAGCAGGCATACTCTTCCGGAACACCCGCTATCGGCGTAGGTACCGGAAACGTTATCTCCATCGTTGATGAAACTGCAGACCTGGATAAGGCCGCTGATATGATCGTAAGATCCAAGACATTTGACAATGCTACTTCTTGCTCCACCGAAAACAACATCGTTGTTATCGACGCTATCTATGACGACTTTATGGAAGCAATGAAGAAGCAAGGCGGAATGCTCATCAAGGAAGGCACCGAAGAGAAGGACAAGATGCTCCATACTCTGTGGCCTGAAACACCTAAGAATCACGACCTGAACAGACAGATTGTTGCACAGCCCATCGGCGTTATTGCTGAAGCTGCAGGCATCGAGATTCCTGAAGGAACAAAGATGATCATGGTTGAAGAAAACGACGGCTTCGGAAACGAATTCCCCTTCACAGGCGAAAAACTTTCCCCCGTTTCCGGCGTAATGCGTGCAAAGGACTTTGAGGAAGCTCTGGAAATCACCAACAAGATTCTGGACTACCAAGGCAAGGGCCACAGTGCAGGCATCCACACAACAAAGAAAGAAAGAGTTGACAGAATGGGAGCAGAAATTCCTGTTTGCAAGATTTGCTGGAATCTTCCCCAATCCCTCTCCAACTCCGGTTCCTGGACATGCGGATTCCCCATCTCCATGACACTGGGATGCGGAACATGGGGCAACAACTCCATCTCCCACAATGCGACCTACAAAGATCTGCTGAACTACAACTATGTTTGCAGAGAGATTCCTTCCTTCCAGCCGACGGATGAAGAATTATTCGACGAAGAATTGAAAGCTAAAGTTGATAAGTAAATTAATTTACATATAAAGGAGGATAATATGTCAGGAATCAAAGAAAAAGGTATGAAGTACAATCTTTACTCATGGAGTGCCCAGAGTAAGATTAACCCCATTGTTATCACGAAGGCAGAAGGAATCTACTTCTGGGACGAAGATGGCAACAAGTACTACGACATGTCATCTCAGTTGGTTAACTCCAACTTGGGACATGGAAACAAGGCTATCATTGACGCCATCAAAGACCAGGCAGAAAAAATGCCTTTCATGGGCCCCGGATACTCCTTTGACGTGAAGTCCGATGCTGCTGAAGCAATCGTAGAGGCTTCCGGCCTGAAAAATGCAAAAGTATTCTTCACCAATGCAGGAGCGGAAGCAAACGAAAACGCTCTGAAAATGGCGAAGGAATATACAGGAAGATGGAAGGTCTTCTCCATGTACAGATCCTATCACGGCTCCAGTGCCGGTGCAGGAATGCTCACAGGAGAACCCAGACACTTTGCAAACGAACCAGGTCCTGCAGGGTTCATTAAGTTTGACGGACCTTACGCTTACAGAGCTCCCGCTCAGGTTAAGTTTGAAAACGAAGATGATGTAGCAGATTTCTACTTGGAACTGCTGGAAAACCAGATGAAGTATGAAGGACCCGACAGCATCGCTGCACTCTTCATGGAAACCATCGTAGGATCCAACGGTATCCTGATTCCGCCTAAAAAGTGGGTAAAGGGTGTAAGAGATCTTTGTACAAAGTATGGCATCATGATGGTATGTGACGAAGTAATGGCTGGATGGTACAGAACCGGAACAAAGTTTGCCTTCCACAACTTCGACATCGAGCCTGATCTGGTTACATTCGCTAAGGGTTCCACCTGCGGATACGTTCCATTGGGCGGCGTTATCGTTACCGAGCCCATTCAGAAGTTCTTTGACGACAACAAGATGCTCTGCGGATTGACCTACAACGGACATCCCATGGGTTGTGCTGCAGCTGTTGCAACTATTAAGGAATATGAAAGACTTAATGTTGCTGACAACGTAGCCAAGGTTGGCAAGGTTCTGAGAGAAAAACTGGAAGAGATCAAAGAAAAGCACGCATGCGTAGGCGAATTCCGTCACATCGGACTCTTCTCCTGCATCGAGCTGGTCAAGGATGATAAGGGAACTCCCCTGGTATCCTTCAACTATGACCCGGAAGGCATGATGGGCAAAGTTGTTGGTATGCTGAAGAAGGAAGGATTCTCCACCTACTCCCACGAAAACATGGTTCTCATCGCTCCTCCTCTCGTAATCACTGAGGAAGAGTTGACAGAAGCTATGGCTATCATGGACAAGGTTTTGGATTCCGTAGACAAGATGATCTAAGACAAAGCATAATTACAAAAATCGGCGGACAGCATGTGCTGTTCGCCGATTTTCTTATCTCAGTACGTTTTCCATAATGTGAAGTCCATCATTAATGTCGTGGCTGCTGATGTTCAGCGGTGGTAGCAACCGCACCTTTTCACCTGCCGTTAATACCAACAACCCTCTCTTCCTACATCGGTCCACCGCTTCGCCGGGTGTCATCTCCTTCAACTGCAATCCGATCATGAGACCCATACCCACGACACTCTCCACTTTAGACATTCCGGACAATCTTCCCCTCATATATTCACCCTTCTCCTTGACGGAGTTTAGGAAATGAGGAGTAATTTTTTTCAATACCGCCAAGGCTCCTGCGCAAGCGATGGGGTTGCCGCCATAAGTGGTCCCGTGGTCTCCCGGAGCCAGCACATCTGCCGTCTTCTCGCCAAAGATTACCCCACCAATGGGAAGACCGCCACCAACCCCCTTGGCAAAGGTCAAGAGATCCGGCTTCAAACCGTATTGTTCACTGGCAAAGAGCGTTCCCGTTCTCCCTATGCCTGTCTGGACCTCATCCACAATAAGGAGGATATCTCTCTCTTTGCAGAGTTTGGCAACACCGTCCACGTAGTCTTGCTCCAGAGGAATCACGCCCCCTTCCCCCTGAATCAATTCAATCATGACGGCACAAACACTTTCGTCCGCCAGCTTTGACAGGCTTTCCAAGTCACCGGCATGACAGTAATCAAAGCCTTCCATGAAGGGAAAGAAACTGGTGTGATAATTATCCTGTCCCGTGGCAGTGATGGCCGCCATGGTTCTCCCGTGAAAAGAGCGATAGAGGGTTATGATTTTGTTCCTCTTATTGTCGGAAATACTGTTTCCGTATTTTCGAGCCGTTTTCATGGCGCTCTCATTGGCTTCCGCTCCGGAATTGCAGAAGAACACCTTCTTCATGCCCGAGCGAATGACCAACTGCTCCCCAAGGAAAATCTGGGGCTGGGTGTAGAACAGGTTGGATGTATGTTGTAAGGTCTTGGCCTGCATGGTAATCGCCTCCACCCAAGAGTCATCACAGAATCCCAAGGAATTCACACCGATGCCGGAGGTGAAATCGATATACTCCCTTCCGTCATCTCCCATGCATCGCGACCCCTTACCCTTGGTAATAACCAAGTCATTTCTTTTGTAAGTACCCGCAATATATTCCTTGTCCATTTTTTTCAAATCAATATTGTTCATAATTATTCACGATTTCCTTGAAGAAATCAAATCCCCTTTCCAACACATCCTCATCAAAGTCAAAGTTATCGCTGTGAAGCGAAATCCCCGTTCCCGTTCCCAGCAAGAAGAAAATCGACGGCGCCGCTTGGCTGTAGCATGCAAAGTCCTCTGCAATCATCAAGGGCGCCTTCATGAGGGTCACCCCTTCCTTCTCAAACAGCGGTAACATTCTTTCATACAGGTCCGGATCGTTGGTTACCGGCGGATAGGGCTTGCTCAGATGACAGGTAATATCCGCACCGGTTTCCTCTTCCCATTTGCGACACAGTGTCTCCAAACCCTCCTTCATCCCCATATAATCTTCTTTCCGCAAGGAGCGCAGTGTCCCCTTAAAAGAAACATCATCTGCTAAGATATTCCTTGCAGTCCCACCGGACACCATACCGATGCGTAACACACCTTCTTTCGGCATAGCGTAAACATCAGCCAATAACTTCACCAGCACTTCTATGGCATCGATGCCCTCGTGGGCATTGGCTGCATGGGCCGCCTTCCCTCTCACGCGACCGTTCACTTCACTGGACATGGTCATCATGGGTCCCGGTATCGTGCTGATTTCGTATTTATCGATAAAAGGCCAAAGATGGTATCCGAAGATTGCCTTCGTATTGCACTTTGCAAAAATCCCCGTGTTCACAATTTTATCGGCCCCTCCCGTGGTTTCTTCCGCAGGCTGAAAAACAACGAGAACATTGTAGGGCAGATCCGCCTCGTTTACATATTCCGCAAACCCCAAGCACATTGCCATGTGCCCATCGTGACCGCAGGCATGCATCCGTCCTTCATGAATGGACTTGTAGTCTTCCTCATTTTTTTCTATTACAGGAAGAGCATCCATGTCGGCCCGAAATGCCAACGTTTCTTCTCTATCCTTATGAAAATATGCTACCAGCCCGCTGTTCATGACTTGGGTGATTTCACAATCCAACGAGGATAGCACACGCATTAAATACTCCTTGGTCTTGGGAAGATCGTCCCCTACTTCCGGAATTTTATGCAATTGTCGTCTATGCTCCCTCAGACGCTGATTCCACATATACCTTACCTCCTCTGTATAATATCTTGTCATTTTACACTAGCCTTGCGAAATTATCAATTATCGTGTAGTATTTATACATCCAATTTTTATGTAGAAGGAGGCAAAATGTTCCTTTTTTCAAAATACCACGGATGTGGAAATCACTTTGTTATTACGCGAGAAGAGCAGGTGGCAGGAAGAGATTACAGCCACCTGGCGAAACAAATCTGCAACCCCTATATCGGCGTGGGGGCAGACGGCTTTATCGTGGTGAGAGAATCCCCCTTGGAAATGTTGTTCTACAACATGGATGGATCCATGGCACCCATGTGCGGCAACGGAATCCGCTGTTTTTCTCACTACTGTGCCGATGAAGGGATATGCTCCGAGAGTGTCTTCCCGGTGAAGACGGGAGCAGGAGAAATGAAAATTCAGGTGGCCAACACGGACCCCTTCACCGTGAAAGTGAACATGGGAAAGCCGGACTTTTCTCCCGGTGCAAGCGGCATCAATTTTGATGGACCATTTATTGACCAAAAAGTGGAAGGACAATGTGTCAGCAGTTTCTTTATGGGCACCATTCATACGGTCCTTTGGACCGAAAACTACGAAGGTTGGGAGACCTTAGGGGAAACCATATCCAAACACCCCATCTATACGGAACAGACCAACGTTAATTTCGCAAAGATTGTGGGAGAAGATCAGGTCCAGATGAAAACCTACGAAAGAGGTGTGGGTGTGACACTGGCATGTGGAACCGGCGCCTGTGCAGTGGCTGTCCTTGGCTGGCTTCAAGGAAGATTCCAAGGAGATGTTACAGTGATCTTACCCTATGGCCAACTGAGAATATCCAAGGGCGAAAAAGAAGAAATATACATGGAAGGTCCCAGTACAAAAGTGTGTACGGGAAGATATTATGAAGAAGGAGAAAAATAATGATGGACGCAAAGGAAATTATTAAGTTTATCAGTGAATCAAAGAAAAAGACACCTGTAAAGGTATATTTGTCGGATCCCTCCGCCTATGAATTTCCTGATTGCAAAGTATATGGAAATGTTGTCTTCGGTGAATGGGCACAGATTGAACCGGTACTCTTGGAAAACCATATCACCGATTACATCGTAGAGAACGACCGCAGAAATTCTGCCATCCCCCTCTTGGATTTGAAAGGTTTCAACGCCAGAATTGAGCCGGGAGCACTGATCAGAGACCAGGTGGAAATTGGAAACAATGCCGTCATCATGATGGGCGCCATCATCAATATTGGAGCAGTGATTGGGGAAGGAACCATGATAGATATGGGTGCGATTCTGGGGGGAAGAGCCACCGTGGGCAAGAATTGTCACATCGGAGCCGGAACTGTGTTGGCAGGCGTCATCGAGCCACCCAATGCCACGCCGGTCATTGTGGAAGACGATGTTGTCATTGGTGCAAACGCCGTGGTATTGGAAGGCTGTCGCATTGGCAAAGGCGCCATCGTTGCCGCAGGTGCAGTAGTGGTCAACGATATTCCGCCCGGCGTAGTGGTAGCAGGCATCCCTGCCAAGACCATCAAGGAGAAGGATGAAAAAACTTCAGAAAAGATGGCTCTTGTGGATGCACTTCGCACACTATAAAAAGCAAAACGTAAAAGCAGAGGCCCTTATCATCCTCTGCTTTCTCTTAAGATAAGCGAATCGACGAACGACGCTGCTCCCTTATATCTTGTCAGCATCATACCACCTTTGCTCCCTGTTCTTCTCCATCGTGCATGAACAACGCTTTTTCTTGTATAAATGCTCCCCTTACAGAAATAGTAGAACATTTTTCACCAATGTTCGTGAACATGTGTTTACATTTTGTTCCTTTTGTGTTACCATCACCATATACGGAAAAAGTGAGGGAAGAATATGAATACACTGAAAGACAGAGAATCCAAAATACTCAATTACATGAAGGAAGAAATTAGACAGAAGGGATATCCCCCTACAGTTCGGGAAATCTGCAATGCTCTGCAAATCAAATCCACTTCGACAGTTCACAAGGATATTGAAAGTCTGGTCAAGGCAGGCTTCATTGTGAAAGACCCTTCTAAGCCAAGAGCGCTCATGGTGGTTGAGGATCATCAGGATTATCCTGTAGCCGAACCATCCGTCGTAAAGGATGAACGCAGCGATGTCATAGATGTTCCGGTGGTTGGACAAATTGCAGCCGGCACCCCCATTCTTGCGGAAAGCAACGTAGACGATTCCTTCCCTGTTCCTGCTCGCTTCGTAGGTCAAGGTGTCAACTTTATGCTCACCGTCAAAGGGGAAAGCATGGTGGAAGCCGGTATCATGGATGGCGACTATATCCTGGTGCAACAACAGAATACTGCAAACAACGGCGATATTGTCGTAGCTATGGTGGACGGATTTGAAAGCGAAGCAACCGTAAAAACCTTCTACAAGGAGAAAGACCATATTCGCCTCCAGCCGGAAAACGCTTCCATGAGTCCCATCATCGTCAATGATGTGCGGATTCTTGGCAAAGTCAAAGGTGTCTTCCGATACTTCTAAATACGGTAAAAGTGGAGTTCCTAAGAGACTCCACTTTTTTATTTCACCAATAATTTCTTGATTCCCTTCTCTAAGCCATCCAAGGACAGTTCGTACATGGGGAAGAGATCTCCCACCTTTTCTATGGTGTAACTGCCGTAGGTGTAATTCCATTCCTTTTCCGGGATGGGGTTCAACCAGATTTTCTTCTTATATCTCCTGTCAAACTTCTCAAGCCATTCAATTCCCAGCTCCTCATTGTGAAGGCCGATAAAGGAGTTTCCGCCTTTTCTAAAGAGTTCAGAGGGCGCCATGGCTGCGTCTCCCACAAAAATCACTTTGTAATCACTGTCAAGGTTGGAAAGAACCCACTTGGTATCCACCCAATCTCCCCTCTTGCAGTAGGGAGTATTGTAGAGATTGTCATAGATACAGTTATGGAAGTAGTAGACCTTCAGATCTTTAAAGTGATTGGATTTACGAAGTGCCTGAAAAAGTCGATTACAAAGGTCGCTGTACATGAGCATGGACCCATCGGAGTCAATGAGTAAGAGCACTTTTACCGTGTTTTTCCTGGGCTTCTCATAGACCAAGTGGAGCATCCCCGCGTGATCACTAGTCTTCTCCACAGTTTCATCAATATCCAACTCCGTCTTGGCGGCATCGATTCTGGAAGAATACTGTCTCAGCTTACGAAATGCCATTTGGAACTGCCGCACGTCGATAATGGTATCGTCTCGAAAATCCTTGAAGTGTCGCTCCCCTGCTATCTGCACAGCGGATCGATGCCGTCCTTCGCCCCCCACCCGGATGCCTCTCGGGTTGTAGCCACCTCTTCCCATTGTGGAGGTTCCACCGGTTCCAATCCAATAGTTTCCACCGTCATGCTTTTCCTTCTGTTCCTCGATTCTTTCCCGAAACCGCTTCAACAGCTCGTCCAACTCCAAGAGAAAATCATCCATAACAGTTTTGTCGTTAATATCTCTCTCCCGCTCGCTCTCCTCCAGCCACTTCCAGAATTCCTCCGGAAGATCTTCCGGTGTCTTTACCGCAGCAAAATACTCCGCGAAAACGCCATCCAACTTGTCATAGTCGGATTCGCTTTTCACCAGTATGCTCTTGCACAGGAAGTAGAAACCGGTTAAGGAAGATCCCGCAAGGTTCTTGTCCAAAGCTTCTATGAGGACCATCCATTCATTGATGGAAACGTCCAACCCTCTGGCTCTCAATAAATAAAAGAATTGCAGGAACATTTACCACCTCGCCAGAGAATAACCCTTCTCTTTGATTTCGTACATCACGTCGATATCTTGGTTTTTCTTGAGAAGAACACCAACAAAGGGAATTTCTTCTTTGATGCGGTCCACATCAATACCGCTGATCATCAAGGCTTGGAGCCAGTCCAACAGCTCAGAAGTGCTGGGCTTCTTCTGAAGGTCGCTCATCTTCCGAATGTTGTAAAAGGCCTCAATGGCATTGTCCAACAGCTTCTGTTCGATATCCCCGTAGTGCACTTCAATGATTTCCCTCATTTTCTCTTCATCGGGGAATTCAATGTAGTGAAAGATACATCTTCTCAAGAAGGCATCGGGCAGTTCCTTTTCCGCATTGGAAGTAATGATGACAATAGGCCTGCTCTTGGTCCGTATGGTTTCCTTCGTCTCGTTAATGTAAAACTCCATCTTGTCCAGCTCCCACAACAAGTCGTTGGGGAACTCCAAATCCGCCTTATCGATTTCATCTATGAGAAGAACCACCTGTTCCTCTGATGTAAAGGCCTCACCGAGTTTACCCAGTTTGATGTACTGTTTAATATCGGAGACGTCCCCTTCCCCAAACTGGCTGTCGTACAGTCTCTGCACCGTGTCATACACATAGAGGCCTTCCTGTGCCTTGGTGGTGGACTTGATGCTCCAGATGATCAACTTCTTGCCCAGAGCCTCTGAGATGGACTCTGCCAGCATGGTCTTCCCGGTGCCCGGCTCTCCCTTTATAAGCAGCGGCTTTTCCAAAGCAATAGATACATTGACTGCATTCATCAACTCCTTCGTAACCACATAGTTTTCACTTCCCTGAAACGTGTTTAATCTCTTCATTTTTTATTACTCCTATAATCCAATGATTAACGGTACCAATATGGGCACGGACATGGCCATGGTGTTTCCCATAATGAATGCATAGGCAACCACATGGGGTCCGGCTTCTTTTTCCAAAATGGGAAGACATACATCCGCCGAAGCAGTTCCTGCAAGCCCACAAGCTTCAATGGCTCCCATGCGCTTGGCTACAAGTGGAATCAGCATAATTCCCAGCAACTCTCGAAAGACGTTGTGCATAAAGGATATGGCACTTAATTCCGCCGAATAATCCGCTAAAATAATGGGGGCTAAGGTATACCATCCGAATCCCGCACCGACGGACATGGCTTCTCTTCCCGTGAGGGGCAAGACCAAGGAAGCAAGATAGGCACTTGCCAAAGTTCCCAAGATGACGGCTACGGGGAAGACTAGTATCCTCCAACCGGTGTTGCGAAAGTTCTTAATGACCTTTCCGTCCATCCCTAAGTCGATTCCTACAAAGAGGAGTAGAATGCACAGTCCAACCACCAAGGCATTTCCGGAAAAATCCACATACATCTGCGTGTAGGCATCGGGGAGGAGATAGTATCCTGCGAGAAGACCGCAAACCACAGAGACGAATATTATTCTAGTCATTGTCCCTCACTCCTTTGCGATTGATACCCAACAACTTTCTTGCTACCATTACAGCCAACGCACTTCCCAATAGAATGAATAACGTAAGCACAAAGGACGTCAACCCGATGGTTCCCAAACTCTTTACCACCTCGTCATTGGCACTGAGTCTGCTTCCCATGAGAAAAATCAGGAAGATGATCATCACAACCATGACCTTCCCGCCCCAACGAATTTTTTTCTCCTTTTTTCGTAGATGACTACCGATTAGATAACCGATAAAAATCATCCCAAAATATAATGCTACCAGTTTCATACCATGCAAGTATATCTTTTCTCATATTAAAAATCAAGGCTGCTGAGGCGAAGGCCTACAACTCCCACAATAATCAGAAAGAGAAAGAAAATCTTTTTGAAGTCCCTATTTTCCTTGAATACGAAGATGCCAAAGGTTACCGTAAAGAGCGTACCCAGGCCCGTCCAAACCGCATATGCAATTCCCAATGGCAGAGTCTTGGTTGCCAAGGATAGAAGACCGATACTTAGGGTGGTAGACAGCACCGTCAGCGCCGTATACTTCTTGTTTCTAAACCCATCCGATAGTTTCATACAGACGGTGAATGCCAGTTCAAAAAAGGATGAAATCACCAAAATAGTCCATGCTAGCATACTTCTTTCTCCTCTCTGTCGAAGAACTTCAAACCGATGATTCCCGTAAGCAAGACCGCAGCCGATCCAATTTTCAATATGCTAACTTCTTCACCCAAAAGCAGGATTCCGATGAGAGTGGTTCCCACAATGCCGATGCCGGTAAAGACTCCGTAGGATACCCCAATACCAAAGGTGCTGATTCCCCGCTCCAAGAGAAAAAAGCTGATGATCAAAAAGAACACCGCCAAGAGGGTGGGCGCTATTTCCGTAAAGCCATAGGATTGCTTAATAAAGTATGCCCAAACGATTTCCAGAAATCCGGCCGCCACCAGACAGATCCATGCTGTACTTCTCTTCATATTCCACCTCTAAATAAAAATCCCGGCAAGCAGTAATTACTCCTCCCGGGCTTTTGTCCCTCCGTGTAAACCTTTCGGCCGTTTTCTCTCGGACCAGCCCGTTTCCGGCGGAACCCTAGAAAACTTCATATTTCTGTAACCAATTTTATCATTTCACGGATAAAAGTCAACGTTTTTCAAACAGGATAGTGTAAAATAGTTGTGGAGTTTTAAAAAATAAAATAGAGATCGATTCCAACGTGATAAAATAGTTTAACCAACAAACAAATACACGAAAGGATGATCTCTATGGAAATAAGTATACAACAAATCGTGAACAACCTGGTAAAAAATATTTTGGAAAAAGCATACTCGGGTGGAATCAATGATGTTGACAGCCTTGCTTCAGATATTTTGAATGACTGTAAACATGCTGCAACAGCCACCATTGAAGCAATCTGCACGGATATGAATCGACAGATGCGAGAGGATAAAGCAGGACGAAAAGAACGAGGTTTGGTTTTAAAAGAAAAAGAACGCCCAAGAGAGCTCTTGACAGAGCTGGGGCGGCTAGATCTAGCACGCGACTACTACTATGACAAACGTAATGCCAGGTATGTTTCCCTTCTGGATGAAGCCATTGGAATCCGTCCATATGAGCGAATAGGAGATGAACTGAGTGCGAAGATGGTTGGGCTAGCAACGGAGATTTCCTATGCAAAAAGTGCCGAGATAGCCGGTGGCGGACTGGTAAGTAGGCAGGCAGTGAAGAACCAAATTCAAAAGATAGACACCCTTGAAATGGTGCCCAAAACCGAGACTAAAAAAGAAGTAACCGAGCTACATATCTATGCAGACGAAGACCATGTTCACATGCAAAAACCCGGAAAACAGAAGGGGAAAAGCAGTAAAATCGTGCCACTAATTACTGTAACGGAGGGGATAAGCAAGGAGGGCCTAGGCCGTAACAGAACCATTGGAACCATGTATTTTGTAGATGAAAAGTTCGATACAAAGAATCTATGGAAGAGTACAGAAGGCTATCTTGCGCAAACCTATGATCTGAGGAAAGTAGAAAAGATATTCGTACATGGAGATGGTGCGAAATGGATTCAAAAGGGTCTTGAAAATTTCCCTCAAGCTGTCCACGTAATGGATGGGTATCATCTAGAAAAAAGACTAAGAGGAATCGCAACGAAATTCCCCGGGAGAAATGTGGCATTTCGACTCACAAAGGCCATTAAAAGCAAAGACCGGAAGCGTGCGGACGAAATACTGCATGGGCTATACGGAGTAGCAGAAAACGAACGTGAAAGAAAAAGCATCACCGATTTTGGTACATACCTGATGGGGAACTGGGAAAGAATAGTAAACCGAAAAACGCTTAACATACCCGGAAGCTGCACAGAGGCACAGGTCAGCCACGTTTTATCACAGAGATTTAGCAGAGACCCTCTTGGATGGAGCAAAGAAGGCCTTGGAAAGTTAACGAAACTACGAGTGTATATTAAGAATGGCGGAGAGATAAAGGCGTCAGATTTCAAGAGGAAACAGGATGACACGTACAACGAATATGCAGATGAAATACTCAAAGAAGCCATATCGGGCGCAACGGACTGGACAATATTTGATGGGGAGCCATTCGTATTTGACAGAGCCAGCGGAACGCAAACTCTTCTGCATGGAATAGGTACTACTAAAAATATACTTTGGAGTTGATGTCAATCAAAAACTCCACAACAACTTGACACCGTCTTCAAACAGTTTGCCGTTGCAAATCCTCTGTCCTTAGGTTATAATAACTTTTGTTGCGGGGCACTAGCTCAATGGATAGAGTCGCAGACTTCGAATCTGTCGGTTGGGGGTTCGAATCCCTCGTGCCTCACCAGAAGCCTGTATTATGAAGATATACAGGCTTTTTTATAGGGAGGAAGAAGTATGAAAAAAATATTGGCCACTGTACTTGTAGCAATCCTCGTCTTGGGGCTGACAGGATGCGACACTCAGAAAGTCGAGTATAAGGGGGTAAGCCTCAAGGTTCCCAAAACATGGGAACGTGACGAAAACGAGTTTTTCGTTTCCTTCTATGATAACGGCGAAGAGGAGGAGGATCCGGATATGCTGTCCATTAGCGCGGAGGAATCGGTGCCCGGAGTTGCTTGGCAAAGTGCAGACTCTATGATGGGTAGCGAAATCAAGTATTTCTCAGTGGAGGATACCTCCAATGTAAAGCCCATCCACGACGGACAGATTAAAATCGACGGAATTGAAGCCAGGGTGTTGTCCGCCTTTATTGATTTTGATTCAGAGGATTATCCCGCAGACGGTGAACTTGATGGATACGGCATCAGCGCATGGGTCATTAAAAATGATACCTTATACAATATTAAATACACTCGATTTCCCAATCCCAGCGGAAAAATAGACGATAAAAAAGAATTTGAAAAAGCCGCTCAAGAGGAGTTTGACAAAATCATTAAAACCGTAAAGCTGAAGTGAAGAATTTATGATATGCAAAAGGTCGTTACGCACACACTTGTAACGACCTTTTTACATCACGAATCATACTGTGAATTCAATATAATTTACTCTTCTTCATCGCTTTCTTCCGAAGATAAGGACGTACTTATGCTGGATGGCGTCATTTTTCCATCTCCGTCATTATCATTAAAGAGAACAGTGATTTTTCCGGAATTATTGTCCCCGTGCCAGTCATAAACTTCATATCCTTCTCCCCAAGACTCCGTGGACTCTTCATTCAACACACCATCTACTTCAAGAAGTTCATTGATTTCCTCAACGGTCATTTTGCCCCACTCGGCATCACTCAGGGTTTTGTAATCAGCATAGGTTACGTATTCCTTTCCGCCACAGGCAGCAATTCCCATTGCCAACAAAACTGCCAGCAGCACCAACGATAGCCTCTTTATCTTCTTCATACCTACCTCCATAATAATAGATTTTACATTGTCCTTAACTTGGATACCAAATACTTCATGCTGGTATCATAGTACAAGAAATCATCCACACGCCCTTCTTGAACGGCTTTTATCGTCAATTCGCAGGCACGTTGATTTCCCTCCGGTGTTAACAGCAAAATTTTACATTCCGGATGATTTGACCGAATCTCATCACAAATATCAAGACACTGATCCGGACTAATCTTTTGAGATTCCGGAATTTCCATCAGAATCGTATCCGGCAGAAAAACAACCGCAGAAATTTGTGCATGTATGTAATTATACTCTGTATAGAACACAAACTTCGACGGGTCATCCATCTCCGAGAGCAGTGCATCGGAAAGCACTTTACGATCCATGATTAATAGTATCTTTTTCAAGATTGCACCTCCGAACTTGCGGTGATTCTAATCATTCTTTTGACCGGTGCCGGGCTTATTTTTCAAAGACCATGCCCACGCCGGAGTAGTTCAGTACAATGGCATTATCCACCATTTCTGCCGTCACGTCTCCGGTTTCGTCGCCTTTAATCACCAGTTTCCCATCCTTTTCTTCCCATTCGCCTTCTGCTTTCTCACCATCGAACTCCAAGGTCAACTTTCCGTTGTCTTTCACATCCAATGTAGCGTCCATTCCGATTTCCTCAGCCGTCATTTCGATTCCCGCATAGTCAGCCTTGGTCAACTTCCATTCCCCGACATACTTGCTGTCGGAGCCGCCACCACAACCTACCAGAACAAACACCATGATGGCAACAGCCGCCAAACTAATAATTCTTTTCATTTCTTACCTCCTTGCAATTATCAATTAAGAGCTAATATATATTATCTAAAAAAAGTATATCACAGAAAAACAACACATAACCTACCCGTGGCGGGTAGTTTTTTTGCTTATTAAAAAACCTCAGCAGCTTGTATACTGCCGAGGTTTATTATCTCTTCAGGTTTTATTATTTTTTCTCAAATACCATTCCTACGCCGGAGTAGTTGAGAACGATGTTACCGTCCACCATTTCTGCTGTCACATCTCCAGTGTCATCACCCTTGATTACCAGGTTTCCATCCTTTTCTTCCCATTCGCCTTCCGCTTTCTCACCATCGAACTCCAAGGTCAACTTTCCGTTGCCTTTCACATCCAATGTTGCGTCCATTCCGATTTCCTCAGCTGTCATCTCGATTCCTGCATAATTAGCCTTGGTCAACTTCCATTCACCGACATACTTGCTGTCGGAGCCGCCACCGCAACCTACCAGAACAAACACCATGATGGCAACAGCTGCCAAACTAATAATTCTTTTCATTTTCTACCTCCTAACAAATATCTTCTAGAAAAATCCTCGTAAACAGCTTGGTTGTAACCGTATACTGTCATTATTAGAATAACAGAAAAGATTGCATCATGCAATCAACCTTTTAATATTTCGGATTTATCCATCCGTTGGAAATCATGTAGAAAGCCAAGTCAAGAACGGTAGCAAAGCCCGTCTTTAACAACATATTTGACTTGTGGTATTTCACCGTATTCTCACTGATAAATAGTTCCTCACCGATTTCTTTATTGCTCATATGTCTACATACCAACCGAAGAATTTCCAACTCCCGCTTTGTGAGAGGAGCTTCTCCCGTTGGTATGGGTATTCTTTTCGGCTCAGGAAAATAGGTTTCCCCATTTGCCACCTTTTGTGCAATTTCAGCAAAGAAGGACAAACTTCTGCTCTTGTACACAAATGCTCGCGCACCGACCTCCATCGCCCTTGGCACATAGGAAACATCGTCAAAGCCCGTCATCAGAATCACCTTTATATGGGGTGCTTTTTCACTGATTTCTGCAGTAGCATCAATGCCCGAGGCACCATCCTCAGTGCAAATATCCATCAGCACAAGATCGGGATTCAACTTATTGCAGTAGAGGAAGGCATAGGATGCATTTGCTATTTCTCCCACCACTTCAAATCCACTGAGCTTTGAAAGTGTTTTCGAAAAAGACTCCCGGATAGACTCATGATCATCTACAATGAGTACTTTTATCACTTTGTCCCTCCTTTTGGAATAGATACGATAAGCTCAAATTCGGGAAGCTCTGTTACATGAAGGGTCCCTCCCAACGCTTCTAACTTATTTCTCATTTGGGTTATCCCTCCACCCTCTTCAATGGGTTCGTCAGGCTGCATTCCATTGTTTCGTATCGTCATAAAAAATCCGTTTTCCCTTTGATCTCCGTGAATATAAATATCCGTTGCAAGTCCGTGGCGAACGGCATTTGTGGTTGCCTCCATGATAATGTCGTTTATGACATGACCCTCCTCACCATCCTCCGGAAATTGTCCCGATATGTGAAGGTCCACTCCCATGGTCTTCATCGTCTGCTTCATGGCAAATATCTGCGTAGAAATACTTTGATCCATTCCGGTCTCCAAAATATTTTTCAGAAAATCCTGAGAAAAATCTGCCAGAAGATTCTCATCGGGAATCTGGTCTTCTCGCAACCCCCGCAGGAGCAAAGCAATTCGCTGTCCCAGTACATCGTGGAAGCGACTCTTAATGCGGAGAGATTCTTCTTCATAACAAATATCCTGAATATTGCGGATTGCATCTTGCAGTTCTTCCCCTTTCAATCGCAACTCCTCATTCTTCTTTCTCAGCTCCTCAATTGTTTTCCATTGTACAGTCACATCCGACGCTGATAGTTGCACGTAAGTCCGTTGTTTAATGTGAATATCCGACTTGGTAAACATGTAAATCCTTCCGTTGGGCACTTGATAGACCACATCCCCTTCCATGTCCTTTTTTTCACAGCCGGGGAGACAGTTGCCCTCAATTAGTGCCTCCTGATAGAAGTCCTTCCCATTTCGATAGACCCTGCCCGTCATCAGCACCATCAATTCTTTCATCTTGGTGTTGACCAGCATGGTGAATCCGCTTTCCTTGCAGAACAGAATTCCCGTGTGGAGTGAGTCGATGGCAATATTGACGGAACTTGCAGAAATATCCTCTTTGATTTCCCTGCGACACAATATAATCATGTGAATTGCTCGCATAATGAAGTATATTTCCACAATACAAAACAGGATGAGAAACCCCTTCCCCATAGCATCTTCCACAAAGGGAAGCGTCAGTACTGCCACCGGAATAATCAACAGGGGATACCATAGCTTTGTCCCTTTTGCATTGAGAAGAGCTAAGATGGCTACCAGAGCAAAGACAAGGTATCTTTGCAAAGCCCAATAGGGCTCCGGTCCATAGCCGCCCCCAAGCCTTAACATTGCCTCTGCTTGAAGAGCCGCCATGAGTATTACCTGTATCAGTATGGCTATTTCCAACAGATCCCTGCTTTTCATTTCGCGCCAAGTGCTTTCATACCTGTATAATCCATATACCATTGCAACTGTTTGAGAGATAACACCCATGGCAATCACTATGGGAAATGCCATCTCAAATCCCAAGGGATAAAAATACAAGTCAGTCAATCCACTCACCTCCTTTCGGAAAAGCAAGCTCAATGCCGAATGCATCGTCCAATTCCCGCCTGATGACAACACCGCTTTGCTCTTCAAAGTTCGTCTGTAAGGAGGTCTCTCTTTGCTCTTGGTCCCTCTCCATCACAGGCCGTAATACCGTCATTCGGGCTTCTCTTTCTCCCATGATTAACCGAGCGATGACCTTCGTTTCTTCTCTTTCAGTACACTCCCATAATATTTCATAAAGAAAATCGTAAAATAGAGTAACCTGTCTGGATGGCATGGTGTCCTCTCCTTGTACTTGAATCAATAGAAGGACACCTGCATGTTCAGCGAATTCCGCAAGTTCCTCCAGATAGAAAACCAGATCCTCCGAAGGCAATCGTTCCGATTCTCTTTGTTGGAACAGCAAATTGCTTCTTCTTTTTATGTAGCACAGAAGTAAGGTGATTTTAGCAATCTCCCGCTTTTGATCTTTCTTCTCGGGAAGATGAAGGATCAAATCACTTAGCTCCTCCCGCTTTACGCGGATTTCATTTTCCAACATGGTAGTCAGGCGTAACTTTTCTTCTATTCTTGCCCCACTCTCTCGTACTTCCCTTTCTTTAGACAGAAGTGCATTGGTCCCTTCTATGCGATGAGAAACTACCTGCAGCTTTTCATAGAGAATGTGCAACTCTCTAATATTCTCTTCCCACAAAACAAACCCTCCGGGGATGGGGTCCGTGTATATTAATGTGAAGGAATCCTTCTGAACGGCAGATCCGGAAGGCAATATCACCTGCCCATTTTCATCAACAATTTGCATCTTCAAGTGGGAGTGAGAGAAAAGTCCTTTATACTTTCTGTTGATAGGCAAAAGACCTGTCAACATAATCGTGGCATAGTATAGGATACAAATAATTACCGTTGTCATTGTAATATCCGTATCCGTAGCAAAGGGAATGCCCACAACAAAGCCCACTACATATACAAAAATCAACAAATAGAACAGTAAAGGGAAGATCATACTGCTCCAGCCGTCACTTTTCCAGGACTTTCTAATGAGGATTACCATGGATGCTAATGTAAAGAGCAAGCTTGATCCAATCACTACAAAGTACAACCAATTATAGCTGTAGTCATCGGACCAATTGGGACTGGTCAGATCGATTACAAAAACAAAGTTGTGTAGGTCATTGGTTAGGACACAGATTAATAAAAAACAATAAATCACCACGATTGCTCGCTTTGTCTTCCTATGGGAAATTAGTTTGTTGGGATTGTCCAAGGAGTAAGACAGCCACAGCATCGTTATGGGCAAAGCCAAAAGAAAAATATACATCCCATACCATTGATATCTCTCTACTGTATCCCCCATAATTGTTTGGTATTTGATAAACCGCAATAGCAACCAACCTATGAGAACACTTGCGGAAATAAAAAGTATTTTACGTATGTATGCATCCAATATTCGACGCAACACAAATCCAAAGAAAATAATGACTGCAACCATGAGAAATATGATCACCATATTGTGCTCATATGCGTTAGCCGAACGATATAAATAGGTACCTTGCACATTCCTTCGGAACTCTGATGCATATTTTAGTGTCTGTTCATTAAAGAGCGTCGGATCAGACACACGTTGTGCCGGAGAATAATCACCTTCTGAAGGGTAGTTGGGATTCTGAGTTCGTCCATCGATGAGTCGATACCCTGCACTGAGCAATTGATCATCCATATCTAAGGGGAAGAGAATCTGGTTTTCTGAAAGAATTCCCTTTTCGTAGGTCAAGGTTCCTTCCTCCGGTACGACAATCTCCAAGTTTCGACCCTGAGAAGCAAGGGCAACTGCGTAATAATCGTAACAAATCAAAACGGGAGCTTCCGGGTTATCCAAGGATAGCATCCCGTTTTTTCGAAGCCCGCCCAACAATTTCAGAGTGCTGTGGCTTAAGAAATCTTCTTCCCCTAAGCCGAAACAGATGGCAGCCATTAACATTCTTCCGCTGCCAGGCCCTGTAACCCACTCCATATATCCGATCTCTTCTTCGCTCTTTAGTAAATCCCTCCAGCCGGAAATTTCCACATCAGTTTGATCTCGATCCACGGCTATGACCACCGTGGTCAAGTATTGCGGATACCAATGGCTTGCAAAACCATTTTCCATGGCGACTGTAGCATGGACATCATAGGCTTCGCATCCGGCACCTAAACTGAGATAGTAGTAAATGTTGTATTGAGAAAAGGCCCCGGTATAATTAGGTGCACCTAAAAGCACGACATCCCCATAGGGAGATGCCGGATAGTCGGCAAAATATATCTTGCTTTCCTCATTATTTGCACACCCAAAAAGCAATGTAACTAAAAATAGTAGCAAAACTAAGATTTTCGCTCGTCTCATTTTACTCATACCGACACCCTCTATCGTACTACGAGTATATCATATTTCCCAACAGGTCAACGATTCTTTTTTTTGTTTTATAAAGAATGGCGCTCTCCGGGTCAACCTCCATGAGTTTTTTTACTTCCTCCACTCCTTCGGACATGCTGAGCTTCTCCATATCCATATCTTTTTCTATGAGAAGAGAATACTCCTTTCCAAGGACTCTCTTTTCTGTCGTAGCCACTGCCAACTTCCCCAGATCACAACAAATCCATCCCCTGCCCATCTCTGATGCCGCCTCCGCCAAAGTGCCGGAACCGCAGAAAAAGTCAGCACATAGGTCTCCGGGATCCGTGCTGCTCTGGATAATCTTGAGAAGAAGTGCCAATGGCTTTTGGGTTGCATATCCGGTTCTCTCCCCTGATGTTCGACCCACCATGTCAATCTGCCACACATCTTTTTCGTTGACCATGGTGTACCATCCGCCTTCATCGTGGAACTCCTCCACCCCTTTGAAGCCATAGGGCTTTCCTTGCCGGTTGTAGGACTTTTCCTTTCCGCCGTTGAACTTATATTTCCCCGACTTGCTGTATAGAAGGATGGTATCGTGCTTTCTGGAAAAACGCTTTCTACTGCTGCCGCCGGATTTATACTGCCATATGATTTCATTGACGAATTGATCCCTGCCGAATATTTCGTCCATCATGACCCTCACATAATGGACCGCATGCCAGTCCAAGTGAAGCCAAATCAATCCATCATCGGCAAGAAGTTCTCGCATGTAAAATAAACGAACGCAGAGCATTCGCAGGTATTCCTCTATTTCATGGGTCCAAATATCATCGTAGGCGGGAACCTTTATGGAGCGCAGTTCAGGGCATTCCTTGGAGCGAATGTTTACCGTAGCCGAGTACTTGCTGCGAGAAAAGAAGGGCGGATCGCTATAGATCATCTGCAACCTTCCCCTGAGATTCTTTTTCTCTGCCAGATATGACATGAAGGAGAGGTTATCGCCCAAAGCCAATAGGTTGTCACCGGTGCCGAAAGATTCCACTTCAAAGAATTGGCCGCCTTTCGCATTTTCCAGTTTAGCCCTGCTTTCGTCGACGATAGCCGGCAGTTTTCTGATTAAACTCATCTTGTCTCCCTACTTTTTCCAAGGCCTTTCTGACCAATTCACGGTTTTCTCTCTTATGGAAGTGTAGCAGTGCCCGTTGCATTTTTTTCTCTTCCATGGTTTTCGCCACGTAAACCTTCTTCTTTGTGAAGGGGTCCATCTCCGTATAATACATGCAGGTAGCCAGCGTTCCCGGTGTGGGATAGAAATCCTGGACTTGGTCGGGTACAAAGCCGGTTTCCGCCAAATACAGTGCCAAATCCACGGCGTCATCTATGGTGCTCCCGGGATGAGAAGAGATAAAGTAGGGGATGAGGAATTGCTTCTTCCCCATTTCCTCATTGATCTTGTAATACTTTTGGGAGAATCGTTCAAAGACTTCTTTTCCGGGCTTTCTCATATGGCGCAGTACGTTGGGAGAAATATGCTCCGGTGCCACCTTCAGAGTGCCACTTACATGGTGCCTACACAGCTCCTGCAAAAACGTATCATCAGGGTCTGCCATAATATAGTCATATCGAAGGCCGGAGCGAATAAAGACCTTCTTAATTCCGGGAAGATTTCTAATCTGCCGAAGGGTTTCCAAATACTCCTTGTGATCCACCTGTAATTGATTGCATGGTTGAGGGTAGAGGCAGTCCTTATGGGTACAAATGCCGTCCCTTATCTGTTTTTTGCAGGAAGGAGATGTGAAGTTCGCTGTAGGCCCCCCTACATCGTGAATATAGCCTTTAAAGTCCTCCATGGTCGTCAGTTTCTTCGCCTCTCGGAGAACAGAATCACGGCTCCTGCTCCTCACCTGCTTCCCTTGGTGATAGGTCAAGGCACAGAAAGCACAACCGCCAAAGCAGCCTCTGTTTTGGATGATGCCAAACTTCACTTCCTTTATGGCCGGGACACCCCCATCTTTTTCATAGGATGGATGGTAATTTCCTTCATAGGGGAGTTCATATACGTCGTCCAAGTCCTGTCCTTCCAAGGGCTCTTGTGGTGGATTCTGTACTATATATGTGTGCTCATCATAGGGTTCGATGAGCTTTTTGCCACTGACCGCATCTTGATTCTCGTACTGTTTCAAAAAGCTTTCGCCGTACTTCTTCTTAGAGGATAGGATTTGGGAAAAAGACGGCAGCAGCAATGCGATTCCGCTTTTGATCTCCTCTTCGGATAGCTCCCCTGTCCGAAAGCAGGTTCCCCTTATCCAGCCCATATCTTTTATGTCAATTCCCGAGTCCAGTGCATCGGCGATTTCCACTACTGCTTTTTCGCCCATACCATAGATGAGAAGATCCGCCTTACTGTCCAATAGGATGGATCGTCTCACTTTGTCATCCCAATAATCGTAGTGGCCAAATCTTCTCAGGCTCGCCTCCAAACCGCCAATAATGACAGGCACACCCTTATATGCCTCACGTGCACGATTGCTGTATACGATGACCGCTCTGTCGGGCCTCTTCCCCGTCTTGCCCCCGGGAGAGTAGGTATCCTTGCTGCGTCGGTGCTTTGCCACAGAAAAATGATTTACCATGGAATCCACGTTCCCCCCGTTAATGAGGAATCCCAATCGCGGCCTGCCGAATCGCTTGAAATCCTCTGCATCCTTCCAAGATGGCTGTGACAATATGGCAACCTTGTATCCGTAACGCTCCAATAGCCTGCTGATAATTGCCGTACCAAAAGAGGGGTGATCCACATAGGCATCCCCCGTTACAAGTACGAAATCCGGCTGTTTCCAGCCCAACGCATCCATTTCTCTCTTTGTTATTGGCAGAAAAGACATATCATAACTCCGGTGGAACAAAGTCAGCAGCCGTCTTCCCATCGTAAGGAACGACCACATCCCCCTTGGCAATGGCATCTTGCCATCCTTGGATGTTTTCCTTCACAGCGGGAGGCAAATTCCCTGCATTATCGCTGAGAACCAAACCCTCGTTATCCAAATTATAGGCAACGGTCTCTCCCTTTAGCTTTCCTTTCAGTGCCTTTCCAATCTCCTCATATACCGCTTTATCGGCTCGCTTTACAACGGAACACAGCACCTGTTTTGAATCCAATCCCGACTGGTCTCGTTCCGAACCGATGACCCAGAACTTTTCTTCTCCGGCAAGATCTATGACTCCCAGACCGCCTTTGCCGGCACTTTGGAATATCACGTCCACACCTGCTTCTCTCTGCTTTTTTGCTGCCGCAACCGCTTCGCCTTCACCGGTATAGCTACCGGTATATTCTGCAAGCACTTGTGCCTCAGGATTGACCGTCTTCACACCGGCTGTAAAGCCGTACTGATATTTTTCCTTATTGGGGCCCTTAATCCCTCCAATAAAGCCGATTTTTCCACTCTTGCTCACATTGGCAGCTGCAATTCCCGCCAAGAAGGACGCTTCTTGTTCCGCAAAGGAAATACAAGTTACGTTTTCCAACTCCGACTGTCCGTCCACCAAAATAAATTGTGCATCGGGATACTTGGTTGCCATGGTTTCCGTTGCACTTGTCAATTCAGAACCGGCGCATACCACAACTACTGCATCGTCCTGAATTGCCGTTTCAATGTTGACTGCGTAATCCTCAACGCTTTGGGATTCCAAGCATCGAATATCAATGTCCTCTTCTTCCCTGGCCATTTCACATCCGGCCCAAACCAAGTCGTTGAACCCTTGGTCTCCTAAGCCGGCAGTATCCGACACCATGACCACCAATGGCTTTATTTTGACTGTGTCATTTTCGGGGCCTTGGCATGCAGCCATAGAAACAGCCAATATCACTATGAGTATGAGCATTAACGTTCTTTTCATTACGATTCTCCCGCCTCTAATAAAGCTCTTCTCGCCTATGTTTCAGCAGTGGAAGTTGGCTTCTGATGCTGTCCACATAATCTGTGTCAATATGACAAAACAATATTTGTTCCTTTTCATCGGCAGCTGCAACCACCTTTCCCCAAGGATCCACTACCATGGAATGTCCATAGGCCGTATACTTTCCGTTTTCTGCTCTTGCAGGAGCCGCCGCCGCAAAGTAAACCTGATTGTCCAAAGCCCTGGCTCTCATGGTCAGTTCCCAATGGGCCGGACCCGTTGTCATGTTGAAGGCCGCAGGAAGGACAATTAATTCGGCGCCCTCCAAGGCCATTTTTCGCATCATTTCAGGGAAGCGCACATCGTAACATATGGCAACCCCAACCTTACAATACTCCGTATCCACAACTGTACTACAACCACCGGGTGTCAAAGTCTCCGATTCCTTGAAGCAAATACCCCCCTCAATCTCTACGTCAAATAGATGGGCCTTTCGGTGTTTTCCTATAAGTACACCCTTTGTGTCGAAGATATAGCTGGTGTTGTAGACCTGATCCTCTTCCAGCTCCGGTATGCTCCCACCAATGAGATACACCTTATTGGCGGCGGCAAGGTTGGACAAATGCTTCACCGTTTCACCGTCCTCCGGCTCCGCATATTCCCGAAAACAGTCCACCGAATAAGGGCAGTTCCACATTTCCGGAAGAACCACTATTTTGGCACCTGCTTCCGCTGCCTCAGTCACCATGGTCTTCATCTTTTCCCTTGCTTTATTTTTATCCCCCTCTTCTGCCATTTGGCATAGGGCAATCTTGAATTTCATCGCTTTTCCCCCTTCAGCACTTGAATGAAGTTATGAGTGATTCGTGCAGTAATCCCCCAAATCACCTTGTCCTCAAATTGATAGATGGGGATATCCGCCTTTCCCTGTCGGAATCGATATCCCTCTTGGAAATCAATCTTCTCATAGGGAAAACCATCATCCACCTTCGGCATCATATCCATGTAGTGCATCTCCGGTGGATTTTCCATAAGGTACTCCAACGGCACCAAAAATGTCGACTCCACTTCATGGGTGTTTAGGTCCATGTTGGTGATATCCAGCTCTCCCAAGTAACAATAGATGGTAAAATTGGAAACCGTGTACAGGGTATCCAGTTTGCTGACCACGCGAATGGCTTCTCGCTCCACACCCAACTCTTCACAGGTTTCTCTCGCCGCACACTGAAGAGGCGTTTCCCCCTCTTCCATGGCGCCTCCGGGAAAACATATTTCCCCCGGCTGCCGCAGCAATCGCTTCCCTCTCACCTCATAGAGTAGAGACCATCCCCCTTCGTAGGCTACCAGCGGAACCAGCACCGCAAAAAACTTGTGGTCGCCCACCGTGGAAGTTCTCCTATGACGAAAGATGCCTTCGATTTTTTCCATGTTAATTTTTTGCATTTTGTAGACTTCCCTTTTTGTTTTCTCTTAGATTGATATAGGATGCAACGAGGATCAACAGGATTCCCAAAAAGGTGCTCCATAATAGTGTCTCCCCTAAAATAATCACCGCAAAGGCAGGTGCAATCGCCGGCTTAATGAAGAATGCTACCGATCCTGTAGTGGCATCGGAGTATTTAATGGCTTGGAAAAAGGCCCAGTAGCCCATACCCGTAACAAATAAACTGATGTATACCACGAGAAGAACATTCTCCCCGACCCCTGCTATCACCGGCTTGCCCAGGGCAATGATGATGATTAATAGAATTGCCGACCCCATGAGGAAGCTGATGCTGGTCTGCGCCATAATGCCGATTTTTCGGATGCTCTTCTTCCCCATAACCGTATAGGCACTAAAGGAAATTGCTCCCAGAAAGGAGTAGGTCATGCCGATAAAGGTATTCCCCTCTTGCAAGTCCCAAGGCCGCATCATGAAGACGATTCCCACCAAGCCAATAAAAAAAGCAATTCCCTTTGCTCGGTTCATTTTTTCACCGGCAAAAAAGTGAGCAATAATCATAGTGGACAGAGGATTGAAACAGAAGATAACCGCAGCAGTGGATGCGGTGGAATACACGATTCCCAATTGAAAAAACATCATGCTAATGGGAATGCAAACGATGCCCAAAAGCAAGAGCCATCCCAGGTCCTTACCATCAATTTTAATATTCTTTTGTTTTACCTCAAGGATTGCCAAAGGTAAAAGTAGCAGTCCACCGATGGCAAACCGCAGAAACGTCAGCTGAAAGGCATCCAATCCGCCACCCGCAACTTTAAGGGCAACTTCCATCGTTCCAAACAGAAATGCAGCCAGCCCGACGTACACAAAAACTTTATTCATTCCGCCTCGCTTCAGTGTCTATTAATAAAGGGCAGTGCTCAGCACCGCCCGGTATTACAGTCTTATTTAATCGTTCATTACCTCAAACCCGGAGAAGTCAACACCTATCATTTCTTCCTTCTCTGCACTGAGACTCACGTAAAAGTCCAGTTCAAATACTTCTGAAATCTTCTTCAGTCTATCTAAGAATTCCGGTAAATTCCCAAGGGATACGTCTGCATGTTTTAATATCCCGTCGATAAACATAATATCTATGTCATGATCGGAACTGATGATTCCGTAAATAAATCCGATGTATTCATCACTGTTTGTTATGTGTGGAAAATCCTCCATACATACGATTCTGATGGTATGTTTTAAGTCATAGGTCAATCGGTAGTTCTTGTTAATAAAGACAACACTTCCTTTGGTCGTCTCAACCGCTTCATTGGCAAACTCAATCATTCTCTTCGTCTTGCCGCTACCTTTATGTCCCACTAATAATTTCACCATGGCACTGTCCTCCTTTTGTATTGATTGCGTTTCGCTTATTATACACTAAAGGATATCAGTTCTCAACTGATTATCCTCACATTTCTCCGACATTTTTTTGTTCCGAAGCTGGCCGCAAGCACCGTCAATATCGGTGCCCAGTTCCCGCCGTACCGTAGCAGATATCCCCTGCTTTGACAAATAGGCTGCGATTTCTTCTCCCCGCTTCCGACTGCTTCCTTTCAACCCGGTCTCATCCACCTGGTTCAATGGAATCAGGTTCACATGGGCATGAATGCCTTTTAAATTCTTTGCAAGCTGGAAAATCTCTTCTTCTCCGTCGTTGACCCCTTTGATCAATGCATATTCGAAAGTGATTCTTCTCCCCGTCTCCATGGCGTGGACACGACACTCTTCCAGAACTTCCTCCATGGAATACTTCTTTTCGATGGGCATCAGCTGCCCTCTCAAATTACTGTTGGGGGCGTGAAGAGAAACCGCCAAATTAACTTGAGGGTATTTTGCACGAAGCTGTCTCATTCCGGGAATCAAGCCGCAGGTGGACACCGTAATATTCCGCAAACTGATGTCCAAGCCTTCCCTGTTGTGAACAATATCCAGGAAACGAAACAGCTGGCTCAAATTATCCAGTGGTTCACCCATGCCCATGACAACGATATGTCCTATCCGCTCTCCCGTCTCCCTTTCAGCACATAGAATCTGCTCCACCATTTCACCGGCAGTCAAGTTTCGCTCCAAGCCGTGAAGGGTGGACCCACAAAAGCCACAGCCCATTCTGCAACCCACCTGCGAGGAGACGCAGAGGGTATTGCCGTATTTGTACTTCATGAACACAGTTTCTATACCGCAGTTATCGGGTGTCCTGAGAAGAAACTTCTTCGTGCCATCCTTTGACGATTCTTGTACTTCTTCCACGGACAAGGTTCCCAGACGCCCCTTCTCCTTCAGCAGTTCTCTCAGCTTTAAGGGAAGATCCGTCATGTCATCAAAACTACCGGCTCCGTCATATATCCAACGGAAGACCTGTTTACTGCGAAAGGTCTTTTCCCCCATTTCTTGGAAGAAAAGACCCAATTCTTGTTCTGTCATATCGACGAAGTTCTTCATACCTTCTCCACTTGGATTCCCGTGTCGTGACCATTGATCTTGTATCTGTCCATGGACGCCTCTTCTTCCACCATGTCGATGCGCAATGCCAAGGTCTCCTTCATGATGTAGGCTTCGTGCTCTATTACCGCAGATTCCACTTCGTCATCACCCTGTAGCTTAATATCAATGTTGTCCATCATTTCAAAGTCCTTCTGCTTTCGCAATTGTTGTACCTTAGAAATGACCTCTCTGGCCAAGCCCTCACTAATCAGTTCCGGAGTCAAAGTCGTATCCAAAATGGTAAATACATTGTTTTCCATGGCCACAGCAAAGCCTTTTTTTGCATCGATCTTCACGTCTACCATATCAGGTGTTATGTCAAAGGATTCTCCATCAATGTCCATCTTGACCGTCTCTCCCGTGGCAAAATCTGCCGGATCGCACTTGGCAAGGGCACCGCCAAAGGCCTTGATTTTAGCTCCTAAGGCAGGACCGGCAACCTTGAAGTTCGGCTTCAGATTGTAGTTCATATATTCCGAAAGGTCCTTCACAAAGGTGACTTTCTTAATATTCAGTTCCTCTTCAATGAGTGGCGTCAAGTCCTCAATGAGGTCTTCATACTTTCCGTCCACTAATATCTCATTGAGAGGCTGTCGCACCTTGATTTTTTCCTTTTCTCTGGTCCCTCTTCCCAAGCCAACCAAATCTCTTATCAGGTCCATTCTCTCCTCTACGTGGGCATCTATAAGACCTTCGTCAACCTTTGGGAAGTAGGACAGGTGTACCGACTCTTCTCCGGTCAGATTGATGTATATCTCATCTGAGAGGAAGGGTGCAAAGGGAGCCATCAGCTGGGATACACCAACCAAAACTTCATAGGTGGTTAGGTATACGCTCTTCTTGTCTTCTGTCAACTCCTCTGCCCAGAATCTTCTTCTGGCACGTCTGATGTACCAATTGGAAAGGTCTTCCGTGACGAAGTTCTGGATCTTTCGAACACTCTTCATATGGTCATACTTGTCCATCTCTTCCGTCACTTCCTTGACCAAATTGTTGTACTTGCTCAAGATCCACAGGTCCAGCTCCGGTCTTTCTTCCACCTGAAGCTTGGCAGGATCAATCTTGTCTTGGTTGGAGTAGAGGACGAAGAAGTTGTACACGTTCTTAATAGTTCCGAAGAACTTGCTGACGATTTCCACTAGGCCATCTTCGTCAAATCTGGTGGGAGACCATGCAGGTGATACATGGAGAAGATACCATCTGGTGGCATCGGCCCCGTATTTATCAAAGAGTTCAAAGGGATCCACCGTGTTGCCCTTGCTCTTACTCATCTTCTTGCCGTTTTTATCCAAGATCAAGTCGTTGACCAGGCAATTCTTGTAGGGTGACTGGCCCTTGATAAAGGAAGATATGGCCAGAAGGGAATAGAACCATCCTCTGGTTTGATCGATTCCCTCACAGATAAAGTCCGCCGGGAAGAGTTTTTCGTCAAAGTCTTCCTTGTTTTCGAAGGGGTAGTGCTGTTGTGCGAAGGGCATGGAGCCACTGTCAAACCAGCAGTCCATAACTTCGGGTATACGGCTCATGGTGCCGCCACACTTTTCACACTTCAAATGAACATCATCCACATAGGGTCGATGCATTTCAATATCGAGGCCGATTTCTTCTATGGCCTTTTCCTTCAGCTCTTCTCGTGAGCCGATACATTCCAAATGACCGCATTCACATCGCCAGATGGGTATGGGGGTCCCCCAATACCTGCTTCTGGAGATGGCCCAATCCTTCAGTTCGTCCAGCCAGTTGCCAAATCGCTTCTCCCCTACATAATCGGGGAACCAATTGATGTCCTTATTGTTCTCCACCAACTGCTCTCGCAGCTTGCTCATCTCAATGTACCAGCTGGGGTTGGCATAGTAAATCAAAGGTGTCCCGCATCTCCAACAGTGGGGGTAGTTGTGCTCCACCTTCTCCTTGGAGAAAATCTTATCTTCCTCCGCAAGCCAACGAATGATATCCACATCCAGTCCTTCATCCATAACAAAGCGACCACCCCAAGGTGTTTCCGTGTATTTTCCCTCCAAGTCTACCGGATTCAATACCGGTAGGTCATATCTTCTTCCCGTCTGATAGTCATCTTCACCGAAGGCTGGAGCAGTATGAACAATTCCCGTACCGTCCTCGATGGTAACATAGTCGGCGCAGGTGACGAAGAATCCCTTCTTATCCGCTTCCACAAAGGGCATCAGTTGTTCGTATTCTACATACTCTAAATCCTTGCCCTTCATCTCTTCCAATACCTTGTAGGAGCCGGCACCCAAGACATCATCGGCAAGAGCTTTGGCAACATAGAATACGTTGCCCACTTCATCCCCTTCGGTCATTTCTGCCTTGATATAGTCCACCTTTGGTCCTACCGTCAGAGAAACGTTGGACGCTAAGGTCCAAGGGGTGGTTGTCCAAGCCAAGAAATACTCGTCTGCATCCTTACGCTTAAACTTTCCGGTGACGGTCAATGTCTTGACCTCTTTATATCCCTGGGCAACTTCATGAGAAGCCAGTCCCGTTCCGCAACGTGGGCAATAGGGAAGAATTTTATGGCCTTCGTAGACCAATCCTTCCTTAAAGAACTCGCTAAAAATCCACCATACACTTTCAATATAGTCGTTGTCCAAGGTGATGTAAGGGTCGTTCATATCGATGAGATAACCCATTCTTCTGGTCATCTCCCGCCACATTCCTTCGTAGGTAAAGACCGACTCTCTACACTTCTCGTTAAATTCCTTGATGCCGTAATCCTCAATGTCCTGCTTTCCGTTCATGGAAAGCTGCCTCTCCACTTCAATTTCCACGGGAAGCCCGTGGGTATCCCAACCGGCCTTTCTCTTCACTTCAAAACCCTGCATGGTCTTGTATCTGCAAACCGAATCCTTCAGTGCACGAGCAATTACGTGATGGATACCCGGCTTTCCGTTGGCTGTGGGAGGTCCCTCATAAAAAATAAATGCGGGGTTTCCTTCTCTCGTGGTTACACACCGATGGAGAAGATCCTCCTGATCCCAAAGATCCGCTTGGTCGTTTTGCACCTGTGCAATGGGTTTTTCCGATAAATTCTTGAACATGTTTTCTCCTTTAACTTGGGACTTTGGAATATAAAAATCCCTGATACAAATAGATCAGGGACGATTTTGTAACCGCGGTACCACCCTAGCTTGCAGCCATCACTGCCACTTCATTTGGTATGAGGCTCCAAACTGATCTCTCTCTTCCGTTCACCGAACACATCTCAGCATCTCGTGTCCTCTCTGTAAGGATATTAGGGGAAGGAGCGGTTTCTTCACTGCCTCGCAATATTTACTTTCATACCCCGTTATTATATGTATGAAACCGGGGATTGTCAATAGTATTGCGCCTTGTTCGTGGTCATTTCCCCTTTAATCAGTGAGGCGTCGGTATTCTTTGTCTACAATAAAATTTATTACAATTGTATCCGTGAGGGCAGCGCGAAGATTTTTAGCTAAGATATATGAATATTACGAGGTATGGCCAAAGGAAATGCTCGTTTTTTATCCATGGAGAGTGATATCCCTTAACGTAGCCAAAGGAAATGAGCCGCAACCTCTTCAAAATGGGCAAAATGGGGCAATTTTTTAGCTATGAGCCTTCAGGCTGAGGTCAATGGGCAAAAATGAAGTTATACGAAAACGCAATACCTCCGCCGCCCATCGGCTGCGTACCACCGTCACTCCTTTTACACTTGGTCGCTGTATGCCGAAGGGCAGGTCTCCCGCAACTCACAGAAGTCACAGGGCCGCATGCCCTCTTCTTCTTTTTCTTTACCGATTCCAAAGAACAGGGACTCTGTTTTCTGCGGAATCATCAAAAAGGAATCATTGAGTTTCACGTCAATCTCTTCCGGCCTAAGCATGTCAAATAAGGGCCTTTGATTGTCCATGGACAAATTGTGCTGGCCCGGGCTCCAAGAAAATGTTCCCTCCCAGCCCTTTTCGTTCAGTTCGTTCATGAGCCGATCCCTCACAACATGGGAAGCATTGACCACCATGGCGGTAGCCCAGCTGTCCACAAAGTACTTTTCCACCGTTTTGGGAAAAGTGGATGCCACTTCATCATAGCCGGCAAGGGAGACCACCATCAAGACGATTTCCTTGGACTTGGCAAATGCCTTTGCCAGAGAACTACTCTCCAGCACATGACCAGTGGTCATAAAAATCTTATCTCCATCTATCCGATCAATGACAAAGGACTCGTATACGCTCCGAATTCGATAGTTATCGAAGGATGCCTTGCGCGTTTCCTCAATGACAGGCTTCTGTCGTTTGGGAATGGCATCCATGTTTACTTCCGCATGCTTTCCAAAGTGGGCATCTACCTTGGATAAATCCGCCAGGTCAACTTCAACAATTGTTCTTTCTACAATACTCATTGTTCTTACCTTTCATCCTTGTGGCGTAAATCGCTCCCATACTCAGAAAACATGGTCGCCGTGTACTTCTTCAACTTCCACTCCGGCACCTTGCATTTGGAGCAAGGTCGCACCGCCCACTTGTTTCGCAGCCACCTTGCCGCTCTCGACTTTCTGGAGTTGCGCACCCGCATCTCCTGTCCACAGTGGGTCACAATGATGGCATAATCCCCCTTGACATCGATGGAGCGAATGCCATGAAGGATTCCCGAGGAAGATGGCCAAAGCTTCATCTTCTCGAGAAGAAGAAACAACTCCGTTCTCTTCCGGTAATACCTCTTTCTTTCATCACTATTTCCCATCTTCGCCTCCCATGGCGGAGACCAACATTCCCGCGATGCCTATAGGCAACTTGTCATGGATCCATCGGCCTTGAAAATGCTTTTTTGCTTCCTCATCCAAAGAGAAAGGAATTCCCGGTGCCGCAATTAGGGCTTCCGGATGAAGCATATCCTTGGAAATCCAAGGTCCGGTGGATGTGGCATCCATAATCAGGTCGTATTCCTTTATTTCGTCGGCACTGTCAATAGACTGCTTTCCCTCAAGTTCCTTTTGAATGTCTTTGTCCCTGTCATAAATCACAGGTTCTGCACCCTTGTTTAGAAGATATGCTTCGATTTCTCTCCCAACCCTGCCGTAGCCTAGAAGAAGAACTTTGCGGCCGGCAATATCTCCCAGCCCGTTCTTCTCCATCATCCCTCGAAGGGCTTCTACATAGCCACGGGCCGTACCTCTGTCGTTTTCGCCCAAGTAACTATTTTTAAGATTCAGTGCCAAAAAACGGTCGTCATCTGCAACAAAGACAATATCGGCACCCCAGTTTCGGGCTTCATAAATCCCGTTTACGTCCGTCTTTTTTGACACATAAACTTCAAATCCCAGGGCGTCTACGATTGCCGCCACCGACTCGGCGAAGGTGCTAATCACCCCCTGTCCCGAAGTAATGGAGACCGCTCCTACACGGCATCTGCCCCTCTCCTTCTCAATCTCCGGATTTCCGCCGTTGCCTCTCATGGCCAACTCCCACAGTCCTGCACCGGTCAACTCCTTTAGAGACGCATCCCACTTCTTCACGTCATGTTCTATATCTTGAATCCATTCCGTCTTCAATCTTGTCATGTTTCTCTCCTATAGCTTTAGAGGAACGCCGTCCAGATATGCCAGACTCTTTCCCGCTCTCTTAATGGTTTGGTAATTTCCCTTCATCATGGCGATTCGTTCCAAACCGAAACCGATTCCCACCCAGGTGTCGAATATGCCCCATTGTCCGTCCAAGGGGTGCGGTCCGTAGGCCCCTGATGCCACCTCCACACCGTCTACTTCAATATCTACCGTCTCGCCGTATACTTCAGACTTCTCCACGACGATTTCATAGTCTTCTATGCCAACCGCTTTCATCGCTCCGTGAGCCAGTTCTTCCAAACGCGGGAGCTGCTCCCCTTCCTTGACACCTGCCAGTTCCACCAAATTGAGCATGGTGAACTCGTTCATGTGCTTGGCGCCTTGACTTTCCTTTCGAAAACAGGATCCGGCTTCAAAAATCCGCACCGGCTCTCCTGTGATTTTGTAAATATCCCTCATTAAACCATACAGGTTAGGGGCATGCATGGGCCTGAGACACTTGTTATTCTCCACCCAAAAGACCTGCTCTCGCAGGGGATGTCCCGCTGTGATGCCCATCTTTTCCAGCTGTTGCGAAGTGATAATAATGGGAGTGGCAACCCTTGTAAAGTCCACCTCTTCCGTCAACCATTTCGACAAATTATCTTCCACAGCAAGTGTAAGGGGAAGATGCTTTTCTTTGAGAAGATGGGATAATTTCCCTCGGTTCTCTCTGACTAAGCGGGCTTCCACCTCTTTAAAAAAGGAGTTTCTTTCCTCGACAGTTTCAAATTCTTTCCCGGTAACGTCCTCAGCCGCATTGAGTTCCACAAGTCTTTGTATCTGCGCTACCGTGTATTTTTGAGACATTTCAAAACCTCAGTTCTCTTTCTTTCCAGCAATTCCTCCGTGACAGCCTTTTGAATCAAAGTGGCTCGAAAGACATCTCCGTCCGCTTGATAGTCGGTGATGACCTCATCCGCACCCCAAAGACCTTCATAGTAGTCCAGGGGGAAGCCCTCTGTCATAATATGCTCGCCCTCCGTTCTCCAACTTTTTCCGTCCCAAAGATGGTGTTCGAAGGAAGAATAATATCGCTCCCCGGGATAGGGATTGCTGAATACGCCGTTACAGCAAATGTCATAGAGTTCCTCCAATAGATTCATGCCGCTGGTATGATAGACCACCGTTGGGGTCTGGCTGGGAAATCTTGCATCAATTTCCAAGAGCTTAAACTGGCCATTATGGTCGATGACTTCAAAGTCCATGATTCCCTTCAGATTCATCAGTGAGGCAACGGTTACCGCCATGTGGGCAAAATCTTCCGCTTGCCGCCGTGTCACCGGGTCACAAGGTGCCGTAACCATGTTGCAATCAAAGTCTTCTGACATATGGATCTGGGTGATTTCATATGTGCGGTAATTCCCGGGAAAACCGATTACCTCTATGGAGTAGGACGGTCCTTCCAGAAATTCCTGTACAATCATCTTTTCCGGTTTAGACTCTAAGAACCTTTCCAGTTCTTTTCGAGAATCATAATACCGCACGCCGTGACTTCCGCTTTCATTGTCCGGTTTCACAATATAGGGAGGATTCCCTTGGGGATAATACCTGGGCGTTGCCACCTCGTGGCGGTGAAAAAACGCATCGGACAGCAGCTTGGAAGAAGATATTTTATATGCCGCAGAATCAAAGGCATATACAAATCCCAGTTCCTGCGCGAGCTTTTCCAAAGTCTCCAAAACTTCATCGTTTTCAATGGTGGGCAACACCATGTCCACCGACGTAAGGACCTCTAAAACCTGTGGATCCCTTGACAAAACATCTCCCTGCACAAACCGACTGCAAAGATTCTTTGCAGGTGCATTTTCGTCTTTATCAATCAGTGTCACTTCTATTCCGGCTTTTTTCCCTAAATAACAGACCTCCAGTCCCTGTAACTTTCCCCCTACAATAGCAATTTTCCTCATCTCAGCGCCTCTATGGTTTCCTTGTATTCCGCTGCCGTTGCTGTACGCAGTCCCATTTCCCCTAAGATTTCCTGTACTTCATCTACGGTTCGCCCGCCTTCATCCACTTCCAGTGTGCTATTCGCCACACCCATAAGTCCCGATTGCGGTGGGATGATGGATGTTACAACGCTGGCACCGGCATGGATTCTGTTACGAAGCCCTGTGATTCCGTCCACATCCAAAGATGCGGGAATCAATGCGTGAGGATATGCCAGTCGCATAGCGGCGATGGTCTTCAGCTCCAAGTGGCGATCGGGAGTCTGAACATTCTCCATGGGACTTCCCTTTTGGGGAACAAAGCTCATGACCCTCACTTGAGAGGCTCCGATTTTACCCATTTCAATGATAGAATCTGCCACGTCCTCCAAACTCTCTCCAACGCCCATGAGCAAGCCTTCTTCAATGAGCATACCCTTTTCTCTTGCATAGAGCTTTGCATGCATCCTGTCGTCGTAATCCTGTGACAGTCGCAACTTCTCAAAGACCTTTCGGTTATGTGTTTCCTGATACAAAGCATACCAGTCCGTTCCTGCTTCCGCAAAGCCATCTATCAGCTCATCATCGATCACCCCGGGAGATATCATCACGGAAAGATCCAGCTCTTCCTTGATTCTCCCAACGATTTCCATGACAGATGCAAACTTTTCTCTATGGAAGACCATATCTTCTCCCATGGTCAAGTCAATCAAATTGACACCCGATTCAGCCAGGCGCTTGGATTGCGCCAAAGTTTCCTCGGGTGTTTTTCTATATCGTTCTATATCGTTGCTCTTTCTAAAGTAACAGAAAGCGCAGTCGTTCCTGCACCAAGTGGTGAAGTATACGAATCCATAGGTGAATATTTTTTTGCCAATATGTTCTTCCCGGGCCTCTTCGGCTCGGGTATAGATCTTTTCCAATTCCTCTTCAGAGTCGCACCTTAAGATGTCCAGTATTTCTTCTTTCGTGAGAAGAGATTCTCTATTATACATTTTCCATCTCCTTTGATATTTGGCGAGGAGCCCGAGAGTTTCACTCGGCTACGAGGATTTAGAGTCCACGCGATCCATCCGATCTGCCCCCCTTAATCAAAACGCCATGGCACCTACATACTTCTCTTGGAAGTCTCTTGTGGATGCCAGCTCCACATGCTCTACACGGTTGGGAATTTCCTTCGCCGTGATCGCTTCGTCAGCGTTGGTCAATGCCATCAAAGTTCCTGCTCCTGCAGTATTCCCTGCTGATATGATATCATCAAGGGGAACATGAGGCAATAAACCGATTGTAATTGCACTTTCTTTGTCAATGAAACTACCGAAGGCTCCTGCAACAATTACCTTCTTAATGTCTGATTTTTTCGCTCCCAACTGATCCAGCATTATGCTGATACCGGCGGAGATTGCTCCCTTGGCAAGCTGAACTTCTCGCACGTCCTTTTGGGTGATGACGATATCTTCCCCATCTTCTTTGTACACCAAAACAAACTCTCGGTTTCCGTCTCGCTCTCGCAGGCGCTCACCGATCTCCGGATTCTTCTCCGCAAAGTCCTTGGGCGTTGCCAATCTTCCCGTCTTCTTAATAATCCCTGCGTTTATCATTTCGCCAATGGCATCGATGAGTCCGCTTCCGCAAATACCCACAGGAACCACATCATCAATGGTTCGGAAAAGGACCTTTTCCTTTTCAATCTGTATTTTTTCTATGGCCCCCGGAGCAGCACGCATTCCTTGATAAATGGCAGAGCCCTCAAATGCAGGACCTGCAGCTGTGGAACATGCCAAAACCTTTTTGCCATCGGTGATGGCGATTTCACCGTTTGTACCGATGTCAATAAAAACAGTCAATTCTTTTATATCTAAGAATCTAGTTGCCAAGATGCCGGAGGTAATATCCCCTCCTACATGGCCGGCGATGTTGGGGAATACCATAATGTCGCCGTCATCTTTCATGTGAAGATTCAAATCCTTCCCCTTGAACATCAGGGTTCCTGTGTAGGCAGGAGCAAAGGGTGCAAAGGCAAGGGTAATGGGATCGTAACCTGCGAAGATATGAGACATAGTTGTGTTTCCGCAGAAGGTCACGCGCAAAACGGCTTCATTGGCCACATCGTGTTCTTCGCATAATTCGTCGATGATCTCATTGAGACAGCCGACAATATCCTTGTGAAGAAGTTCCAAGTTCTCCTTTCCCTCGTTGGAAAAAGTGATTCTGGATATGACGTCTAAACCGTGCTTGTTCTGGGGGTTGGTCTTCGCCAGAGAAGCCAAATGCTCTCCCGTATACAGATCCACCAACATCCCAACCACCGTAGTGGTCCCTACGTCGAAGGCAAAGCCGTAGCCCTGGTCGCCTTTGGCAGGCACAAAATCTTCAGGCAATGTTAAAAGCTTTGTTTTTCTTTTGTTCGCCCCTGCAATCATCCCTGCATTTTTACATCTTCCGCACTGGGAACAAATCCCTGTGCATTTGAATACGGTCTTTTCCTTTTTCTTTTTCTCGTTGTTCATTTTTTTACCTTCTTGCATTCTCTTTATATTACATAGACTGCAGCTGGTCATTGTCCCTCTGCAATCTTCACATTCCGATGATATGGGTTTGAAATCCTCATCCACCAGGAAAAATATCCCGGCGCAGGATTTTAGCGGTACCAAAATGCTGCTACTCTTTACTTCAATGCCGATTAATCCCGGATCCACAAGGCCGGCAATATCTCCCATTTGGTTGACATCCATTCCGTAGAAGCCGGGTCCAAAACCATTGCTGAGATATTGATCTTCTCCTAAAATTATCTGTAGTTGTTCCCTGGCAGCATCGGTAAATGCCGTTCCCCAGAGATCTGCCAGAAGTTGGTCCATAATGGGTCGGTCGTCAAGGGTGAAGTCTCCGGCAGTCAACACGTATACATAGGCGCCCTTCACCTGGGAAGATTCCAGCTGTTCAAAGGCATGACATGTAAAGACATGGTTGCCGATGGTCGCTTCCTTCCCATCTAAAGTTACCTGATCAAAAAAGGAATACACCGCCTTTGGAGATATTCGATCTTCAATCAGTTCCCTGATTTCTTCCGCATTTTTCTTTATTCTTTCCTGTTTTTTCCCGCTTCGATGCAATCCGCTATTCTGCGTGAAAAGTCCATTCGCGGTTTCTTTACAGGCTTCTTTGTCAATATTAACTACTACGTTCTGGTTTTTCATCTTCCTCCCATCAAACGTGCATCTTATTGTCAAGGTGCTCTCGCAAGCCCTTTGTGATTGTACTCATCAGTTTAAACCCAACGGAGGAAATCAATACGATTTTATTTTCCTTAATGGACTCGTCCCAAGGAAGAAGGTTGATGTTCTTCCCAACAGTGCTGATTTCAATATTACCCTTATCCGTTGCGACAAAACCCTTCACACGGTAGGTTTCTCCCACAACATCTTTTACAAAGGCCTCTAAGGATGCATAAGGAATTTCTTCATTCCCCCTTGCGATAAAGGTAGTGGCTCTGTTGCCTTCCGTATTGGAAGTCTCTCTTCCCGGCTTACGATTAATCAGTTTCGTGCCCATGGCATCAACAATTTCGCGTATATCCACCTGACAATAAGAGGTGACATAGAGCCCTGCGTCCTTGTTGTATTCCAGGATTTTTTCCTTTACTTCCTCCAAGTGCTCCGGTGTGATCAAATCTTCCTTGTTGATGATGACTGCGCTGCAGTACTCCAGCTGAGAAGTAACGGCAGGCAAAACTTCCATCAAATCCAGGAAACTCTCTCCGTCCAGGATACAAATAGTCCCATGATAATTATAGTCTCGTCCCGTCTTATGGGAAATCCCCGAGAGGATGGTCTCCATATTGGAGGGGTCGGCAAGACCCGAGGCCTCAATAAAGAGGTAGTCGATATCCATGTGGGACATTTCAATCAGGCTGTCTACGAACTTGTCCTTGATGCAGGCACAAAAAATTGATCCATTTGATAGCTCGGAAATCTCGATTCCCTCTTTTTTTACCAACACGGCATCGATGTTCTCACTGCCAAACTCGTTGATAATCACCCCGGTCTTTTCATCGGAAAAAGCTTCCAGGGTACGCTTCATGAGCGTCGTCTTTCCGGCTCCCAAGAAGCCGGTCAATACTACCAAATGGATCATTTTATTCACCTCTTATATTACTGTTATTTTGCTGCTGCTTTTACTGCCTCCAACAATTCTTCCTTGCTGGGGATGATGGAGCTCCATGCAACCTCGCCGTTGATGTACAGTGACGGAAGCTGTGCAACGCCCATCTTCTGTGTTCTGGCGATATCTTCCTTGATGAAGTACTGATATACGCGATACTCTGCAATATCCTTCATCTCATCAAAGGCATCCTCAACTGCAGCCAACATGTATGTACATGCAGCACACTGCTTGGGATCCAACAGGAAGAGTTCGATGATTACCTTGTCGGAGTTTGCATAATCAGGAATTTCCACTTCGATATCATCAAAAGCGCCACCTTCATAGTTCTTGATCAGCTCTCTGGAGCTTTCCGGGAACTTAGCTGCCTGCGCACAAGCAATGGTGTTCTCGATTGGTGTTGCATAAGGCATGTCGCAGCCGGGGCTCACGATGAAGTTGTCCTTGTTCTCAACACTATCAATCAAGTTGATAACGCTCTGAATGTTATCCTGCTGTGTTCCGTGGAGCATGGTTGTGGTCAACGGAATGTTACCGCCGATACAGATGTTGTACTTGTCGGTTACTTCTTTTGCCTTCGCAAGATCTACGTTTTCGTCTACGGAGACACCGTCGGGACCGGTCTTACACATGGACTCGATCTGCTGTGTCGCATTTCCGCATACGAAGAAGCTGGACAGAACGCCTCTGCTTCTGATGTAGTCGAATACGCCTGTGAAGGATTCTGCAAGTAGAGAATCGATCATCTTGGGGGATACCTGGCTGATCAACGGGTCAACGACTGCGATGACATCCGCGCCAGCATCAATGTACATTTGAGACATCTTTACAGCAACCTGACCACAGAATCCTACCAAATCCTTGACATACTGCTTTTCTCTCATCATGTCCATGAAGATGTTGGTTCCTCTCAGATGAGAAGCCAAGGTGAAGGGTCCGCAAATCAGTCCGTAAACTGCAACTTCATCACCGATAGCTTCCTTGATTCTTCTGGTCGCATCCAACGCCATAGGAATTCTTCCGGATTCTTCCGTCGGCATGAGGCAGTCACATGGTAGCGTCATTTCGCCTTCCAGCGGGTGAGATTTCACTGAGGGAGGATTGTCCTTCGCCCACATCAGTTCACATCCCAGGATTTCCGCTTCCATCTGCAAGTCAAAGAGAATTGGAATACCGTCGGGCATGTAGAGTTTCTTCACTTCCAAGAGTGAATCAACGATTTTGTCCGAATCCTGCAGCATTTCTTCCGCAGTATATCCCTTCAAAAGGCCCGCATGCACACCTGCAAAGGGGACCCAGGGGATTTCATCCAACTTCTCGTGTTTTAGTGCTTTGAAAATAAGTTCTTTTCCCATCTTTTTTTCCTCCATACAAACTAAGTTATAGTCGGCTTTCGCTTCTGACATTATAGCATAGGCTATTTTTCAATGCAATGAAACTGCAAAAACTTCCATAATTTATTATAAATATAGAATTGGCACGAAATTTTATAAATATTTTCTTGAACTAATTGCAAATAATTTGTGAGATGGTTTTTTTATTCAATCATTTCCATATATGCAACCGCAGGATTCCAGTGAACTTCTCGAACAAAGGCTTCAATTTCCGCAGCCTTGCCCTCTTTGAACATCTCAACCATCTTGCGATGGTCATCATTTGCACTGAATAATACTTCTTTCGTATTCATTCCCTTGTTGACAATATAGCTTCTCCGTAAAAACTTTTTCTTTAATAGCGCCATTTGATTTGCAAGAATGTGATTTCCCGTGAGCATCAAGTAGACATCGTGAAACTCTTCCTGGTTCTTGTAGTACATTTCCAAGTTATCTTTTTCAATGGCCATATCCATATAGCTGATATACAGTTCTAAATCGGCAATTACTTTATCCGTAATCAAGGGACATGCCAATCTTGCCGCAAAACCGTCCAGAAGACCAATTATCATGTAGATTTCAGCGGCTTCCGCTTCATCCATCTTCTTTACCACAAAACCCTTACGGGGTATATTTTCCAAAACACCGTCCGCCGTAAGCTGAATCAACGCTTCTCTTACAGGCGTCCTGCTGATCTTTAATTCTTCACAGATGATATTTTCCTTTATTTTTTCTTCCGGTTTCAGCTTTCCTTGGCTGATTTCATTTGAAATATACTGATAAACGTGATCCTTTAAGGACATAAACTCCGCCATGGTAACTCCTGACTTTTTACTACATCAATTTATACTACTATTCTATCACTTTTCCCTGTCTTGACAATAGTAAGTTAAGACCCCCATTCCTGAGAATGGGGGCCAAGTCAGTGCAATTTGTTACTTTCTGTACTTATCCATGGTAGCCTTGTTCAGCCCCAGAGGCGGTTGAATCTCCTTGGGTACCAGACATTCATATGTCCTACCATCAAGTCGCTCCTTCCACTCTTTCTTTGCCTCTTGCAGAACATCCGGTGAAGTGAACACATCCAAGGCGGATGATGCCAAAACTTTAGATGCATTGTCCATTGCCTTCTTACCGATGCTACTCTTGGAGCAGGCAGTAATCATCCAGTTATGCCATCCACCCGCAGGTGCCATAGTCATCCAGAAGGTTGCATAAGGTGCATTCCAACTGAACTCCGACGTGTCGCAGAGCGCGGTGCCACTGCTTCCGAATTCCTTCAGTTTCTCGTCTAAGCCAACCTCTTCCAGCCCTTCAGCCTTCTGCATTTTCTTTACGAAGTCATGTTCTTCTTCCGTAAACTTAGGGGTTCCAATTTCCGTAAAGTTGTTATGGACGATTTGTGCCAGGACCTTATTTGGTAACTTTTCATGAGTCGCCGTAATCAATTCCTTAGAAACCGTTGTGTCCGTTGCAAGGGCGCCCGCTTCAGCACACTTATCAATTCGTTTGATGACATCCGACATTACGTCAGAAGTGTTGAATCTTCCGATGACCCACATGGTGGTCTTGTCGGGAACCACACTTGGAAACTCCGGTCCTACATCGGGGAAGCTATAGTTGATTGTATTTGCCGCATCTGCTGCCGCAGGGGCATAGTGCTCTCTCAGCATTTCTATTGCATGAGCACTGAGAAGAGCAGCATCTAAAGCGCTTCGTCCGTTCCAAGGCGAGTTGCCGTGGGATGTCTTTCCTTTATAGTGATATTTAATATTAAAGTAAGCATTGCAGTGATCGTAATCGGCTCGGTTGTAGTTCCACGGATGCCAATCCAAGAAGAAGTCCACATCATCGTAGAGACCTTCTCTTCCCATAAAAGGCTTACCAACGCATTGTTCCTCCGCCGGCGATCCAAACAATTTCACTACTGCCGGTATGTCATACTCTTCCAAAGCATACCTCAGAGCCACACCGCCCATAACCGCTGCCGCACCTAGTAGGTTGTGGCCGCAGCCCTGTCCGGGCGCGCCTTCTACCTCAGGATCTTTACTGCAGCAACCTTCATTTTGTGATAGTCCAGGAAGACTGTCATACTCCACATTCATGCCCAACACCGGACCAGAATTTCCATAGGTCGCAGTAAATGCAGTGGGCATTCCAGCAAGATCTGTCACCACATCAAATCCATGTTTTTTCAGAACAGAGGTGAGTTTCTCCAACGCTTTATATTCTTCCAATCCCAGTTCTGGATTGTCCCATATAAAATCTGCAATGTCATGAAATTCTTGCTTATTCGCCTCTATCCAGTCATTTACAAACTTTTTTATTTTTTCTTGTTTCATTTCACTTTCCCTTCGTTTATTGTGCTACTGCTTATTCGCTTCCGCATTGCGCTTGTGGTCTTTCACCATGTTCATTACATCGCGCAACCCCAATACTAGAAGAACCAGAAGCAGCAATACACCTGCAACCAAGCCAACCCACAGCATAATCATTGCAATTACCTTCATATGGAAGACGAATGCAAGTAAATAGTGCAGAATAAACAATACACCGACAATGACCCAAAGAAGCTTAATCGCTCCTGAATGTGCACCTAGCCATCCGAATACTCCGGTTCCTGTTTCATTAGCAATTTCCGGTGTATTTTCTTTCATTTCATCTCCCAAACGCTTGTAGTCTGTGATGAGGGCTTTGTCGTATTCCGGTTTCGTAGCTAAGGACACTACTATCATAAGGACGATAGAAACTGCCAAACCAACGTGGCCGGCATGAAGACCAAATACCAAATTGCCGGGACTTCCTGTTGTGGACCAAACCCAAGCAGCCCAAGCAAGAGCCGCCAGACCGCCACCCCACGCTGATACTTTGGCACCTGCAGTGGTGGAGCGCTTCCAGAACCAAGCACTCATAACCGGTGCAAAGAGACCGGAGATGCCGATAGCTTGGGCAAGTACCCATAGGGGAACCAGAATGGGTAGCCATAATGCACTAGCGATACCGATAAACATTACAATAACTAAGGAGATTCTGCTAGCCAGAAGCGACTGCTTATCTGTTGCATTCTTGTTGATTAGTCTCTGATAAATGTCCCGAGTTAAAATCGTAACACCGTTCATGGCAAAGGACGAACCGCAGGAAATAATAGTCATGAGAAGACCTACAACTACAATAGTTCCAATCACTACCGGCATATTGTTCATACAGAACCAAGCATAAAGTGCATCACTGGTCATGTCAGCAGGAACCGCTACGATGCCCATTACGCCTGCGGCAGCCAAAGCAAGACCTGCTATAAAAGGTAGTACGTTGTAGTAGGATCCGCCAAGAACAGCCAGCTGTGCGTTTGATGCAGTTCTAGGTGTACTACCGATATATGCCCACATGTAAATCCAAGGGTCTACCAAGTAGAAAAGCCCTAGCGTTAAGAACCACATGGACCAAACGGGGAAAGTCACATTCCACAGGCTGACAGAACCTTCCGGCATGATTTCAAATATTGCATCCAAAGCCGCATTAGGAGAATCAAACAGCTTAAACACCATAATGGCAAATAGCACAATACCTAAGGACTGTAAAATACTCTGGAACCACTGGGTAATCAGTGCAGAATACTGTCCCGCCGTAATCATATACATGAGAATAATAATCGCAGAAAGCCAAACGCCATACTTAATTTCCAGTCCAAAGTTGATATTAAGCACGATTGCAATGGATAGTATCTGCATTCCTGTCAAAAAAGCAGGCCTGGGAACAGAGAAGATTGCCATTGGTAGACGGAGCCCTTCACCGTATCTAGTACATACAAAGTCCGCTAAAGTTACTGCACCGGTTTTCCTTCCAAAGTAGTTCAGCCTTCGAGCAAAGAGCATAATAAAGATAGTGATGCCCCCTACGACGAACATGGATGTCCACATTTGAGAGATACCACCATTGAAACCGTACCCAACATAACCGGATACACTGGCTCCACCTACATAACCACCTAAATAGGCCGCCGCCATGAGCCAGAAGGGAGCACTTCTTCCTGCCAGCAGGAAGTCTTCTGAGGTTGTTACCAACCGTTTGAACCAAATCCCCATTCCGATAAACGCAATGACCAGAATGATAAGGATAATGGTACTGAGTGTGAGAATCGACATCTTTTTCCTCCTTCATAAACATAGAAAAATACCATACAACACTCTAAAGCAATGAACATGCCAACCTTTAAACCTGGATTTTTCAACGTTTTTATGTGAAGAAAAAAAATGAATGAAATAGCATTCATTCATTTTTGGGTTTTGTTGAATAATAATACGAAAAACGTTGGCATTGCTTAATTCCCAGTTGAATTGACTTAATTCTATTTTGAATTATGCCCTTTATATTTGGTAATTTTGCGGTGAGCACTGGCTTGGCTGATTTGTAAAAGATCACCCACTGTGTAACTGTTTTCACTGATACAAGTCGCTAAATTAATTAGTTGCCGCTCGGTTTCTTCTATCGCTTCCTTTAGAGGCATTATCTCATGAACCATTACACCCTTCTTCGCTCCTTGGACCTCTTCACTGAAATCTAGGTCCTTTGCATCCACCGTGCCATCATAGATTATGACAATTCTTTCTATGAAGTGTTCCAGTTCTCTTACATTTCCATGCCAAGAAAACTCTGAGAGTTTTCTAATTGCCTCTTCAGTGAGTTGAACATCTTTACAATGTTTTTCGTTATACTTCTCAATAAAGTGAGGAGCTAACTTGTGAACATCTTCCGGATGTTCTCGCAAAGGCGCAATGTGTATGGGGAAGACATTGAGACGATAGAAGAGATCCGGACGAAACTGATCTTTTTCAACCAATTGCCTTAAATCCTGGTTGGTCGCAGCAATGATTCTAACGTTAATCTCAATAGGAGTCACGGATCCGATTCTTGTGAACTTTCGATCCTGCAGAACCTTCAACAGCTTAGTTTGCATGTGCATGGGCATGTCCCCAATTTCATCTAAGAACAGGGTTCCACCATCGGCAACCTCAAAGATTCCCGGTTTTCCTTCTCGATGCGCTCCCGTAAACGCTCCGGGGCCATATCCAAAGAGTTCCGATTCAAAGAGCTGTTCCGGAATTGCGCTACAGTTAATCTCCACCATTGGCATATCGCTACGCACACTATTTTGATGAATATATCTCGCAATAAGACCCTTTCCGGTTCCCGACTCTCCCGTAAGAAGAACAGTGGAGTCCACCTGACTTACCTTATTGGCAGTCTTCAAAAGCTCGGCCATATAGTCGCTCTTAAAGATAGCCACTGCATTTTCCTTCGCTTGGTTGACTTGTTTTATTGTGGACGGCTTCATTTGAGAAATATAGTTTTTCAACAAGCTTAGGTCTTCAATCGCCTTGCTGTTACAAATAACCATATAGATGTTGTTGTTTTCATCAAATACAGGTGTCCCCGTTACCACTAAGTCCTTTCCATTGATTCCTCTCTGCATGAGTGTAATCTGCCTTCTCTCACGAAGAACAATGGCGCTGACAGAAGGTCGATAGATCCCTTGTTCCTCCAAGTCCATTACAGATTTTCCGATGACCGACTTGACCGTTGCGCCTGTCATCGTTTCAAAGGATTCGTTGGCATAGACAGAAATACCATCCTGATCCGTAACATAAATGCTGTCGGAAGAATGTTCAATGATATCCCATAGTTGCTTGTTTACATGCATCAATTTTGCAAGCCGCTCCATGAAATCAACGTATTCGCTATTCCAAAAATATGTGTCTTCCCAATCGAGGATGTCTTCCTCCTGATTGAGGATTTTTTTCGTTGCGATTTCACTTTTCATTCGCTCTATAGCATTTTTCATAGTAGCCTGAGGAATTGCTTCAGGGGTAATAATACCTGTTACCGCCCCTTTCCCATTGGTGACAATGATGTGTTCCGTATCTTTAAAAAGATTCTTATCAACCTCTCCCTCTTCATCTGTGATGACGGTTCTTTCCGTTATTAAATGAGAAAGAGGTTTGTTTACAGAGACTTCTCCCAAGTATGCATCCAGTAGGTTGTTCTTTGATAAGATGCCTAATTTTTCTTCCTCCCCTCGCACAATCAAAAGGGGCAGGTCTTTCTGTTTCATCATATTCACAGCTATGCTGATGGGAGCATCCCAATTGATGATGTTTTTCTCGGGATATGGTTCCATCAAATCTCTATATTTCATATAAGCCACCTCCTGCATCCTTCCATGCGGCCTGAATAGCCTCCCTACCCGCTACGGGCATGAGGCAGGTCCCTTGTCTGCAAATTTGCAAAGTCGACTCCTGTCCATCTTCTAAGATAATGAAATCATAAGGGTGGAATTGGCTACGGAAAGTTTGTGACCACTCCAGAGCATCCTCCCTAGTAACTCCCGCGAGTTTCAAGTCCTTCCCGTCTGTCGTTCGTAAAAGGTAGGCCGCCAGCATCCAAGTATGTACCTGTGGCGAAGAGGCTACTTCTCCGCCAAAGAGTTCCAGCTGTCTGTCAGCCACCGATAGAAACTCTTCCTTTTGTGTCAACCTTGCTATTTTAATCAGATTCATAACGGCTACGGCTATGGCAGAAGGCACTGCACCGTCATATAATTCTCGAGGACGATATAGCAAGTGTTCCACGGTTTCCATGGTTAAGTAAAAGCCACCGTCTTCTCCCAAGAAGTGTTCCGTCATATATCGGCACCATTTTTCGGCCGCTTCCAACCACTGGCTATCCAACGAACTTTCATACAAAGCAATCATGCCACCCACAAGCCAAGCAACATCTTCTAAATTCCCCACCGGTCCGTTGATGCCATCCCGTCTGCTTCCCAAGAGGTTTCCATCTTGTACATGTCTCTCTAAGAGACTTCCAGCAGCCCTTTCCGCTCTCTTTGTGTATTCCTGATCCTCCAACACATTTCCTGCCAGAGCATATGCCTGAATCATCATGCCGTTCCAAGCCGTTAGTATCTTATCGTCCAAGAAAGGATGAATCCGCTTTTCCCGTGCATCATAAATCCTATCCAATAGAGGGTCTATTTCTTTTCTTGTTTCCTCATCTTTCCAATCATCATTTCCGATGAGGTTCAAGTGTGTCTTTCCCTCAAAGTTGCCCGTATTTGTAAATGGGAAGAAATCGAAAAACGCATCTGCATCTTTTCCTAAAATCTGACGAATTTCTTCTTCATCGAAAAGCTGGAACTTCCCTTCTTCCCCCTCACTATCCGCATCCTGCGCACTGTAGAACATACCGTTTTTATCGGTCATTTCCCTTTGGATAAATCGGAAGAGTTTTTCCAGTATTTCACGGTACAAGGGGTTACGCTCCACGGCATAACTTTCCAACAGAACCATGGCAATGAGGGCATTGTCGTAGAGCATCTTCTCAAAGTGTGGAATCTCCCATTTTTTATCTACGCTGTAGCGAGCAAAACCGCCTCCTACGTGGTCCCAAAGGCCACCGCGAATCATACCATCCAATTGGTTGTTCACCAGCTGAAATGCCTTCTTTTCTCCTGCATAAATGCCCCAACGATGGAGAAATATGGAAAGGGTTGGCGTTGGGAACTTAGGTTGCGCGCCGAATCCGCCATAGGTCTTGTCTTCCCCGGCAGATAGACCCATAAAGGTTTCTTTGAGGGCCTCCATGGTGATTTCATCTTCCTCCTTTGAACCCTTTCTTGCCAGCACCGCCTCTTGAATCTTCTTGCTGTCACCTATGAGAGCATCCCTTTCGGTCTCCCAGAGCTCTGCGATTCGCGTCACAAGGTCCGGGAAGGATGGTACCCCGTACTTGGGTGTAGGCGGGAAATATGTCCCTGCAAAGAACGGGACTAAGTCCGGTGTTAGAAACAAGGTCATCGGCCATCCACCGCTGCCGGTCATTCTCTGAACAAAGGTCATATAAATAGAATCCACATCCGGCCGCTCTTCTCGATCAACCTTAATGGATATAAAATCCTTGTTTAACATTGCAGCAATCTCGGTGTTTTCAAAGGATTCTCGCTCCATTACATGGCACCAGTGACAGGTGGAATACCCTACGGATAGGAAGATAGGTTTGTTTTCTGTCTTTGCTTTTTCAAATGCTTCTTCTCCCCAGGGGTACCAATCCACCGGATTATCCTTATGTTGGAGCAAATATGGGGAACTTTCCCCTCTTAATCGATTGGACATGCATCCTCCTCTTATTTACAGAAAAATCTTCCCCGATAAAACATCAGAGAAGACTTTACAATAACGCATACACCATGCCGATGTTTCTAATATTCGTCCTGCTTTGTTACTGCCATAATCACTGCCACGAGTGCGAGTACCGCTGTCACAGCGCTGATAATTCCTAATACCTTTTTCATTTTATCACTCCTTTTCTCACTTCAGCTACTTTCGTACCATTATATTCCATTCTCCGTCATATGTATAGAAAAAGATGCAAGAAACCAAAAACTAATACACGCTGATATCGTCCAAAGGGTTGATATCAGCGTGCACGCGGGTATAGATTTAACCGATCTATAAATACCTCTCATGTAGAGCATATCATATTAAATCCAAACGCGCCCTACCCGTGGCGGGTAGTTTTTTTGTTTTTTTAGCAGTCCACTCCGCCGTCAACTCGGAGAAGCTGTCCTGTGATAAAGGAAGAATCATCGGTAGCAAAGAATAATGCTACAGTTCCGATTTCTCTGCCTTCTCCCACTCTGCCCAGCGGAGACATAGCCTTCATGCCTTCCATAGCAGCTTCGCCACCGGCACTGTCCAGCATAGCAGTCTTGATGGCTCCGGGAAGGATACCGTTTACGCGAATTTCCGGTCCCATATCTCTTGCCATTGCCTTGGTCAGGCCGTTCATGGCATGCTTGGTGGTGCAGTATGCGGATGGGCCCCATCTTGCAGAAGTTCCCGCAATGGATCCGGTATTAATGATCACACCCTTGCCCTTTTCCTTCATGATAGGAGCAACCTTCTTTGCCAGCATCAATGCAGAAGTTACATTGACCTGATACATCTTGTCCCATTCCTCCAAAGATACTTCCATGGATGGCAATAGACTCAACAGTCCCGCATTGTTAAACAATACATCAACGGTTCCATACTTTGCTACAGTTTCGTCCACAATTTTATCTATGGAACTGCGATCGGCCATGTCAGCAATCACATAGATGGCGTCTCCACCATTCTTTGTGATATTATCCACAACTTCCTTGGCTCTTTCTTCGTTTCTCCCGGTGATAACCACCTTCGCACCTTCTTCTGCGAATACATAAGCTGTGTCTCTGCCCATGCCCGATGTAGCACCGGTTATAATCGCAACTTTTCCATCTAACTTGCCCATTGGATCCTCCTTCTCTAACTATCCTCAAGGTTAACAAAACTCTTCAGTCACTTTAATTGGTTAAAGCGATTTTGTTTCGTCAAAATTATAGCAATATGCAGTATACAAGTCAACGAGAATTATATCAGTTTGCTCGAAAAAATCGAAAAACAGAATAAATATGCTGTGGAAAGTGCAAGAAAGTAAAAAAACGATCCCAAAACCCGATGTTCTGGGATCGTCCGAATTGAAACAGCTATTCTTTCATCCATTGATTGACAAGTCGTACGCTTTCTGCCGCAGTCTCACCGAAGCCGTCAGCTCCGATTTTTTCCTGCCAACGGATGGTGACAGGGGCACCGCCGACAATCGTCTTAATCTTGCCCTTCATGCCTTTTTCTGCAAGCAGTTTTTCGATTTCTCCTTGGTTCACCATTGTGGTGGTAAGCAAGGCGCTGCTGCCGATGAATTGGCAATCGTTTTCTATTGCGGTGTTGACAATCTTCTCACTGGGAACGTCACGACCTAAGTCGAACACTTCGAAGCCGTTGGCAACCATGAGAGATGCAACGATACCCTTTCCGATATCATGAACATCCGCCTTTACGGTAGCAAGAACAATCTTTGCCTTTGCCTCTTTGGCACCGCCCTGTTCCTCAATGGCTGCGGAGAGAATCTTTACCGCAGCTTTCATAGCGTCTGCCGCCATCATTACTTCCGGAAGGAAAATCTCTCCATCTTCAAAGAGTTCGCCAACTTCCATAATGCCGGGTACAAATCCTTTTTCAATCAGCTCACCCGGGTCGAGACCATCTGCCAATCCATTGTTAGCAATTTCTTCTGCAGTATCGATTTCGCCTTCTAGAATAGATTCCTTTGCTGCACATAAAATCTTTTCATCTATCATGAGATCTTCTCCTTCTCTAGTATTTCATACCGGTTTTTTCCATAAACTTTTCAACACAGTTGATTTTGATATCCAAAAGCTTTGCAATCTTTGCCTTTGCTTCGATACCACGGCTGTGCGCGCCGTATCCCATGAAGACTGTTCCAAGGTCCATTTCTTCTCGGATTTCGCGCATGACAACTTCGTCGGTCAAATCTCTCAGACCAACCTTCAGTCTGTCGGCTACAAATTGTTTTGCGTCGTTGAGTCTCATGCTTTTCGCCAGCTGCATCCTAGCAACCAGATCTCCAGCAGTTCTCACGCCGCCCATTCCTGAAGCCTGACTATGCACGATAGCCATTCCCGAAGGGTCTCCATAGCCTACCTACAAACCGTCCAATTTGCCGATTTCCGCCATGGCCGTAGATGCTCTGGAAACACAGTCAATAGGTGGTGTAATCTGCATAGGTACACCGCCAACGCCCATTCCCAAGTTGGCATGAACGGGGATACCGGAAACTTCCGTCGCATGCTTGATCAAAGTCAAGGATCTTGCCAAGTTCCAGGGGAAGCTCTTTCTGGTGTTGGTGTTGACGACTGCTCCCACAACATTTGCGCCGGCAGCCTCAACCATTCTGCACTGGTCTGCCGGATACATTCCTGCCAATCTTTCCCCCTTGTACTCCAGCTCACCGTGGAAGCCGAGGATAAACTCACCGGACATTCCAACGTTGATGTTCATATCGGGGTATTTCTTGCGAATGTCTTCTATAGCGTGCAGACAGGCATAAAACTCAGCATCTCCACCGGCTGCAGTTGTGTCAAAGTCCAATCCGTCTGCACCGGCTGCATACATGGAATCCGCAAGTAGGTTCAAGTCATCTCTCAGAGCAACAGCCGCTTCTACCTGTGCCTCTCTTGCCTCTTGAATCTTACCTTGTGGCATCAGCTCCGATGCGTTATCGAAGGGACCGTCAGGCTTTGAGTACAGTGGCATGTTGGGCATAACGCCGTAGAGCAAAGCAGGAATCGTTGTCAGTAAGGTCTCTGCCACTGCGGACTCTTCCTCGGGAAGAATCATCTTCACCGGCTTGGCACTGTAGTGTACATAGCACATTTCCAGGGTGTCAGCCATAAGTGCTCTTTCATAGGTCTGAAGGATCTGTGGAAGAGCGATGGGCAGGCCCAATCTGGTAAACTTCAAAGGCTGTGAGTCGTAGGTCAATACCAACTCGTTTCCTCTTTCCACACTTACAAACTTTCTCTTTTGGCAGATGATGACCATCAACTGTTTGATATCATCATCTGTTAGTGGAGGGCATTTTCCTTTTGTGGTGGCTTTGGTCATACCCTCTTCCACTTCATTGCGAATCTCCGCTTCTGTCATTTCGACAAATGCTCCGTCGCCCATTCTTGTTAGTACCATAACTCCTCCTTTTTATTTATATCATTGGTTACAGTTATAACTCTTCTTACATTTAGTATAGGTACAAATACTTTGTTCGTCATTTGACGCAGTGTAAGGGAATGCTATTGGTTTTTCTTGCTTTTTGTCAAGTGCCCGTTGTCCAGATAATCGTGGGCTCGCAGAGCAAACTCAATGGAGAACTTCTTCTCCCCCTCGTCATATCCCTTACCCAAGATGTCTTCGATCTTATGAAGCCGAAAGTATAGGGTCTGTCTTACCACGAAGAGCTGTTCTGCCGTCTTTTGTTTGTTGCAACTTTGGTCAAAATATACCTTTAATGTCTGGAGAAGCTCCTTGTTTTCTTCGTTGAGAAGCTCGCGAAGATTATCTTCCACAAACTCCTCCAATGCCTCAGTTCGGATATTCTTCAGCATTCTGCCGATGTTCTGTTTGTCATATATCCTGATTCTGTCGCCGTCTCCGTCCAACTCCAGTAATTCCAAAGCTGTATGGTAACTCTTGCTCACTTCTCCGCTGTCCTTTACAATCTTCCCTGCCGAAAACAATGTTCTGCTGTAATCAAATGACAGATTTTTATAGGTTTGCAACTTCTTGATGATGCTCTCGATTCTATCCGGTAAGTTTTCACCGCTGTGCTTGCTCATGACTACGTAGATTAACTTATCCTTCTCAAAGGTCGCAATCGCTTCCATCCCCTCATCTTCAAAGCACTTCTTAATGGCCATGGAATTGAGAAGAAATTGATTGTTGCAATGAATCTCTTTATTGTCCGGCAATTGAATGATGAAGACAAAATAGTTTTCCGGAGCAAGTCCCACAGATGCCGATTCCAATCGCCGGGTAATTTGTCCGTGATTCAGTTGACCGTCCATCCATAGCTTAATCCACTCAAATTTTTTGTACCTGTTTTCTTCTGCCTTCAGCAATTCTCGATTTAGTTCATTCTTAATGGTGTTGGAAAGTCTCTCCATGATAATCAAGTCATAATAGCTTATCTTCTTGTTATTCCCACTGAATACCAGATATCCCACATCTGCATCCAGTATGTTGAGCTTTTTGATAGCTATGCTGTCTTTGGAGTAGATTTCCTCATCCACAAGATGCTCGTCCAAGCGCTCTATCTTGGTCTTGTTCCAGCCCTTCATGTTGTCCGAGGTGATGAGGCTCTCGCCCCTTTCCGGTAAATATGCAATACTCACATTGAGATAGTGGGCCGTATATCGAATGCCGTCTGCCAAGTTTCCCTGTACATTCAGCTCATCCAACTTCGTATTGTATTGGTCTGCCACATTGTATATCTCCGATTCCTTGTTGAGGATCATTGTATTGATGCACTTGGATATATCGATGAATCGGGATATTACCGGAATTTCAATGAGTACTAAATTATTCTTGTCAGCTAGTTCGATGACTTCTCGGTCGATTTCGTGGTAATACAGGGCGGTCTCTATTGCTACTGCGGACACTCCACGGTCAATCAGGTCCTGAAAGAAATCCAGAGCAGCCCGGGTGTCCGTAAACCCCATGCCGGTGGTCAATATCATTGCGTTATTGTCCACGCTCTGCTTGATTACATGTCGGATTTCCAAGATGTGTACCCAGTTGACGATTCTGTCCAGCCCCGCTTCCCCACCGCGCAAGACGCCTATTTCACGCAAGCACTGATGGTCCAGTATTTCTCTTACTGTGATTCCCGTTTCCACTTTCATCCTCTCCTTTGAGATAATAACAGAATTATTCTTTATCCCTATTATAATCTACAAAGTCATCTTTCACATAGATTAATCTTCCCGGCGTCCTGCGATCCACCTTCATCCACTTGAACAGTCCGATCATCAGGAAGAGGAGGACCACCGCAAGTGGTGTGGATACCAGTATTGCCAAGGACTTCAAAGCGTCAAAGGATGCACCGGAGAACATGAGAGCCAGAGGCAGCAAGGTCAGCATGATGCACCAGAAAAGTCGTACTTTCTTCTTGGGTTCGTTGTTCTCATCCAAGTCAGAAGATGTGGTACTTGCCAAACAAAGGGAAGCCGTATCCAAGGTGGTGCAGATGAAGCCAACCACGCAGATAGTGTAAATGATAGCTAGTAAGATTCCAATGGGCTGGATCGTATCTAGCAATTGAAAAACTCCTGCATATGCATCATTATTCTTTACGCTTTCAATCATAGAGAACTCTCCGGACAACTCTCTATCCATAGCCAGACCACTGTTGATTCCAAAGAACACCCACGTTCCTCCGGATATACCAAAACTGCAGGCGAGAACCAAGCTTCGAATGCTTCTACCTTTGGAAATTTTAGCAACGAAAGCTCCCATCAAACCCGCATAGGTCATGGGAAAAGCGATGAAGAAGATTGTCCATGCTTCCGCAAATCCACTGTTGGTAATGGGATCCGTAAATGTTGCCATGGAAAAATAATTTGATGTCATTTTACCCAAAGCACTGACAAACATTTTCTGTATGAACGATGTTGGCCCTAACACGAATATGATAAGTACAAGAACCCCCAACACTTTTACCGTATTGTCACTAAGGAATTTCATACCTCGTCCGGTACCCACAAAGGCAGAATACGAAAATATTACGCCCAATACTATAACTATAATAACCTGCATGAGGAAGTTTACATCAAGTCCTGTGACACGGTTGATACCTCCTGAGATTACCGGGATGCCCAGTCCGAGGGAAACGCCCAGACCACCCAAGGTACAGAATATAACGATAAAGTCGATAAGCCTAGCAATGGGCTTCTTGAACTTGAAGTCCCCCATCATGTCTTCTGCAATAAGGCTCATCTTCAAGGTCTTGATTTTTCTCACGTACAATGCATATGCCGTTACCAGTCCAATTCCCACATACACGCACTGTGCAAGGAATCCCCAGTGAAAAAACGCATATCCAAGGGATGCTTCCATTGCCTCCTGTGTTTCTGCCTCAATTCCGAGTCCCGGTGTGATGTTGTAATATGCCCATTCCGTAAACGACCAGAACATGGATGCGGATGCCAATGCCGCACATGCCATCATGGCAATGTAGCTGAACATAGAATACTCGGGATCGCCGTCGCCCAGTTTAATCTTCCCGTATTTACTCATGGCAATGCCAAAGCATACGATTGTCAAACCTAGGTCGAATAAGAGCAAGAACGGTCCTGCACCGCTCATGGTGATGCCAAACACATTATTGATTGTGTTGACGGTAACATCCGGCCGAATTGCTAAAAAGATGACGACAAACAGCAGTATGCCTACGCTGACTATCGTAATTGGCCATTGTATGCCTAGCTTTTTCTCCTCCATTAAACCTCACTCCTTCCATTACATATAAATTTTACCAAACACATCAATTCTTTATGTAAATTATATAGGTTTTCGGGAGAACTCCCATTAGTCATCATGGCACCAAAAAACCACGTTCCATGTTACAGAACGTTAAATTGGTGGAAATGATAATAATTATTTAGGAGGGTGCAAAAAAGTAGTCACTGCGAGAGCAGCGACTACACTTTATACACCAAAACACTTGAAATGATATTTACCTGATAGAACATTTATTTTGCAAAAACATCTGAAATGACTTTCCCTATAGTTTTTTTATCGGTACTTTCAGAGATCTTTTCTAATACTTTTTTGACATTCTCAATGAACTCTGATGACAATTTACCTTCCATGACCTTTTTGATCCAATCAATATCCGTTGCATTTTTCTCCCCCTTATATATTTTTTCAAATACATATATTGAACCTTCTCCAATAGCAGCAACAATGCTACCTGCAATGATTGCATTTAAAACGCTCGCACCTATATTAATTCCCGGAATAGCTTTCAACATATTAATTACACCTTTAGCCGCTAAACTGATAGTGCCCACCTCAATAATTGAATTAATCATTTTCTTTGTTTCTTCATTTTTATTTAATTCATATATCTTCGCGAGAAGACTTACTTCAGCAAATTCAATACTTGATAAGAATAGTGCATCAGGGTACGGGATCGGGACCGCCCCAACAATAACACCTGAGGTCGTGGATGCGGCTACAACACTTTGTGCAAAGACCTTTTTTCTGCTTAATTTGTAATTGTCTATATCGTTTTTGCTTGCCTTCATTCCCTCCGGCAATAGCTCATTTGTTGCGTCAATTAGTTCAGTAATTCCTTCAGGTCCGGCAAAAGCACTTTCGTTTAATTGGTAGGTAGATGCAACAACAGGAATGATTTTACGCAAATTTTTTGAGTACTTTTTTTGAGTAGCAAATGCGTTATTAACCATCTGAACGTTCATTTCTCTTTCAGGTATAGAATAAGATTTTGTAATAATTACAATTATAGGAACAGTTTCCCACATTGCTGTAGCTCTTGATAAATCCTTTATCGTCTTCGGAAACAGTTTACTTGAAGTGCCTTCCACACAAAACCATATTGCATTGATTTGGGTATCTTCTTTTCCTTCTTTAGCCGATTCTTTTGACCATTTTTTTACGGCCTTAATTGCTTTATTTTTTGCCATCTTGACAGGCTCAAAACCGGGAGTATCAATAACCCTAAAAGGAATTTCTTCATTCGTATACATTTTAAGTTCTTTCGTCGTACCTTCTGTTCCCCAACCCGTTACCGCCTTCTCCTCTCCTAACACAGCGTTAATCAATGTTGATTTACCAACTCCCGAATTCCCGATTACTAATACATTTCCTCTTTTCATAGTGTCTCATCCTTTCAACAATACTCAACAAAATACTTCTTCATTAAACAACTTGCATATTTCGCGAGTTTTCAAAACCATTATATCATCAATTAATAGGTTGACAATCCTCTCAACTTCTTCTCACTTAAGTCGATACCTCGTCCCTCTACCAGTTCCTTCTATCGCTACAATCCCTTTGTCAGAAAGGTTCTTTAAAATCCCTGATATTTTTGATCGTCCAAACTTGGACAAGGGCTCAATCTCGCTCATTGCCTTGGGTAGTATCTTGCTTAGAAGTCTATAGACTTCATTCTCATCATCTGTCAGATTCATATCAAGTTCTACTACCGGTAGCACCACCTTTATCATGTTTTCACTTATTTCAAATTCGGGTTTTTTCATGCTCTTCTCATAAGATTGAAGGATCCTCAGAATCCCCGTCCCGAAGATTTCCACCAAGTGCAGCCTATAGAAAACATTCCCTAGAATCGGGTTTCGTAGGATGGAAATTCTTCCCGAAAGGTATTCTTCCTTTGAAATTCCGGTTGGTAGTCCACCAGGAGAAACAACTTCTATTCTATCGTCAAACATGGAAATTCGGATTTGTGCATCCACATCCCAAGTTCTATGGATGAGTGCGTTTGCTACCGCTTCACGGAAGGCAGCCTCCGGGATTCGCTCAACTGTCTGCCGGTGGGTTTCGGATATTCTCTCATATTGGTAATAGTCTCGATATACGTTGGTGCTTTTTTCATATATTTCTAGGATGGATACGCTATCAAAAGTTACCCTTTTTTGAATCACATTAATGGTATCTCCAAATTTTGCTATATCAATGCCAGGGGATTCGTTGTCATCTGCAAGGATTGCTGCCGCATTGTTGTATCCCTCCCTGTCAGAATAAAGTTCCAAGGTTTTTAACACGTCTTTATCCATATTAACAACACCGGCATGTTTCTCTAAAGCTGTACTCAAAAATCTAAAGGATAGGTTTTGATTCTTTGCAGGTAGCTGCTCAAATCTCAGGTTCTTCCCTCCCAATATCAGTCTGGTTAATTCTAGATCGTCAACGACTATTGTGGATGTGTCATTTCTTTTATATGCCTTTGACCTGTATAGATATGGCTTCTTTGAGCCACTATTGACTTCCAGAAAAACCGTTCTCTCCGTTTCATGTATTTCCATGGAATAGTCAGGTTGTGGTGAAATACTATCGTTAATCTTGTTCTCTATATCATGACAAGTTCTCTCCGGATCATCCAAGCCCACTATCTTCCCATTATCCTTCACACCAAATACAATGGTTCCTCCCCCATAATTAGCAAAGGCGCTGACAGTCTTGAGGAAAGTATTTGTTATCGTTTCCTTAAACTCAACATTTTTACCCTCTTTCATTGTTGCGACCTCCTTCCTTGGCATGAATTATAATTGTTTTCACGAATATTTTCAAGCGTATTTTTTTATGCGTGAATTTACAACCGTTTTCACGCATAATTTTAGCTTATGCGTGCTCCATCACGCTTTTCATAGATTTTTTGTCCATATTTTCACGTTTTTCTTTATTTCTTATTTTCCCAATTAAGAGTACGAGGGATTCGACAATTAATACCATCTGTTTCATCCCACACCTCGAAGAAAGTTTTCCCGTCGATAGCCGGAGCCGATAGAGCCTCTTCCATAGTGTTATACCGCCGTTCTTCACCAATAGACCCCATCCAAACATCTCCGTCCTTATATACGATATAGTCCTTTCCTTCATATTCAAATTCCAAGGGTTCCTCCAGTAATTCATACATAGCTTCCTTACGCAAGTCAAAAGTACTCTCCAATACCGCTCCCAAGAACTGAGAAAGAGTTGGATCGTCGGAAATTATGAGGATGTCTACGCATCCTCTGAGAAAAGCCTCTCCGATGAGTTCATTCATAAACTCTGTGATGCCATTATCCGATGTTAGAATTTCGCAGTTTGAATCTTCCCAGGTTACCCCGTATATTATTCTTCTCCACTCCTTGCTCTGGGCACCATAGATATGGTAATAGGAAAATCCCAACTTTGTTATGGTTCTCAAGGCCAGTCTCTTCTCTATGGTACCCGGTTCATTTTCCCCAATAATAAAGCACTTCGAGCCCTTTTTCATTTTTGGCAATACATCACGGTAGTCATATATTCTAACCGTTTCCGTGATTTCGTATCTCGCATTCCTCTCCATCGCTCTGTCACTCATGCAAAAATATCTTGATATTCAGCTTGAGCCATTTCCCCTTCATTTCCTTCTTGTCAATTTTGGCAAACAACAATTTCCCCGCATCCATAAGACGGGCAAAGATGATATTGTCCTGCTTCGGAACGTTGCCGACTTTGGTCCCTGACATATTCTTGATTACGATAGCTTCGGAATCATGAAGGTTATCCGGTTCTCGAAAGAACTCCAGCCTGTCACCGATTTTTATGTGCGGCTCCAGTTCCTCTATTCCGGCTACATGGGTAGTACCTGCTACCGTTGTTTCAAATAAATAGATATCCTTTTCAAAGGGCTTAGGAACATCCACCTCCCCTTTCGCACTATGGAGAAGGGAGACAATGCCGGTGGCATCCTTCTTAATAATATCCGTCATCTTCTTACCTCAACATTTCTTTTATTCTATCTTGATATAACCTTGTGGCTTCTCGATATTGTTCAAACAACCGCTTCAGATCTTCCTTCCTCATGGCCACCGCCTCTTCATCTTCCAAGATGTCCTTCAAGATGTACGGATACTCGGTTTTGACTTTGTCAATGCTCGCCCTAAGATTGTCCAGCAACTCTTCCAGCCGTTCTTTTTCTTTCACTAACTGACACAGAGGAGCTTCTTCCAAAATAAAATCGACACCTTCTGAGATTGTCTCTACTATAATGCGTAATGTTACCAAATCCCCTGCTTCATATGCCGCGACAGCGTTGAAAAACAGTTCTCTTTCTTCCCGTGTAATTTCCGGATTAAGGTCAGGGTGAAGAACCTTTACAATCTTTCTATACAGCCTCTTTACTTCCATCGTATCAGCAGCAGACAGTTCTTTCCCCTCACTCCACTTTAGTGCGTCATTAATTTTGCCCATCTGCGCTTCCATTTGTTGCTCGTATTCCCTAAACTCCTCGTCAAGCAAAGTCTCTATCTTCTCAATGTCTACTTTTTCTCCTCTGTTTACTTTTGCCTGTATAAGCTCCATCTTCCGTTTAACTCTCAAGTATCCACACTCAGCCTTATATACTTTGTATTCCAAGTTTCCCAAAACCAACATATATTTATTTTCAATGTTTTTGCATATGACAAGAACCAGCTCATCACGCTCTCCAAGGAGAGTGGTAATCTCTATCCTTATCCTACTGATGTCTTCCATCAGATTTTCTATTTCCGGGAAGATGATAATTTTTTCGCTCATATTATATTGTCCTTTCCCACATATTTACTGAACACCTCATGCATGCTTTCTTTCGTTTACAGATATGCCACCTCTCGGCTCGTTTCCCGTTCAAAGATATGAATGGTAAATCCGTCCCCCTCTTTAATCTCGATATAATAATCGAACTGCTCATGTTGCTTAAATATCTCAATGTCATCTTGTCCCGTCATTGTAACTGGAATCTTCCCATTTGGTGTCATTGCACCAAAGCCAATCATCACAAACCAAATATGAATGCATTCCGCATATCTTATTCGATTTGTCATCTCAATCGCACCAAATATAACATCGAAGTCCACATCGTAAAAGATAGGCTCTCCTCTTACTTCAAGGTTCAAATCCCCTCCATGCTCCAGAAGCAGCCGCATGGTATCGGCACCAACGTATCCGTGGGCAATAAGGGGCAGCATTTCCATGATGTTTTCCTCTTCATAAATCATATTGGGATCCAGCCCATTAGCAAGAAGTAATTCCAGCAGATCATAGATATATGCGCTTGGCAATGCCTCCCATTCTTCTTTCGTAGGGATTCTACCTAGTTCATGAGTTAGGGTATCGTAATCAAACATGCACTCGTCGACATACCGAATCCCTGCTACAGTCACCTCTTCCCCGGACAAATGATTCCTATCTAAGAATTCACTAATCTTTTGAAAATCCGGTGGACTTTCAAGCATAAGCGCTTTTAGATTTTCTATCTTTCTTTCATCTATCTTCATGCTGCCGCCTCCTCTCTATCCACAGTATAAACCACCATCTTCTCTCATGGAAGAAGAAATGTGCCTCCATTTCAACAATGGGTAAATAACCACCCTTTTATGGCTAGACAGAGCAATTGAGGTCCTATCTAATTCTCTTCAGAAGTGATTTCCTAATGATAATCTTCTAAGAGTCGTTTTTATGATAAGAAAAGAAGAATTTAATAATAGGCAGATTTATAGGAACCCCCATTTTTAGCAGTTTCTAATTTGAGCCACTCATCTGGATTTCCACATACACCTACGATAATCTTCCAATAGGTATCATAGATGTAGGAAAAGAAGAAAAAATCTTCTTTTCCCTTCTAATAATTGCAACGCGGAAGATATTTGCTCCCTGTTTTAATGCATAGCGTAAAAAACTCGAAGCGATTTGCTTCGAGTATAATTTCGTGGTTGCGGGGAAGGGATTTGAACCCCTGACCTCCGGGTTATGAGCCCGACGAGCTACCAGCTGCTCTACCCCGCGTCGATGACATCCTCTCAACGAGAGTATGTGTTTTTTGGTGCCGGAGACCGGGGTCGAACCGGTACGAGAATGAATTCTCACGGGATTTTAAGTCCCGGGCGTCTGCCTATTCCGCCACTCCGGCTCACTGTACCAACAAATGATTGGCTCCGAGGGTGGGGCTCGAACCCACAGCCTACCGGTTAACAGCCGGTTGCTCCACCATTGAGCTACCTCGGAATGATTATCAACCTTTGATTTCGCGACAATGATTATTATACAATAATCTTCAGGGTCGTGTCAACAGCGAAATCCTATTTCACCAATCTTTTCACTCCTGCTTTGGTCAGCGGAGCCTCCTCTTCTTCCGTCAATATTTTTATTTCCGGCTCAGCAAGTTTTTCCTGTTCTTGCTGCATCTTCAGTCGCTGCTCTTCGCTCTCCGCCGCAATATCAGCCCGAATCAACTGAATCTTTTTGCGGTACTTGGTCGCGTTTTCCTTATCCTTCTGTTCCTCATATATCTTGACCAGTTCTTCCATGGTCTCCAAATGGGAAGGATTGAGCCCTAGGACCGTCTTGAATCTCGCCATAGCCATGGGAACTCGGTCAGTATGGACGTAGCCAACACCTAAATAATAGTGAAGAGGCCACCAGTCCTTGAACTTAGTATCCAAGTAAGGCTCCAGGATTTCGATGCCCGTATCGAATCTCTGTGCCGAGATTTCGTTGCACCCTTCTTCGATGCGCATGGGGTCCTGAATCTGTTTTATACGCTGGTTAATTTCCCTTCTGTCCTTTCCGTTTCTGGTGAACTTGAGAAAGCCCCTCCAGGCGGCAAAGGTCTTGTTATATAGCCCCATGTTCAAATAGGCGTAGCCCAGATAATAGTAGCCTTGGGCAAAGCGAGGATGGGTCTCTGTGAGAAGCTCGAAGTAATCCAGTGCTTCCGCCTTAAATCTTCCCACATATTCCGGGTCATCGGATTCCAGGTACATGGACCTGCAAACACGAGCATAGGAATACATGCCGTGAAGATAATCCGGTTGCATACAAAGGCTGGCGCGGAAGTGGATGCATGCGTTGTCATAGTCTTCCTTTTCCGCCGCATCACGACCCAGCTTCAGCATGCCTTCGTAAATCTTGTAGTTAAACAGGGTGGACAAGTAGGCCACATACTGCTTGGTATATTTGAACTTGGGATCGCTTCCCATGACCCACGCCATGTTCTCGGCGATATGCGTTGCTTTCAATCCGGCGCCGCCGGCAAATTCCTTTACATCTTCCTTCCGAAGAGGCACGGGAACACCCTTCATAATGTCCTTGACCTTAGTTTTTGCAAGAAATTCATCGGCGAACTCCACAAAGACAAATCGCTTCAGATACTTCTGAAAATACCTGCCGATTCGGTCTTCCCGAATCTTGATATCCGATTCTTCGGGAGAACGGACCACGGTTCTGGTGATGCCCATTGACTGTGCAAGGGTCAGCTTCTTTTCTGCCATACTATCCTCTTTCCTATAATCTTCGGAATCTCTCGTCCTTCAACATGCCGGTGTTTTCCATGGCAGCGCGCAACTCTCCCATCATTCTTTCCTTGTCTGCGGGAAGATCCCCTCTCAGGGAAACATAGTTGGACGCATGATTGCTTCGGAAGACGCAGGTCTTCTCCACATTGATGTTCTTGAGAAGAAGAAGAGTCTCTGCAACCACTTCCTCCGGGCTGAGTGTCTGGAACTTTCCTTCCATCACGTCATCTCGCAGCTCCGCTCCCGGCTCCAACATCAGGGTCAAGAGTGCCGCATAGGTGGGCTCCATTTCGCTAATCATAGTTCCGGAATCAATGGCATGCTTTTCCCAATTGGGCTTGCCGCCCAATCCTGAAATGAAAGTAACCGACGCGGCAATTCCCGCATCCTCAATCTTTCGGACAGCTTCAATGATTTCTGCCCTGGTAGCGCCCTTGCATATTTCCTTCAGAATCTCGTCGTTGCCGCTTTCCGCACCGATGTAGATGATGTTCAGACCCGCATCTCGCAGTTCCTCCAGCTCCTCCGGCGTCTTTCGCAACACATCCAAAGGAGACCCATAGATGCCTACATGGCCGCACTCGGGAAAGTCCTTTTGAATCTTCTCCAAAATGGTCATCAATTTCTCATTGGTAAGGCAGAGTGCATCCCCGTCACAGAGGAACATCTTGCCGATATGTCGATAGGTATTTCTGGCAGTATCTAAATCCTCCAGCACATCCTCCATCTTTCGCATGCGGAACTTCTTGTCCTTGAACATGCTGCAGAAGGTGCACTTGTTGTGGGCACAGCCGATGGTTACCTGCAACAGATAGCTCCGTGCCTCACTGGGGGGGCGATATATATTTCCTTCGTATCTCATAGATTCCTGCCTTTCTCAAAACCCTTTACATTTTTTCCGGTGCTTCCATTCCCAGAAGCGCCAGACCATTTTTGATTGCCGTCTTAGCGGCAATGACCACCGCCAACTTGGCGGTTTTTTCATCTTCGTCCTTCACCAAAACATGTTCGTTATGGTAGAAGCGGTTAAATGCCTGTGCAATGTTGATGATGTGTCTTGTAAGAATTGAGGGCTCGTACCTTTCCCCCGCTTCCTCTATCACCGCCGGCATGGCATAAATCAACTTCAAAAGCTCGTAGGCGCTGTCGCTTACAATGTATGTACCATCCAGCCCGTCTTCCAAACATTTTCCTTCCGCGGCCGCCACAGCTTCCGCGCCCGCTTTGCGCAACACGCTTGCCGCTCTGGCGTGGGTGTACTGGACATAGGGGCCAGTCTCTCCTTCGAAGTTGAGAACACGGTCCCAACTGAAGACATAGTCCTTGATGCGGTTGTTGGACAGCTCTTGGAATACCACGGCACCGATTCCCACCTGGCGGGCCGTCTCCTCCACGTTGTCCGTGTTAACGCCCTTTTCCACAATGATTTCCTTGGTCTTCTCCACCGCCTTGTTTAGGACGTCTTCCAAGAAGATGACTCTTCCCTCTCGGGTGGACATGGTTCCCTCTTCCATGCTGATTAAGCCGAAGGGAACGTGAACGCAGTCCCTTGCCCACTCATAGCCCAGCAGTTCCACGATTTCAATCCACTGCTGGAAATGAAGGTTCTGCTGGCTGGCAACGACGTATATATTCTTGTAAAAGTCGTAGTGTTCCTTTCGGTAAACTGCGGCTGCAATATCTCTGGTGATGTACAGTGTGGATCCGTCCGATTTGGTAATCAATGCCGGGGGCAAGCCAGCTTCTTCCAGCTCCACAATCTGCGCACCTTCCGATTCCTTAAGAAGACCTTTCGCCTTCAGTTCATCCAAAAACCTTGGCATCTTATCGGAGTAGAAGCTCTCTCCGTTGTAGGAATCAAAGGTGATGCCGAACATGTCATAGACCCGGTTGAACTCCTTGAGGGATTCTTCCCGGAACCACTGCCAAAGCTCCATTTCTTCCGGCTCTCCCTGCTCCAATCTGGTGAAGATGTCCCTTGCTTCCTGATCAAGCGTGGGATCTTTCTCCGCTTCCACATGGAACTTGGTGTAGTATGTGAGAAGCGTCTTTATGGGGCTGGCGATGACATCTTCCTTGTTCCCCCACCTGCGGTAGGCGCAAATCATCTTGCCGAACTGGGTGCCGTAATCTCCCAAATGGTTGAGTTTCTCCACATCAAATCCCAAAGCCTGATAGATTAGGGCGATAGAGTTTCCGATGACGGTGCTGCGTATGTGGCCGATGTGAAAGGGCTTCGCAATGTTGGGGGAAGAGTATTCCACCAAGACTTTTTTTCCGCCGCCTACGTCCGACTTTCCGAAGTCTTCCTTTTGCGCAACCACATCTTTGAGAAGATCCGCCACATAGCCTTCCCTGCTGATGAACATGTTTACATAGGCATTGACGCTTTCTACCTTCTCAAAGAGGTCGAACCCTTGTATGCTTTCTGCAATATCCGCCGCGATGAGGGGCGGTGCCTTTCGGAGGACCTTCGCCAGTTTGAAACAGGGAAATGCATAGTCTCCCATCTTTTCGTCCTGGGGAATCTCAATCATGGATACCACTTCCTCTCGGGAAAGACTATCTCCCCCCATGGCCTCCAGTAGGATGTCCGCAATTTCTTCTATATAATTGATCATCTGTTTCTTCCTCCGTGATTATCTTGATGTTTTTCTCCTTCAACAGGGCTGCAAATACGCCGTCACCCGAACGAAGAGTATGGGTAAATGACCCGTCGTATATTTCATCCCTTCCACAGGAAGGGCTTCTCGCTTTCAGTATGGCACCTTCAATGGGCTCATCTCTTTCTTCCGCCAACCGAAGGACCTCTTCCAGAGCGACATGAGCACCGCATTCAAATTCTACGGTTACATCCTTACCCTCGTTGTCCACGACCCTCCCCTTTAAGATTTCCGATGGCTTTCTGGGGCAGGGCAGTCCTCCCAACATTTCCGGACAACAGGAGAAGTGGCTGTGGTTTTTTGCAAACTCCACCACCCAGGGAATCAGATTGTCTCCCCCGTCGTAGCGAACTTTTTCTCCCAGTAGGCATGCGCTGATTATATACATCTCATGTCTCCTATTTCTTCAATTCCACAACGGTGACCCCGTCGCCGCCTTCATTATAGTTTCCTTTGCGGTACTTGTCTACATGTTTGTTGTGACGCAGTTCCTCGCGAATTCCCTTCATGAGAACACCTTCACCCCTTCCGTGAATAATGGTCACAGCGGGCAAACCTGCCATAAAAGCATCGTCAATATATTTAGCAACATTGTCCACCGCTTCGTCCAAGTTCTGTCCGCGAACCTGCAAGGTTGGGGAAACGGTTTGGGCCTTCGTCTTGTACATGGAGCCGTATCCCGCCTTGGCTTTCTTCGGTCGTTTCCCTTCCACAATCAGCTTCAAATCATCTACATTGACCCGAACCTTCATCATTCCCACTTGCACCGTCAGTTCACCTCGGTCATCGGGGAGGGTGAGAATCTCGCCGTTCTGTCCCAGGGAAAGGACCTTGACTCGATCGCCTTGCTTTATATCCTTTACGTTAACAGGATTATCGTTAACCTCCTTGATGAAGGTTTCCTTGTATCTTCCTGCCGCATCCTTGATGCGCTTTCGGCTTTCGTCAAACTTCTTGTTTCGTTCGCCCAAGGATTCCAGCTTAGCCAGCTCCTTCAACTCCTCCTGTACATCCAAGGAAAGAGCCTTTGCATCAGCAATGATATTTCTTGCTTCCTCTTTGGCATCATTGAGCATCTTGGTCTGCTGCTTCTCAAGGGACGCAGCCTTCTTTTCCAGTTCTTCCTTCTGGCGTTTCATCTCTGCGTGAAGCATCATGGCTTCATCTCGCTCAGCCTCTGCAGCCTTCTTATCCGCTTCGATGGCAGAGAGGACCTGCTCGAATTCCAGGTCGCCGCCCTCCAAGAGGTTCTTGGCCTTGTGGATGATTTCATCGGACAGACCCAGCTTCTTGGAGATTTCAAAGGCATTGGACTTGCCGGGAATACCGATGGTCAATCGATAGGTGGGACTGAGGGTCTCCACGTCAAACTCCATGGATGCATTCTCCACGCCCGACTTTTCCAAGGCATATTTTTTCAATTCCGTGTAGTGGGTGGTAGCCAAAACCGTCCCGCCGCTTTCCAAGAGCTTTTCCAAAATAGAAATGGCCAGGGCTGCACCTTCCGTAGGATCCGTTCCCGCACCCAGCTCATCCAGCAAAATCAAACTGTCCTTTCCCGTGTCTCCCACGATGCCCACGATGTTGCTCATGTGAGAAGAGAAGGTGGACAGGCTCTGCTCGATGCTCTGTTCATCTCCGATGTCCGCAAATATCTCCTTATATATGGGAAGAGTACTTCCCGATGTGGCAGGTATGTGAAGTCCCGTCTGTGCCATCATGGCAAGGAGACCACAAGTCTTTAAGGTGACCGTCTTCCCTCCCGTATTGGGACCGGTGATAATCAAACCCCGGTAGGAACCTCCCACCGCTACGTTGATAGGGACTACTGCTTTATTATCGATGAGAGGATGGCGCGCTTCCTTTAAGGACAGCAACTGCTCCTCATTCATCCGGGGACATTCCGCTTTTTGCAGGGAGGAAAGCTTTCCCTTTGCCATCATCAGGTCCATCTTTACCAATAGCTCCTGATTGTTGGAAAGGCCGGCATGGTGTTCTCCCACCCGCTCTGACAGTTCCTTTAGGATGCGGGCAACTTCCGCCCTTTCTTCGATTTCCAACTGTCGCAACTCATTGTTCAAATATACGATTGCCTGAGGTTCAATAAAGAGGGTTGCCCCACTTGCCGACTGGTCGTGAATAATCCCCGGCACTCTGCCGCGGTGTTCTGCCTTCACCGGCACTACGTATCTTCCCTCTCGTATGGTAATAATGGCATCCTGTAGGATTGCCTTGTTCTGAGAAGAGTTTACAATCTGATTCATCTTGGAGCGGAGGGCTTCGTTTTGCCGCACGATGGACCTTCTGATAGTGCGCAACTCGCTGCTGGCGTTATCCGACATTTCGTCCTCGCTGAGGATGCACCTATCCAGGTCTTCCTCTAAGGTGGGATAGACTTCCAAGACTTCTCCCATACTGTTTAGTATGGGAAGAGGCGGCAAATCCCCTTTCAGAAATGCGACAACCTTACGAGCTACGGAGAGATTATAGAGCACGCGAAGGAGTTCCGACATCCCCAAGGTTCCCCCCTTGGATGCCAAACTCAAATATCCTTGAATATCATAAAAGTTCCCCAAGGGCAGAGGGCCCTTGTGGGTAATGAGGGTGACGGCTTCCGTGGTCTCCTCCAAGCCGTCTCTCACCTCATGGATTTCCGTCAAAGGCTTCAGATTCGCAATGACCCCTCGAGTCAACTGTGAACCTGCTTGCTCCTGCAACGCCTCTATGATTTTATCATATTCTAAAACTCTAAAGGTTTTCTCGTTCATTTCTTTCCCATTCCAGCTTGCTCTTTAGCTTTTCCAGCTCGCTTTTCAGCTGAATGTTTTCCATCTGCAGGTCAAAGAAATTATTTTCCAGATCCTTGTACTTTTCTTCTATTTCCGAAACCGCCTTGTCGGAGAGGTTCTGCACATCTTTCTCAATGCTTCTCTGGTTGCGCAGCATCTCCTCCAGCTCCCTGTCTTTTTCGTTTAACTGTGCCGTCAGCTGGTCCTTCTGCTGAGTCAAAGCGTTGATTTCGTTCTGACTGTCCTCCTTGTGAGTGATGAAGTTCTTCTTCGCCTCATCCCAAAGTTGAACATAGTGCTGGCTGTCGCTCTCCAACTGTTCATTGATTCGCTTCAGATCCTCCATGGATTCACATAGGTCGAAGTACTCGTCGGAAATGTTCACTGCGGCAAGGATGGCCAAGGACGATACGGGACCGCTCTTCACATGCTCCTCAATTTCCTTCATCTTGCTGTCCACGTGGACTGCAACCTTGATGATCTGCTCCGGGTTTTTCTCTCCGGTAATGGTATATTCCCGGTCAAAGATGTTTACATTTACCTTGTTCATTTGTTCACCTCTTACATTTCCCTCAACACAGCATCGTATTTATCCTTCAGTGCTTCCAGCACTTGGTTGTGAACGGGCAAAACCTCTTCATCGGTCAGCGTCTTTTGACGGTCTCTGTAGGTCAGGGTGAATGCCACACTCTTCTTTCCTTCCTCCACCTGTTCGCCGCGGTAGATATCGAAGAGTCGTACGTCTTCCAGTATCTCACCGCCGTTTTTGCGGATGGTCTTCTCCACATCTCCCACAGCAAGATCTTCATCCAACAACAGGGCAATATCCCTGGCGGTAGAAGGATACTTGGGAAGAGGCTCGTATCTTACGTCCGTATGGGCGTAATCTGCGACGATATTGAACATCAGCTCACAACAATAGCACCTGGTATCAATGCCGTATTCTGCGGCTACATCGGGATGAACTTCTCCCATAATGCCCAGCTCAATACCACCCACATCCAAGTTGTTGGCCATGTAGTCGACCATACCTCTCATCAACTCCAGGTCCTCTTCGCTACCCTCTATCTTTCGATCCGCTCTTCGCAGAAAATCTTCCTTGATGCTTTCATCTGGTCCGCCGCCGGTAAGAACAATTCTGGCACAACGTCCGGGGTGATAGACTCCATAGTTTTCTTCCCTTTGGAAGGTCACTTCCGTAATGCCTAGGTTTTCCAGTAGTTCCAAAACCATCCCCTTTAAGGTGAAGAAGTCGTAATTCTCTCCGTAGAGACCGATGGACATAGCATCCTGTTCGTCGGGCAGTCCCTTTTCCTCTAACAAGTTTTTAGAAAAGGTGTTTCCGATTTCGTATGCCTTTACGTCCTTGATGTTACGAGAAAAGTTTCTTCCCAAGGACTCCAACATGCCGGGGGTTAATATGGTCCGCATAACCGAGTTTTCTTCTCCCAGTGGGTTGAGAAGTCTTACGAAGTTTCTTTCCCATGCATCTTCGTCAATGTGCACCCGATCCACATCCCTTGGGCTGACAAAGGAGTAGGTCTGAATTTCGTTGGCGCCAGCCGCGCACATGACTTCCCTTGCCTTTCTTCGGATGGTTTCCATTCTTCCCAATTGAGATTCACTGCTGTCTCTGGGCAGGGTGGAGGGAAAGTTGTCGTAACCGTACATTCTGGCTATTTCTTCAATCAAATCAATTTCCTTGCGAAGATCTAACCGAATAGTGGGAGGTGTTACCTTTAATACACCGTCACCTTGTTCCGTCTTCATTTCCAAGGCGTCGAATATCTTTATGATTTCTTCGGCGCTAAAATCCACACCCAGAACTTGTTTGACACGACTGCTTCTAAGTTCTATGGTCCAGGGAGCAACGGGCTGGGGATAAGCGTCCACAGCGCCCTTCAGCACCTTCCCGGCACCCAGTTCTTCAATGAGTTTACAGACACGATCTGCTGCAGTTCTGCAGAGATTGGGGTCTACGCCCTTCTCATATCTGGCGGATGCTTCCGTTCGCAGTCCCAGTTTTTTGGATGTTTCTCGGATATTCTCCGGCTGAAAATTGGCCGACTCAATGAGAATGGTCTGGGTGTCTTCCCGAATCTCGGAATTCAATCCGCCCATGACGCCTGCCAAGGCCACACCCTTCTTGCCGTCCTTTATCAACAGCATATCTTCCGTGAGGCTACGCTCTTTTTCATCCAGGGTTACGAACTTATCTCCCTTCTCCGCCTTCTCCACTACGATCTTCCCACCTTCGATCTGTCTGATATCGAAGGCGTGGATGGGGTTCCCCTGTTCCAACATGACAAAGTTGGTAATATCAACGATGTTGTTGATGGGACGCATACCCGCATACATGAGCTTCTTTTGCAACCACCAAGGGGATTGTTCAATTTTTACATCTGTTACGACCCTGGCAACATAGCGACGACAGGCATCGGGATTGTTGATTTCTACACTGATATGGTCGGAAGAAGAACCTTCTCCCTCTTCAGCCAATTGAATATCCGGATAGTCTACGGTCCCACCGAAGGTTGCAGCCGCTTCCCTTGCCATGCCCAGCATGGAAAGGCAGTCCGCACGGTTGGGTGTAATCTCAAATTCTACCACACTATCCTGAAGACCCATGGCTTCTTCAAAGGGGGTCCCGGGAACCAAATCTTCCGGTAAGATCCATATCCCTTCTCTGTGCGACACAGGGATGACCTTATCGTCAAAGCCAAGCTCACCGGCTGAACAAATCATTCCCATGGATTCCACACCTCGAAGCTTCCCTTTGTGGATGGTGACGCCACCCTCCTGTTTGGGCTGTCCGCGAAGAGGTCCGGGAATCCGGCTTTCATCCAATGCCACGGGGACCAATGCTCCCTTCGCCACGTTGGGAGCACCGCAAACGATTTGGATGGAGGCATCCTCTCCAACATCTACCTTGCAAACCGTCAGCTTGTCTGCATCAGGGTGCTTCTCCAGGGAAAGTATCTTCCCTACCACAACTCTGTGGAAGTCTTCCCCGAATCCTTCCACCGTCTCTATATTGGAGCCGGACATGATCATCTTCTCGCTGAACTCGCTCATGTCCCCTTGTATATTTGTATAGTCCTTTAACCAATTGATTGGTACTAGCATCTATTTCCCCTCCCCTTACTTAAACTGATTGATGAAACGCATATCGTTTTCATAAAAGAGTCTGATGTCGTCTACGCCGTACTTCAGCATGGCAATTCTCTCCACGCCCATGCCAAAAGCAAAGCCCGTATATTTTTCCGTGTCTATTCCGCCAACTGCCAATACGTTGGGGTGGACCATGCCACAGCCGAGGATTTCAATCCAACCACTGCCCTTGCAGATTCTGCAACCTGTGCCGCCGCACTTAAAGCAGGACACATCCACTTCACCGCTGGGCTCTGTAAATGGGAAGTAGTGGGGCCTAAACTTGGTTCTGGTCTTTTCGCCGAAAAGTCTCTTGGCCAAGATATCCATGGTTCCCTTCAGATCTGCCATGGTCACGCCTTCGTCCACCATGAGGCCTTCTACCTGATGGAACATGGGAGAGTGGGTGGCGTCAGGGGTATCACATCGGAAGCAACGTCCCGGTGAAATCACCTTGATGGGAGGTGCCTGATTTAACAAGGTTCGAATCTGTACCGACGAAGTATGCGGTCGCAAAACCGTATCTTCCGAAATATAAAAGGTGTCCGTCTTGTCTCTGCTGGGGTGATCCGGCGGTGAGTTCAACGCATCAAAGGCATTGAAAACCGTTTCCACTTCCGGCCCTTCCGCAATGGAATATCCCATGGACAAAAAGATCCGAGAGATTTCTTCAATGGTGATTGTCAGGGGGTGCTTCACACCCATGGCAAAGTCTTTCCCCGGTTCCGTTACGTCGATTCTCTCCTTGCGGAACTTGGCTTCCTTGGCGGCGGCTTTGGCCTCCTGAAACTTCTGCGCAATGAGTCCTTCCATCTCAGTCTTGGCCGAATTCAAAGCCGGACCCATGGCCATCTTTTCTTCCTTGGTGAGTTTCCCCATACCCTTAAAGAGTTCCGTCAGTTTTCCGTTCCTTCCCAAGACATGGATTCTAATTTCCTCCACTTCTTTCTCGGAAGCGGCATTGCTGAGATTTTCCTTTGCCTCCGCGATGATTTTGTTGATTTGGTCTTGCATTTCGTTAATTCCCTTTCTCTATGGATCGATACATGAGTATGGCGGCAGCGACTGCCGCATTGAGAGACTCCAGGTCTCCCATCATAGGTATCGTTATATTCTCTGTCACATTGTCCCGAAAGATTTGGCTCATTCCGTTTCCTTCATTGCCGATAATCAAGGCACAGTTATTTGTCAAATCTACCTCTCGGTAGTCTATGGCATTGACAGGTTCCGTTCCCAGGATTCTCTTCTCCCCTTCTTTTAGGAGAAGAATGGCATCTTCCGGTGTCATCCCCGTTAGGATAGGGATGCGGAACAATGCTCCCGCCGCGGATCTTACTACTTTGGGAGAGTAGATGTCTCCCGTACCCTTGGTTGCAAGGATACCTCTGTATCCTGCACCCACCGCTGTCCGTATCATGGTTCCAATGTTTCCCGGATCCTGAACCGCGTCCAAAACCAGAACATTTCCCGAGCCCTTTCTCGTCTCAAGGAGGAATTCTTCTCGGGAGGGCTCCTTCTTCCAAACCGCTGCCAATATGCCTTGATCCGTTTCCGTCTGGGTAAGCCCGTGAAAGAGCTTACCCGTCATAAAGACGGTTTCGATTCCGGAAAATTCCCTTTGCTTTTGATATTCTTCTCTGGTGACGATGATCCGCGCTCTTTTCAAACGAGCCGCTTCCTCTACCAGATTTTCGCCTTCTACCAGGTACATGCCTGATTTGGTTCGGTTCTTTTTGAGAAGCAGCTCCCTGCACATTTTATATATCTTGTTTTCACTGCTTGTGATGACTTTCAATGTCTCCTTGGTCTCCTGAAACATTCCCGTAATTGATAAGAGCCGGCAGGCGCCGGCTCATACAATTCCCATACGCACCCGCACAATCTATTTCTTTAAGAATGTGGGGATATCAAACTTGGACGGCGAGTTGTTTTCTGTGTCATCCAAATACATCTCGAAGGATTTTCTGTCGACAAATTCCTGTTCTTTTGTCTCTCTGGTGACAGGCTCTTCCGAAGGTGTTGCTTCCTCTTCTCGCTCTTCCTTGCCGAACTTCTTTTCCTCAGCATAATTGCTGCGCTCGTTTTCAAATCCCGTAGCGATGATAGTGATGTGCATCTCGTCCTGCATGTTTTCATTGATGGATGTACCGAAGATCATGAAGGCATCCTTGTCCGCTACACTTTGAATCTGCTGTGCCGCTTCTGTCACGTCCAGCATACCCATGTCGTATCCACCGGTTACGTTGAGGATGATTGCCTTTGCACCCGCAACAGTAGTCTCAAGCAGCGGGCTTTCGATGGCTGTGGTCACGGCATCCTTTACCTTGTTCTCGCCGGAACCCTTACCGATACCCATGTGCGCGATGCCGCGGTTTCTCATCACCGTCTGTACATCGGCGAAGTCCAGGTTGATCATTCCTTCCTTGCTGATCAGGTCCGTAATCCCAGAAACACCCTGCTTCAATACCTCGTCAGCCATACTGAAGGCATCTAGGAGTGTGGTGGTGTTGTCGGAAATCTGGAGTAATTTATCATTGGGGACCACAACGATGGCATCCACGAACTTCTTCAAGTACTGGATTCCCAGTTCTCCGTGCTCTCCCCTCTTTCTTCCCTCAAAGGTAAAGGGCTTGGTTACCACACCTACGGTGAGGATTCCCAGGTCCTTGGCAACCTTAGCAACGATAGGAGCTGCGCCGGTTCCGGTGCCGCCTCCCATTCCCGCGGTTACGAATACCATTTCGGCTCCATTTACGTGTCTTGCGATGTCTTCCATATTCTCTTCGGCAGACTTCTGTCCTACCTCAGGATTCCCGCCGGCACCCAGCCCCTTGGTCATTTTCTCTCCGATTTGGAGCTTGTTTTCTGCCTTGCAGGTAGATAATGCCATCTTATCAGTATTTACTGCAAGATAGGTGATTCCCACTACCTCGCTGTCAATCATTCTATTTATAGCGTTGCAACCGGCACCGCCGACCCCAACCACGATTATTTTGGCTTTTCCTTCTTCATTCATTTCGAACTGCAACATAGTTCAGATTCCTCCTACACTGTAAATCCTCAAAAACCTATAGGCATTATAACACAATTATGTTGACCTTGCATAGGTTTTCCTACTCAATATTTGGGCTAAAGGAGCAATATTGGTCATCTCCCACATGAATCACTCCCTTTGTGATTCCCTTCTTGTACAAATCATAGAGAATCGTCTCTAAATTTCCGTTCTTCATGTTCTCCAAAATGTTCTCCGGCGTCCCCTTGCACATGAGATTATCGTAGATATACGCCCTGATTACCACGCTGGTCATATCGATTTTCTTGAAGAACAAATCGCTGTATTCCATGGTCTTCAGCATGTCCAAGGTGTCCTTCAGCACATCTTCCTCTTTTACTTGGATGACTTCCCCCCTATTCATGGTCTTGATGTTCAATCCCAAGAGCTGTGTCAACTGCGGTTCATCCTTGACCCGATTGAGCACATAGCCCTTGTTGTCTATGATGATGAACTCTTCCCCATAGGGGATTGCCGCCATTTCTTTTCGCTCTTCCACCTGAATCACTATGGTGTTAGGTGGTTTTCGGACAACCTTTGCGTTTTCCACATAGGAGTCCTTAAGCAATTGATCCACAATCTCGCTCTTATCCACTTTGAATAGATTCTGCCCGGTCTTCATTCCGGAAAGCGCGATGATCTCCTTCGCGTTATAGTTGGCGTTTCCTTCCACCACAATCTTGTCTACGTTGAAGTAATCGGAGAAGATAAAGGCTATGGCGCCGCCGATGACAGCACAAAAGATGAGGAACTTCAAGAAGTATCTTTTCTTCTTTCGCTTCTTTCGCTTTCGGGGAGGGGGTGTTTCTTCCTCTTCCTCCTCTTCGGCGTCTTCCTCTATCAGGTCCTCTTCTATGATTTCCTCTTCTTCCGGCAGGAATATTTCTCTTGTGTCTTTTTCTGCCATCCCCTGCTCCGCTCTAGGTAATGATGCTGTAGTAGATAATGTCAGCCGCATCTACGGGAGCACAGCGACCCGCCTGCTCCGCCATGCTTTCCATGAGGGCCGGGTTTTGACGCAGTCTTTCGATTTCATCGTAGAGTGCTTCCGATGCCAGTTCCTTTTCCCTTAGGAGAATCGCGCCCCCCTTGTCGGAAACCGCTCTGGCATTAAAGGTCTGGTGGTCTCCCGCCACGTTGGGTGACGGAATAAGGATGGATGGCTTGCTGCAAAGGGATATCTCCGATACAGTCAATGCTCCGCTTCTAGATACCACCAAGTCCGATGCTGCCAAGTATTGGTGCATTTCATCGATGTACTCCATGACATGAATATTATCTTTTATGGAAATCTCCAGCTCTTCCAACTCCGTCATGACGGGAAGATGGTAGGCCTTCCCCGTGGCGAAGTAAATCTGAATTCCCTCCACCCCGTTATACTTCCTGATTACATCGATCATCGCCTTGTTGAGCCGACCCGCACCTTGGCTTCCGCCGAAGGCGAGAATCATGAAGTCCTCCGGACGAATTCCCAGCTTCTCTCGCTGTCCCTCTTTGTCACATTGAAAGAACTCGGGTCTCACCGGATTTCCCGTTACGATACATTTTTCCTTGGACTTAAAATACTTCTCCGCTTCTTCAAAGCCGAGAAAAATGTTTTCCGCACTCTTCTCCAGCATTCTGTTTGTCAGTCCGGGGATGGCATTCTGTTCCTGAAGATAGCAGGGAATCCCCAGCTTAGCAGCGACGTTAATAATCGGTCCGCTTACATATCCGCCGGTCCCAATGACCAGGTCCGGTTCAAACTCTTTGATAATGGCCTCCGCTTGTTTCTTTCCCTTGTTATAATCGCGAAAAACCTTTATGTTTTTAAGCAGGTTTTTTCGATTCATTCCGGAGACAGTGATGAATTCAATATTATATCCGTGCATGGGGACCAGCTTGCTCTCCAGTCCCTTCCGTGTTCCCACAAAAAGAATTTCACTGTTGGAGGTTTTTTCCATAATTTTGTCTGCTATGGCTATGGCAGGGTAGATGTGCCCTCCGGTGCCGCCACCTGTCATGATTACTTTCATTTTACAATACTCCTGTCGTCTTTCGGTATTTGTCTGGAAATATTTAATAAAATACCCATGGAGCCCATAAACAGCCACAATGCATTTCCGCCATAGCTGACGAAGGGCAATGTGATGCCCGTGGGGGGCATGGATGATGTGACAACTGCAACATTGAGAAGCACTTGAATGCCGATCATCATGGTGATTCCACTGGCCACCAGAAGGCCGAACCTGTCCGGTGCGTTGAGCGCAATCTTCACCCCTCGTGCGATGAGGAAGAGATAGACCCCCAGAAGAATCAGAATTGCGATGTAGCCCAGTTCTTCTCCGATAATTGCCAAGATAAAGTCGTTCTGAGGTTCGGGAAGATAGAGGTTCTTCTGAACACTCTTCCCCAGACCCACGCCGAACAATCCTCCGGATCCCAAGGCAAGAAGACCTTGCACCACCTGATAACCGTCCCCCAAGGCGTCCTTAAAAGGATCTACAAAGCTGGTGGCTCGAGCCAGTCGGTAACCGCCGTCCATGAAGATGAGAGCCACAGCCGCAGCAACTCCCGCACCCATGAGACCCACAAAGTAGGGAAGCTTAAGGCCTGCCACAAACATCATGGATATGATGATTCCCACTACGGTAATGGCGGTGGACATGTTGGGCTGCTGCATGATCAGCACCCCATATATCCCGCACAGGAGAAACAGAGGAAGAACACCGGTGAAGAAATTGTTTACCCTGCGAACATCCCGACAGAGGAACCATGCTACGAAAAGGATGGCACAAATCTTCGCGATTTCTCCCGGCATGATGGTCACTCCTCCTACGCCGATCCATCGCTTGGCGCCATTGATATCGTCACCGATGAACAGAACCAGTACCAATAAAATCAAGCTGATGATTAGGAGATAGGGAGCGATTTTCTTGTATTTGTGGTAGTCAATGACCATGGTGGCAAGCATCATGGCCCCACCGCTCAAGGCCCAAATAATGTCCTTAATGAGAAAGGAATATGGATTTCCGGCAGTGTCGATGGACCAGTAATAGCTGGCACTAAAAACCATGATAATGCCGAAGATGACCAATGCCATCGTCAGCACGACCATTACATAATCCGCAGAATGCAATTTTCTCTTTCTTGCACTTGTTGACATCCTACCCTCGTTTTCCCTCCAATGATACGATACAGTTCTTAAAGTGTTGCCCTCTTTCTTCGAAGCTTCGATACATATCCCAACTGGCACATGCCGGTGAAAGAAGCACCGTGTCGCCCTGTCTGGCGATCCTGGTTGCCTCCTTGACGCAGTCTTCCATTCCCTCCAGGATGATGGTGTCCGTGAAGCCGGCTTTTTCTGCCGCTTCCTTTATCTTCACAGCCGTCTTGCCCAGCAGAACGGCGCTCTTTACCTTGTCTTGGAATGCTTCCACCAAAGGTGTGAAGTCCGCGTCCTTATCGTAGCCACCGGCAATGAGGACCACCTTTCCATCGATGGCCTCTATGGCTCGAATGGCTGCATTGACATTGGTTCCCTTGGAATCATTCACATAGCGAATACCGTTGATGATGCCACAGGGTTCCAGGCGATGCTCCACGCCGCCAAAATTCTCCAGTCCTTCTCTGATGTATTTCTCTTCAATCCCCGCAAAATATGCTATAGCTGCTGAGGCAAGGGCATTCTCAAGGTTGTGACCCCCTGCAATTTTAAGTGCGCTAATGGGACAGATATCTATGAGTTTTTCTTCCCGGTTCCGTATGACGATGTGGTCGTTCTTTACGAAGGCGCCAAACATGAGGGGTTCCATTCTGCTAAAGGGTACCACCGTCGCCTTGGCGGTGGTGGAAAGGGACAAGGTTTCCTTGTCATCGAAGTTCACAATTACATAGTCGTCGTGACCTTGATTCTCAAAGATTCTACTCTTCACCATGGCATAGTTTTCCATGGTCTTATGCCTGTCCATGTGATCGGGGCTCAAATTCAACAAGGCGGAAACCACCGGTTTAAATTCCTTGATGGTCTCCAGCTGAAAACTGCTGACTTCCGTGATGTACCAGGAATCGTCGGTGGATTTCATGGCTGCAGGGATAACCGCTTTACCAATGTTTCCTACGATTTCCGTCCTTCTCCCCGCCCTTCGGAAGATGTCACCTACCCAGTTGGTGGTTGTGGTCTTTCCATTGGTACCGGTTATGGCAACAAATTTCCCCTTTGCCAGTCGGTATCCCAGTTCCAACTCTCCGATGATCTCGCTGCCTGCTTTTCGCGCATCCTCTATAAATCCTAAGGTAGGCGGTACCCCGGGGCTTAACACCAGAACATCGTAATCCATGACTTCCGGTGGCCTGCCCAAAAAGCAGGTTACCTTGTTATCCTCCAGATACTCCCTTAGAACGCCGTCAATTTCCTCTTCATCCTTGGAGTCTTGCACACTCACTTGGGCGCCCAGCTTAATCAAAGCCCTTAGAGAAGCAATCCCGGATCTTCCCAGTCCTACCACTAGGACTTTCTTATCTTTCATCTCCATATCCGTCCTCCTATATAATCAAAAGGCCGACGATGCAACACACCAAGGTCAAACCCCACAACATGACTGCTACCTTTGTCTCATGCATTCCCGATAACTCAAAGTGATGGTGGAGGGGTGCCATCTTAAAGAAGCGCTTCCCACCGGACACTTTGAAATACCCAACTTGTATCACCACCGACAGGGCTTCCAGCACATAGAGCAAGCCCACCAGGGGTAGAAACAATTCCATCTTCATCACGACAGCGGCAAAGGTAATTCCTCCGCCCAACGCCAAGGATCCCGTATCCCCCATGAATACCTTAGCAGGATATTTGTTGTACACCAAGAATCCAAGACAGGCACCTACCAGCGCTGCATAAAACGCTGCGGGTGCATCGGCATTTTTCATATAGGCAAGTACCACCATAAATACACAAACGATGGCCGTCGTTCCGGCAGCCAGTCCGTCCAATCCATCCGTCAGATTTACCGCATTGACCATGGCCAAAACCGTGAAGACGATAAAGGGGATATACCATCCGCCAAAGTCAACCATGTTATCCCAGAAAGGTATGTAGACCTCCGTTCCGTGAGAAGAGAACATCGCCATATAGACGGCAAAGGCAATGGCAATAATCAACTGCAGTCCGAACTTCTGCCAAGCCCGCAGGCCCTCATTTTGTTTTTTGATGACCTTCAGATAATCGTCAATGAAGCCGATGAGGCCAAAGAGCAGAAAGCCTGCAAAGATAACAAAGGTATCCACGGAGAAATGTCCTCCGATGACCGTCCCGATTATCGCAGCGGCGATTATGGCGATTCCACCCATGGATGGAGTGCCTGATTTAGAATGGTGGGCTTCCGGCCCTTCCTTTCTGATATTCTGTCCGGTCTGTTTATACTCCAGCACCGGTATGATGACCGATGTCAGTAGAATAGATGCAATCAGCGACAGTATGCCGATAATGGCTATTGTTCCATAACCCATGGTTTATTTGCTCCTTCTTGCTATAATGCCGTCAACAATTTCTTCCATTGCCATGCCTCTGGATCCCTTCACAAGGATGACATCTCCTTGGTCAATATCCTCCAAAGCGCTCTGTAAAAAATCATTTTTCTCTCTGAAATATTTTCCTGTCTTTCCATAGCCTTCCGCAGTGTTTTTGGATAGTATCCCTACGGCTGACAGTTGATCTACACCCTTCTGAAAGGCGTATCTCCCCACCTTTCTGTGATGCTCCGCCGTCTCCTCGCCCAATTCATACATATCTCCCAATACGGCGATTTTTCGCTTCCCTTCCATGGTCATAAGCAGATCCAAGGCTGCCATCATGGAGTCGGGACTGGCGTTATAGGTATCATCAATGACCGTAACACCTCCTGCCTTTTTCACCGCTAGTCTTCCCTCTGTTAAAACAGCTTCCGACAAAGCCTCCGCCGCTTCCGCCATGGAAATTCCCAAGGCAAGACCGGCAGCAATCCCTAAAGACGCGTTGTAAATGTTATGCAACCCGGGCACGGGAAGATAAAACGCCTGACTGTGCCCTTGGTGCTCCAAGGAGAAGGATATCCCCTTTTCCCCTAAGCTCTTCTCTTGAGAAAGGATGAAATCACAGTCGTCCCCCTTCCCACAGACCTGCAGGCGATGCTTATCCCCCACAACCTCTTTTATAGTTTCCCGGCGAAGAAAATCCTCACCTTCGCTAACAATGAGAAGATTGTCCTTCTCAAAGCAGTCGGTAATTTCCATCTTACACCGGAATATTCCCTCTCTGCTCCCAACGTTCTCAATATGGGAAATGCCGATGTTGGTGATCAGGGCAATATCCGGACAGGCAATCTTTGCCAAGTATTCGATTTCCCCCGGCTTGTCCATACCCATCTCCAGGATCCCCACTTGGGTGTCTTGGTCAAAAGAAAGAATGGTCAGGGGCAGGCCGATGTGGTTGTTCAGGTTACCCTTGGTATATCCTGTCTTATATTTACTGGAGCAGACTTGTCTCGTCAAATCCTTGGTGCTGGTCTTCCCCGTGCTCCCGGTGATTCCGATGATTTTTATGTCCATCTTCTCCAAGTAATCGCGGGCAAGGTCGCCCAAAGCCTTGGAAGTATCCGGAACTCTAATCAGTCGGACATCTTCGGTGCCGGACAGCTTTTCTTCCCACTCCCTAGAGGAAATGACAAAATCTCTGCATCCTCTTTCCATTGCTTCGGGGATGAAGATGTGACCGTCGTGATTTTCGCCGATGAGAGGGAAAAACAGATCTCCCCGCTTTGCTTCACGGGAATCTTTGGAAACAGAGGTTACGACGGCATTGCCATCCCCTGATAGGAGGATTCCGCCCATTGCCTTTTCAACTTCTTTCATGGAATATTGCTTCATTGATTCGTCTCCAAATAACATATCTATTATACAACGACCCCGAGGATTTTTCATCCCATTTTTACTCGGAGTACAGGTAGACCGTGCCTTTCTCTTCAATGGAGTCTCCCGCCTTGGGGTACTGGTCCTTGATGACAAACTCCACTTCCTTCCCCGGGTCGGGGGATATCTTATACTTCAACCCTTCTTTTGCCAGCAACGCCTTTGCTTCCTTCAGCCCTTTTCCCGCCACCTTTGGGGTGGTGGTCATTTTCTTTGAGGAAGCTTCCGCATCGCTGTTGCCCTTGATGTTCAAGTAGCGAAGGCCTTTTTCCAGAACTTCCGCGCCTCCCGGTGCAGCAACGGTGCTCCCGTATATGGCACCATCCGGATTTTCTACGATGAAGAGGACTGCCAACTGTGGGTCGTCCATGGGTGCCATTCCAACAAAGGAAGCGACGATTTTGTTGTCATCCGCCTCAATGTTGGCAGTTCCCGTCTTACCGCCCACTCTATAGCCCTTAATCTTTGCATTTCCCGATCCGCCGTCGGTCACGACAAACTCCATGATATTGCACATTTCCGCTGCGGTTTCCTTGGAAATCGCCTGCTTTACTTTCACCGGCTTAAAGGTTTCAATGGTCTTACCGTCGGCACCTTTGATTTCCTTTACCAGGTGGGGCTGCATGAGCATGCCATCGTTTCCAATTGCACAAACACCTGTAAGCAGTTCTATGGGCGTCACGGCAATACCCTGACCAAATCCCATGGTGGCAAGACCAACCGGACCGGCCGTGTCAATGCCCTGCATAATAGAAACCGCTTCGCCCGGGTAATCCACTCCCGTCGGCTGAGAAATGCCGAAGAGTCCCAAGTAGTCGTAGTACTTTTCTATTCCCAACCGCTGTGCAAGCTGCACAAAGACCGGGTTGCAGGAGTTCCCCACCGCCTGCTTCAAGGTCTGGTCGCCGTGGGGGCGATCGAATCTCCAGCACTTAAGCTGCACTCCGGAAACATTGATGGATCCGCTGCAGTGAAAATGCTCGTTGGGATTTGTCAATCCCTCTTCCAACGCCATAGCTGTGGTAAACAGCTTCATGGTGGACCCGGGCACATAGGTGTCGTTGAATAGGGGATTTCTCCACATTTTATTTAAGTACTTCAGCTGCTCCGACTCCTTCATGTTGGCAAGCACCTTGGCTTCTTCTTTGTCCAATGGTGTTCTGGAGTTATTGGGATTGAAGCTGGGAGCTGCTGCCACTGCAAGAATCTCTCCTGTCTTGGGGTTCATCACAATGCAGCTTACCGAGTCCGCCTTGTATTCCTTCATGGCTTTGTCTACGGAGCTCTCCGCGTAGTTTTGAATGACTGCATCCAGTGTGAGCACCAATGTGGCACCGTCCTGGGTATCGTAGTATTTTGCATAACCATAAGACAGGGTCTTTCCGTTGACATCCTTGTTTTGGATCCATCTTCCCGGAACACCCTTTAAAAAACTGTTGTAATATTGTTCTATGCCTGAGAGGCCGTTATTGTCGTCCGTAACACTGCCCAATGTGTGGGAAGCAAAATCTCCCAAGGGATAGTATCGCTTGGTTTCCTCGGTAATGGAGACGGCATCTACGTTTTCTTCCTGCACATAGGCCCTGATCTTGTCCGCCGTTTCTCGATCCAAGTATTTTGCGATTTTCACCAAGGAAACTTCGGAGTTCAACTTCTTCTCCACCTCTTCCGGTGTCATCCCGAGAATTGCCGCCAAGTCTGCGGAAACCTTTTTCACCCTTGCGGAATTCTCCTCCGGTGTGTTGGAGGTGTTCAGCATGTTAGGTCTTACCCAGACAGAATAGCGCAGGGTGCTGACCGCCAGCTTGTTGCCGTTTCGGTCTACAATATCCCCTCGCTTGGCTTCTACGATTTCATCCTTGGTCTGTTGCTCAATGGCCTTCTTTGAATATTCTTCTCCCTTTACAATTTGAATATATCCAACTCGAAAACTCAATAGGCCAAGAACCACACAAAAAATCGTAAATGCTACGATTAACCTCTTTTTACTTTTGACAGGTATCTTTGCCATTTCCCTCTTCTCCCACAACTTTATAAAAGAAAAAGCCGGACAACCAAACTGGTCCATAATTCTGTTATCCGGCTTCTCTTTTTTATATGAAATTATTTCACAACATGTTTACTGCCTAGTTAAAGGCTTGTTTCTTCAGCAGACTGGCGAATCCGTCTTCCGGTTTCTCCTGAGAAGATACCACGACGAACTGGCTGCCTTCGGGATAAATCATTCCTTGGGCGAGGGCCTTCTTTTCGATACTGGCAATGTTGTTTGCGCTCTGTATCTCAATCTGCAGGCTTTCCACTTCACCTTGAAGCGCGATGTTTTCATCTCGCAACTGATTGTTGGAGTAGTTTACCGCTGCACCGTATGCTGACGCTACGATCATGCCTACGCATATGATTCCGGCTATGACAATCAACAGCAGCATTCTGCTCCTGTCCTTTGCCGATAGAGCGGCTGACTTTCTCTGCTGCCTCCCTACCCTGGGTTTCACATCGAAGTCATAACTTCTATGGCTTTGTCCGTATTCCACCCTTCTTTCCGCAATCATCATCTTTCTTCTCCCATTTTCTCAACAACCCTTAGTTTTGCACTTCTGGCTCGTGGATTCTCTTCCAATTCTTCTTTCCCCGGAGTAATCGGCTTTCCCGAGATTTTGCGAATATCCGCTTTCTTCCCGCAGGCACATATCGGTAGTCCCGGTGGACAGGTACAGGGGTTTGCTCTTCTGGCAAAGGCTTCCTTTACAATCCTGTCTTCCAGTGAGTGGAAGGTGATGATACACAGCCTTCCACCTACGTTGAGTACATCGCAGAAGCGTTCTACCGCTTTCTCCAGCTGCCCCAGTTCATCGTTCACCTCAATCCTGATGGCCTGAAAGGTCCGCTTTGCCGGATGGGGTCCTTCTCTTCTCGCCGCTGCAGGGATTGCTCTCTTGATGATTTCTACCAACTGTCCGGTGGAGCGAATGTCTCCCGCCGATCTTTCTTCTGTGATGAACTTTGCTATCCGCGCAGCCCATCTTTCTTCCCCGTATTTCTCAATGATTTCCTTCAGCTTCCCTTCCGAGTATCCGTTTACAATGTCATATGCAGTGAAGGAGTCATTCTGATTCATCCGCATATCCAAGGGTGCGTCCTGCATGTAGGAGAAGCCTCTCTCTACACTGTCCAGTTGGTGGGAAGATACCCCTAGGTCCAACAACCCTCCGTCTATGCCCATCACACCCTCCGCTTCCAACAGATCGGTGATTTCCGCATAATTGCTTTGGATAAATCTCTTGTTACATTTATAGTTTTGCAGCCGTTCTTCGGCTGCGGTGAGGGCATCTCGGTCTCTGTCGATGCCGATGAATAATCCCTCCGGTCCAAGTTCCTTGCAGATTCTCTCTCCGTGTCCGCCTCCGCCTAAGGTTCCATCCACATAGATGCCCTTGGGTCGGATGTGCAGTGAGGATATACATTCCTCCAGGAGTACGGAAACGTGGTTAAATTCCATAGTCTTCCATGCCCTCTGCAATGGCCGTTCCGTCGAGGGCGGCGATTTCAGAGCTGCTTTCGTAGACGTCTCTGCTCCAAACTTCTATCTTTTCACCGTTTCCGATGGTCATAAGTTCCTTTTCAATGTTGCCATATGCGCGCAGTGCCTGTGGAAGGGTTACCCTCCCCTGCCTGTCGATTTCGCACTCTTCTGCGTTCCCATAGAAGTGCCTTACGAAGTTCCTTGCCTTAGCGTCTGCTTTAGGCAGGGCCTTTAACTTCTCCGCAAAGCTTTCCCACTCTGCCACCGGATATACATATAGGCACTTGTCAATACCCTTGGTAATGACGCACTTTAAGCCTAGCTCGTCTCTGTATTTGGAGGGCACGATCATCCTGTATTTCGCATCTATTGAGTTTTGATAACTGCCTATGAACATTCGCTGGTCTCCAAAAAATACCGATACTTATGCTATTGTTATTGTATGACTCCACTTTACCCCACAAACCTCCACAAATCAAGAAAAAATCGGCCAAAAATGGGACAAGACAACCATTTTCTCCCCTTCTCCTCCATGGAGTCCGTCAATTTCGCAAAAAAACACAAGATGTCGTGGATGATAACGATTCATCGCACAACATCTTGGTATTGTATCCGACTATATAATCTATATTTCTCCGTTGAAATTACAGCATTATGGGGATTTCTCCATGGATTTCCAGGGCATCATTTTCCACCTTACAGCCGTATGCCAACATGGTCACATCCTCTATGGATCGGAGGGTATCTCCAAAGGCTCTGTGGGTCACATCGTTGGGTTCAAAACACTCCATTCCTTCCATCTGCACCACAAAGACCACATAGGCTAGGAAACCGGCTTTCCCGGCTCTTTCCAGCTCCTCCAGGTGCTTGATTCCTCGCAGGGTGGGCGCATCGGGAAACCGTGCCACGCCCTCCTCTTCCAAGGTAACACCCTTCACTTCTACATATCCCTGATTGCCTTCCTCATCTTCCACAAAAAAATCAAACCTGGAACTCCCATAGGTCTGTTCTCCTTTTATGGTTGTCAACCTTCCCATACCGGGGAGCTTGACTCTTCCGGCGATTAGAGCTTCCCCCATCACCTTGTTGGGCGCTTGGGAATCCATATTAATGAGAAGATTCCCCTTCTCTACGGCAATAAGGGAGTAGCGCAACTTTCTGGCACCCATGCGATCAGCAAAGTCTTCCAGATAAACTGTTACGCCCGGCAACAGGAGTTCGCGGCATCTTCCCGTATTCTTCACGTGAACCCTTTCTACCCTTCCGCCGATTTCCACCATGGCCACAAAACGATTAGGCCGTTCTATAAATTTTCCTTCTACTATATTTTCGTATTTCATAGGTCCATTCTAACAGATATTTTTTCTTGTGAAAACCCTTGTGTCGGGGTATAATGTTTGGATAGTAAGTGAGGAAAATTATGAAAAAGACATTAATTATTTTAGTTCTAATCCTCGCTCTTTTGTTTTCTGTGACCGGCTGTGCAGAACAGGCGTCCCAGACATTGGAGCAAGGAAAGACAACGGTGGAATACCTTCAGGGAGAGTTCGCCGAGAAGCTGGAAGAACAAGGGGCTGACGTTTACAACGGCAAGATTACCAATGCGGAGTTCAAAGCCGGAAGTACCGGTCAGATTACCTTTGTGGAAACGAAGGACGGCAAGGATGGCGAGCCAAAGGACATTCCTTTGGACAAAAAGGTCCGAGTTGTCTATGTCACCAACAGCAGCCCTGACGGCAACATCATGAATGGGGAAGAGTTTGTAAAAGCTTTCGTTCCTGGAAACAACGACAACTTTAAGGTCTTCACTTTGGAAGACAAAGCCGTTTTGATTCTGTCCGTGGAACTGTAAGGAGCAACTATGCCCACACCCAACCCCGTGGCATTTACACTTTTTAATATGGAAATACGGTGGTACGGCATACTCATTGCCGTAGCCATACTTCTTGCCGCACTGATTATGATGAAGCGTGCCCCTCGACACGGTCTTACATCTGACGCTGTCCTGGATATTCTCATCATTGCCATTCCCGCGGGAATCATCGGTGCGCGGCTATACTACGTACTGTTCAACTGGGATTACTACGGCTCCAATCTGTCGCAGATTGTGAACTTTAGGGGCGGAGGACTTGCCATACACGGCGGGTTGATCTTTGGAATTTTGGCCGCCTATTTGGTTTGTCGCCACAAGAAGATTTACTTCCTGGATGCCTTGGATATGACCGTCCCCGTCATCGCCCTTGCCCAAGCAATCGGACGATGGGGGAATTACTTTAACTCAGAAGCGCACGGCGGTCCAACCGACCTGCCTTGGGCCATTACAGTCATGGGAGAAAGGGTACATCCTACTTTTCTGTATGAATCCATTTGGTGCTTCCTGCTCTTCCTCTTCCTGCTGTATGTGGATAACCGCCGTCAATTTGTCGGTCAGGTGGCATGTCTCTACGGAATTCTCTATTCCTTGGAGCGCTTCTTGGTAGAAGGCTTGCGTACCGACTCACTCATGCTGGGACCCTTCCGACAAGCACAGCTGCTTAGTCTGGCAGTCATCGTTGTATGCATCGTAATATATATTTGGCTATATAGAAAAAACAAAGGAGAAAATAAATGAAACTAGGAATCGTGGGACTTCCCAACGTGGGGAAAAGCACTTTATTCAATGCCATCACCAAAGCCGGTGCAGAAATGGCCAACTATCCCTTCTGTACCATCGACCCCAATGTAGGCGTTGTACCCGTGCCGGATCACCGGGTAACGGACCTGTCCCGCATCTACAACTCCAAAAAGACCATCTATACGGTCATGGAGTTCAGCGATATCGCCGGATTGGTAAAGGGTGCCTCCAAAGGTGAAGGTCTGGGAAATAAGTTCTTGGGACATATTCGAGAAGTGGAAGCCATCCTTCATGTGGTCCGCTGCTTTGAGGACCCCAACATCGTCCATGTTGACGGAAAAATTGACCCCCTATCGGACATTGAAATCATCAACATGGAGCTGATTCTTTCCGACCTGGAAGTTTTGGAACGCCGCATCACCAAGGCAAAGAAGATGCTCAAGGGCGACAAAGGCTTGCAGAAGGAAATCGATTTACTGGCAAAGGTCATTGCCTGGCTGGAAGAAGGCAAAACAGCTCGCGCCATGGATTTGGACGATGAAGATGCCGCCTTCGTGAAGAGCTTGGATTTGCTCTCCGGAAAGCCGGTCATCTACGTTGCTAATGTTTCCGAGGAAGATGCCGCCTCCGAAGAAAACCCCTATGTAAGCCAGGTTCGGGAATTGGCCCAATCCGAAGATTCCGATGTGGTCGTCCTCTGCGCCAAGATCGAGGCGGAGCTCTCCGAACTCTCCGATGAAGAAAAAGCCATGTTTTTAGAGGAACTGGGAATCTCCCAGTCCGGCTTGGACAAGTTGGTTACCGCTTCCTATCACTTGTTGGATTTAATTTCTTTCCTGACCACGGGGGAAGACGAGACCCGTGCTTGGACCATCCGTCGCGGTACCAAGGCTCCCGGTGCAGCAGGAAAAATCCATACGGACTTTGAGCGAGGTTTCATCCGAGCCGAGACCATCGCCTACGAAAAACTCATGGAGTGCGAAGGCAGCCTTGCCAAAGCCAAGGAGAAGGGCTTCATCCGTTCCGAAGGCAAGGAATATGTAATGAAGGATGGGGATGTGGTGCACTTCCTGTTTAATGTTTGAGCCTGTTGAGTCTTACTGTTCTATTCGTGTTTGTAATGGTTTGTATGCACCTTTTCGGGTTTCACTGCACTTTATTTGCACGGATCGGGGTAATAAAAAACCGCCGTATTGGCGGTTTTTATCATCGTTATTTTTCTTCTACTAACTTCCTTAAATACTCTCTGTAGTCCTCAATGCTTTTATATTCATCAAAATTAAAAGGTGGAGGGTTACGTTTGTATTTCTCCTTGAATTCTTTTCTGTACCTTTGAATATCTTTATCAGCATCTAACACTTGAACAATATTCATTTTACCACTCCTTCATAACAAGTATATCATACATAAGCACTGCGGAGAATTGTTTTCATTCCTTTATAATACAATCCTATGTCTCCTCCTTCTTTTGATTTCACTCTTTAATCTTGATATCGCCTTATTATATTCTCTAAAACAAGTACTCCACAATGCCTTTCTTGCTGCAGTAACCGTAACGTTATTATTGAACTGATATAATAACAACTCCCGGGCATCCGGATCTTTTACCACCTTGTCAATAATCTTACTCAATTTATGGTGCATCACCCAAATACAAACATTCCGCTATTTCGATTATAAATGTTGTAAGCAACTTCCAACATTTCCTTTGCAACCAATAAATGTTATCATTATTTTTTCACTTCCTTGCCGGATTCCTCTTTTCGAACCTTATAAAGGTGTTTTTTCTCCAAATACTCATAACATTTCATCGTGCAAACGACATTTGTTTGAATTCCAATTGTCCCAGACGATGATTCTCCGACTCCTTTCATTGGTATGTTTTTACGGTTGTGCTATACTGAACCTGTAGGAGGTGACACCATGAAGAATTTCAACAAATATTTTGATCATACTTTGCTGGCACCGGAGACGACGGAAGAGGATATTAGGCGCCTCTGCGGTGAAGCGAGAAGATACGGCTTTCATTCGGTTTGCGTCAATTCCGGCTTTGTCTCCTTGGCAAAGGAAGAGTTGGAAGGTAGCGGCGTCTATGTGACTGCGGTCGTAGGCTTCCCCCTGGGCGCCGCCGACACGGAGGCCAAGGCCTGCGAGGCGGAAATCGCCTGCGAGCACGGGGCCGACGAACTGGACATGGTCATGAACATCGGCGCCCTTAAACAAGGCGACCATGGGAAAGTAAAAGACGACATCGCCGCCGTGGCGGATGTCGCCTTCGAGTTTAATGCCGTCCTAAAGGTCATCTTGGAGACCTGCCTCCTCTCGGACAGCGAGGTGGTCCAAGCCTGTCAAATTGCCGTGGAAGCCGGCGCTGATTACGTCAAAACCTCTACGGGATTTTCCAAGAGCGGCGCCACGGCTCACATGGTCGCCCTCATGAAGAAAACCGTGCAGGGGGAAGCCTTTGTTAAGGCCAGCGGCGGAATCCGTGACCGCAAAACCGCCGAAAAGATGATCGCCGCCGGGGCAGACCGCCTCGGTACCAGCGCAACGGTCACCATCGTAACGACGCCGGATCACTTTACCACATAAGGCAAATATTCTTCATATCCTTCCGCAGCCATTTGGGCCTTTGGAATGAATCGCAGGCTGGCACCGTTGATGCAGTATCGAAGACCGCCGGAAGCCTTGGGACCGTCATCAAAGACGTGACCCAAATGGCTGTCTCCGTCGGTGGACTTAACTTCCGTTCTGCTCATGCCCAAGCTGGTATCATCCAAATATTCATTGGCAGATGTGGTGATGGGCATGGTGAAGGATGGCCAGCCACAGCCGGCATCATATTTGTCATCGGAGGAATACAGAGGCTGGCCTGTAACGATATCCACATAAATCCCCGCCTCTTGCAGAGGGTCGTATTCACTTGTAAAGGGTCGCTCCGTGGCGGCATTTTGTGTCACATCATATTGCAGGGAGCTTAGGTCCTTTTGCAGTTCTCCGTCATCCGGTTTTTCATACTTTTCATAGAGAGGTTCCCTCGCCATGTTCAAGTTAATATGACAATAACCACTGGGATTCTTTTCCAAATAGTCCTGGTGTTCTTCTTCCGCCTCCACATAGTTTTTAAGAGGCTCCAGTTCCACCACCAAGGGCTTTTCATATTTCCCCTGCTCCACTTCCAAGGAAGCTTCCGCAACCGCTTTCTGCTCTTCCTCCACATAGTAAATTCCCGTGCGGTATTGCGTACCCCGGTCGTTTCCCTGCCTGTTCAGCAGGGTGGGATCGATGATGCGGAAATAGTGTGCCAATATTTCTCCCAAATGAATTCGATTGGCATCATAGACCAACTGCAATGTTTCCGCGTGGCCGGTGCGACCGATTTTATAATAGCTGGTGCTGTCCCCATCACCGTTGGCATAGCCTACCGAAGTGTCCAGTACCCCGGGAATCTGTGCGAAGTAACCTTCCACACCCCAAAAGCAACCGCCGGCTAAATATATTTCCATTCTCTTCTCATTGTTCATAGGTATTCCTTCCTCCGCTGACCCATCTTCTCCCTCCGTCTCACCGCAACTTACGGCAATTAGAGTCAGGAGCATGACACACAGCAGTACAATTATCTTTCTCATGGTTTTTACCTCACTATGATGGATTGATACCCAATTCATAAAAAAAGAACCACCTTAGGATAAATCCCAAGGTGGTTCATCAGCGCACTTATTCACTTTCAAATGCGGTCTTTAGGTCAAACTCAATGCCGTCCAAAATCTTCTGGGCATCTTCACTGCCGATAAAATCAGGTCCGATAACATCGATTTCCACCACATAGCCTTCCACAACACCGGCCATTACATGGGAATCCACACCGTTGGTGGCAGTTTCCGTCTTCATAAAAGGAATGTCTCCCACCATCACCTCTTCAGCAGGGGTCGTGCCTGTGATGCCGGCCCAGTACTCGGTAAATCCTGCCTTCATCACACCGTAGTCCACCGGTATATCCTTGTCTCCGGCATAGGATGGAGTCTTGTTAAGTGGGTAAGCCGTAACTCTAATCAGATCAATATCATCCGTGCTCTCGGCACTTTCTACCGTCTCTTTGTCCGCCTTGTAAACGGTTACGAAGGAATAGGGTGCTTCCGCCTCTCCATAATAGCCATCAGGAACCGGAGCTGTAACCCCGGAAAACTCTACCGTGGATTCCTTGGGTACTTCGGCATCGCCTTCGTCTCCGCCGTCCTCACTGCCTCCGCCGCAGCCTATCAAGAGCGCACTTCCCAATACCAACATCATTGCCAGACTAATAGCCATCCATTTCTTTTTCAACATATTCCACCTCTTTCTCTAAATTAAGGGCAATCTCCATTAAAACCAGTATAGCACATATTTCCCATATCACCCCTACCCGCCACGGGTAGTCTAATAAAAACCACCCCGAAGAATTCTTCGAGGCGGCTTGTCAGGGTTTCTTATTTCAATCCGGCAGTAATAATGGCCATGTTGTAGACTTCCTCGGCATTGCATCCTCTGGACAAGTCGTTAATGGGAGCATTGAGTCCCTGAAGAACCGGTCCGAAGGCATCGAAGCCGCCCAATCTCTGTGCTATTTTATAGCCGATGTTTCCTGCATTGATGTCAGGGAAGACAAAGGTGTTCGCCTGGCCGGCAACCTTGGATCCCTTGCACTTGGTCTCTGCAACCACAGGGGAAACCGCTGCGTCAAACTGCAGCTCGCCGTCCACATCGAAATCCGGATTCTTCGCCAGAATCTTCTCCGTAGCGTTGCGAACCTTATCCACACTGTCTCCGGAACCGGATCCCTTTGTGGAGTAGGACAGCATGGCAACCTTAGGCTCAATACCAAATGCCCTTGCGGTCTTAGCACTTTCAACGGCGATTTCCACCAGATCATCTTCCGTGGGATCAATGTTGATGGCACAGTCTCCCATGCACAACATTTCCTTGTCTCTCACCATGATAAAGGAAGAGGATACGATGTTATTTCCTACCTTAGTCTTAATCAACTGAAGTGCCGGTCTTACGGTGTCCGCTGTAGAATAGGTTGCGCCGCCCAACAGAGCATCAGCTTCGCCCATCTTTACCAACATGGTTCCAAAGTAGTTCCCCTTGGAGAGTGCATCCTTGCACTGCTCAGGAGTCATCTTGCCCTTTCGCAGATCTACCATCTTCTCCACCATCTCATCCATACCGGGGTATGTCAATGGATCCAGAATTTCCACACCATCGATGTTGAATCCTTTTTCCTTTGCGATGGCCGTTACTTCATCTACATTTCCCACCAAGATGGGTGTTAGGTAACCGTCCTTGACGATGCGCTCTGTGGCCTCCAAGATTCTGGGGTCGTGACCCTCCGTAAACACGATTTTTCTAGGGTTCTCCTTCAGTATCTTGATTAGGTTTGTTAACATTCCACTACCTCCTATGTCTCACTCTTCTAAACAACTGATGTAAGGCAACTGCCTGTATTTCTGATTAAAATCCAAACCGTAGCCAACGATGAACTTGTCCTCTACCGTAAAGCCGATGTAGTCCGCTTGGATATCGGCCCGCCTTCCGGCAGGTTTATCCAAAAGCGCACAGATGGATATGCTCTTCGGTTTTCTGTTTTCCAAATACCCCTTGAGATAATTCAGGGTGATGCCGGAATCTACAATGTCCTCGACAATTATAACATTTTCACCCTCAATATCCAAATCCAAATCCTTATTGATTTTTACGACTCCCGAGGACTTCGTCGCCGCACCGTAGCTACTGCATGCCATAAAATCGATTTCCACATCCAAGTCAATGGCCTTCATGATATCCGCCATCCAGGGAACCGCTCCTCTGAGAATTCCTATGAGAATGACGCTCTCCCCTTGGTAGTCCTGTGTGATTTTATGGCCGATTTCTGCGGCACGTTTGGTGATTTCTTCCTGGGTGATCATAATCTCCCCAACGACGGTCCTTTGCTCCATGTTCATTCCTCTTCTTTTACCTCGTACTCAACACCTTCTATGGAATCCTTATATTTCTTGGAATAGTCCGCCGGCTTGGCGCCCATCCAGTACTTGTCCAACGTCTCTCGCAAGTGATACAAGATCCAAATCCAGAGGATCAAGTCATCAATCCATGCGATAGGAAAGAGAACCGGCGGAATCAGATCAAAGGGCAAAAAAAGGTAGATGATGCCCACAATGACCAAAGCTTTCTTTCGCTTGGGTACATTCTTGTCCTTCATCATAAACCTTATGGCTTTGATTCTCTTTATGATCACGCGCCAGCCAATGATAAATTGCATATCCGTCCTTTCTAATCCTTTTCTTCCACCAGCGTTCCAATCTCTTTCAGGAGATTGTCTACACCGGTTTTTTTCAAAGATGATACGGCAATAATTTTATCGTCGGGGCCCATTCCCAAAGTTCTTCGGATACGGGCCAAGTTCTTTTGTACGTCGTTTCTGGATAGCTTATCCTCCTTGGTCGCCACCACCAGTCCGTCCAATCCGTAGTGCTTCAGATAGTTGTACATCTGCACATCCTGCTTAGAGGGTTCGTGTCGAATATCCACCAATTGGACGACCTGAATCAGTCCCTGTCGGCTCTTGAAATACTTCTCCATCATCTCGCCCCAGTTCTCACTGATGGACTTGGAGACCTTGGCATAGCCATAACCCGGCAAGTCCACGATGCGAAAGGCACCGTTGATCTCATAGAAGTTAATGGTTCTGGTCTTTCCGGGAGCACTGCTGACCCTAGCTAATTTTTTTCGCTTTGTGAGAAGATTGAGAAGAGAAGACTTCCCCACATTGGATCTTCCCGCAAAAGCGATTTCCTTCTTATCGTCGGTTGGATATTGAGCCGGCACCGCCGTAACGGCAACCAGCTCAGCCTGTTTTATTATCATGGTTATTTGACCAATACTTCCTTCAGCGCGTCTTCCACGTGGGAGATGAAGACAAACTCCATCTGCTCTCTGACCTTTTCGGGAATGTCATCGATGTCTCTGGTGTTGTCCGCCGGGAGAAGAACCTTTCGGATTCCCGCCCTGTGCGCAGCCAATACCTTTTCTCTGATGCCTCCTACGGGAAGAACTTTTCCGCGAAGGGTAATCTCCCCTGTCATGGCGACATCCTTACGCACCGGAACATCCGTCAAAGTGGAAATCATCGCCGTACACATGGTAACACCTGCAGAGGGTCCGTCCTTGGGAACGGCACCTTCGGGAATGTGAATGTGAATATCCTTGGTCTTATAGAAGTCTTCTTCAATACCCAATTGGTCCGATACGGATCGGATATAGCTGATGCCCGTTTTTGCCGACTCCTGCATTACGTCACCCATCTGTCCGGTGAGGGATAGATTCCCCGTTCCGGGCACGCTGACGGTCTCAATAAAGAGGGTGTCTCCGCCTACGATGGTCCATGCAAGACCTGTGGTCACGCCCACTTCCTTTTCTCCCTTTATAATATCATATCTGAACCGTTTTTTGCCCAGATAATCTTCCAAATCCTTGGGAGTGATGGTGTACTTTCCTTCTCCGTCGGTGACGATTCTTCGGACTACCTTTCTGCACAGGTTTGCGATTTCCCTTTCCAGGTTACGCACGCCAGATTCTCTGGTGTAATAGTTGATAATATCTCTAATGGTTTTTTCCGTAACCTTAAAGTCGGAGCCGGTCAATCCGTGTTCCTTTCTCTTCTTAGGAACCAGGTATTTTGTTGCAATCTTGACCTTTTCTTCCTCCGTATAGCCCATCACCTCAATGACTTCCATTCGGTCCAACAGGGGTGCCGGAATGGTGTCCATGGTGTTTGCCGTGGTCACGAACATGACCTTGGAAAGGTCGAAGGGTACTTCCAGATAGTGGTCGGTAAATTCCTTGTTCTGTTCCGGATCCAAGACTTCCAACAGTGCGGAAGAGGGGTCTCCCTTAAAGTCCGCACCAAGCTTGTCCACCTCGTCAAAGAGGAAGACCGGGTTCTTGGTTCCCGCATCCTTGATGCAGTTAATGACTCTGCCGGGGATGGAACCGATATAGGTTCTTCTGTGGCCGCGAATTTCCGCTTCATCGCGGACGCCGCCCAGAGACATACGCACATATTCTCTGCCAATGGCTCTGGCGACGGACTTGACGATGGACGTCTTTCCCGTTCCCGGAGGTCCAACCAAACACAGGATGGGACCCTTCAATTCTTGGGACCGCTCAATGACCGCAAGGTACTCTAGGACTCTGTCCTTCACCTTGTTTAAGCCATAGTGATCCTGATTCAAGATCTTTTCTGCCTTAACCAGATTAATGTCTTCTTCCGATTCCTTGTTCCAAGGAAGGGCTAGCAGGGTCTCAATGTAGGTTCGAATCACCGAACCTTCTGCGCTGGAGGGCTGCATCTTGGCAAGCCTGTTGATTTCCTTTTCTATTTTTTCTCTAACCGAATCTTCCAGTTCCAGGTCCGCCATCTGTTGACGCCAAACCTCGATTTCGTCTTCCACTTCCTCGTCTACGCCCAACTCCTCTTGAATGGCACGCATCTGTTCTCTCAGGTAATATTCCCTCTGATTCTTGTTGATCTGGGTCTTTACCTTGCTGGTGATATCGTGTTCAATGCGAAGAATTTCAATTTCTCGCAAGAGGATTTCGTTAAGGCGAATCAGCCTTTTATCGATATCCAAGCTCTCCAAAATCCCTTGTTTTTCTTCTGTCTTCACCTCTAAATGAGACGCCACGATGTCGGCAAATCTGCCGGGCTCATCGATGGTTGCCACGGTGGCAAAGGTCTCGGGGGCCAGCTTCTGATTGATGGCAAGATATTCATCAAAGGAGGTGAGGACCGATCGCATGAGAGCTTCGGTCTTGGGCGGAACCGGTGAAGGCTCCTTATCCTCGATTTCCTCTACGGCGCACTTGAAGTATGGCACTTCAAAGAGCATCTCCGAAATGCGACCTCTGGCTTCGCCTTCCACCAAAACGCGGATGGAGTCCCCGGGCAACTTGAGCATCTGCTTGATTCTGGCTATGGTTCCCACGTGGTAAAAGTCCTTTGTGGTGGGAAGGTCCGTGCTCTCGTCCTTCTGGGTCACCAGGAAAATGTATTGATTCTTAATCATGGCCTTTTCCAAGGCATTGATGGATTTTTCTCTTCCTATATCAAAATGAAGTACCATATTGGGGAAGATGGTCAAGCCCCGCAAGGGTATCATGGGTAATATCAGCTTCCCGTCTTCATTTCTTTCAATTTGTTGTCTGTCGTCTGACATAATGATTCTCCTTTCTTAGAATGAAAAGGCGACTTGACGTCGCCTATTTTTATGCTGTTTCTTCATGTGCTATTTTTTTTGCCGGGTCTATCAACACCAATGTAGGCTGCACATCTCCTTCTACCGTTTCCTTGGTGATGATGCACTTGTGGATGTCATGGCGAGAAGGAATCTCGTACATGATGTCCGTCATTATCTTTTCCATGATGCTGCGCAATCCTCTGGCACCGGTCTTCTTCTCCAATGCTTTTCTTGCGATTGCAACGATGGCATCCTCTTCAATTTCCAGTTCCACACCGTCCATTTCGAAGAGCTTTTTGTACTGTCGCAACAATGCATTCTTCGGTTCCGTAATGATTTGGACCATGGCCTCTTCAGAGAGTTCTTCCAAGGTAACCATGGCGGGCAATCTACCGATGAACTCGGGAATCAATCCGTACTTGAGCAAGTCCTCCGGTTGTACCTTCTTGAGAAGATCCGCTTCCTCCACCTTCGTTCGTTCCACGCTGGAGTTAAAGCCGATGACCCTCTCTCCCAGCCTCTTCTGTATTACCTTGTCCAGGCCGTCAAAGGCACCGCCGCAGATGAACATAACGTTGGTTGTATCAAACTGCAAGAACTCCTGATGAGGGTGTTTTCTTCCACCCTGTGGAGGTACGCTGGCAACGGTTCCTTCCAATATCTTTAAGAGGGCCTGTTGCACACCTTCCCCGCTTACATCCCTGGTAATGGACGGGTTTTCCGACTTCTTGGCGATTTTGTCGATTTCGTCCACGTAGATGATACCCTTCTGGGCCTTATCTAAATCATAGTCTGCCGCCTGAATGAGTTTCAGCAAAATGTTTTCTACGTCTTCTCCTACGTAACCCGCCTCCGTCAAGGCAGTTGCATCGGCAATGGCAAAGGGTACGTTGAGTATCTTTGCAAGGGTCTGGGCCAAAAGGGTCTTTCCCGACCCGGTAGGTCCAATCATGACGATGTTGCTCTTCTGAAGTTCTACATCGTCTTTATCCGCAATTCTACCAATTCTCTTGTAGTGATTATAGACCGCTACGGAAAGGGCCTTCTTTGCGTCATCTTGTCCGATTACATAATCAGACAGCTTTGCTGCGATTTCTTTCGGTGTGGGAAGAACCACATCTTCGATGTTTTCGGGATCTACCGCGTCTTCTATGCCTTCAGAAATAATGTCCTGACAAAGCTCTACACATTCGTTACAAATATATACGCCATCACCGGCCACCAAGCGCTTCACCTGGCTTTGGGGTCTGCCGCAAAACGAGCATTTCAGCTCATTGTTATCATCATATTTTGTCATCTCTTCTCCTATCTTGACATCATGACCTTATCGATAATTCCGTACTTCTCCGCATCTTGGGCACTCATGAAATTATCCCGATCCGTGTCTCTTTCAATGACCTTAATATCCTGTCCTGTATGCTTACTCAATATATGATTGAGTTTCTCTCTCGTCCGAATGATCCATTCCGCATGGATCCTAATGTCTTCCGCCTGTCCGCTGGCACCGCCCAAGGGCTGGTGAATCATGATTTCCGCATTGGGAAGAGCATATCGCTTGCCCTTTTCACCGGCGGCCAACAAGAAGGCACCCATGCTTGCAGCCATGCCCACGCAAATGGTGGACACCTGTGGCTTGATGTACTGCATGGTGTCGTAAATAGCCATGCCGGCGGTCACACTGCCGCCGGGGCTATGGATGTAAATGCTAATATCCTTTTCGGGATCTTCCGCCTCCAGAAATAGCAGCTGGGCTACTACGAGGCTGGCAATGTGTTCATCGATGGCTTCTCCCAAGAATATGATCCTGTCCTTTAACAGTCTGGAATATATGTCGTAGGATCTCTCACCTCTACCGGTTTGTTCAATTACATAGGGGACTAATGCCATCTCTTACCATTACCTTTCTTTTCTATACTTCTACTTATTTAATCTCTGCGTTCTCGTACATAAAGTCTACTGCTTTGCGCATCTTGATGTCCTGCTTCAGGAAGCTGAGGTTTTCCATGCCCAACATTTCCTTGATCTTGTCGGCTTCCAGCTGGTACTGGATGGCCATCAATTCTACTTCCTTATCCACTTCTTCGTCAGAAGCCTCCAGCTTTTCCGCTTCCGCAACTGCAGACACTACCATTCTGGTCTTAACACGCTTGTAGGCATCGCCCTTGATTTCTTCTCTGAACTCCTGGGGATCCTTCTTCAGATATTCAAAGTACTTCTGCAAATCCATGCCCTGGGATCTAAGCTGCTGGTCAAACTCATTCATCATGTTGCTGATTTCGTCATCCACCATAACATCGGGAATGTCGATTTCATTGGCGTTGTATACCTTTTCCAGGACATTATCCTTCATTTTGTTTTCTACTTGTGCTTCCTTGGACTTCTTCATGTTGGCAGCAGTATCTGTTCTCAGTTCTTCCAAGGTATCGAACTCGCTTACATCTTTGGCAAACTCGTCATCCAACTCAGGAAGCTCCTCTTCCTTCACTTCGATGATGTGACACTTAAAGATGGCTTCTTTTCCTGCCAGATTCTCAGCGTGATACTCTTCCGGGAAGGTCACCTTTACATCTACGTCGCCGCCAACTTCCCCGCCGATCAGTTGATCTTCAAATCCGGGAATGAAACTGCCGGAACCGATTTTCAATGGGAACTTCTCTGCGGTGCCGCCTTCAAACTGCTCGTCTCCTACAAATCCCTTGTAGTCCAGCAGCACGGTGTCGCCGTCCTCTACCGGTCTTTCTACTGCCACCATGCGTGCATTTCTCTTCTGCATGTTTTCCAGTTCCTTATCTACTTCTTCATCGGTGAGTTCCGCTTCGATTTTCTCAATCTCCACGCCCTTATAATCCTTTACCTCAATTTCCGGATACACGGCAACGGTAATGGTGGTGGTGAAGTCTTCACCCTTTTTGAAGTTGGAGAACTCCATTCTGGGGGAATCGATAACTCTCAAATCTAATTCTGTGATTGCCTGAGGATAGCCACTGTTGACCAAGTCATTGATTGCGTCCTCGGTAAAAACGTTTTCGCCGTATTTCTTCTCGATGATACTTCTGGGAGCCTTACCCTTGCGGAAGCCGTCTATTTGGAACTGGTCTTTGTTGTTCTGATACGCCTTAATGACCGCCTTTTCCACATCTTCTGCGGGAAACTCCATTGTAAATGTAACGTCGTTCTTTTCCTTTGAAATAAATGTTGCTTTCATCGATTAAAAATCCTCCTATTGATCCAATATACCAAGTAACTTCAGTCCTCTTGCGAACTTACTGTCCTTTTGCGATACCAAATTATATCTTTTTTCTAATTTATCACCCAGCTCTTCCAGATCTTCCTGGTCCCCGGAATACAGCTCGATTTCACATTCATGGATGGTCTCCGTCCCTTTGTCGGTAATGATTTCTCCGTCATCCAAGCAGATTTCCAGTAAGGTCTCTCCCATATCTACCCGGAATGTCTTCCTTAAAACATTGACCACAATGATGGCTTTGAGGGCTTTGTCTCCCACCAAGTTGTGCAATTCCCCACCGATGTCGCTTTCCAAAAAAACACTTACATCGGGTACGAATTCTCCCTCCGGTGCGATTCCAAGGTTGATGTTCAGTTCTTCTCTGATGTGGAGTGCCCCTTCGCTGGATCCGTTCCATTTGAGAGACGCAACCATTTTGCTTCCCTCTCGTCGAATCCGATAAGCAATGTCGTTTTTTAGGAGATCATAATTTTCCGTATCGAAATAAGTTCCCCGATAGTCTTCTACACTTCGGGAATTTTCCTCTTCCATTCGGGTTAAATCATCATCGTTCCAAATTTTATGGGATGTCTCGCTGTCCTTGATGTCATATTTCAACTCTATTTCCATATTGCACCTTTTCTTACCGCACGTGAATTATGACATTTTATCACTTATTGCATGGAAAATCAACAAGTTTCCTGGTTCTGCTTGCTGAATGATAATGTCAATAGTAAATTAGACACGATAGAAAATAATTTTCTATTTTAGGCAGACAAATAAGAAAAAAGTGTCGATTTAAGCTAGACAAAGCGGCAATAAGTGTAAAATCTAAACTTTACAGCAACGGCAAAAGTGTAAAGTTCAAACTGTACAAATTTGGCGTAAACTAAAATCGACTTTCAAGGAAAGCCAGTTCACATTACATAGTTCTTAATCTGCTATCCGGGGATCAAAATCATCCTGTGTCTAACTTTGCTATCTCTTCTTCAAAGAGCATAGATGAGGTTTTCCCACCAAACATCCTGCGTGGATAATTGTTCATCCAGATCTGGATCCTTAATACCTCATCTCTATCTAATGCTTTATCAAAATCAGTACCTTTGGGATAAAATCTACGTATAAATCTGTTTTGGTTCTCATTACTGCCACGCTCACAAGAGCGATATGGATGGCAATAATATAAATCCACCTTATTGTCCAAGTCGGATAATACAGCCTCTAATGCTTCCACATTACGAAACTCTCCACCATTATCAATGGTAATAGATTT
>JAXGRD010000005.1:0-238278 GCA_040766105.1 Anaerovoracaceae bacterium
AAAAATCATCACTTCTCCCATATGAGAAAGGAAACCTCTTTCATGGATTCGACTTGTTTTCGTGAGATGCTTTCATTTTCGTCAAAGAGACCGTTTCCCCAATACTGTTCTGTGTATTTTTCTGGCAAATAATAGATTGATTCCACAGGGTTATCGTTTGGTTTAGCATTTATTGTTTCAAATTGTATAAGTCCTTGTGCGTCTTTATGTTCTTCGTAGATGGTGTTGGATAAATATATGAAAATTGTTTTCCCGTCGGGAGAGAGAAGGGAAACATAACAAGAATAGTTTTCGTTGGTTACCAGAGCACCATCCCGGTAGTGTACGTCACTATCTTCGTAACTGACATAGTGTTCTCTAACAAAGACGGCGTAATAAATCCCCGAGATGAGAAATACCATTAGGATGATAGTAATGCCTATCGTAATGAATTTTCGCCTGTTCAACCTTTGTTTAATCTGCTGTAGGGGAGCGATTTCTTCTGCCGAAGTCATGACGAAAAATTCCTCTTCACCCTGCAGTTTTTGCCAACTATCCTTGCAATCCGGACAGCAATCTATATGTTTTGAGATATATTCTTTAGATGATGGAGACACGGTGTTGTCTATGTAAAGTGGTAAAAGATCTTTTACAATGTCACAAGTTATCTTCATTTTCAATACCTTTCTTTATCATGAGCCTGGCTCTGTGATACGTGACCCTTGCCCAACTTTCACTTTTCTCAAATAACGATGCGATTTCTCCAAAGGATAGCTCCCCAAATGTTCGCAGAGAGAAGACTTCTTTGTAGGGCTCTTTTAAGTCATGAAGGAGTCGATGAAGTCTTTGGACATATTCCTCTTGGAGGAGTATGGCTTCTGGGTCAGGAGCATCTTCTTGATAATCTACCCTTAGAGATACGGTCCGTTTGCTTTTCTTAAGACTGTCTATATATAGGTTCTTTGCAATTTGGCAAAGCCATACGCGAAGTGTCGAGTCTCCCCTGAAACGGTCAACTTTCTTTAGAGCTCTAAAAAAAGTCTCTTGCGTTATCTCCTCGGCGATATGTGGGTTATTTGATATGGAAAGAATATAGCGAAAGACTGGGACGAAATATTCATCATAGATTTTTCCCATGTCTATTCGATTACCTCCTTCATATATATGACTTAGAATCTGCCATAACGTTACAAATAATTATTGATATTCCTAATATTATTACAAGCTAGCGGAGAGTCGTTGATATTGCTATTTGCCTTTCACCGACGAACAAACTATAATTTAAGGAAATAAAGCAAGTTAATTAGGAGGCTCCTCATGAACCAACCCAAAGAAACCATACGAATCAATGCTCCTTGCGGTCCAATAGATGCAAGAGTTGAGGAATCGGTCGTCATGGCTTCGGGCATTCCCTATGCACGAGCTGAGCGGTTTGGTCAACCCATACCCGCGGCGGACCACCAAGACCCCATACTAGCGTTTGAACCTGCGCCCGCTTGTCCCCAATTGGATGATGGATTTTGGAGCCAACTACACGGGATAGACTTAAAGGGGATTGGTGTCAGTGAAGATTGTCAGAATCTCAGCGTGACCATGCCACGTGAACCCTTGGACGACAATTCGCTTCGACCTGTTTTGATTTGGATTCACGGAGGATCTTATGTTGCAGGAGCAGGAGATGCGCCTTTCGGAGACCACAAGCCCTTGGTGGACGAACACGGGCTGGTTGTCGTAACGATCACCTACCGCTTGGGGATGCTTGGATTTTTGGGCGGTGATGAACGGCCGGCAAATCTGGGCTTGAAGGATATTATCGTAGCCTTAGATTGGGTGCAACGGAACATCTCTGCTTTCGGCGGAGATCCCAACAAGGTCACCATTATGGGAGAGTCGGCTGGAGCCGATGCTATCGCTCAGTTGATGTCTCTTCCCGAGGCATCAGGTTTGTTTAATAAGGTGTGGCTTCAAAGTCCGCCTCTGGGAGCGGATAGGGGAAGAGATGCCATGACGGAGGCCATGTTAAAGGCAACAAAAGAGGCCATGGACCTGGCCGATGTGACAGAGATTATTGCCTTGCAGAAGAAAGCGGAGAAGGCAGGTAAACTCTATTGGCGAACCAATGGAATGTACTTTGCCTCACGCTACGGGCATGAGCCACTGCCCAAGGAGAACATGGTTGAAGAGGCTCGCGACTATGCCGGGAAGGCTGGAATTGAGTTGGTGATTTCAACGGCTGCAGAAGAGGGTCGCCTCTTTGTGGAGAGGGACAATGCACCGGGCATTGAATCCCATGCCATTACGTTGCCGGGAGCTCGTCGCATTTACACTGCTCTTTCCACAAAAGTAATGTTTGCCGGTCCGTCGGATCGCCTGGCATCTCGCCATGTGAAGGCAGGCGGGAGAGCGTGGAGAGTAAGAATTGATTTTAACAAAGGCAGGGCACCCTACGGTGCGTGCCATGCCCTCTACTACGCATTGATTTTTGGAAATCCCGTTGGGTGGGAAAACGCACCCATCACAAGTGGGGCATCTTCTCAAGAACTGAAAGATGCTAGCATTGCCTACCGCAAGCTAATTGGCGACTTTGCCAAAGGTGAAGGCCTGCCGATTCGGCAAGTGATTCCGGGGGTGGCAACCCTCCGTAGAGTAGGGAGAAAATAGAAGGACAACATATGGAATTTGAAAACAGATATTACGAAACTCGAAAAACTCTTGCCCATTTTTACGGCAAGAGCGTATACAAAAACTTTCGATGGCTAGGCCTTATACTGGTTTTCTTTGGTGCCGTACAAATCATCACAGTTGTGGCGGATATTATGGGGGCATTTCAGGAGCCTTTGGAAGGAAAAGTCAGGCTTTTCTTTTTTGACTTGGGCATCATCTTGGTGGTCTTGGGGTTGCTTCTCTTCTGGCAGCACATCATTACGGCTAGGGTTGCTTATCGGCAGACCAAGAAGATGGGTGGGGGCATCATTCCGGAAACGGTGATTTCCATGGGAGAGGATATCCGCCTTTCTATAGGGACATCAAAATCGGTCTATGGTTTCGGCCAGATTTACAGGATTGTGGAAACGAAGGAGGAGTTTGCCCTGATGCTGGGGAAACATATGGCTGTTCGGGCTAGAAAGGGATGCTTCACCCAAGGAGATGAAGGAGAATTTCCGGCATTTCTGAGAGAACGTTGTCCGCGAGCAAAGTGGAAACGGGCTTAAATGAAGTTTTGGTTTACATTTATGTGTGTACAATGATACTATAGACATGATACTGAGAGAAAGGAAGGAGAATCGAATATGAATAGAAAAGGATTTTTGGGCCTTTTATCAATGGTGATGATGACGATACTTGCGATACCCATGGTCGCAGAAGCCAAGGTAGGTGCCACTTGCGCCACCGGAATGTGTCCCTTGGGAGACGATACCAACATGACGCCGGCTGCCATCGCCCTTTTGGTTGCTATCGTTGCCATCGTATTACTCTTAGTTTTGAGCAAAGTTAAAAAGAAAAAATAAGGTTCGATAGATAATGAATTAGCACTGCCCTCGGGTGGTGTTTTTTTGGTGGCGTTACCTTGGTAACATATCCTTGCAAGGGAGGAAGATATAATGGCACAAAACAAATCTGGGAGGTAAAAAATGAAGTTCGGTATGATCATCAGTCGCTTGATATGGTTGGCCCTGTTTATATTCTTGGTTGCAAATGGGTTGGTGTATTTCTGGCTTGGCCTGTTTGTCTTAAGTCTGATTGCTGCTCTTTTTGTGGGAAGAATATACTGTGGTTATATCTGCCCCTTGAACTTGGGAATGATGCCGGCTGCCAAGTTGTCGCAGAAGTTGGGCCTTCAAAAGAAGATGGATCCATCTATGGCACGACAGGGAGGAAAGGTCCTTCCTTGGATTTTGCTGCTGATAAGTGGAGCAGTCTTTCTTATTGCTTTACTTGTCAAGGGTCACTTGGCACCGGTTATGGTGATTTGGTTCATCGTCTCCATTATGGTAACGCTGCGATACCCACCCTTTGTATTTCACAATAGGATTTGTCCCTTTGGCGCAGTGCAAAAGGTCTTCGGGGGAAAGGCAACGGCCTACTATCAGGTGGAAGAAGAGAAGTGCACCTGTGAAGATAAAATGAAACCCTGTGTCAAGGTCTGTCCTTCCAAGGCGGTTGGGTTCAATCCTCAGCGAGGCAAGGCGAACGTTGAAAAGTCCATGTGCTTCCAATGTGGGCGATGCAAGGAAGCTTGTCCAAAGGATGCCATCAGATACAAAAAAATATAGAATAAATAGTCACGGATATCATCTGGTTAAATGGCTAAAAAAGCGTTAATTAAGCCATTATTTTTTATGCAATCCTACGCTAGCTAAGACAATAATGACTTAATTACCTAATGTACTTAATCAAAAAGTAGACGAATGGGATATACTCCCAAGTCCACTGGCTCAATTTTCGATTGTTTCGCTCAAAAAGTAGAATCGGAGGTAGACTAATTACTCGATGCAAATCCGGAGCCTTCTCGCCAACCCCTTCCTCACAAAAGTGCTTGAGTAGAAGAGGAAAAACAGTTACAATGAAGTGGCTAACAGAAAGAGGAAAGGAAATCGGGAATGAAAGAAGTCAAAGTAAAGGATTTATATAGAAACAGTGAACAATACGGCGGGGAAGAAATCGTTGTGGGCGGCTGGGTGAGAACCAATAGGGGGTCCAATAAGTTTGGATTCATAGAGCTCAACGACGGTTCTTTTTTCAAGTCCGTTCAGGTGGTATATGAGGCGGAGGATTTGGATAACTTTGAGGAGGTATCTAAGATTGCCATTGCGTCGGCGCTCCGTGTTCGAGGAGAGTTTGTCCTGACACCGGGAGCCAAGCAGCCATTTGAGATCAAGGCGAAGGAAGTGGTGGTGGAGGCTGAATCAGCGGCGGACTATCCTCTTCAGAAGAAGAGACATAGTCTGGAATATTTGCGAGAGATTGCACACTTGCGGCCAAGGAGCAACACCTTTAGCGCTGTCTTCAGAGTGCGCTCTGTTGTTGCCTATGCAATTCACAAGTTCTTTCAGGAGAACGGCTTCGTCTATGTACATACCCCAATTATTACCGGAGCCGATGCCGAGGGCGCGGGAGAAATGTTCCGCGTGACGACTTTGGATATGCAAGAGCCCCCCAAGGCCGATGGCAAGGTGGACTACCACGAAGACTTCTTTGGAAAGGAAGCCCATCTGACGGTGAGCGGACAGCTGGAAGCGGAAATTTTCGCCTTGGCATTTCGTGATGTGTACACCTTCGGCCCAACCTTCCGTGCGGAAAACTCCAACACGGCAAGGCATGCTTCCGAGTTTTGGATGATAGAGCCGGAGATGGCATTTACCGATCTTGCGGGGAATATGGAAGTGGCGGAAGCCATGATTAAGTATATTATTCGATATGTCTTCGAACATGCACCGGAGGAGATGGAGTTCTTCAACAACTTCATCGATAAGGGCATTGCGGACAGGCTGAACAACATCGTCAACTCCGAATTTGAGAGAGTAACCTATACGGATGCCGTGGAAATTTTGAAGAAATCCGGTCACGAGTTCCAGTACCCCGTAGACTGGGGAATGGATCTACAGACGGAACACGAGCGATACTTGACTGAGGAAGTGTACAAGAAGCCCATCTTCGTAACGGATTATCCCAAGGACATCAAGGCCTTCTACATGAGGCTCAACGATGACGGAAAAACCGTGGCGGCTTGTGACTTGCTGGTCCCCGGGGTGGGAGAAATCATCGGTGGCAGCCAGAGGGAAGAGCGATATGATGTGCTGGAAAGCCGCATGAAGGAAATGGATTTGAAGGAAGAAGAGTACTGGTGGTATATGGAACTACGCAAGTACGGTGGGGTAAAGCATGCCGGCTTTGGTCTGGGATTTGAGCGAATCCTCATGTACATAACGGGAATGAGCAACATCAGAGACGTGCTTCCCTTCCCCAGAACGCCAAAATCCGCGGATTTTTAACGGCTATTGCATGGAAGAGCGGTAAATGTTATAATTATCGCACTGTTTTAATATAATTAGGAGGAGTAATTTATGAAAGGCTATACCAGCGAAACCATTAGAAACGTGGCAGTTGTAGGGCACAGCGGTTGCGGTAAGACGACCTTTTTGGAGTCTGTACTTCTGGAGACCGGTGCGATCACCAGAATGGGTAAAGTAGAGGATGGCAATACGGTATCCGACTATGACAAGATGGAAATGGAAAAAGGATATTCCATAAACACATCTGTAGTTCCCGTGGAGTGGAAGGAAAACAAGATCAACTTCATCGACACACCGGGATATTTTGACTTTGTCGGAGAAGTAAACGCCGCACTTCGTGCTGCTGAGGCAGCAATTCTTCTGGTAGATGCCGGCGCTGGCGTTCAGGTAGGGACGGAACAAGCATGGAAGGCCTGTGAGCGATATAAGAAGCCAAGATTGATTGTCATCAACAAGAGAGACAAGGACGAGTTTGACTATGATGCAACCTTTGCAGAGCTGAAGGACAAGTTCGGCGACAGCCTGATTCCCTTTAGCTGGCCGATTTCTGCAGAAATCGACGAAGACTTGAAAGAAGCCATCGCCATGACGGACGATGATTTGATGGAGAAATATTTTAGCGGGGAAGATTTTGCAGAAGAAGAGATTCTGGCAGGATTGAAGAAGGGAATCCACGATGGTGGTATCGTTCCCGTATGTTCTTCCGCATTCTCCTTGGGCGAAGGAAGCCAGGGCCTTTTGGACCTGATCGTAACTTATGTGCCCACACCGTTGGAGCACGGCCCATATAAGGGAATCAACGACAATAACGAGCCGGTGGAGATTCTTCCCACGACAGACGGACCTGTTTCCGCCTTTGTATTTAAGACCATCATCGACCCCTTCGTTGGAAAGATTTCCGTTATGAAGGTGGTATCGGGTAAGTTGGAAGCCGGTACGGAAATTCTCAACGAGAGAGTGGGAAAGACAGAAAAAATCGGCAAGCTCTTCTTCCTAAGAGGAAATCAGCAAGAGGAACTGAACTATGCGGAAGCCGGCGACATTGTAGCCGTTTCCAAGTTGCAGCACACTCTGTCCGGGGACACCCTTTGCGACAAGAACAACGTTGTTCGATTCCTGTCCAATGAATATCCTGAACCCACGCTATATATGGCCATTGAAGCCGCTGACAAAAAGCAGGAAGACAAAGTGTTTGCAGGTTTGGCTAAACTGCGAGAAGAGGATCCATCCTTTGTCATTGAGAGAAATACGGAAACCAGACAGACACTTTTGGGCGGTCAGGGTGAAATCCAACTGAGCATCATCATGGCCAAGTTGAAGGATCGATTCGGCGTGGAAGTAAAGACCATTCCTCAGAAGATTGCATACAGAGAAACCATCCGTGGCACATCCGATGTGCAGGGTAAGCATAAAAAGCAGTCCGGCGGTGCGGGACAGTACGGCGATGTTCATATCAGATTCTCTCCCACGGAGGAAGAGTTTGAGTTTAAGGAAAGCCTCTTCGGCGGATCTGTTCCCAAGAACTATGTTCCTGCGGTAGAAAAGGGTCTCCGCGAGTCCATGGACAAGGGACCTTTGGCAGGTTGCAAGGTTGTAGGCGTAAAGGCAGACTTTTACGATGGTTCCTACCACGATGTAGACTCCAACGATATGGCCTTCAAGATTGCCGCATCCCTTGCTTTTAAGAAGGGTATTGTGGAAGCAAGCCCCATTCTCTTGGAGCCCATCATGCATCTGGAGGTCACCGTACCCGATGATAACATGGGAGATGTCATGGGAGACATGAACAAGAGACGAGGAAGAATCCTTGGATCCGCTCCTTTGGAAACGGGAGAGCAGAAGATTATAGCCGAAGCACCGCAATCCGAACTCTTCGACTATGCCATCACCGTGCGATCCATGACCCAAGGCAGAGGTACCTTCCAGATGAAGTTTGAGAGGTATGACCAACTGCCCCAGAATCTTGCCGACAAGGTAATTGCTGCTCACAAGGCAGAAGAAGAAGCATGATAGAATGATTCATAGGCTCGGCTCACTGCCGGGCCTATTTCCATAAGGGAGACCATGAAGACCTACAGAAAAAACTCTCGCAGAAATCCCTGGCGAAACACCAGGCGGCGGCGGGAAATCCCCATAGAAAAAATAATGGCATGGCTATTGATCATCAGCATTCCGCTCATGATTATTTGCCTGACTTCAAATTTGGTTCTTCGCCTTCCCGATACTTATCAGTACAATCTTCGCGCTACCCAATCGGTGAGCCAGACGGGCCGGATGATCAGCGAAGATAAGGTGATTGAACTATTTGGAGACTTTATGTCGGGAAAGACCGACGAGCTGGTCCTCATGGAGGAAGTGGAATATCAGCCGGAAAACGTCTTCCACCCCGAAGATGAGAAGGCCATGACCAATTTGAGAAATGCCTTGGATATTATTCTGATTGTAGGGCTACTCAACCTTGGTATTACGGCGTTGATTTACTTCTTCCTCATTCGATGGCGGAAAAAGGAGATTCACCTGCAGAATTACAAGCGCTCCATTTGGTCCTTTGCCCTTCTCACAGTGGCCAACAGTCTGATTAAACTGGTGCCACCCTTACGGGAAGCCACATGGGGAAGAATCTTCGGGACGGATTTCCCCAAACACGATGTTTTGATTCAAATTTTGGAGAAATCCTTTGCGCTTCATGTTACAATATTTGATGTCATCATATCCACGGTGCTCATGGCGATTTTAGGCTATGTCACCTGGCAGGTGGCAGGGAGAAAAAAGATATTTAAACGTTTTTAGGAGGAATCATATGGTATATGTACATTTGGCGGAAGGCTTTGAAGAAATCGAAGCATTGACCATCGTAGATGTTCTGAGAAGAGCCGAAATTGAGACGATGACTGTTTCTATAGGAGAAAAAAGGGTAGTAGGGGCACATGGAGTGCCGGTCATGGCGGACCTTCTTTTTGAGGAGGCGGATTATTCCGCATGTGACATGATTGTTCTTCCCGGAGGAATGCCCGGTACGACCAACTTGCAGAACCACAAGGGCCTGGAAGAAAACATTCGTGCCTTTGCCAGCGTCAACAGATGGATTGCGGCAATTTGTGCGGCACCCATGATTTTGGGTGAGTTGGGCTTATTGGAAGGAAAGAAGGCAACTATTTATCCGGGAATGGAAGAGCACCTGATTGGAGCCGTTCCCATGGCGGATCCGGTAGTGGTGGACGGAAGAATTATCACTTCCAGAGCACCCGGAACGGCAATGCTCTTTGCATTGGAACTGATTAACGCTATTAAGGGCAAGACGGCAATGAATACGGTAGAAGAGGGGTTGCATCCTGTATGGAGCATCTAGTAGATTATCACAATCACACATATTATTCCGACGGCACCGACTCTCCCACGGAAGTGGTGAAGCGAGCCAAGGAAAAGGGATATCACACCATTGCCATTACGGACCATGACGGTGTGGACGGCGTTGGTGAAGGAATCATCGCCGGAGAGGCGCTGGATATTCGCGTCATTGCCGGCATCGAGTTGTCCACAAAGTCGGAAATCGGTTCCGACATACATATCCTGGGCTATCACATTGACCCGAAGAACCCGGAGCTCTTGGACGCCTGCAGGCGGATTCGAGAAAAGAGGGAAGACAGAAATCGAAGACTGCTTGCAGCCCTGGAAGAAGATGGATATCCCCTGACCATGGAGGAACTGGTGACCGGGCCGGGACAAGACTTCATCGGCAAACCCACCATTGCCAGAGCCATGGTGAAGAAGGGATATATCAATCACACATGGGAGGCATTTCGGAACATCTTTGCCCAACCCCATATGCGGAAGATCAAAAAAATGAAGCTACCCACCCAAGAGGCAATCGACTTGGTGAAGGGAGCGGGAGGAATTGCTGTTCTGGCTCACCCCATGGAGATAAGCAAGATTGGCAAGAGAGGCAGTCCGGAGTTCTTTGAAAATCTGGACGACCTGCTGAAGACCCTGCGGAAGCAAGGGCTTAAGGGAATAGAGTGCATCTATCCGGATCACTCGGAAGAAGAGACGCTAAAGCTCATTGACCTTGCGGAGAAGTATCATCTTCACATAACCACAGGGTCGGATTACCACGGAGACTAAAGAGGAAACTATGGCATTTTTCAAAACAACCAGAGAGGATATTAAAGCAGTAAAAGAGCGAGATCCGGCAGCAAGGACCAGCCTTGAGGTTTTCTTGTGTCACCCGGGCGTTTGGGCACGGATGTGGCACATTCCCGCGCATTGGCTGTACAAGCATAACGTGAAGCTACTGGCAAGAATCATGTCTCAGACCACCAGATGGCTGACGGGAATCGAAATCCATCCGGGTGCTGTGCTGGGAAAGAGAGTGGTCATCGACCATGGCATGGGCGTGGTAATCGGCGAAACCTCTGAAGTGGGGGACGACTGTACCATCTACCAAGGGGTAACCTTGGGCGGAACGGGGAAGGATGTGGGAAAGAGACATCCCACCATCGGAGACCGAGTGGTCATCAGTACGGGAGCAAAGGTACTGGGTCCGTTTAAGGTGGGCAACGATGTAAAGATCGGTGCGGGGTCCGTTGTCTTGAAGGAAGTTCCCGACGGCTGTACGGTTGTGGGAATCCCCGGAACCATTGTAAAGGTAAAGAAAAAGCCGTCATCGGAGATGGACGTGGCAACCATGCCCGATCCCATCGCCGTGGAAATGGAATGTCTGCGCAGAAGAGTCATCACCTTGGAAGAAGAATTGCGTAAGCACGGTGCTAACATAGAAATTGATTGTGAGGGGAAGAGGTTAGAAAATGAAGATATATAACACATTGACAAGAAAAAAGGAAGAGTTTGTACCCATCCATGAGGGAGAAGTGAGTATGTACGTGTGCGGACCCACGGTTTACAACTACTTTCACATTGGCAACGCCAGACCCTTCGTGGTATTCGACACCATGCGGAAGTATCTGGAGTATCGGGGCAACAAGGTAAACTTCATCCAAAACTTTACCGATGTTGACGACAAGATCATCAACAAGGCTAAGGAAGAAGGGGTATCCCCTTCGGATGTGAGTGAACGCTTCATCAAGGAATACTTTGCCGACGCCAAGGCCATCAATGTGGAAGAAGCGACGGTTCATCCCAGGGTGTCTCAGTCCATGGACGACATCATTGGCTTTGTCAAGGACCTGGTGGACAAGGGCTATGCCTATGAAGTGGACGGAGATGTTTACTTCAGCGCCCGCAAGTTTGAAGGGTACGGAAAACTTTCCGGCCAAAATATTGACGATTTAGAGTCAGGGGCTCGCATCATGGTGGAAGAAAAGAAGAAGGACCCCCTGGATTTCGCCCTTTGGAAGGCAAGGAAGTCGGAAGACGAAATTGCCTGGCAGTCACCGTGGGGTATGGGAAGACCCGGCTGGCACATCGAGTGCTCCGCCATGTCGAGAAAATACCTGGGAGACAGCTTGGACATCCACGCCGGCGGCCAAGACCTGACCTTCCCCCATCATGAAAATGAAATCGCCCAGTCGGAGGCGCACAACGGAAAGCCATATGTCAACTACTGGATGCACAACGGCTACATCACCGTGGATAAGGAAAAAATGAGCAAGTCCAAAGGAAATTTCTTCACCGTAAGAGATATTCTCAAGGAATACAAGGGAGAGGTCATCCGCTTCTTCCTCCTATCCGGACACTATAGAAACCCCATCAACTTCAGCCAGGAACTGATGGAGCAGGCAAAGAACAGCTTGGCAAGAATGGAAAATGCCAAGTCCAACTTGGAATACTTGATTTCTACCCTCAAGGGAGAAATGACGCCTGAGGAAGAGAAGACGCTAGAGGGATTTGGGGAATACAGAGAGCAGTTCATTAAGGCAATGGACGACGACCTAAACACAGCCGATGCTATTTCAGCGGTATTTGAACTGGTTACGGCAATCAATACGGCTGTGAAGGACGGTTCCAGCAAGGAGTTTGCGGAGAAATCCCTGGCGCTTCTCATGGAGTTGTGCGATGTGTTGGGACTGTTGCAGCAGGAAGAAGAGGCCGGTGTAGAGGATGATGTGCAAGCATTGGTGGACGAGCGCCAGGAGGCGCGAAAGGCGAAGAACTTTGCCCGTGCCGATGAGATTCGAGACATCCTCAAGGAAAAGGGCATCACCCTCAAGGATACCCCTCAGGGTGTGCAGATTATTAAGGAATGACTAACAAGAATTACAATACAACGGCCCTCGCCTTCATGGGGGATGCGGTTTATGAAGTCTATGTACGACAGAGGGTGATGATGTCGGGACAGCCGGCTGCAGACAAGCTCCACCGCATGGCAGTAAAATATGTCAATGCGGAGAGCCAAGCCAAAGCCATCAAGGCCCTATATGATGATCTTCCCCCGGAAGAACAGACCCTCGCAAGACGGGCAAGAAACCGAAAGACGGCAACAAAGGCCAAGAACGCCGACCCGGTAGCCTACAAATGGGCGACGGCCTTTGAAGCGCTCATCGGCCATCTCTATTTAACGGGACAAAGGGAGAGAATGGAGGAAATCATCCAATTGGCCATGGATATTATAGATAACAAGGTGCGTAAAGAGGAATGAAAAAGAGAAAGACAAGAAATAAAGCCAGAGATATGCTGGGGGATTACTACAAATCCAACCGGATGGTGGAGAAGGAAAATGCGGAGAATCTGAAGAAGGATCCACCGCCTTCCAAGTGGACCCCCGGGGCAAAGTTTATGCTCATCGCCATCATCATCTGTTTGATTGCCATCGTGATAAAGTATTTCGTTCTGTGAGGTGAACAATGAGTAAAGCGGATAAATTATTTGTGGATATGTGTAGGGACATCATTGAAAACGGCTATTCCTCGGAGGGCCAAATTGTGCGGCCCGTATGGGAAGACGGAACTCCTGCCCATACCATCAAGCAGTTCGGTGTTGTAAATCGCTATGACTTGGGAGAAGAATTTCCCGCTCTGACCTTGCGACCCACTGCTATTAAGTCGGCGGTGGATGAGCTCCTTTGGATTTGGCAGAGGAAGTCCAACAACATCAAGGATTTAAAGAGCAGCATTTGGGACGAGTGGGCAGACGAAGAGGGCTCCATCGGAAAGGCCTACGGCTATCAGTTGGGCGTCAAGTACAAGTTTCCCCATGGAGAAATGGACCAGGTGGACAACGTGCTGTGGCAATTGAAGAACCAACCCTACTCCCGAAGAATTCTGACCAATATTTTTAACTTTGCAGATTTGATGGAAATGGGGCTGGAGCCTTGCGCATACAGCATGACCTTTAATGTGACGGGAACCAAGCTAAACGGAATCCTCAACCAAAGATCCCAGGATATTTTGGCAGCCAACAATTGGAACGTGGTGCAGTATGCTGTGCTGATTCATATGTTTGCCCAGGTTTCGGGATTGGAGGCAGGGACGTTGATTCACGTGATTTCCGACGCCCATATTTACGACAGGCATGTGCCCATCATCAAGGAAATGCTGGAAAGACCCCAATTCCCCGCACCTAAGTTTACGTTGAATCCGGAAATCACAAACTTTTATGACTTTACCGTGGACGATATTCTCATAGAGGACTATCAAAAGAATCCCCAAATCAAGAATATCCCCATCGCCATATAACCGCTATTTTACAGTAAAGAGAGGAAACCTATGAATGCTATTGTCGTCGTAGATCGGAACTGGTGTATCGGACGGGACGGAAAACTCCTGGTTCATCTTCCCGGAGACTTAAAGTATTTTAAAGAGAAGACCTTGGGCAAGACCATTGTCATCGGCAGAAAGACCTTGGAATCCTTTCCCGGCGGGAATCCTCTTCCCCAGAGAGAAAACGTGGTGGTCACCGGCAACGGTAGCTACTGCAACGACAACTGTACCATTTGCTATTCCTTTGAGGGCTTGTTGGATGTATTGGGAAGAATCCCCAAGGATCAGGTGTTTATTGCAGGCGGTCAGAGCGTCTATGAACAGTTTATGCCCTATGTGAGCACCATCTATGTGACCAAGGTGGACAACACCTATGAGGGGGACAGATACTTCCCCAATCTGGATGAGGACGAGGATTTCCAACTAACTTGGACTTCCCCGGATCAGTTTGAAAACGGAGTGAAATACAACTTTGCAAAATATCAGCGAAAACAGCCATAGAATCATCGGCAGAAATGCGGTGCTGGAAGCTCTGAAGAGTGGTCGAACCATTGAGAAGATTCTTGTAGGCAAGGGGACGGAGGGTTCCGTTCAGAAAATCGTGGGCGCTGCCCGTGACAGGAAGATTCCTCTTCGGTTTTGCGAGAAGAGTGAGCTTGAAACTGCGGCCGGTGGAGGAAACCATCAAGGCGTGGTGGCTTTTGCATCTGCCCATGCCTATGCCACAGTGGAGGACATTCTCGCTTTGGCGAAAGAGCGAGGGGAGGATCCTTTTGTCGTACTCTTAGACGGTTTGGAAGACCCTCACAACTTGGGGGCGATTATGCGAACTGCGGAATGCGCCGGTGCTCATGGCGTTATCATCGGGAAGAGGCGTGCTGTAGGCTTGACAGATGTAGTTGCAAAGGCATCGGCAGGGGCTATTGAGTATATGCCCTGCGCTCGTGTTTCCAACATGGTGCAGGCCATTGAAACCTTAAAGAAGAAGGGTCTTTGGATTGCTGCCTGCGATATGGGGAATCAACCCTATCACAGAGCGGACTTGAAGGGACCCATTGGTTTGGTCATCGGCGGAGAAGGAAGCGGTGTGGGAAAGCTGGTCAAGGAAAAGTGTGACTTTGTCGTATCCATCCCAATGAAAGGACGAATCAATTCCTTGAATGCATCCAATGCGGCGGCCATATTGATGTATGAAGTGAGAAGGCAGAGAGATGGAGAGTGATTTTACCGGCCTATCCCATGAAGACCTGGCAGTGTTAGCCCAAGGTGGACGGGAAGATGCCGAAGAATATTTGATTAGACAGTACAAGGATGTGGTCCGAAGCAAGGCGCATACTTATTTCATCATCGGCGCCCAGGTGGAGGACGTGGTGCAAGAGGGGATGATTGGACTGTTTAAGGCGATCAAGAGTTATAACGCGGGGAGGGAGACCACATTTCGAACCTATGCGGAGCGGTGCATTACCCGGCAGATCTTAGATGCCATTAAGGCGGCCAATCGAAAGAAGCATTCTCCTCTGAACACTTCCGTTTCTCTCAATCGTCCCGTGGTGAGCGAGTCGGCCAAGACCTTAGAGGAAGTTATCGTTGGGCGAGAAAATGTGGACCCGGAAGAGCTCCTCTTGGTGAAGGACCTGATCGACTTCGTGAGAATCAATGAAAAGAAGAAGTTCAGCCCCTTGGAAGTGCAGGTGTGGAACGAGTATATGACGGGAAAGAGCTATGCCGAGATTGCCCTTGCACTGGGGAAAAAACCCAAGTCCATATACAACGCCATGGAGCGAATCAAGAAAAAAATATCCATGTATTTGGAGTGAATTGAATTTGAGTTTCCGCAAATAGCCAAGCAGAATATTTTTTGTGATATGAACCGGATACAAAACGGAGAGATATTGGAATCTGCCTCGGTATCCATGAAAATGAACATGCCAAAACTGCCTCACGTAAGTGGGGCAACTTTACATGGATGAATATGCCCTTCAGCAGAGGAAGCGGAAGGATACTTGAGGGTCTCGCTCTCGCAATGTTTTGTAGTATTTCTTAATCCCGGTCCTTGCGTGAGAGAGGACAATGTTTATGCCTTTTGCCATCTGGTAGTAGTAGAAGAGTACATTTTTGCGTAAGGGGTCAGCGTGTTCCATTACGCAGACTTTCAATTTGTGGGTGTGCTTCTTATGCTTAATCAAAGCCAGAAAGGTGATGGCATACGTAAGAAGTGTATTCAAGCAGTTCATGGCTCGTATGCTTCGTACTCGCATGTTTTCAAATCCGAATCCTTGTTTTTTGAACCGGAAATATTCTTCAATTCGCCATCTGGAAAGATAATCCCTTGTGACTTTCACCACATCATCCTTGCCTTTCAGAGGTCTGTTTGTTGCCAGCATCATGGGATGTTCCCCAATCCCATACACCAAGACAAGATAAATGTTCTTTCTAGATGCTGTAATCTGTACATTAAGATGGGAAAGGTATACGGTTTTCCATTCTCCTTGAATCATCACTTGTGTACGAAGCTTTCCCTTCCTTGAAGCGCAAAGTGTGTCCGCAGAAAGCCACTTGCCTTTATGGAGAATCTTTCGATTTCTCTTAATCCTGAGGATAAAGGTTTGCTCCAGTTCATACATGAGTCGCAGAAGGGCATTTTGATCATAGCCACGGTCTAAGACAAAGGTGGGGTTTCCTCCTAGGCGAGCTGCCACTTCTTGGATGCCCTTCTTTGTGACGGTATTGGCCGATGAATAGTTTTTTTCTGACGAAGAATGGATATGGGAGAAGAGACTAATGGGCTGATGCTCCTTAGAAAGCACCACCATTTCTGTGACATGGTATCCTTTCTCGTAGATATCATTTTTAGAAGAGCCATCCTTCACAAGCCCTAAGGCTTCAAACTTTTCTCCGAAGGGCTTCACAATATCTGTATCATCCACCAGCACGATAGGGTCTTGCGGAATCATATGCCGGATGACAGCATCGTAATTTTTCTTAGAAAATCGGATGTTGCTTACAAGGTTTCTGCTGAGGCGATCAATGAGATTTTTCTTACGGATGGGTTCTTTAAGCGAAGTTGCAATATCCGATAAGAGGACACTTTGAGAGTGAAGGATGCCATATGTCATATCTGCAGTGAACTTCTTTTCCGGTCTTGTCATGCCTTGAGAAAGTTTATTGGTAAAAGTGATAATTTCCCGTTTCGCCATCTGCGTATTTGTGGTAAAGTGAGTCATAAGGAGTCCTTTCTTTTTTGTTTAGTAGGAGTTATGGTTTCACTTAAATCCTACCACAAAACTGGGTTGGATTCCTTTTATTTTCAATGATTATTTGGATATTTTTCTTGGAGATTCATCAAAGACTTTGCAAGCAAACTGAAATGCGGAAACTCAAAGAATTGAATCGTTGACAACCATTGGGAAATATAGTAAGATAGCAATGTTAATGCGCTGTTGTAGCTCAGTTGGTAGAGCACTTCCTTGGTAAGGAAGAGGTTCGGCAGTTCAAGTCTGCTCAACAGCTCCAAAAACAAAAAAGATAGTATTATTGGTCAGATGACCGCAAACGTGTACGTCGGAATCCGACGCTTAGGAGGAAATAACAATGGCAAAACAGAAGTTTGAAAGAAACAAAACCCATGTAAACATCGGAACCATCGGGCACGTAGACCATGGTAAAACGACTTTGACAGCTGCGATCACCACAACACTGCAGCAGAGATATGCACTGGGTGAGAAGGTAGCCTTCGACCAGATCGACAAGGCACCCGAAGAGAAGGAAAGAGGAATCACCATTTCCACATCTCACGTAGAATATGAAACACCCAACAGACACTACGCACATGTAGACTGCCCGGGCCACGCCGACTATGTAAAGAACATGATCACCGGAGCAGCCCAGATGGACGGAGCAATCCTGGTAGTAGCAGCAACAGACGGTCCCATGCCCCAGACAAGAGAGCACATCCTGCTTTCCCGTCAGGTAGGCGTACCTTACATCATCGTGTTCCTGAACAAGTGTGACATGGTAGATGACGAGGAACTGCTGGACTTGGTAGAAATGGAAGTCAGAGAACTTCTTGATGAATATGAGTTCCCCGGAGATGATACCCCTGTAATCAGAGGATCCGCTTTGAAAGCACTGGAAGATCCCGACGGAGAATGGGGAGACAAGATTGTAGAGCTGATGGAAGCAGTAGATGCCTACATTCCTGAGCCTGAAAGAGATAACGACAAGCCCTTCATCATGCCTGTAGAGGACGTCTTCTCCATCACCGGAAGAGGAACCGTAGCGACAGGAAGAGTAGAGAGAGGAATCTTGAAGGTCAACGATACCGTAGAAATCATCGGAATGACCGAAGAGAGAAGAAAGGTCGTTGTAACGGGAATCGAGATGTTCAGAAAGCTTCTGGACGATGCACAGACCGGAGACAACATCGGCGCACTGCTGAGAGGTGTACAGAGAACTGAAATCGAAAGAGGCCAGGTACTGGCAGCACCGGGAACCATCAACCCCCACACCAAGTTCAAGGGACAGGTATACGTACTGAAGAAGGAAGAGGGTGGAAGACATACACCGTTCTTCAACGGATACAGACCCCAGTTCTACTTCAGAACAACGGACGTAACCGGCGACTTGCAGCTACCCGAAGGCACAGAGATGTGCATGCCCGGAGACAACATTGAGATGGAGATTAACCTGATTACCCCCATCGCCATAGAAGAAGGACTTCGTTTCGCCATCAGAGAAGGTGGAAGAACGGTAGGATCCGGCGTTGTAACGGGAATCGTAGAGTAAGACTAGAATAATATGAGATGAGAGGAACTGTCCATTAGGCAGTTCCTTTTTCGATGAAGTGTGGCAAACAGATGTAGAATAATAAGTCTATTGGTGTTTCTACTTTTTGTCCACTAATATGAAAAAATTAAGCCGGAGTATTTGGACATAAATGGACATCGCATTCGCCTATCTACTTTTTGACGAAAATAAAGTTATATTAAGCCGGTATCCGCAAGGTCGTGAGGTGGAAGGTGGAAAAACAATGGCTTAATTCTATTGTTTTTTCTCAATTGACCCGATGGAGAGAGTGACTATATACTCTAACGATATCGGAAGAGGAATATATCTTCTCAGAAGTTGTATATGCAAAGGGCCCTATGGTAAAATACCATCGGAACGTATTATCCTAGAAAAGGAGAAGAACATGAACGAGATTATGACGCTGGATGTGAAGGGGATTACCAAGGCCTTTGGCGATAACATTGCTATTGACGGGTTGCGCTTTCACATGAAAGAGCCGGGGGTTTTTGGCTTGATTGGAACCAATGGTGCGGGGAAGACGACCGCCATACGATGTATCTTAGGCATCATGGGTTCCGACGGAGGAGAAGCGACATGGTTGGGGAAGAAGATTACAAGGGACACGCTGGGATTCGGCTACATGCCGGAAGAGAGGGGTGTCTACATGAAGTCCAAGGTGCTGGTGCAGCTGGTTTATTTTGGCATGCTTCGAGGGATGACGAAGAAAGAGGCAGAGGAGTCGGCGTTGCGGTATTTGAAACGGCTCAATGTGGAAGAGTATAAGGATATGTTGGTGGAAAAATTGTCCAAGGGGAACCAGCAGAAGATTCAGCTGATAGCCACATTGGTTCACGAGCCGGATTTGATTTTTTTGGACGAGCCCTTTAGCGGCTTAGATCCCATCAACACCGAAGCCTTGCGAACACTCATTGAGGAGTTGGTGGAAGAGGGAAAGTATATCGTGATGAGTTCCCATCAAATGAATATTGTTGAGGATTTTTGCAACGACATTGCTCTTCTCCATAAGGGCAAGACGATTCTTGCCGGGAACCTGAGAGAAATAAAGGAAGGCTACGGCCGAACCAATCTCATGGTGGAAGCTGTGGGAGAAATCGATGAAATTGCAGAGAGAAATGGACTGCGCTTAATTCAAAAGAAGGCGAACCTTTCCGAATACGCCATTACGGGAGACGAGATGGCAGAGGGATTTCTTCAAGATATGTTGGGAGAGGGAATCTTCCCCCTAAGGTATGAGATTGCGGAGCCATCCCTCCACCAGATCTTCATTGAGAAAGTAGGTGAACAACAATGAAACAGATTATGACCGTTTTTCAATTCACCTTTAACGATGCCATTAAGAAGAAGTCCTTCGTCATATCGACGATTATTATTTTGGTACTGATTGTCATCGCCAGTTTGATCCCCAAGGGTGTGGATCTCTTCACGGGAGGGGAAACATCCAAGGAGGACAGAACGGGCGCAACCTACTACTATGTAGATGATGGAAATGTGCTGCCTTCGGGACAGGCCACACTGGAGGCGACCTTCCCCGATGCAAAGATACAAAAGATTGAAGCCGGAAAATTGGATCAGTACAAGAAGGATATTCGGGACAATCAACCGGAAAACTCCATCATTTTGGTGTCTCGAGACGGGGACAAACCTACCATTAAAATATTTACCAGCAGCTTCCTAAAGGGAATCAATCCTACTGTTGCGGGAGATGCTCTCAGCAAGTCTTACACCGTAGAGATCTTGGCGGAGGCAGGGGTGTCACAGGCGCGGATCGGGCAAGCAATGGAACCGCTTGCTGTAGAGACGGAGTCGGTGAGCCCGGTTACGGTGACTTCCTACATTGTGTCCATTTTACTTACCTTTTTGATTTTCTTCTCCATATACTACTATGGTTATGCAGTCGCCATGTCGGTGGCTACTGAGAAGGCATCCAGGGTAATGGAAACCTTGGTGGTTTCGGCCAAGCCCTCCAGAATCCTCATTGGAAAGATTTTGGCAATGGGAGCAATAGGATTGATACAACTGGCCCTTCTGGTTACCGTAGGGGGTTTGTGCTACAAGCTTTTTATTCCGAAAGGCTTTATGATTGCCGGCATGTCCCTTGATATCTCCGGATTCAATGTGGCAACCATCTTGATTTTGCTGGTGTACTTCCTCTTGGGATATCTTCTCTATGCGGTGATGAACTCTGTGAGCGGAGCATTGGTGAGCAAGATCGAAGATCTCAGTTCGGCTATGATGCCTGTAATGGTCATTGCCCTAGGGTCTTTTTACATGGGTTATATTTCGGTGGCCATGGGCGGGAAGAATACCCTCGCCACTGTTGCAACTTACATTCCCTTTTCTTCCCCCTTCGTCATTCCGTCAAGGGTGCTCAACGGAGAGTTGACCACTATGAATATTGTCATCTCCCTGCTGATACTCATTGCAGCCATTGTAATCATTACCATGATATCGGTGAGAATCTACTCCGTATCCGTGCTCCGATATGGCAATCGGCTTAGTATGTTCAAGGTGCTACGAGAGAAAAGATAGTGATTTATTTCACTAAATGAAATCTATATTCAAAAAAAGGGTGGCATCCGGAGTGAAATGTGATATAGTGTATATTAGATACAAAAAGATCTTATATAGAAAAGGGAGGGATTATGTTTAAAGAAAGGAAAAGAAGAAAAGGCGCGGTGCTATCTTTAATGTTAGCACTGATGCTTGTTATTGGCGGTTTGCCGTTCACGTCGCTGGCTATGGACAACGAGGAAGTGCCGGCAGATGCTCCCCAGGTAACAGAGGTTGTACCGGTGGAAGAAGAGCTTACCGTTGAAACGGAGGAAGAAGCGATGCCGGAAGGGGATGTGGAAGAACCTGTTGTTCCCGCCAAAGAACCGGTAGCACGTGCGGCGGCAGTGGAGGAAGGCCCTGTGGCTGATACGAAAGCGGTGGCGGCGGTCGAAATGATTCCGGTTACCATTGAAAACTCCTTCTATATGACGGAGATTACCAGAAATGCAGGGTATTCTCTGGATGGATTTGATACGACCATAAAGAACAACCAGACCGGAGAAATCTATACCTTTGCTGGCCTCGGGGAAAAGGTGAACACATACAAAAATGGCAGCAATAGGGACGTTGCCGTTGATCCCAATGTTTCTTGGTACCGCATGGAAGTGGAACTTCCCAAGTACAATTAGGATGGATCCTTGGCAACCTATTCCTATGTTGAGGAGCAATCCACCAGTTATTCCTCTCATATGTTGCTCAACGGCATTCACTACAGCAATGCCAGTTCGAACATAGTTCATGAGGGAGGAGAGCCACTAAAGCTTCGAGGATTCTGGATTGAGCAGATAACGCCGATCGTGGATATCGAGTTTTTCGGAAAGCCACAGGCTACTTCTTTGACCTTTACCCAAACCGGCGGGACGAAGACACCGGCAGGTGTTGCGGTCTTTGACCCGGATCATAAGGTTACAGCAACCTTTGATGTTGATGCTGCCCAAAAAACGCATTATGTTTTGGATGGTAGTGATAAACAAGAAATCATACGGGATTTCGCGCATCTCAGAGCAGCTGTATATACTTGGGACTATGGAAACGTGGGAGATCGGGACTTTATCGTGGATGCACCTGATATTATCGGTTATGTCAAGACCCTGACGGGCGATTATCGCAACGGATGGCAACTGATATACAAGCAGGAAATGGCGGTAAACTACTCGGCTGGTGAAAACGGCACCACTACCGATGCTTTGTCGGAAACGGTTCTCTTTGGAGAAATGCCTGCATCCATTCCGAACATCACAGCCAATGACGGCTATGGGTTCGTCGGTTGGGCTTTGGAAGGAACCACAGAATTGGTGGATCCTGCTACCATTGCCATCGAAGAAAATATGACCTTTGTAGCCCAGTATAAGGAACTTAAAGGGACGGTGGAAGTGACTGTAGTGGACAAGGATGACAACAGCATTTTGCTGGAAGGTGCCACTGTTCGACTTGAGCTGGTAGATAAGGTTGCAACGGAAGGAGCCGATGCATCTGTAAAAGCAGACTTTGTGGGGCCTGCCATGGAACAGGTAACGGATGTAAACGGCACTGCCTTGTACGAAAACGTTCCTCCCGGAGAGTATAAAGTCACACAACTATCCACCATTGACGGATATATCAAGTGGGATGGAGAAATGACCATTGTGGTTACGGGACAAGAGGATGTGCCTGTGGTAGCCCTTATCCAAAATGAGAAGATTCCTGCTGCTCCGGAAGAAGTGACGCCGGCGGATCCCACTACGACAGATCCGGCAACAAATCCTGCAAAGGAAGGAACAGTAAGTAAGAAGGCCACACCAAAGACAGGCGACGAATCCATGGTTGGGTTCATGACAGCACTGCTCCTCTTGGGAGGAATTGCGTGTCTGGGTCTGGCAAGAAGAAAGATCAACTAAAAAAACACTAAAAACTGCGGGGCAATCCCGCAGTTTTTTGGTGTTGAATTGCATAAACGAGTGTGGTAGTATGGAAAAGTTGGTTGTAGGAGATGCCTATATGGCTGTCCTACGCAATTTCTCTGGAGAGTTTTCGTTACGACGAAGCGCCGAAGGTGGAGGCCGGTTATGCCGGTGGGTCTCTCAGGCACAAAGGACAGAGCTATCACGCTTGTTATTATCCTCTTGAGAAAGCCATAAGGGCTTTATTTTTTTACGTATAAATGCAGAACGAAAGGAGACATATGGACGGTTTCGTAAAAGTATTGGTTGCCATTGATGATTGGATATGGGGGGTTCCACTAATCGTATTGATTATGGGGACGGGCATATTCTTGACGGTGCGCTTGGGTGTGCTGCAGTTTCGGAAGTTGGGAAAGGCACTCCATTATATGGTGCGCAATGAAGAAGACGGGGTTGGTGAAGTGACCAGCTTTGGCGCTCTTTGTACTGCTTTGGCAGCCACCATCGGAACGGGAAATATTGTAGGGGTTGCCACTGCTGTTGTAGCAGGTGGGCCGGGTGCCCTGTTTTGGATGATTGTCGCAGCCTGTTTCGGTATGGCGACCAAGTACGCGGAAGGTATATTGGCGGTAAAGTTTAGAAGGTTGGATGAAGATGGTCACGCCTTGGGAGGCCCCTTCCTCTACATTGAAAAAGGCATGGGTCTTCGATGGAAGTGGCTTGGAAAGTTGTTTGCCGTCTTTGGTGTGGGAGCCGGCCTCTTGGGCATCGGAACCATTACCCAGGTCAACGGAATTGCTGCAGCGGCGCAGAGCTTCTTTGATCCGCAGGTGGAGAATACGGCATCTATTTTGGGCAAGGATTATTCCTGGGCAGTCATCATTGCTGCCGTGATTGTTGCAGGCTTGACTGCCTTGGTGGTAATCGGCGGAATTCAAAGAATTGCCAGTGTCACCATGGTAGTGGTGCCCTTTATGGCCATTACTTATGTGGGGGTCTGTGTGGTAATTTTGATTGCCAACATTTCTGAGATACCCTATGCCATTGCCACCGTTGTGAAAGGAGCCTTCGGATTGGATGCGGTTGCGGGAGGTGCCTTGGGGGCATTGATGATTGCCATGCAAAAGGGCGTTGCCAGAGGAATCTTCTCCAACGAAGCGGGCCTGGGAAGCGCTCCTATTGCGGCTGCGGCGGCCCAAACCCATGAGCCGGTAAGACAGGCATTAGTTTCCATGACCGGAACTTTTATAGACACCATCATCATTTGCAATATGACGGGCTTGACCATCATGGTCACGGGGGCCTGGGATGTGGGCATGGAAGGGGTAAATGTTACGATCTTTGCCTTTGGTACCGGCCTTCCTTGGAGTCAGCAAGTGGGAGCGTTGGTGCTGTTGGCATGCTTGTCCATCTTCGCCTTCACTACCATACTAGGTTGGGACTACTACAGCGAGCGGTGCTTGGAGTATTTAACCGGCGGAAAAGGCTCTGTTCTTCGTACCTATCGATGGCTGTATATTCTCGCTGTTCTCATTGGACCATTTCTTTCTTTGGATGCTGTTTGGACCATTGCGGATATTTTCAACGGTCTTATGGCTATTCCCAATCTCATAGCCCTCTTGGCTCTTAACGGCATTATTGTGGCGGAAACGCGCAGCTACTTTAAGCGATTGCAGGATGGGATAATTCAAGGATAACCGTTGACTTGCACCATCTTCTCGGATATAATGACATTGTTGAAGGCTGCGAGGTCCCCTCGCAGTTTTTAATTTCAACAAGGCGCCTGTTGGCAGAAATAATCCCTTGACATTGACAACGGGATAATATAACATTAATGGGCATCTTTATGAGATTTTATAACAGAGTCGGGTTGCGACTCTGATTTAGGAGTAACGGAGGAATAATAGACATGAGAGTAAGAGTTACACTTGCCTGTGGAGAGTGCAAGCAGAGAAATTACAACACCATGAAGAACAAGCAGACGACCCCGGATCGCGTGGAATTCAGCAAGTACTGCCCGTTTTGTAAAAAGCATACACTTCACAAAGAAACCAAATAAGGAGTGAGCAAATGGCAAAGGTGAAAGGGAATACAAGCGCAAACGCTAAAGGAAAAGACGTTAAAAAGCGTGCAACACCCCCCAAGAGGGAGAAGAGAAATCTCAAAGAGTATTTCAAGGGTGTCAGGCTTGAGATGAAGAAGGTTGTGTGGCCTACCAGAAAGGAACTGGGAGCCTATACGGCTGTCGTTTTCGTTACTTGTGCTTTCTTCGCTCTGGCATTTTGGGCCATCGATTCAGGGTTCTTGGCAATCCTCAAGGGACTGCTGGGAATCAATATGTAAGGGGTATAGGAATGTCTGAAATAGAAAAAACTACAATTTCCCCGAAAAAGGAGGAAGGCCTGCGAGGAGACGGGACACCCAAGTGGTATGTCGTCCATACTTATTCGGGTCACGAGAATAAGGTAAAGGTCAATATCGAGAAACTGGTGGAGAACAGAGGGATGCAGGACTTGATCCTCAAAGTTGTGGTCCCCACGGAAGATAAAGCGGAACCCAAGGACGGACGCATGGTCATCAAGACCAGAAAGATGTTCCCGGGCTATGTCATCGTCAAGATGATTGTTACCAACGAATCTTGGTATCTTGTTCGAAACACCCAAGGTGTTACCGGCTTTGTCGGTCACGGTTCCGACCCGGTGCCCCTCACCATTGAAGAGGTAAGGCGTATGGGAATCGAGAAGATTCACATCGATTTGGATCTTCATCCGGGAGATGAAATCAAGGTTATCAACGGACCCTTTGAAAGCTTTATGGGCGTGGTAGAAGGCGTCAACGAAGAGAAGGAAACTGTCAAAGCAAAGATTTCCATGTTTGGTAGAGATACCCCCGTGGAATTGGAGTTTGCACAAATAGATAAAATTACATAAGAAAGGAGGATTTATATGGCCAAGAAGATTGACGGCTATATTAAACTGCAGATCCCCGCAGGCGGAGCCACACCGGCACCACCCGTAGGACCGGCTCTGGGTCAGAAGAGCGTGAACATCATGGACTTCTGCAAACAGTTTAATGCCAGGACACAAGATCAGCAAGGTATGATTATTCCCGTAGTCATTACCGTATACGCAGACAGATCTTTCACCTTCGTGTGTAAGACACCGCCTGCAGCAGTATTGCTGAAGAAAGCTGCTAATCTAAAGAGCGGCTCCGGTGAACCGAACAAGAGTAAGGTTGCCACCATTACAAGAGCACAGGCTCAGGAGATTGCAGAACTGAAAATGCCCGACCTGAATGCCGCTAACGTGGAAGCTGCCACGGAAATGATATGCGGAACAGCAAGGAGCATGGGAATCGTTGTAGAAGACTAACGTTGTGGGAGGCGAAAGCCGTTTGTACCACGAGGAGGAAACAATGCGTAAAAGAGGAAAAAACTATAAAGAAGCAGCATCAAAGGTGGATAAGACCAACCTATATGATGTGAAGGAAGGGCTTACACTGGTTAGTGACAATGCCAAGGCTAAGTTTGATGAGACGGTTGAAGTACACATCAGATTGGGCGTAGACGGAAGACACGCGGACCAGCAGGTAAGAGGAGCCATCGTTCTGCCCCACGGGACCGGTAAGGTCACAAAGGTTCTCGTATTTGCCAAAGGGCCAAAGGCCACGGAAGCCGAAGAGGCGGGAGCTGACTACGTAGGAGCGGAAGAGCTGGCACAGAAAATCCAATCGGAGAACTGGTTTGACTTCGATGTGGTTGTTGCAACACCCGACATGATGGGCGTTGTGGGAAGACTTGGTAAAGTACTGGGCCCCAAGGGTCTGATGCCCAACCCAAAGTCAGGGACTGTAACCATGGACCTGGCAAAGGCTCTTTCCGACATTAAAGCCGGTAAAGTGGAATACAGGCTGGACAAGACCAACATCATCCACACTCCCATTGGGAAAGCGTCCTTCGGAGCTGAAAAACTGACGGACAATTTCAATGCACTGCTCAATGCCGTTATTAAGGCAAAGCCGGCAGCCGCAAAGGGACAGTATCTCAAGAGTGTTACCGTGGCATCCACCATGGGACCTGGAGTCAAGATCAATCCTGCCAGAATCGGCGGATAATCTTCTCAAGAAAACAGAATATAACACCGTAGACAGCGGGTGCGAAAGCTTAATTTCCCGCCGAGGTACAATATAAAATATTGTCCTTGCAGTCTATGATTGCAAGGATTTTTATGGAGTACCGGAAAACCAGGCGACATGCATACGGGCAGTCGTCAGAAAGGAGAATGTAGAGCATGACAGATGTAAACAAAGCGGCTTTCGAAGAAAAGCAAGTGATCATCGATGAAATCAAAGGAAAACTTGAAAATGCGCAGTCGGCAGTAGTGATCGATTATATCGGCATTACCGTAGAAGAAGCCAACAACATGAGAAAAAAGCTTCGTGACGAAAACGTAGACTACACTGTGTACAAGAACACATTGGTAAAAAGAGCCATTGAGGGAACACCATACGAAGAATTAGGTCAGGTATTATCCGGACCCAGCGCCTTCGCCATCAGTAACGAGGATGCCACAGCACCGGCAAGAGTACTGAGCCAGGTGATCAAGGATCTGAAGAAGATGGAACTCAAGGGAGGCGTCATCGAAGGAACCTATTACGATGCGGCAGGGCTATCCAAGATTGCAACCATACCGGCTAGAGAAGTACTTATCGCCAAGTTTATGGGAAGCATCCAGTCACCTGTAGGCAAACTGGTAAGAACCTTTGCGGCAATCGCTGATGCAAAGGCAGAAGCGGCACCTGAAGAAGCAGCACCTGCAGCGGAAGAAGCTCCGGCGGCTGAAGAGGCTCCGGCAGCAGAAGCAGAAGATAAAGAATAATAAAAATACGGAAAAGGAGAAATACCATGAATAAAGATCAAATCATTGAAGCTATTGAAAGCATGACCATATTGGAGCTCAACGAATTAGTGGAAGCTTGTGAAGAAAAGTTTGGCGTAAGCGCAGCAGCTCCTGTAGCAGTTGCAGGTGGCGCAGCCGCAGCCGGTGCTGAAGAAGAAGAGCAGACAGAATTCACTGTTGTTCTGAAGGAAATCGGCGCTGAGAAGATCAAGGTTATCAAGGTTGTTAGAGAACTGACCGGTCTTGGACTGAAGGAAGCGAAGGGCTTGGTAGACGAGGCTCCATCCAACGTGAAGGAAGGCATCGAAAAGGCAGAAGCAGAAGCAATCAAGGCACAGCTGGAAGAAGTTGGTGCAGTTGTGGAACTGAAATAAGTAAAATACAAAAGACATGCAAACACAGCGCCGGGGTTTCTCCGGCGTTTTGTTTTCCATATATAGGGAACTAAAAAATCACCGCTTCCCCCGGGGGAGGCGGTGATTTTTTTAAAAGTCCAAGTCAACCTTTCCATCTTTGATTTCAATAATGCGATCCGCCTTCTCGGCAATCCGCCGGTCGTGGGTGATAATCACGAAGCTGGCTCCCGTTTCTTTGTTAATACTCCGCAGGAGATCGTAGACAGTTTCGCCGGTTTCCGAATCCAGATTTCCAGTGGGTTCGTCGGCCAGAATAATTTCCGGTTGGTTCATCAGTGCTCTGGCAATGGCGGTTCGTTGCTGCTGCCCTCCGGACATGTTGACCGATAGGTTGCTTTTCACGCCATCTAGGCCAACTCTTTCCAGCAACTCTTCGGCTCTTTGGATTTTGTCCCGGGGAACTTTGCCCGAACCGATGCGGAAGGGCATGAGGACGTTTTCCAATGCTGTAAATTCCGGGAGAAGATAATGGAACTGAAAAATGAATCCCAACGTTTCGTTTCGTAAGGCTGCCAGTTCTCTTGGATTCATTTGGTCCGTGCGTTTGCCGTTAATATAAACTTCTCCTTCGGTGGGACGATCCAAAGTGCCTATAATATTGAGGAGAGTACTCTTGCCGCTGCCCGATTGTCCAATAATGGAATTAAAGCTTCCTTTGGGTATAATCAAGTCCACATCAAAGAGGACTTGGGTTTTAGTTTGTTTACCGTAGGTCTTGTTGACCCCTTTCAGTTCTATCGCATTAACCATTTCTTATCACCTCGATTGGATTTAACTTTGAAGATTTTCTCGCGGGAACCAGGGATGCGGTTACTGCCACCAAAAGGGCAAAGCCTGCGGAGAACGCAATAAATTGCGGGTTTATAAAGAGGGGAACCACCGGAGAACCATCCGGATTCAGGGCAAAGGAGGTGAAAGCAAAAGCCAGTCCCAGCCCCAAAAGAATTCCCAATACGGCACCGGCGATTCCAAGCAGGAGCCCTTGGAACAGGAATATCAGACTCGCTGTTCCGTTTCGAATGCCCATCGCCTTTAAGATTCCGATTTGTCGAGATTTCTGGATGACAGAAATAGCCAAAACGCTGGCGATTCCCAGAAGAACGGATATCATTACAAACGCCTGAATCATGTAACTGGAAATACTTTGGCCGTCCAACCCGCTTAGAAGGGCTGCATTTTGTTCCTTCCAGTTTTCAACAGTAAAACCTTCCGGTAAATCTGTCTCAATGGCATCGCCAATGGTGTCAGCCTGAAACACATCTTCTACCTGCATTTCGATGGAGGTGACATCCTCTCCATAACCGAATAAGTCCTGCGCCGTCTCGGTGTCGGTCAATATCCAAGTGCTGTTCAGGTTGGATTGCTCCAAATCAAAGAAACCGGTAATGGTGGCGGTTTCCCCTCGGTTGAAATCGGTGAGGAAAGTTACCTGGTCCTCCACTTTTAGATTCGCTTCTTTCGCAAGGTTAACTCCTATAAGTATTTCACCTTTTCTATCCGGCAGTTCTCCTTCCACCAACCGATCTTGAATCTTATAGATGCCACCGTTCTCCGGAAAAGAGATCCCTCGGACGAACATGCTGTAGCCATCTTCACCATACTGTAAGAGTGCCTGACCTTCTGCCACTGAGGAGACGTTGTAGACGCCGTCCTGAGAAGAAATCTCTTTTTCCAAAGAGGAAGAGTCTTCAATCTGTTCATCACCGGAAGTATTTTTGACCGTAATTTGTGATTGACTGCCGATGGTTGTATCAATCAGATCAATTTGAAGTCCCTGTATCAAAGAGCCGATGAAGATTTGCACGGAAACACCGATGGCAATTCCCAGGACGATCAAAAAGGTCTGGACCTTTGCGGCTCGAAGAAATCGAAGGGCAATATCATAGGCCAGTCTCATGGTCTGTCCCTCCTTCCCGGTAATCAATTTCCATCAAGTCTCGGAAGGAATTGACAATATAATTAGCACCTAGCCTATTGCAAGGGTCCTTCAATCTGATAAACGCATTGCCTCCTACAATAATCTTCACGTCTTTGTCCATCTGCCGGATGGTGGCAATCAGGTCTCTGGTGGCGACAATATGGTAAGAGTTAGATACGCTGATAGCGATGTAGTCGATTTTTCGACTTTTCATGCCGGCCATCAGGACAGAAAAGGGGGTATTCCCGCCTACGAAAATAGCAGAAAATCCCATGTATGTAAAAATATCTGTTGTCATTCTTGCGCCTAAGGTGTGATACTCCTCTGCAGGACAGAAAACGGCGACAAACTTTTTATCAATCCTATGTAAATCCCCTCGCTTCTCCATAACGTAAGGGTAGATATTTTCTACGATGGTTTTTATGATGGATGTGCGGATATGCTCGTTCCATATATCTATTTCTTCGTTACCGGAAGAAATCATCTCATTTAGGGAAGGCGTGAGTATGTCTTCATAGATTTCAATAAAATCCATCTCTTTCCGCTCAAGTAACCCCATGATAAAGGCCAGTGCCCGGCCACGGTCTTCGCTCTTCAGGATTTCAACAAAATCCTCTAATAATTGACTCAAAATTTTTCCTCCGTTTCCGTGTATGTTTTGGAAATTATACCATAATATGTGACTGCTTATTCAACTAATTGGAATAATATTACGATACGTGTTACAATCGTCGGACATAGAAAGGCGGTGAAGGAAATGCCCGTGTTGTTTTCGGAGAAGATGAGAGAATTGCGAAAATTGAGAAACCTGAGTCAGAAAATGGTAGCAACACAATTGCATGTGGGACAAACAACCATAGCAAACTATGAAAATGGAATCAGACAACCGGATCTGGAAAAACTGGTGCAGATTGCGGAATTCTACAACGTGAGCGTGGATGTTCTCTTGGGAAGGGAAGAACAATCGGAGAGAAAGAAGACAGAAGATGTGTTTTCGGCTGAAGATTACTTTTCCTGTCTCATGGCAGGGAATAAGGAAAAAGCGAGAACCATTATTTTGTCAAAACTCTATGCAGGTGTTTCTTCCCAAGAAATCTACGGAGGCCTGATAGAAGCGGCTCTGGTAAAGACCGGATCCCTTTGGGAGAGGGGGGAGGTACCGGTTTGGCAGGAGTATATGATTTCCCAGATTGTCATAGAACACATTGCCCTTGTTAAGCGTAGGCGGCAGGAAGTAGGGAAAGAACGGCGAACTCTTCTTTGTTTTTTACCCGGAGGAGAAACCCACGGAATTGGACTTCGCATCATCGGGAACTTGCTGGAAGAAAAGGGACACAGAACTTTTTATTTCGGCGAGCATCTTCCTGTAGAAGACATCCTGAAAGCCGTAGGGAGTATGAAACCGGATGGGCTCCTTATGTCGGTGACGATGGAAAAATACTTGGATTCAGCACAGATGATAATCAGCAAGATTCGGAAATCCTTTGGAGAGATGCACCCTAAAATTTTAGTGGGAGGAAAGGGACCGGGGGCATTGAAAGATCCTATTGCGCAATTGGGCGCAGATTTTCGCTGCAAGAACGACGAGGAATGTCATGCGTTTCTGACAAAAAGCACTATTGAAAAATAATTGTGTTAATAATAAAGCGTCACTATAATAAACGTTAATCCCCAAAGCAAAATCCACCTAAAGTGAACATGGAATCAACTATGAGAAACACATAAAAACTAGGAAAATCGCCTCGAATATGTAAGGCTCGGGGCGATTTATTGCAGGGGAAACAGACCTTTAAATGGGTGTTTTCAAAGTAAGTTCCACAATTAAAGAATTAACTATGGGAAATTTTCTTTGGCTTTTTACCGTTTATGCGGTATTCTAGTAATATAGTTATTTGCTGTTTTCAGCAGTTTTGGGGATTGAATCACATCTTTTTCGGGGACGGGTTCAATCCCTAAAATATTGGCAAGTTTTTCGCCGTAGAGAAAGCAAAATAACTCATATGGCGATTTCCCACCTAGAACCTTTCGTTTGACACTGTTTACGTGAGAAAAGATTAAATTGACAGTGTCCTGCGTGAAATCATCGAAGGAGGTCCCTTTAGGAACGGTGTCTCGAAGCAGGGTATGATTCTTTTCCATGTGGGGTTTTTGGTAAGAGCGGTTTGGATCACAAAAGAATAGACTTGTTTCTTTTTCCCCATCTAACCCATTCTCAAAGGCAATCACATCGGCAAACTCTCCGCCGTTGTCTGTGACAATGAGCGGAATTACTTCGCCGAAGTTGCAAATTGTGAAAAATAATGTGAGAATGGTCTTACCTCCAACACGACCAATGACAGTATCCGTCTCTACCCATGCGCTAAGGTCCCTCTCATCAATGAATACAAGAAAGTCATCAAAGGTTCTTCCCACTTTTACAGTTTTTGGTACTCCTCGTGCGCAACATTAGCGTGGTAGAACTGCTTAGTATATTTACAACGAGCGTATTTTTTTCTGCAAGGGTTGCATACAAAAGGCGGCTTTAGTAGCAAGGGGCATATTGGGGCTGGTAGTGAGTTCCCATCTAAGTCTGCATGAGCAATTCCAATTTCTCTAACATCTAGGTGCTTCTTCACCTCCTTGGAAACAGTAATGTCTACCTCATTTCTTCCCGGAGTAAAAGCCACCACGAATTTCATTACGGAACTTACTTTGGGAATTAACAGGAATTAAAATTTGACAGTCACGGGAAAATAATTCTTGCGCATTTGACATCTTTATGGTATCATAATAGACTGCCATGCAAGTGTGAATTGTTATATATATAAGGAGTGATGATTATGCCAAAAGCCGTTATGTTAGGTAGAAAAGAGCGTCAAACCTACTCTCAGATCAACGAAGTTGCTGAAATGCCCAACCTGATTCAGATCCAAACCCAATCCTATAATTGGTTTTTAGAGGAAGGGCTTCGGGAAGTGTTTGAAGACATATCTCCGATTCAAGATTATGCCAACAATTTGGTCCTCGAGTTCATTGACTATTCCTTGTCCGATCCTCCCAAGTACGATCAGGAGACCTGCAAGGAAAGAGATGCTACCTATGCGGCCCCCCTTAAAGTCAAAGTGAGATTGATCACCCATGAAACCGGTGAAGTAAAAGAGCAGGAAGTCTTTATGGGAGACTTCCCACTTATGACGGAAAAAGGAACCTTTATATACAACGGTGCGGAGCGAGTTGTGGTTACACAGCTGGTAAGATCTCCAGGACCGTATTATGAGATGGAAATTGATAAGTCGGGAAAGAAACTCTTTAAGACGACGGTTATCCCCAACAGAGGAGCTTGGTTGGAATATGAAACCGACAGCAATGAGATTATTTCCGTACGTGTAGATAGAACGAGAAAGCAGCCCATTACCACCCTGATCAGAGCCATGGATATCTTTATCGGTGCGGAGCAGGCAAGGTTTAACAACCATCCGGAAGGACTGACCCTCTCTACAGACGCTGATATCATCAAGATTTTTGGTGCCGATCCCAGGCTGATGATTTCCTTGGAAAAAGACCAGACAGACAACAGCAAGGATGGTCTGAAAGAAATCTATAAGAAGCTGAGACCCGGCGAACCACCCACAGAGGAAAGTGCCAGATCCCTAATCGGATCTCTGTTTTTCGATCCCAAGCGATACGATATCGCCAAGGTGGGCCGATACAAGTACAATAAGAAATTGGGAATCTCTGCGAGACTGGAAGGAACCATGGTGGCAGAGGATGTTGTAGATCCGGGTACGGGAGAGATCTTGGCCCAAAAGGGAGATTGGATCTCCTTGGAAAAGGGCAAGGAAATCGAAAATGCCGGTGTTTGGGCAGTCCTGGTATACGGAGACGAGCATAAGGAGACGACCACAAAGATTATCGGAAACAACTTCGTAGACCTGCAGGGCTACGTGAAGTTTGATGTTTCCGAAGTTAAGGTTGCCAAGAAGGTTTACTATCCCGTCCTCATGGATATCCTAAAGGAGAATCAGGAGGAAGAAGATATTAAGGCGGCACTCCTGGCAAGAAAGAATGACCTTTCCCCGAAGCACATCATCATCGACGATATGATTGCTTCCATTTCCTACATCCTCAACTTGAATTACGGTGTAGGGAAGGTGGACGATATTGACCATCTGGGCAACAGAAGATTGCGAACCGTTGGAGAACTTCTTCAGAATCAGTTCCGCATCGGCCTTGCCAGAATGGAAAGGGTCGTCAAGGAAAGGATGACCATACAGGACATTGACGTGACGACGCCCCAAGCCCTGATGAATATCAGACCTGTGACCGCAGCCATCAAGGAGTTCTTCGGAAGTTCCCAGCTGTCACAGTTTATGGATCAGACCAACCCCTTGGCGGAGCTGACCCACAAGAGAAGACTGTCTGCCTTGGGACCGGGAGGACTTTCCCGTGAAAGAGCAGGCTTTGAAGTGCGTGATGTACATTATTCCCACTACGGAAGAATGTGCCCCATAGAAACACCGGAAGGACCCAACATCGGGCTGATCGGTTCTCTGACTACATACGGCGTGGTCAATGAATACGGGTTCATCGAGACCCCCTACCGTGTGGTAAAGGATGGGGTAGTTACGGAAGAGATTCGATATCTTTCCGCCGATGAAGAAGAAAGAATGACCATCGCTGAAGCCAACGAACCCTTGGATTCCGAGGGCCACTTTGCCAACCTAAGGGTTGCCTCCAGAGGACTGGGTGGAGAAATCGACCTGGTCAGCAGAAACGACATCGACTTTATGGACGTGTCCCCCAAGCAGGTAGTGTCTGTAGCGACGGCCATGATTCCCTTCTTGGAAAACGACGATGCCAACCGTGCACTCATGGGTGCCAACATGCAGCGTCAGGCAGTCCCCCTCATGGTAACAGAGGCTCCCATCGTAGGAACGGGAATGGAATACAGAGCGGCAAAGGATTCCGGCGTCGTTCAGCTGGCAAAGAATGCGGGAACGGTGGACTTCGTCAGTGCAGATGAAATCAGGGTCATGAGAGATGACGGTCAAGGACTGGACATCTATAAGTTGCTTAAGTTTAAGAGATCCAACCAAGGAACCTGTATCAACCAGCGTCCCATCGTCTTTAAGGGCGAGCACGTGGAGGCAAATGAAGTCATAGCCGACGGACCTTCCACGGAAAACGGTGAAGTTGCACTGGGCAAGAATCTTCTCATAGGCTTTATGACCTGGGAAGGTTACAACTACGAGGATGCTATCATTCTCAACGAAACACTCATCATGGAAGACAAGCTCACCTCCATCCATATTGAAGAGTATGAGTTGGAAGCGAGAGATACGAAGCTGGGACCGGAAGAGATCACCAGAGATATTCCCAACGTGGGAGAAGAAGCCTTAAAGGACTTGGATGAAGAAGGGATCATCCGCATCGGTGCGGAAGTAACCTCCTCTGACATTTTGGTAGGTAAGGTGACCCCCAAGGGCGAGACGGAACTTAGCGCAGAAGAAAGACTTTTGAGAGCCATCTTTGGAGAAAAGGCAAAGGAAGTCAGAGACACATCCCTAAAGATGCCCCACGGCGAGTCCGGCATCGTAGTTGATGTAAAAGAGTTTACAAGAGAAGAAGGGGGAGATCTTCCTCCAGGCGTGAATAAGGTTGTCCGCGTTTACGTGGCAACAAAGAGAAAGATTCAAGTGGGAGACAAGATGGCCGGTCGTCACGGAAACAAGGGCGTTATTTCCCAGGTGCTTCCGGAAGAGGACATGCCATTCATGGAAGACGGACAGCCCTTGGAGGTTATGTTGAACCCCTTGGGTGTACCTTCCCGAATGAACGTCGGACAGGTATTGGAAGTCCACATGGGACTGGCAGCCAAGTTTAAGGACTGGCATATTGCCACACCGGTATTTGACGGTGCCAGCGAGTTGGACATCATTGACCTCTTGGTGGACTGCGGATTTGAAGGCAGCGGTAAGCTGTGGCTTCGTGACGGCAGAACCGGAGAGCGATTTGACAACCCGGTTACCGTGGGCTACATGTACATGCTGAAGTTGCACCACTTGGTAGACGATAAGATTCACGCCAGATCCACAGGACCATACTCCCTGGTTACCCAGCAGCCCTTGGGCGGAAAAGCCCAGTTCGGCGGCCAGCGATTCGGAGAGATGGAAGTATGGGCACTGGAAGCTTACGGTGCAGCCTACACCCTGCAGGAGATATTGACGGTTAAATCCGACGACATCGTGGGACGAGTAAAGACTTACGAGTCCATCGTCAAGGGAGAGAACATCCCCGAGCCGGGAATTCCCGAGTCCTTCAAGGTCCTCATCAAAGAGATGCAGTCCTTGGGATTGGACGTAAAGGTGCTCACGGAAGACGAGAGAGAGATTAAGATCAGAGAATCCAGCGAAATCGAGGAACCCACGGACTTCAGAGACATCAGAGATGTGGAGAGAGAACCTCGCATGGAAGAAGAGGAAGAAGACTTCGAAGAAGTGGAGATGATCGCTCCCACAGATATTTTGGATGAGGAGGACTAAGATGCACGAAAATAGAGAAAACAGTTACGAATTGAACAATTTCGAATCCCTGCAGATCGGTTTGGCCTCCACGGAGAAGATTCTCAGTTGGTCCCATGGCGAGGTGGAAGAACCGGAGACGATTAACTATCGTACTTTGAAGCCGGAACCCAAGGGTCTGTTTTGTGAAGCGATTTTCGGTCCTCAAAAGGACTGGGAATGCCACTGTGGAAAATACAAGAGAATTAGATTCAAGGGCATCGTCTGCGACAAGTGCGGCGTAGAAGTGACCAAGGCAAAGGTGAGAAGAGAGAGAATGGGACATATTCGTCTTGCAGCTCCCGTCTCCCACATTTGGTACTTTAAGGGCATCCCCAGCAGAATGGGCTTGGTCTTGGATATGACCCCCAGAAATCTGGAGAAGGTCCTGTACTTTGCAGCCTACGTTGTTTTGGAGCCGGGAGATTCCGGATTCCAAAAGAAGGAAGTCATCACCGAGCAGCAGTACAGAGATGCCAAGGATGAGCACGGCGCAACCTTTAGAGGTGGCATCGGTGCCGAAGCAATCAGGGAACTGCTGGAAGAAATCGATTTGGTGGCCCTTTCCGAAGAGCTGCGAGACGGACTGAAGAAGTCTACCGGCCAGAAGAAGATCAAGATTGTCAGAAGGCTGGAAGTGGTGGAAGCACTGCGTATTTCCGGAAATCATCCGGAATGGATGGTCGTGGAAGTGATTCCCGTCATCCCCCCGGATCTGAGACCTATGGTCCAGTTGGACGGCGGACGTTTTGCAACCTCCGATCTAAACGATTTATACAGACGAGTAATCAACAGAAACAAGAGACTGAAGAGACTGCTGGACTTGGGCGCGCCGGACATCATTGTTCGAAACGAGAAGCGAATGCTCCAAGAAGCGGTAGATGCTCTCATTGATAACGGCAGAAGAGGCAGACCGGTAACCGGTCCCGGATCCAGACCTCTGAAATCCCTGTCCGATATGCTCAAGGGTAAGCAGGGAAGATTCCGTCAGAATCTTCTCGGTAAGCGAGTGGACTACTCGGGACGATCCGTTATCGTGGTGGGACCGGAACTGCGGTTCTGGCAATGCGGTCTTCCCAAGAAGATGGCATTGGAACTGTTCAAGCCCTTCATCATGAAGAAGCTGGTGGAACAGGGAGAAGCCCACAACATTAAGAGTGCCAAGAGAATGGTCGAGAAGGTGCGTCCTCAGGTTTGGGACGTGCTGGAGGACATCATTCAGGAGCATCCGGTTATGCTCAACCGTGCACCTACCTTGCACAGATTGGGCATCCAGGCATTTGAGCCGGTACTGGTAGAGGGAAAAGCCATCAAGCTGCATCCCCTGGTTTGTACTGCCTTTAACGCCGACTTTGACGGAGACCAAATGGCGGTACACGTACCCCTTTCCGTGGAAGCTCAGGCGGAAGCCAGACTTCTCATGCTTTCCGTCAACAATATTTTGGCGCCCAAGGATGGCTCCCCCATTACCACACCGACCCAGGATATGATCTTGGGAAGTTACTACCTGACCCATCCCGGCCAGGAAGATAGAAGCAGCAAGGCGGAAAAGGGCGATGGTAAGATCTTCACAGACTACGATGAAATGCTCATGGCATACAGAAACAGGGTGATTGGTCTTCACGCAAAGGTAAAGGTGAGATGTTTTGCCGGCAAGGATGACCAAAGAGGGAAGCTGATAGAGTCCACCGTGGGAAGATTCATCTTTAACCAGAAGATTCCCCAGGACTTGGGATTTGTTCCCGACAGAGAAAACGACCCCTACTCCTTGGAAGTGGACTTCCTCTGTGACAAGAAAAAGCTGGGGCAGATCATCGACAGATGCTTCCGCGTTCACGGCAACACGGAGACTGCCATCATGCTGGATGCCATCAAGGATATGGGATTCCATTATTCCACAAAGGGTGCCATCACCATCAGTATTTCCGACATGGAAATTCCGGAAGAAAAGTTTGAAATCATCGGGGAAGCCGATGCATTGGTAGATAAATACGAAGAAGCCTACAACAACGGCTTGCTTTCCAAGAATGAGAGATACGAAAAGGTCATCGATATTTGGGCGGATACCACCAACAAGGTGGCGGATGCACTGATGGACTCCTTGGATTCCCTCAACAACCTGTACATCATGGCCAACTCCGGTGCGCGAGGAAGCAAGAAGCAGATTCAACAGATCGGCGGCATGCGTGGTCTCATGGCCAACGCAACGGGTAAAACCGTGGAAATCCCCATCAAGGCCAACTTTAGAGAAGGTCTGTCCGTACTGGAATACTTCATTTCCACCAACGGAGCCAGAAAGGGACTTGCCGATACGGCACTGCGAACAGCTGACTCGGGGTACCTGACCAGAAGACTGGTAGATATTTCCCACAACGTTATCGTTCGGGATATCGATTGCGGAACCAACGAGGGTATCGAAGTGAGAGCCTTCACCGAAGGCAGAGAAGTCATTGAGACCTTGAAGGAAAGAATCATCGGAAGAACTTCTCTTCTGGATATCGAACATCCTGAGACCGGTGAAATCATCTGCCGTCAGAACGAGGAAATTACGGAAGAAATCGGTGAGATGATAGAAGATGCGGGCATTACGTCCGTGGCCATTCGATCGGTTCTTACTTGCCAGAGCAAGGCGGGCATCTGTGTCAAGTGCTACGGCAGAAGCTTGGCAACCAGAGAAGAAGTCAATATCGGAGAATCCGTCGGCATCATGGCGGCCCAGTCCATTGGAGAACCGGGTACCCAGCTGACCATGCGGACCTTCCACACCGGCGGTGTTGCCGGCGGCGACATCACCCAGGGTCTTCCCAGAGTAGAAGAACTCTTTGAAGCCAGAAAGCCGAAGGGCTTGGCGGTCATCTGCGAAGCGGAAGGAACCGTTGTTTCCATCAGCACCACCAAGGACAACCGTAAGGAAGTCATCGTTCGGGGCGAGGAAGAAACTTCCTACATCGTACCCTTTAACGCCAACATGAAGGTGAGCGAAGGCGATTATCTGGAAGCCGGTGACAACATCACCCAAGGACCTCTTTATCCCCACGACATTCTGAGACTGAAGGGCGTGGAAGGAGTATACCAATACCTGATCAAGGAAGTGCAGAGGGTATATAAGCTACAGGGTGTTGACATTAACGACAAGCACATTGAAGTCATCGTCAGCCAGATGCTGTCCAAATACAAGATTGAAGATTCGGGTGATACCCATCTTCTCCCGGGAGGACTGTACAGCAAGTTTGAAATCAAGGAAGCCAACGATGCGGCAGTAGAAGCGGGCGGAGAACCGGCAGTAGCCAAGACGACGCTTCTGGGAATCACAAAGGCATCTCTTGCTACAAGTTCCTTCTTGTCGGCGGCATCCTTCCAGGAAACCACAAGGGTTCTCACCGATGCGGCAATCAAGGGCAAGAACGACAAACTACTTGGCCTGAAGGAAAACGTCATCATCGGAAAGCTGATTCCTGCGGGAACAGGTATGAAGAGATATCGAAACGTGGATGTGGATTACGGTCCCAACACGGAGTACATTGAATCCTATGCCAAGAACCTGGAGGAAGACGACGAGGAAGACAACTTCTTCATTCCGGAGATGGAGGACACCATGGATGTGGGAGAACCCATCGTAGAGATGGAAGAAGTGGTAGTCCTTGAGGAAGAAGACGGCGAAGTGCCCATGGAATAGGGTTTTAATTGACAAGAAACAATTCGTTGTGATAGAATAATCTCGCTTTTGGGCTGAAAACAGCTTGAAATAAATAATTACCCGCAAACTGCGGGAGAAAGGAGAAGAGAATGCCAACAATCAACCAACTGGTACGCAATGGCAGAGAGACCAGCGTGAAGAAGTCCAACTCGCCCGCATTAGGAAAGGCGATGAACTCCATCAGAAGAGTCTCCACAGATGTCAACTCCCCTCAGAAGAGAGGCGTATGCACCTCGGTAAAGACGGTAACACCTAAGAAGCCTAACTCGGCTTTGAGAAAGGTTGCCAGAGTCAGACTGACCAACGGTATTGAAGTAACAGCATATATTCCCGGAATTGGACACAATTTGCAGGAACACAGTGTTGTGCTCATCAGAGGCGGTAGAGTAAAGGATCTTCCCGGTGTGAGATATCATATCGTGAGAGGAACTCTTGATACAGCCGGCGTTGCAGAAAGAGGACAGTCACGTTCCAAGTACGGAGCAAAGAGACCAAAGAAATAAGTTAAGATCGGGATACTAAACTATGCCCTTGATATATAATCATGGAGCATGCACAACCTGAGGAGAAGAGTTTACGGCCTCGGGAATGAGTACCGATGTCAATCGTGGCAAGGAGGGAAGAGACGTGCCAAGAAAAGGAAACGTACCCAAGCGCGAAGTGCTACCTGATCCGGTTTACGGCAGTGTTGTTGTAGCGAAGCTCATCAACAGCATTATGCTAGACGGAAAGAAAGGAACTGCACAAGCCATCGTTTATGATGCTTTTGAAAGTATCAACAAGACGACAGGCGAAGACGCATTGGAAGTATTTGAAAAAGCAATGAACAACATCATGCCTGTGCTGGAAGTTAAGGCGAGACGTGTCGGTGGTGCAAACTACCAGGTCCCCATTGAGGTAAGACCGGAAAGACGTCAGACCCTGGGACTTCGTTGGCTTACAAAGTATACCAGAGCCAGGGGTGAGAAGACCATGAGTGAAAAGCTTGCGAAAGAATTGATGGATGCCGCAAACGGAACGGGAGCATCTGTGAAGAAGAAAGACGACACTCATAAGATGGCAGAAGCCAACAAGGCATTTGCACACTACAGATGGTAAAGACCATAAGAATAATAGCAGAAAGGAGGTATATCTAGATGCCAAGACAATTTTCGTTAGAAAAAACAAGAAATATCGGTATCATGGCACACATCGATGCCGGGAAAACTACAACAACGGAGCGTATTCTCTTCTATACAGGAAGAACTCACAAGATTGGTGAGACCCATGACGGCGCAGCCACCATGGACTGGATGGATCAGGAGCAGGAAAGAGGTATCACTATAACCTCTGCTGCTACTACAGCACAATGGAAAGGGAACAGAATCAACATCATTGACACCCCGGGACACGTAGACTTTACAGTGGAAGTTGAGCGTTCTCTTCGAGTACTAGATGGAGCGGTAACTGTCCTTTGCGCAAAGGGCGGAGTAGAGCCGCAGTCGGAAACAGTATGGAGACAAGCTGAAAAATACCACGTACCCAGGATGATCTTTATCAACAAGATGGACATTATGGGAGCAGACTTTTACAGGGTCGTGAACATGGTTCGTGACAGACTCAAAGCCAACGCGGTGCCGATACAAATTCCAATTGGAGCTGAAGAGGATTTCGTAGGGATCATCGATCTCATCGAAATGAAGGCAGAGATTTATAAGGATAACTTGGGAAAAGAGTTTGATATCACTGACATTCCCGATTACCTAATGGAGACCGCGACAGAATGGCGTGAGAAGATGATGGAATCCGTAGCGGAGTCGGACGAGGAACTGATGATGAAGTTCCTGGAAGGTGAAGAGCTGGACAAGGACGAAGTGAAGGCCGCCATTCGAACCATGACCATAGCCGGTCAGATGGTGCCCGTAACATGTGGGTCAGCGTACAAGAACAAGGGCGTGCAGATGATGCTGGACGCAGTGGTAGACTTTATGCCGTCACCCTTGGACATTCCGCCCATTAAGGGAGTTTTGCCAAGGACGGGAGAAGAGAGCGAACGACATGCCGATGATAACGGACCGTTTTCCGCTCTTGCATTTAAGATTATGTCAGACCCCTTCGTAGGGAAACTGGCCTTCTTCCGAGTGTACTCCGGAGTCCTGAAAACAGGTTCCTATGTATATAACTCAACCAAAGGGAAGAAGGAAAGAATCGGAAGAATTCTGCAGATGCATGCCAACAAGAGAGAAGAACTGGAAACAGTTTACTCCGGCGACATTGCAGCAGCAGTAGGTCTGAAAGACACCACAACGGGAGATACCCTGTGCGACGACAAACACGAGATTATTTTGGAATCCATGGAATTCCCCGATCCCGTTATTGAAATCGCCATCGAACCCAAGACCAAAGCCGGTCAGGAAAAGATGGGTGTTGCACTGGCAAAGCTTTCTGAGGAAGACCCGACATTTAAGACATACACAAACGAGGATACAGGACAGACCATCATTGCCGGAATGGGAGAACTCCATCTGGAAATCATCGTTGACAGACTGTTGCGAGAGTTCAAGGTGGAAGCCAACGTAGGTAAGCCCCAGGTTTCCTACAAGGAGACCCTTACCCAACTGGCAGACGTGGACTACAAGTATGCAAAGCAGTCCGGTGGACGCGGTCAGTACGGTCACGTCAAGATCAGAGTTTACCCGAGAGAGCCGGGCGAAGGTTTCGAGTTCGTCAACTCCATTGTGGGAGGTGCAATTCCAAAGGAATATATCCCCAAGGTGGAAGACGGAATCAAGGGAGCCATGGCCAACGGGCCTTTGGCAGGATACCAAGTCGTGGATGTGGGCGTAGAGCTGTATGACGGTTCTTACCACGAAGTCGACTCTTCGGAAATGGCATTTAAGATGGCCGGATCCATGGCATTCCGTGAAGCGTGCAAGAAGGGTAAGCCGGTTCTGCTGGAGCCCATCTTCAAGGTAGAGGTTACCGTTCCCGAAGAATACATGGGAGACGTAATCGGAGACATCAGCGGCAGAAGAGGCCGCATCGAGGGTTCGGACATGCAGTCCGGAGCCGTAGCGGTGAGAGGAATGGTTCCTCTGTCGGAGATGTTCGGATATGCTACGGACCTACGTTCCAAAACACAGGGGCGCGGCGTTTACGTAATGCAGTTTGACCACTTCGAGAAGCTGCCCGACAGCTTGATCGATAAAATCAATAAATAACCTATTGTAGGAGGAAATAACAATGGCAAAACAGAAGTTTGAAAGAAACAAAACCCATGTAAACATCGGAACCATCGGGCACGTAGACCATGGTAAAACGACTTTGACAGCTGCGATCACCACAACACTGCAGCAGAGATATGCACTGGGTGAGAAGGTAGCCTTCGACCAGATCGACAAGGCACCCGAAGAGAAGGAAAGAGGAATCACCATTTCCACATCTCACGTAGAATATGAAACACCCAACAGACACTACGCACACGTAGACTGCCCGGGCCACGCCGACTATGTAAAGAACATGATCACCGGAGCAGCCCAGATGGACGGAGCAATCCTGGTAGTAGCAGCAACAGACGGTCCCATGCCCCAGACAAGAGAGCACATCCTGCTTTCCCGTCAGGTAGGCGTACCTTACATCATCGTGTTCCTGAACAAGTGTGACATGGTAGATGACGAGGAACTGCTGGACCTGGTAGAAATGGAAGTAAGAGAACTTCTTGACGAATACGAGTTCCCCGGAGATGACACCCCTGTAATCAGAGGATCCGCTTTGAAAGCACTGGAAGACCCCCAGGGCGAATGGGGAGACAAGATTGTAGAGCTGATGGAAGCAGTAGATGCCTACATTCCTGAGCCTGAAAGAGATAACGACAAGCCCTTCATCATGCCTGTAGAGGACGTCTTCTCCATCACCGGAAGAGGAACGGTTGCCACAGGAAGAGTAGAGAGAGGAATCTTGAAGGTCAACGATACCGTAGAAATCATCGGAATGACCGAAGAGAGAAGAAAGGTCGTTGTAACGGGAATCGAGATGTTCAGAAAGCTTCTGGACGACGCACAGACCGGAGACAACATCGGCGCACTGCTGAGAGGTGTACAGAGAACAGAAATCGAAAGAGGCCAGGTACTGGCAGCACCGGGAACCATCAACCCCCACACCAAGTTCAAGGGACAGGTTTACGTACTGAAGAAGGAAGAGGGTGGAAGACATACACCGTTCTTCAACGGATACAGACCCCAGTTCTACTTCAGAACAACGGACGTAACCGGCGACTTGCAGCTACCCGAAGGCACAGAGATGTGCATGCCCGGAGACAACATTGAGATGGAGATCAACCTGATCACCCCCATCGCCATAGAAGAAGGACTTCGTTTCGCCATCAGAGAAGGTGGAAGAACGGTAGGATCCGGCGTTGTAACGGGAATCGTAGAGTAAGACTAGAAAAAATGAGCATAGGAAGACAGCACTTGCGGGTGCTGTCTTTTCATTCATTATGTGGTAGAATGGGAAAGTATATGAAATGAAAGGGGAAACATGGAAAAAAGGAAAAAAGTCATACAAGCAGGAGATGTGTTCATCGGAGAAGGCATGCCTAAAATCTGTCTTTCCGTGGGGGGAAGAAACAAGGAAGAAATATTGGAGCAGACTAAGAATGCTTTAGGAAAGCCGGTGAGCCTTATAGAATGGCGGGCGGATCATCTTCTCGGTCACGGATACGAGGACGTTGCCCTCCAATGTGAAATCTTGGGAGCCATGAAGGACATCACGGAAAAGCCGATCATATACACCCTTCGCACAGAGGATGAAGGGGGCAGGGCCGGCTTAAAGCGCCGGGAGTACTACTCCATCATACGGGATGTGATTACCGATTGCGACGTTGCCTTCATAGATATTGAGGCCTTTGATCAGGAAAAGGGATACGACGGGGAGAAGGTGGAGTTCTTGGTGAACCTTGCCCATGACAACGACAAGAAGGTAATACTGTCCAATCATGAATTCCAAAAGACGCCTCCCGAGGATGAAATTCTCAGAAGGCTCATGATTATGGAACAACTGGGAGCGGATATCCCTAAGATTGCTGTTATGCCCAAGGATGAAAAGGATGTCTTGGTCCTGTTGGAAGCTGCACGCTTGGCGGGAGAAGAAGCCCTGTCGGGGCCCTTCATTGCACTCTCCATGGGTGAATTGGGACAGACCAGCCGCATCTGTGGCGGAAGCTTTGGTTCGGCAGTAACCTTTGCATCAGGGGAGACAGCTACGGCTCCCGGCCAAATGGATGTGGAGAAACTCCATGCGTGCATTTGCGCATACTATGAAAATAATATATAATGTCTCGGTATGTAAAAAATCCCCGGAGAAAGTGAGAACCAGTGGGCGCCATTATCAAAGTTGAAAACTTAATATTTTCCTATTCCCAAGGCGAGGGCTTAGAGGAAGAGAGAGCGCTGAATCAAATCACTTTGGAGATTGAGGAAGGCAGTTTTACAGCCATCATCGGGAAGAACGGTTCGGGAAAATCCACCTTGGCAAAGTGCATGAATGCACTTTTGCTTCCTGTGGAGGGGACCGTCGTCGTGGGGGGATATGACACCAAAGACGAGGATCATATTTGGGATGTAAGGCAGACGGCAGGTATGGTCTTCCAAAACCCGGATAACCAGATTGTCTCCGCCATCGTGGAAGACGATGTGGCCTTCGGACCGGAGAATCTTGGAATCGAAGCGGATGAAATTCGGAAACGGGTAGACGCTGCCCTTCAAGCGGTGGATATGGAGGAGTTTCGAAAGAAAGCACCTCACCTTTTATCCGGTGGACAAAAACAGCGAATCGCCATAGCCGGCGCCATCGCTATGAAGCCGAAGTGCATCATTTTTGATGAGCCTACCGCTATGTTGGATCCCAAGGGAAGAAAAGAAGTAATGAAACTCATCGAGGATCTCAATCGAGAGAACATCACCTGCATCCTCATCACCCACTTTATGGAAGAGGCCGCCCATGCGGATCGAGTGATCATTATGGAAGACGGTGAGGTGCGTTTGGACGGGAAACCGGAAGATGTATTTGCCAAGCGAGAAGAACTACGCACCATGAATTTAGATGTACCTATGGCAGTGGAACTGTCCCATAGGCTACGAGCTCGAGGAATGGATATTCCCCCGGAAGTAATCAATGAGAAGGAACTGATAGACGCTCTATGTCAATTGAAGTAAGAAACATCACCCATATATACAGTGAGGGTCTTCCCCATGAATCCTTGGCCATAGACGATGTGAGCTTCGATGTTGCTGACGGAGAGTTTGTCGGCATCATCGGCCATACCGGTTCGGGAAAGTCCACCTTGGTGCAGCATTTGAACGGCTTGTTAAAGCCCAAATCCGGCACCATTGTGGTAGGTGGAGAAGAAATCACAGCCCCCGGGGTTCCCATGACCAAGATCAGGAAGAAGATTGGTCTGGTTTTTCAATACCCGGAATATCAGCTCTTTGAAGAAACCGTAGAGAAGGACGTTTCCTTTGGTCCCAAGAATCTTGATCTTTCGGAGGAAGAGGTGGCAGAGGCAGTGCGCCGTGCCATCGGCCTGGTGGGTCTGGACTATGAGGAAATACGGGAGAAGTCTCCCTTTGAGCTTTCCGGTGGGCAGAAGCGAAAGGTCGCCATTGCCGGCGTCATCGCCATGCGTCCGGAGGTTCTGATTTTGGATGAGCCGACGGCAGGATTGGATCCCAAGGCGCACAAGGAAATCCTTCAAATGATACAGGCAATTCACAGGGAAGAGAACAGTATCATCATCCTTATCAGTCACAACATGAACGATATTGCCGGTCTTTCCGACAAGATTCTTGTCATGGAACAAGGACGACTTGTCATGTGCGGAACGCCGGAGGAAGTCTTTGCCCGAGATGAGGAACTGGCAACCATGGGATTGGAACTGCCGGAGACCGCCAAGTTGGTTCGAGACCTTCGCTGCGTGGGTGTTCCTGTGGAAGGCAGCATCTTCACCATAGATCAGGCAGAAGAGGCAATCTTCCGTGCATTTGCAGGGGGAGGAGGAGAAGGATGATTCGGGACATCACCCTAGGACAATATTATCCGGGGGAATCCGTCATCCATCGGCTGGATCCCCGCATTAAAATCATGGCAACCCTTTGCTTCATCGTGTCCCTCTTTGTGGTGGACAGCTTTTGGGGCTTTGCCTTTGCCACCCTGATAATGGGCGTCATCATAGGCGTCTCCCGCGTCCCTTTGAAGTTCATCTTGCGGGGGTTGAAACCCATCTTCATCATCATCTTGTTTACCTTCGTGCTGAACATGTTCATGTACGACGGAGAGATTCTGGTGAAGATATGGAAGTTGAAGATTACCGATGTCGGTCTTTATAGGGCTTTCTTCATGGCGTCCAGGTTGATTCTGCTCATAATAGGATCTTCCCTGCTCACCTTGACCACCAAGCCCATCAATCTTACGGACGGCATTGAGAGCCTACTTTCTCCCGGAAAGAAAATCGGTGTACCGGCTCACGAGTTGGCAATGATGATGACCATCGCTCTGCGATTTATTCCCACCTTGCTGGAGGAAACGGACAAGATTATGAAGGCCCAACAGGCAAGGGGTGCGGATTTCGAAACGGGAAGCATTCTTCGAAGAGCGAAAAATCTCATTCCCATTTTAGTTCCGTTGTTTATCAGCGCATTTCGTATTGCCCAAGACATGGCCATGGCCATGGAGGCAAGGTGCTATCGAGGCGGCGAGGGAAGGACCAGGATGAACAGTATGAAGATGGGACTTCGGGATGCCGTTGCGGTGGTGCTGACCTTACTGTTTTTGGCGGCAATCATTGTTTTAAGGATATTACTATGACGACGAAGAGAATACTGCAGGGGGCGATTATCGCGGCCATATATGCGGTACTGACAATTTTGCTTGCCCCTATCAGCTATGGACCCATGCAGGTGCGGGTATCGGAGGCATTGACCATCTTGCCGGCTTTGACACCTGCCGGGATACCGGGACTCTTTGTAGGATGCTTGGTTTCCAACATATTGGGGCCCTACGGAATTGTGGATGTAGTTGTTGGAAGCGCCGCATCCTTATTGGCGGCCATTGCATCCTATCGTCTGAAGGAGAAACCCTTGTTGGTTCCGCTACCCCCGGTGGTTTTCAACGGAGTTCTTATTGGCGGTATGCTTCACTTCGCCTATGGTGTGCCCAATCTGCCAGCATGTATGGCATGGGTGGCATTGGGGCAGTTGATTGCCTGCTATGGACTGGGCTATCCTCTGTTGAAGTTGTTGAAGCGATATGAAGGTGTGTTTCAATGAGGCAGAGAAAACCGAAGGACTTGGAGGAAAGGCTGGAGCTCCACGCATCCCATCTGATACGGGAGCCGGAGAAACACAGGGGAAAGTGGAATGTCTTTTTTGGCAATGAAAACCCCATATATATTGAGATTGGTTGCGGAAAGGGAAGGTTCATCACCTCTTTGGGGGAGGCGCATCCTGAGGCAAACTTTCTGGGGATGGAAGGGCAGGAAAGCGTCCTTCTCCGTGGATTGGAGAAGATACGGCATAAGGAATTGAGGAATGTATTTCTCATCGGCACGTATTTGAAGGATGTAAGAGATTGGTTTGCGCCGGGAGAAGTGGAAGGGATATACTTGAACTTCAGCGACCCTTGGCCAAAGGATCGACATGCCAAGAGACGGCTGACCCACCGAGTATTCTTGGAAGGCTACAGAGAGGTTCTCTCTCCCACGGGGCATATGGAGTTTAAGACGGACAACACCGGGTTGTTTGACTTTACTTTGGCGGAGTTGGAAGAAGAAGGGTTTGAGATTTTGGAGTCCAGCAGGGATCTTCACGGAAGCGCACTCGCCGCAAAGGAGCGAAAAACGGAATATGAAGAAAAGTTTTCTTCCCAGGGAATGAAAATAAATTATGTTAAATGGAGGTAGAAGAAGATGATATTTGCACAGGAGAACGGCAGAAAAATGCCGAAAGAGGATAAGATTTTTGCAATCAGCGGCAGAGCAAAGGCGTTGATTGCCAAGGAAGGAAAGGAAAAGGTGGTGAATGCCACCATCGGTTCTCTGTTGGATGACGAGGGGGATTTGGTAGTTCTCTCTTCCGTAGTGGAAGCATTAAAGTTATTGGGTCCCACCGACTATGCGGATTACGCACCGATTGGCGGAACTCCCGAATTCAAAAAGGCAGTGCAGAAAGCGGCCTTTGGAAGCTTTGTGCCTTCCGGCCCCACTGAGGTATGTGCCACACCGGGGGGAACGGGATCCATCAGAAATACGGTGTCCAACTACTCCAAGCACGGAGACAAGGTTTTGACCAGTGACTGGTTCTGGGGACCTTACAACACCATCTGCCAGGAGATCGGACGCAGCTTGGCAACCTATGAACTTTTCGACTCGGAAGGGAAATACAACCTGAAAGGGTTTGGTGAAAAGGTAGAAGAGTTGGTTTCTGCACAGGGTAGCTTAGTTATCTTGTTAAATACGCCGGCCCACAATCCCACCGGATATTCCTTGACAGATGAGGATTGGAAGGGTGTTGTGGATGTGTTGACCAAGGCGTCTGCAAAAGGTAAGATCACACTTTTCGTGGATATTGCTTATATTGACTTTGCGGGAGATGAAGAAGAGTATCGTTCCTTCTTCCCCATTTTGGAAACTCTTCCCGAAAGTGTTCTGGCTATTATCGGCTACAGTGCCTCCAAGACGTTGACCATATATGGAATGCGATGCGGTGCCATGATTTGCCTGGCAAAGACGCCGGAGATTGCCGCCGAATTTAAGCAGGTGACGGAGTTTTCGTCCAGAGGAACTTGGTCCAACTGCGTTCGTTCCGCCCAAACATTGCTGGCAAAGATTGTGGACAGTCCGGAGCTGCTGGCAAAGGTGGGTGCAGAGAGAGAAGGTTATCGAAACATGTTGATTCAAAGAGGGAAGGCCTTCGAGAAAGCCCTTCGTGAAGAGGGTCTGGAAAATGTGCCCTTCGATGCGGGATTCTTTACCTGCGTGCCGGCAGAAGATCCGGAAGCGGTGAGCAATGCATTGGAAGAGCAGGGAATCTTCACCGTTCCATTGGGCAAGGGTGTCCGCGTTTCCGTCGCTTCCATCTCGGAAGAAAAGTGCGTGAAAACCGCCAAGGCTATTGCGAAGATTATGAAATAGTCATATAATTAATGAGGTCGATTGCCGGAGAAAAGGCAATCGACGGACTGTGCGGATGTGGTTCAATGGTAGAACACCGGCTTCCCAAGCCGGTAGCGGGGGTTCGATTCCCCTCATCCGCTCCAACGAAATGACCGCCGGAAGTGCGGTCATTTTGCTTGGAACTAAGGGAATCGAACCCGAAAGGGCGCGAGGGTTGAGTGAAAACTCTACAAGCTATTTTTGCCTATTCCCATCTGTGGAGGTTGTAATGACTAAATAAATGCCTTGTTTTCAGTCAAGTCCAAAATGTGGTGTAAATTGCATTCGGTAAAAGTACTTAAGCAGCTTTTCGTAGTTCCGGTAAAAACTCATCTCGTTCCTCAAAGTACTCCCCCATGCTAAAGACTCTTGAGAGGGTGGACCAGTCATTGTGATGATCCATGAGAACCGCCCCCATGAGGCGAATCACCGATTCCACATTTGGAAACACTCTAATGACTTTTTCGCGCCTCCTGAGTTCCCCGTTTTCCCGCTCCAGTAAGTTTGAAGTACGTAGAGTGACTCTGTATCTTTCAGGTAAGCACATGATGTTTGTTGCGTCCTCAAACCCCTCATCCAGAGTTTCCATCGCAGCTTCTGCAAGCTCTCCATACTCTTTCATGATGTCCTTTTTTGCTTCCCTCGCGCCCTCTAAGGTCGAGGCATTAAACATCTCTCGTAATTCCAGACAAAGGCTTGTTTGATGTCGTTTTGGCGTTTTATCCAGAATGTTCCGGATGAAGTGAAACTGACATCTTTGCCAACCAACCCCTACCATTTCTTTGCGCACGGCTGCCACCAATCCGGAGTGATCATCTGAAGTCACTATATCCACCCCACGTAGCCCTCTTGCCTTTAATTTCCGTAGAAACGTCCCCCAGTAATGCTCTGTTTCCCCTTCACAAACCTCAAACCCAAGAATCTCTTTTCGGCCATCTTTGTTGATTCCTAGTGCAATCATCAACCCTTTAGATCTAACGCAGTAATCCTCTCTTACCTTGAGATACAGAGCGTCGATGATGAGGAATGGATAGACTCCTTCCAGTGGTCTTGTATTGAACGCATGGACTGCTTCGTCCAACCCTTTGCATAACTCGGAAACTGTTGATTTGGAAAATTTTGTCCCGCAGAGTTCCTCTGTAATCTTTTCTACTTTGCGTGTAGAAACCCCCTGAACAACCATTTCCATCATGGTGGTAATTAGGGCGGTCTCATTCCGTTGATAGTTCTCTAACATACTGCTATGAAACGGCTCATTGCGGTGCCTTGGCACGACTAGAGTCATCCTACCGATCCGTGTCGTGACTTGGCGCTCTCTATAGCCATTCCGATAGTCTGTCCGTTCCTCGTTGCGTTCATAAGCAGATACTTTTAATTTTTCTTCTGATTCAGCCTGCAAAAACTGATTGAGAAGGCACTGTATGAGCAGGCCGAAGGCTTCTTCTCGCGATTTTGTGAAAAGCCCTGTAAAAAAGTCTTGTTCCAGTGTAAAATGTAGTTGAGTCATAACTTGCTCCTTTCGGTTTTGGGTGTTGATTTGGTAATTACATTTTAACCGAATGCGAGCTGTTGTGGCTCTTTTTTTAATTTACTAATTTACACCAGTATATGGACTCAATCTTGTTTTCCATCATTTTTTCTTTTTCTTCCAATTTCCTTTAGCCATACATTATCGTTATTAGGTTTATAGGCAAAAATCCATAGGATCTTTTGTCTATAGGGTCGGCATGGTCTTCTCATGACTAAAAATGGGTTTTCTCATATAGTTCCACAGCAGCTGATAGGGGATTGGCAAGACCGGGGTTGCGGAGAAAACCGCCTCTTCCCAATCTTCCCACAACACGATATAATAGACACAACGTACCTACGCAATAATGAAAAGGAGAAACAATATGGAACTGTTTGAAGCTATGAAATTGAGAAGAAGTCGTTACTCCCTCAGCAAAGAATCCACTATGACAGATGAAGGTATAGAGAAAATGTTGAAAGATGCCGCACTCCTCGTGCCCTCGGCCTTTAATTCCCAGTCGGCCAGAATGGTTCTCCTGCAGGGTGATCAGCATGCAAAGCTTTGGTCCATCGTAATGGAGACTTTGAGAGCAAAGGTTGCCCCCGATAAATTCCATGACACAGAAAAGAAGATAAACGGATTTGATGCAGCCTATGGAACGATATTGTACTTTGAAGAGATGGACACGGTTGAGGAACTGCAGGAAAAGTTCCCCAACTATGCGGAGAATTTTACGGTATGGTCTCAACAGGCAAACGGCATGCTGCAGTATACCGTTTGGATTGCACTGTCTGCAGAAGGTATGGGTGCGTCGGTTCAGCACTACAACCCCATTATCGACGATCAAGTGAAGGGCGCCTTTTCCATTCCGAAAAGTTGGAAGCTGATTGCCCAAATGCCCTTTGGTGTCCCCACGGCAGAGGAAGATCCGAAAGACAAGCTTCCTGCGGATGAGAGAGTATTGATAAAGAAATAAAATAGCATGAAATATGGAGCGGAGCCCTCGGCAGAAATTGCCGAGGGTTTTATGTAGAATAAATAGTCAGCATGCACATTAGACCTATTGACGAATTACGCACTATAGTGATCCACGGATTTCTTCAATATCTTGGTAATTATGGGGAGAAGAGGAACAACGGCCGCTAATAATTACTAAATTTGTTAATATATGGATGTCGATGGCTCCGTGGAGAAAAAATCCGTGGATCAATCCATTGAGGAGAAAGGGGATAAGTCTAATAATGGAGTTGACTATAAATTCTACCCCTGCAGCGAACCCGCCAAAGAAAATAATTGTAAATAAATTCTATAAATAGATTGACATATATTTACATTTACCATATAATGGAAACTGCGATAGGGGGAATATATATAGAAAGGAGATGGCTATGGCAGTAAATGCAAACGAAAAACCGGAATTGACATTTCGGATTGAGGAACACCTAGGTATCATCAACTCATATAAGACCGGATGGAACAAGGAACTGAACTTGGTTACTTGGAACAACGGTACGCCGAAGTATGATATCAGGGACTGGGATCCGGAACACGAACACATGAGCAGAGGCATCACCCTCCATGCGGATGAGATGCGAAAGCTCAGAAGTATGATCGCCGATAGACAGATTTGATGCGGATCGGCAAGTGAGAAGACGCAAATTCGGAACTCAATTATTTCACAAAGAAAAAAGCGGTTAGGCGGTTTGCTATACCGCTTTTTTCTTGATATACTGAACGGGTATGAAAGGGAGCGAGGATATGAAAGTAAAACTATTGAAACCAAGGATGCCCGGTAAGCCGGGAGAGAGTGAATTCATTCAGGTGGACATGCCCATGTCCAGCACCTTTGAAGACTTGTATCGCATGTACGAGAAGGATTATCCATACACGGTTTTGGCGGTAAAGGTGGACAACAAACTGGAGCCGTTGGTACATGAAATCGAGGAAAACTGTACCGTTGAGTTTTTGGATATGCGCAGTCAAGCGGCGAACTTGATTTACCAACACAGCCTATCCTTGATTTATCTAAAAGCGGTAGAAGAAACCTTGGGCAGGGCGATCACGGACATAGAGAACTCCTTGAACAAAGGCTTATACACGGAAATAAAATGCGAAGAACCCGTCACGGAGGAACAAATCCGTGCGGTGGAAGCACGCATGTGGGAAATCGTCGAGGAAGACATCCCCTTCGTGGAGAAAATAGTCGGAAGGGAAGAAGCACTTCAACTTTTGGAAGCGGCGGACTTGGATGAGAAAAAGAAGATGCTGGAAAGTCTTCCCCATCTACATCGCGTAAAGTTCTACAGCCTGGATGATTTTCGTAACTTCTTTTACGGCTTTATGGTGCCGTCCACCGGTTACGTAAAATATTTTGAATTAAAGAAATACAGAAGGGGCGTACTCTTGCGCTTCCCCCATACCTCCGACCCCAATCACATTCCACCCTATGTGGACGAGAAAAAGATGTATTCCGCTTTCAGCGAAGCGAAGCGGTGGCGAAGGCTGCTGGACATCTCCTATGTGACGGACCTGAACAATATGATTCACCGCCATGAGATGCGGGAAATCATTCAACTTTCCGAAGCCCTTCATGAGAAGAAAATCGTGGAGATTGCAACAGATATAGAGAAATACAAGAAGAGAATCGTTCTCATTGCAGGACCCTCTTCCTCCGGGAAGACCACCTTCGCACGTCGGCTATGCATACAACTGCGGGTCATTGGGTTGAAACCACTGTACCTGGGGACAGACGACTATTTCGTGGATCGTGCCCTCACGCCTTTGGACGAGTTCGGCGAAAAGGACTTCGAAAATCTCGGTGCCTTGGATATTGATTTGTTCAACAACGATATGAACAACCTGCTGGCAGGAAACCCGGTAGATCTGCCGGAGTACGACTTCATCGATGGAGTCAAGAAGTTTGGACATCGAATTACGTCCATCGACAGCAGCCAACCCATCGTCATTGAGGGAATACACGCGCTCAACAGCATGCTCACTTCCCACATCGACGATAAGAATAAATACAAGATATACATCAGCCCTTTGACCCAGCTTTCCATTGACAATCACAACAGGATTCCTACTACGGATGCCAGAATGCTGAGAAGAATGGTGCGAGACCACAACTACAGAGGACACAGTGCCCAGAGTACCATTGCCAACTGGCCGAAGGTCAGGGCGGGAGAAGACATTAACATCTTCCCATACAGCGGAGATGCGGACGTGTTCTTCAACTCGGCACACATCTATGAACTGGCGATTCTCAAGCGATATGCCACGCCTCTTCTGGAAGCCATCACCCGGGACGAGCCGGAATATGCGGAAGCGGTTCGAATGCTCAAGTTTTTGGAGTTCTTTGAGCCCTTTGAAGAGGATGAAATCATTATGAACAACTCCATTATCAGGGAGTTTATCGGCGGGAGCGTATTTGTATAAGGAGAGGAATCTATGATTGGTGTGATTGGAGCAGTCCGAGGAGATATCCTGGGGAATCCCTATGGTCAGGTTGCCATGGAGCAACACAACCCGGGGACTTTGTCCATGGTCTTTGCGGGAACGGGAATGAACCTTTGCAGAAACCTAAAGGCTTTGGAGGAAGAGGTGAAGTTCTTTTCGGTAGCGGGAGATGATCTTCCCGGTAACGCCGCTAAAGTGGAGCTTTCCAACATGGGAGTGGATGTGAGCAAGTTTCTTCTCATGGGTAACTGCAACACTTCTATGTCTTTGGAAATCAGAAACATAGTGGACGACTTGGAATTGTCCTTTGGAAACAGCGATGTTCTGGAGAAGATGGATGGTCAATTTATGAGAGACTGTTTGGCGGATTGGAAGGAAGCGGACCTGCTCATTAGCGATGCCTCCTGCTCTCCGGAAGGATGGCGTGTCCTCTTGGAAGAAAAGGGGGATGTGCCTCTGTTTGTTGACCCGGACGGCGTGGAAGAAGAAAGAATATCCCCTGCGGATTTGAAATATGTCCATACCTTACTTCCCAGTAGAAGGGAAGCGGAGAAGATCAGCGGCATGGATATTCTCAGCGAAGAGCAGTTGAAAGCTGCGGGTCAGTGGTTTGTAGACCAAGGATTGCAGCGAATCTTCATCACCTTGTCGGGAGGCGGGGTGTACTGCAGAGAGGGAAGCGAAGAACATATTCTGCGACCGGAAGTAGGGACCATTGTGGATACAAAGGGTGCGGGAGATGCCTTTGCCACCGGTGTGGCTGCGGCCTTTCTTCAAAAAAAGAGCTTAGAGGAGACGGGGAAATATGCCATGGCAACAGCGAGCCTCACATTGGAAGCCGGCGGATATGTAAATGAGGAGTTGAGTAGAGAGAAAGTGGAAAGGAGATTGAAGTGAGTAAGATGGTAAAAGCCGCAAAGGCAAAGCAGTGTGAACTGATCATTAAGAATCTGGAGAAGAGACAGATGTCAGGATACTATTGCGAGAACATGAGAGAAGCGGAGGAGAAGATTCTCTCCATGATTCAGGACGGTGACATGGTCAGCTGGGGCGGAGCCATAACCTTGGACGAAATGGGCGTAAAGGAAAAGCTTCCCATGATCGGTGCCAAGAGCATCGATGTCTGGGCTTACAAAGACCCGGAAGAGGCAAGGGCTGCGAAGATCAATGCTCTCAATGCAGATGTTTTTCTCACCAGTACCAATGCAATTACGCTAGATGGTCAGTTGGTAAATATTGACGGTACGGGAAACCGTGTGGCTGCCATGGCCTTCGGACCGCGAAAGGTAATCGTTGTTGCGGGAGTCAACAAGATTGCGGCAGATGTGGAGTCGGCCATTAAGCGAGTAAAGACAGATGCGGCACCCCCCAACTGTATGCGACTGAACAAGCAGACCCCCTGCGCAATTACAGGAAAGTGCACCGAGTGTATGATACCGGGTGAAACCTCCTGTTGCAGTACTGTGGTCACCAGGTTTTCCAATCGTGCCGGGCGAATGCATGTAATCCTGGTCAACGAGAACTTGGGATTTTAACTGAAGTAGAATACATAGTCGACACCTTCATCGGGTCAATCGGCGGATAAACAAAGAATTAAGCCATTGTTTTCCTGTGAGCCATGCTCGCCACGGAGGAACAATGGCTTAAACAATTGATATCCGGATTGAGTCCATATACTGGTGTAAATTAGTAAATTAAAAAAAGAGCCACAACAGCTCGCATTCGGTTAAAATGTAATTACCAAATCAACACCCAAAACCGAAAGGAGCAAGTTATGACTCAACTACATTTTACACTGGAACAAGACTTTTTTACAGGGCTTTTCACAAAATCGCGAGAAGAAGCCTTCGGCCTGCTCATACAGTGCCTTCTCAATCAGTTTTTGCAGGCTGAATCAGAAGAAAAATTAAAAGTATCTGCTTATGAACGCAACGAGGAACGGACAGACTATCGGAATGGCTATAGAGAGCGCCAAGTCACGACACGGATCGGTAGGATGACTCTAGTCGTGCCAAGGCACCGCAATGAGCCGTTTCATAGCAGTATGTTAGAGAACTATCAACGGAATGAGACCGCCCTAATTACCACCATGATGGAAATGGTTGTTCAGGGGGTTTCTACACGCAAAGTAGAAAAGATTACAGAGGAACTCTGCGGGACAAAATTTTCCAAATCAACAGTTTCCGAGTTATGCAAAGGGTTGGACGAAGCAGTCCATGCGTTCAATACAAGACCACTGGAAGGAGTCTATCCATTCCTCATCATCGACGCTCTGTATCTCAAGGTAAGAGAGGATTACTGCGTTAGATCTAAAGGGTTGATGATTGCACTAGGAATCAACAAAGATGGCCGAAAAGAGATTCTTGGGTTTGAGGTTTGTGAAGGGGAAACAGAGCATTACTGGGGGACGTTTCTACGGAAATTAAAGGCAAGAGGGCTACGTGGGGTGGATATAGTGACTTCAGATGATCACTCCGGATTGGTGGCAGCCGTGCGCAAAGAAATGGTAGGGGTTGGTTGGCAAAGATGTCAGTTTCACTTCATCCGGAACATTCTGGATAAAACGCCAAAACGACATCAAACAAGCCTTTGTCTGGAATTACGAGAGATGTTTAATGCCTCGACCTTAGAGGGCGCGAGGGAAGCAAAAAAGGACATCATGAAAGAGTATGGAGAGCTTGCAGAAGCTGCGATGGAAACTCTGGATGAGGGGTTTGAGGACGCAACAAACATCATGTGCTTACCTGAAAGATACAGAGTCACTCTACGTACTTCAAACTTACTGGAGCGGGAAAACGGGGAACTCAGGAGGCGCGAAAAAGTCATTAGAGTGTTTCCAAATGTGGAATCGGTGATTCGCCTCATGGGGGCGGTTCTCATGGATCATCACAATGACTGGTCCACCCTCTCAAGAGTCTTTAGCATGGGGGAGTACTTTGAGGAACGAGATGAGTTTTTACCGGAACTACGAAAAGCTGCTTAAGTACTTTTACCGAATGCAATTTACACCACATTTTGGACTTGACTGATATCCGCTGGCAAAAAGCTATTTCATTTCCTTTTACCCCAAACGTAGCGGCTTATTTTTCAATAAAAGATTGCAAAAAGTAGATAGAGGGGTTGAGCAAATATTCTACCCCTGGAGATGGAGGGTGACGTGCCTGCACCTCCGACGGAGAATTTTACCGGGGTAAAGAGGCGCTATACCCGTTGATAATCTTGGGTTTCCAACGGAAAATTGCCCAAAATACGATACGCACGGTAGAGTGTGCAGAGAAACGCGTATATAAGCATTGAAAATGCATGTTTTCGAGAGGAGAAAACCTTTCATTTATTTCAAAAAAACCCTTGCATTCACACGGGGATTGATGTATACTCAAAAAGCTTGCGAAAAGGCGAAGATGTGGGAAGTTGCTGAGCTATCAGGTAATTTCCACGGAGAATTGTCCCCGCCGGACGGGGGCGAAGGGGTTCGCCGACTCTCAGTGCGACAGAAAAAGACGATACGCACGGCACGGTGTGCCAAGAGAAGCGGCAAGGAGCAAGCGTCTGACCACCCCTTGTACGAGAATAGCGAAAACAGTACAAAACAAAGAAAAGGAGAAAGACATGAGCGAATTACAGAAAATCAGAATCAAGTTAAAGGCTTACGACCACGCACTGCTGGACCAGTCCGCAGCCAAGATCGTAGAAGCGGCGAAGAAGACAGGTGCTGAAGTATCCGGACCGGTTCCTCTTCCCACAGAGAAAGAAGTTGTGACCATCCTTCGTGCCGTTCACAAGTATAAGGACTCCAGAGAGCAGTTCGAACAGAGAACGCACAAGAGATTGATCGATATTACCAGCGCCACTGCCAAGACGACAGATGCACTCACGAAACTGGAGCTTCCGGCAGGCGTAGACATCGAAATCAAGTTGTAATAAGGGAACTCCCTTAGTATGATTGTCCGTTACGGACAATCCGCTGTAAGTAATCAGGAGGTACAGAATGAAAGTATTACTAGGCAAGAAAGTCGGAATGACACAAATCTTCACAGAAGAAGGCGTCGTCATCCCCGTAACCGTCATCGAGGCAGGTCCGGAAACCGTGACCCAGATCAAGACCAAAGAAACAGACGGATATGATGCAGTACAGGTTGGCTACGAAGAAACAAAGCCTCATAGAGTGAACAAGCCTATGACCGGACACTTCGAAAAGGCCGGTGTGGAAATCAAGAAGCATTTGACAGAGTTCAGAGTAGAAGACGGAGCAGAGTATCAGCTGGGACAGGAAATCACCGTTGCCGACTTCGAAGAGGGAAAGAAGCTGGACATTACAGGCGTTTCCAAGGGTAAGGGAACACAGGGCAACATTAAGAGACACGGACATCACAGAGGCCCCATGACCCACGGTTCCAAGCACAAGAGATTGGGCGGTGCTCTGGCAGGTGCATCCTACCCGGGCAGAGTGTTCAAGGGGAACAAGCAACCGGGAAGAATGGGGAACGAAACCGTGACCATTCAGAACGTAGAACTGGTAAAAGTTATCGAAGACAGAAACCTATTGATGGTAAAGGGCGCAGTACCGGGTCGCAAAGGCAGCCTGCTCCGCATCCGATATGCTATCAAGGGACAAGATCAATAGAGAATATTGCGGAAAGGAGGAAACAAAAAATGGCAACAATAAAAGTGCTTGATATGAGCGGAGCGGAAACTGGAACCGTAGAGCTGGCAGATGCGATCTTCGGAATCGAACCCAACGAATATGCGGTCCATGCGGTCGTTAAGAACCATTTGGCAAACAGAAGACAGGGCACCCAGTCCGCAAAGGATAGAGGCGAAGTGAGAGGCGGAGGCAGAAAGCCCTTCAGACAGAAGGGAACCGGTCGACACAGACAGGGATCCTCAACAGACCCTTCCCAGATCGGAGGAGGTGTGGTATTCGCACCAAAGCCGAGAAGCTACCGATACACCTTACCTAAGAAAATGAGAAGATTGGCAATGCTGTCTGCTCTTTCCTCAAAGGTGAAGGAAAACGAAATGATCGTTTTGGATGAGCTGAAGTTCGATGAACCGAAGACAAAGGAAATGATCAAGGTGCTGAAAAACGTTAATGCAGAGAAGAAGGCCCTCATCGTTATGGCCGGCAAGGATGAAAATGTTGTGAAATCCGCAGCGAACATCCCCGGAGTGAGAACCGTACTGGTATCCACGATGAACGTATATGAGATCATCAACCACACGAACTTCATCGTGACAAAAGAGGCCATCAACAAGATTGAGGAGGTATATTCATAATGAGAACCCCTTACGACGTAATATTGAAACCTGTCATTTCCGAAAGAAGTATGGAAGATGCACAGGCGAAGAAATACACTTTCAAAGTGGCAGTTGATGCCAACAAGACAGAAGTGAAACACGCCATCGAAGAAATCTTCGGCGTAGAAGTAAAGAAAGTTAACATCATGAACGTTAACGGCAAGTTAAAGAGAATGGGAAGAACGTCCGGAATGACAGCGGCATCCAAGAAGGCAATCGTAACGCTTTCACAGAGCAGCAAAGAAATCGAATTCTTCCAGGGACTGTAATAGGAGGTAGGACACAATGGGAATTAAAAAATACAACCCGACAACGCCCGGCCTGAGAGGAATGACGGTTTCTACTTTTGAGGAAATCACAAAGAGCACTCCGGAGAAATCCCTTACCGTAACGCTGAAAAAGCATGCGGGAAGAAACTCCAGAGGTAAGATCACCGTAAGACACAGAGGCGGCGGATACAGACCGAAATATAGAATTATAGACTTTAAGAGAAATAAGGACAATGTCCCCGGGAACGTTTCTGCAATCGAATACGATCCCAACAGAAGCGCCAACATCGCTCTCATCGTCTACGCAGACGGTGAGAAGAGATACATCTTGGCACCGGAAAAACTGAAGGTGGGAAGCGTCATCTTCTCAGGTCCCGATGCGGATATCCAAATCGGAAACGCACTCCCCTTGGCAAACATCCCCGTGGGTACAATGATCCACAACATCGAGATGAAGCCCGGTGCAGGCGGACAGTTGGTTCGTTCCGCAGGAAACGGCGCCCAGCTCATGGCGAAGGAGCACCCCTACGCACAGGTAAGACTCCCCTCCGGCGAAGTTCGAAAGATCCGAATGGAGTGTAGAGCGACCGTAGGTGAAGTCGGAAACGAAGACCACCAGAATATTGACATCGGTAAGGCAGGGAAGAAGAGACACATGGGAAGAAGACCTCACGTGAGAGGTTCCGCCATGAACCCCAACGATCACCCACACGGCGGTGGTGAAGGTAAGACCGGAATCGGACGAGTCAGCCCGGTTACACCTTGGGGCAGACCTACCCTTGGCTACAAGACTAGGAAGAAGAATAAAGACAGCGATAAATATATCGTGAAGAAGAGAAACGAGAAATAAAGGAAGGAGCATAGAACATGGGCAGATCACTTAAAAAGGGTCCTTTCGTCAACGCGAAACTGCTTGCCGCAATTGAGGCAATGAACGCAGCCAACGAGAAGAAAGTCATAAAAACATGGTCCCGTCCGTCTACGATTTTCCCGCAGATGGTCGGACATACAATAGCAGTCCACGACGGCAGAAAACATGTCCCTGTGTACATCACAGAAGATATGGTTGGTCATAGACTTGGAGAATTTGCTCCAACCAGAACCTACAGAGGACACAGTGCCGACAAAAAGAGTTAATTGAGAAGGAGATAAGAAAATGGAAGCAAAAGCAGTTGCAAAATACGTAAGAATGTCTCCTATCAAGCTTAAGCCTGTTACTGATTTGGTTAGAGGAAAGGACTTGAGCGAGGCACTTACCATATTGAAGTTCACACCGGGAAAAGGTGCTGAACTGGTAGAAAAAGTTGTAAAATCAGCTGCGGCAAACGCAGAGAACAACTTCGACATGAATCCGGATGACCTGTATGTTGCAGAAGTATACGCACATCAGGGACCTACCATGAAGAGGTGGCGTGCAGGAGCACAGGGCAGAGCGTCCATGATCCTGAAGAGAAGCAGCCACATCGGCGTAACGTTGAGAGAAAAAGAAATGGAGGTTCAGTAAATGGGTCAGAAAGTAAGTCCACACGGTCTCAGAGTTGGAATCATTAAAGACTGGGACTCCAAGTGGTATGCGGATAAAGAAACGTTTGCAGATTACCTGGTTGAAGACAACAAAATCAGAGAATTCATCAAGAAAAAGCTGTACGCAGCGGGCGTATCCAGAATCTTGATCGACAGACGTGCTGAAAACGAATTGAGAGTGACCATCTTGACCGGTAAGCCGGGTATGGTCATTGGACGTTCCGGAGACGGGATTGAAGCCCTCAAGGCCGATCTTGTCAAGATGACAAAGAAGAATATCGCTGTGGAAATCAAGGAAGTCAGAAGAACCGAGATGGATGCACAGCTGACAGCAGAGAGCATCGCACAGGCTTTGGAGAGAAGAATCTCCTTTAGAAGAGCCATGAAGCAGGCCATGGGAAGAACCATGAAGGCCGGCGCAAAGGGAATCAAGGTATTGGTTTCCGGAAGATTGGGCGGCGCTGAAATCGCAAGAAACGAAAAGTACAGCGAAGGCAACGTGCCTCTCCATACTTTGAGAGCGGACATCGACTACGGCTTTGCCGAGGCGGATACCACCTACGGTAAGCTGGGCGTAAAGGTCTGGATTAACCACGGAGAAATTCTGGATAAGGGACTGCAGAGCACTATCCGCGAAGACAAGCAGGCAGGCGGAAGAGACGGCAGAAAGAGAAGAGACGGCGATAGAAGACCGAGAAGAGATGGGGACAGAGGACCCAGAAGAGACGGGGATAGAGATAATCGCAGAAGAGGCAGAGATGACAGACCTGAAATGCCTAAGGCAGTAAATCCAAGAGTTCGAAAGGCTCCGAAGGAAGAACCTGCTCCACAGGCTGCACCGGAAGTACAACCCGAAGTCGCAAGTGAAGCGAAGGCGGAAGAATAGACAGATAGAGAAAGGAGGAACTAGCCATGTTGATGCCAAAGCGCGTTAAACGTAGAAAGGTCCACAGAGGAAGAATGAAGGGCAAGGCAACCAAGGGTAACTTGGTGACATACGGTGAGTACGGCCTCGTTGCTTCAGAATGCGGATGGATTACTTCCAACCAAATCGAAGCGGCTCGTATCGCTATGACCAGATCCATCAAGAGAGGCGGTAAGGTTTACATTAAAATCTTCCCCCATAAGTCCGTAACCAAGAAACCTGCAGAAGTACGTATGGGTTCCGGAAAAGGTTCTCCCGAGTACTGGGTAGCAGTTGTGAAGCCGGGCAGAGTCATGTTTGAAATCGAAGGAGTTACCTTCGACCAGGCAAAGGAAGCCATGAGACTGGCTGCACACAAACTTCCTATTAAGAGTAAGTTTGCCATCAAAGGACAGGAGGGTGGTGAAGCGTAATGGAATTAAAGAAAATGAGAGAAATGACAGATGCGGAGCTGACCGTAGAACTGACCAAGATGAAGAAGGATCTTTTTAACCTGAGATTCCAACACGTCACCGGACAGCTGGAAAACCCCATCAAGATGAGAGACACCAAGAGAGACATCGCCAGAGTAAAAACAATCATCAGAGAAAAAGAACTTGAAAAAGTTCGTGCTGAGTAAGAAAGGAGGATGAATTATGACAGTTGAAAGAAACAGAAGAAAAACCAGAGTCGGTATTGTCGTAAGTGACAAGATGGACAAGACTGTAGTGGTCGCTTTGGAAGACTCCGTAAGACATTCCCTTTATGGAAAATCAGTAAAGAGAACCAACAAGGTTAAGGCGCACGATGAAGCCAATGAGTGCAACATCGGCGACAAAGTGAGAATTATGGAGACAAGACCTCTGTCCGCTGACAAGAGATGGAGACTTGTAAGTATCGTAGAAAAGGTTAAATAAGGAGGACCGGAACATGATTCAGGTAGAAACAAGACTGAAAGTCGCTGACAATTCCGGTGCGAAAGAACTTTTATGCATTCGTATTTTAGGAGGCACACGCCGCCAGTACGCAAATATCGGAGACATAATCGTTTGTGCCGTAAAGGAAGCTACACCCGGCGGTCAGGTAAAGAAGGGTGACGTTGTGAGAGCAGTCGTAGTAAGATCAAAGTTTGGTGCAAGAAGACCCGATGGCAGCTATGTGAAGTTTGATCAGAACGCGGCAGTAATCATCAAGGAAGACAAGAATCCGGTTGGAACACGTATTTTCGGACCGGTTGCAAGAGAATTGAGAGACAGAAGCTTCATGAAGATCGTGTCTTTGGCACCGGAAGTATTATAGGAGGACAAAATGCGTATTAAAAAAGATGATATGGTTACTGTCCTTACCGGAAAAGACAAGGGCAAAAAAGGAAAGGTCCTGAAGGTTCTTCCCGCGAAGGAAAGAGTCATCGTAGAAGGGATCAACATCCAGACAAAGCATCAGAAGCAGACTAGAACAGCAGGCTCAGAAATTAAGCACCAAGAGGGCCCCATTCACATTTCCAACGTTATGCTCATTGACGGCAAGACGAAGGAAGCGACAAAGGTTGGGTACCGCATGGAAGGCGACAAGAAAATCAGATTTTCCAAGAAGAGCGGAAACGCCATAGACTAAGAAAGGAGGAGAGTTCGTTGACAACAAGATTGAAAGAAACATATCAAAATGAAGCCTTCAAAGCTTTGATGGACAAGTTCCAGTACAAGAACGTAATGGAAGTGCCAAAGCTTGAGAAGATTACCATAAACATTGGATTGGGCGAAGCAAAAGAAAATGCAAAGCTGATGGAAACGGCAGTGGAAGAACTGGGATTGATTTCCGGTCAGAGACCCGTCGTAACCAAGTCCAAGAAATCTATCGCCAACTTTAAGGTGAGAGCCGGCATGCCGGTAGGAACAAAGGTCACCCTCAGAGGCGACAACATGTACGAATTTGCGGACAAGTTTTTCAACATCGCTCTTCCCAGAGTAAGAGACTTCAAGGGCGTAAGCAAGAATGCCTTTGACGGTCGAGGAAACTACTCCATGGGCGTGAAAGAGCAACTGATCTTCCCGGAAATCAACTACGATAAAGTTGACAAAATCAAGGGAATGAATGTAGTATTTACCACGACGGCCAAAACCGACGAAGAAGCAGCATATTTGCTGGAGCTTCTGGGACTGCCGTTTGAAAAGTAGGAGGGAAGAACACGTATGGCAAAGACATCTCTCAAAGTGAAACAGCAGAGAAAACCCAAGTTTTCCACCAGAGCATACACAAGATGCAGAATCTGTGGAAGACCCCATTCCGTTCTGAAGAAGTACGGAATTTGCAGAATCTGCTTTAGAGAGCTTGCTTACAAGGGTGAAATCCCCGGTGTAAAGAAGGCAAGCTGGTAAACAGCCTCGGCTGAAAAAAGTTAATTTTTGCTAAGTTGTGAAGGGCCCGGCCTGCGTAACAAAACTGGCAGAGAAAGGAGCAATAGTATTATGACAATGACAGATCCCATAGCAGATATGCTGACAAGAATCAGAAATGCCAATACTGCATCTCACGAAACAGTGGATGTTCCCGCTTCTAAAATCAAGAAGTCCATTGCGGGCATCTTGGAAGAAGAAGGATACATCAAGGGATTCGAGATCATAGAAGACGACAAGCAGGGAACCATTAGAATCGAAATGAAGTATGGTCCCTCAAAGGAAAAAGTTATCAATGGAATCAAGAAAATTTCAAAGCCCGGCCTGAAGGTATATGCCAAGGCCAGCGACGTTCCGAGAGTTTTAGGAGGCTTGGGAATCGCCATCATCTCCACTTCCAACGGAGTGATCAGCGACAAGGAAGCCAGGAAACTGGGCGTAGGCGGCGAAGTTATCTGTTATGTATGGTAGGAGGAAGAAAGAATGTCTAGAGTAGGTTTGAAACCTGTTGATCTTCCTGCCGGCGTTGAGGTGAAGGTTGACGACAACAACTTAGTTACAGTCAAGGGACCCAACGGTGAGTTATCAGAGCAGATTAGCAGTTTAGTCACCTTGGAAATCAAGGATAATGTACTTAGTTTTTCAAGAGGATCCGACGCGAAAGCACATCGTGAACAACATGGACTGGCAAGAGCACTTGTTGCCAACATGGTGGAAGGCGTAACCAAGGGCTTCGAAATCAAATTGGAGCTGCAGGGCGTAGGATACCGAGTAGAAAAGAAGGGAAAGACCCTGGTAATGAACTTGGGATACTCCCACCCCATCGAGATGGAAGATCCGGAAGGAATCACCACCGAGGCACCTTCTGCAACGCAGATTGTTGTGAAGGGAATCGATAAAGCAATTGTAGGAAATTACGCAGCCAATATCAGAAAGTGGAGAAGACCGGAGCCGTACAAGGGCAAGGGAATTCGATACGAGGGCGAACAAGTTCGTCGTAAAGAAGGTAAGGCCGGCGTTAAGGGCGATTAAGAAAGGAGTTGAATGCAAATGGCTAAAGAAAGCAGAAATGACAGACGCAAAGAGAGACACGGCAGAATCAGACAGAATTTGTATGGGACTCCGGAAAGACCCAGGCTGTCTGTTTACAGAAGCAACAAGAATATTTCAGTGCAGATCATTGACGATGTCAATGGTACCACACTGGTAGCAGCATCTTCCCTGGATAAGGAGCTGAAAGCACAGATCTCCAACGGCGGAAACAAAGAAGCGGCTAAGCAGGTGGGAGAAGCTATCGCAAAGAGAGCCCTTGCCAAGGGTATCGAGACGGTTTCCTTCGACAGAGGAGGATTCTTATACCATGGCAGAGTGAAAGAGTTGGCGGATGGAGCACGTGCTGCCGGACTGAAATTCTAACAGGAGGATACAAGGAATGCGAAATACAATTGATGCATCCAAGCTGGAATTGAATGAAACTATCGTAAACATCAGACGTGTCGCAAAGACCGTTAAGGGCGGTAGAAACATGAGATTCAGCGTAACCGTGGTTGTTGGAGACGGCGATGGTCACGTAGGCGTAGGTCTTGGAAAAGCTCAGGAAATTCCTGAAGCGGTTCGAAAGGCTACAGAAGATGCAAAGAAAAATCTAATCAGTGTTCCCACTGTGGGAACCACCATACCGCACAGACACATTGGTGTCTTCGGAGCAGGAAGAGTATTGCTCATGCCCGCAGCCGAAGGTACAGGCGTTATCGCAGGTTCTTCCGTACGTACCGTACTGGAGTCCGCAGGCGTGAAGGATGTCCGTGCAAAGTCCATCGGATCCAGTAACACCGGAAACATGGCATATGCTACGCTCCAGGGATTGAAAGAGCTCATGACCGTGGAAGAAGTGGCTAGACTTAGAGGTAAATCCAAGGAAGAAATCTTAGGATAGAAAGGAGAAGCAAATGGGTAAAATGTTGAAAGTAACTTTGACGAAGAGCACCATCGGCGCTTCTCCGAAACAGAGAAAAGTAGTAGAAGCGTTAGGATTAAGAAAGATGCACCAGTCAGTAGAACTTGCAGACAGCCCGTCAACACGCGGTGCCGTTGAAAAAGTAAAGCATCTTCTTACTGTAGAAGAACTATAGAAAAAGGAGGTGCAAGCAAATGAAACTGCATGAACTGAAAGCAGCTGAAGGAGCGACCAAGAAGTCCAAGAGAAAAGGACGCGGTTCCGCATCCGGACAGGGTAAGACCGCCGGAAGAGGAATGAACGGCCAGAACTCCAGAAGCGGCGGCGGCACAAGACTCGGATTCGAAGGCGGCCAGATGCCTCTTTACAGGAGAATCCCCAAGAGAGGGTTCACCAACATTTGGGCGAAGAAATATACGGAGCTCAACGTAGATGTGTTCAACCGATTTGACGAGGATACCGTGGTTACACCGGATCTTCTCAAGGAAATGGGCATTGTAAAGCAAGTAAAAGACGGCATCAAAGTACTGGGCAATGGTAAGCTGGAGAAGAAAATGACAATTCAGGCTCAGAAATTTAGCAAGTCAGCTGTAGAAAAAATTGAATCTGCCGGAGGAAAGGCAGAGGTGATCTAGTATGGATATGCTTCAGACCATTGCAAAGGCCTGGAAAATTGCAGATATTAGAAGGAAGATCATCTTCACATTATTGATGCTGGTGATATTCCGAATCGGCTCCAACATCCCGGTTCCGGGAATTGACAGAGCCGTTTTGGCACAGATGTTCGATGGAGGGACCGGCTTGTTTGAGCTGTTTAACCTCTTCTCGGGCGGCGCCTTCGGAAACATGACGATCTTTGCACTGAGCATCACGCCATACATCACCGCGTCCATCATCTTCCAGCTCCTGACCATCGCCATACCGGCGTTGGAACGGCTGGCAAAGGAAGGAACGGAAGGCAGAAAAAAAATCACCCAGTATACCAGATATTTAACGGTAATTCTGGCAATCATCCAAGCCGTGGGCGTATCTATCGGTATGTTTAGACAGGCTCTGGTAAGCACGGATGCGTTTTCCATCATTGTAATCGTGTTGGTATTGAGTGCGGGTACCGCATTCCTCATGTGGCTGGGTGAACAAATTAATGAATACGGTATCGGAAACGGTATTTCGCTGATTATCTTCGGCGGGATTATCGCAAGACTTCCCTCGGGGATCCATTCCACATGGATCAAGTTCCAAGGGGGAGAGATTGGATTTCTATCCATCGTTCTCTTCATTGCATTTGCAGTCCTGGTCATTATCGGGATCATACTGGTGCAGCAGGGACAGAGAAGAATTCCGGTACAATACGCAAAGAGGGTTGTAGGCAGAAAGATGTACGGTGGACAGTCAACGCACATCCCCCTAAAGGTGAATCAGGCGGGAGTTATCCCGGTAATCTTCGCCCTTTCCCTGCTCCAATTCCCTTTGACCATCACCTATTTTACGGGTTCCGGCTCCGACTTTGCCCTATGGGTAGAGAAGTGGCTGTCCCCAACCGGTTCGCCGGGGGTGTGGTTCTATGCGGCGTTTAACATCGTGCTGATTATGTTCTTCACATACTTCTATACGGCGGTTACCTTTAACCCCTTGGATGTGGCGGACAACCTGAAGCAAAACGGCGGTTTTATTCCGGGAATCAGACCGGGTAGAGCAACCGTAGAATACTTGCAGAAGGTTATGAACAGAATCACCTTTGTAGGTGCAGTCTTCTTGGCCGCTGTAGCGACATTGCCAACCTTGGTAAGTCAATTTACGGCCTTGGATGTGCATTTCGGGGGGACCTCCCTGCTCATTGTAGTAGGTGTTGCCCTGGATACAATGAAGCAACTGGAACAGCAGATGGTAATGCGTAATTATCAAGGATTTTTGAAGTAGAGGAGGAAGTATGAATCTAATATTGTTAGGACCTCCGGGAGCCGGCAAGGGCACCCAGGCGGTGAGAATAATTGAAAAGTACGGAATCCCTCACATTTCCACCGGAGATATTTTTAGAAAGAATATCAAGGAAGGGACGGCTCTGGGCAAGAAGGCACAGGAATACATGAACAAGGGTGAGCTGGTTCCCGACAGTTTGGTCATCGAAATCGCGTTGGATCGATTGAAGGAAGACGACTGCAAAAACGGTTTTCTTCTGGACGGATTCCCCAGAACGGTGGAACAGGCGGAAGCACTGGATGCTTTTTTAGCCGAAGAGGGCAAGAAAGTCGATCACGTAATAGACATGTATGTGGATAAGGAAATCCTCATGGATCGACTGGTGACCAGAAGAGTGTGCAAGACTTGTGGGGCGACCTATAACATTAAGGGAATGCCGCCCAAGAAAGAGGGCGAATGTGATAAGTGTGGCGGTGAGCTGTATCAGCGGGCCGACGATACGGAAGAAACGGTAAACAACCGCATTGACGTATACAACTCACAGACAAAGCCACTCCTTGCATATTATGAAAAAGCAGGGAACATATCGCATTTTGACGGGGCGATGGGATTCGAAAAGTTATTCGCGGAAATCGTGAAACTTTTGGGAGAATAAGATGATTATCATCAAGTCCAAGAACGAGATAGAGTTGATGAGAGAATCGGGAAAGGTGACGGGATATATTCTTAAGTCACTGGAGGACATCATCAAACCCGGGATATCAACATTGGAAATTGACAGATATGTTTCTAAAATCATCAAAGAAAACAACATGACGCCTACCTTCTTGGGTTATCAGGGGTTTCCGGCAAGTATATGCGCTTCCATCAACGAAGAAGTAGTACATGGGATTCCAACCAAGAAGCGAATATTGCGGGAAGGGGACATCATCAGCATCGATGTGGGCTGTACCTATAAGGGTTACGTCACCGATGCGGCGAGAACCTACCCCGTTGGAAAAGTGGGCGATGAAGCGCAGCAAATCATGGATACGGCAAGAGAATCCTTCTTCGCGGGACTGGAGTTCTGCAAGAAGGGATACCGATTGACGGACATATCCAGTGCCATCCAAGAGAGGGTGGAAGCAGACGGATTCGGTGTAATCCGAGATCTGGTCGGCCACGGTGTGGGCAGGCAGATGCATGAAGAGCCGCAAATACCCAATTACGGCAGGCCGGGAAGAGGCCCCAGACTGGCAGAGGGAATGGTTTTCGCCATTGAACCTATGATCACGGAGGGGACTTATGAAATCGAAGTGCTGCAGGACAACTGGACTATAGTAACAGCTGACAGAAAATTGGCTGCGCATTATGAAAATACTGTTGTTATCACTGATGGTGAGCCTGAATTGCTCACCTTGCAATAAAAGAGGTGAAAAAGATATGGCAAAAAAAGATGTTATAGAAGCAGAGGGCATCGTAGTAGATGCACAACCCAATGCCATGTTTGTTGTTGAGCTGGAAGGCTCGGGGCACAAGGTGCTGGCAACTGTTTCGGGAAAAATCAGAATGAACTTCATACGAATCCTGCCGGGAGACAAAGTAAAGGTGGAGCTTTCCCCCTACGACTTGACCCGCGGCAGAATCACGTGGAGAGGCAAGTGAGGAGGTTTCTAAATGAAAGTAAGAGCATCCGTAAAACCGATCTGCGAAAAGTGTAAGGTAATCAAGAGAAATGGCAAAGTTATGGTCATTTGCGAAAATCCTAAGCATAAGCAGAAGCAAGGTTAATCAATTGGCTGACGGGAGTCAGCAGTAGTAGTTATCAGAATCCGCAAAGTCGCGGATGAAACGAACATCCCGTTTATATTGCGCCCCGAGGCCGGTAAGCCTTGCAGGTAGCGCGACGGAAGATGGGAACAGGAGGAGAAAATGGCTCGAATAGCCGGAGTGGACTTACCAAGAGAAAAAAGAGTGGACATCGGACTGACCTATATCTTTGGAATCGGCAGACCGACAGCACTGGCAATCCTGGAAAAAACAGGGATTGACCCAAGCACAAGAGTAAAAGACCTTTCCGAAGAAGAAGCAGGAAAGATCAGACACGTCATTGACGAAGACTACATGGTAGAAGGTGACCTTCGAAGAGATGTATCTTTGAACGTGAAGAGACTGATGGAAATCGGCTGCTACAGAGGAATCAGGCACAGAAGAGGACTTCCCGTGAGAGGTCAGAAAACAAAAACCAACGCCAGAACTCGAAAAGGCCCCAAGAAGACTGTTGGCCGTAAGAAGAAAGCGTAGTAAGGAGGTAGAATATCATGGCTAAGACAATGAAAAAAGCAACCAGAAAAAAGAAGAGAGATCGTAAGAATATAGAAAAAGGCCAAGCTCATATTCAGTCTACCTTCAATAACACATTGATTACTTTGACAGATTTAAGCGGAAACGCTTTGTCATGGTCCAGCGCAGGATCCCTGGGATTTAAGGGCTCCAGAAAATCCACACCTTTTGCGGCGCAAATGGCAGCAGAAGAGGCGGCAAAGGGCGCTATGGAGCATGGATTAAAGACGGTAGAAGTATACGTTAAGGGACCGGGATCCGGAAGAGAAGCAGCCATCAGAGCACTGCAGGCAGCCGGACTGGATATCACCATGATCAAGGATATCACACCCATCCCACACAACGGATGCAGACCGCCCAAACGTAGAAGAGTCTAATTGAAAGGAGGAGAAAATCAATGGCAAGATATACAGATGCTAACTGCAGATTGTGCAGAAGAGAAGGGCAAAAGCTTTTCCTGAAAGGGGAAAGATGCTACAGCACAAAATGTGCAATGGAAAGAAGAAATTTCCCTCCCGGACAACACGGACAGGGCAGAAGATCCAAGATATCCGAGTACGGAATCCAGCTGAGAGAAAAGCAAAAGGCAAAGAGATTCTACGGATTGCAGGAAACACAGTTTAGAAATCTATTTGAAAAAGCAGCTAGAAAGCAGGGTAAGACAGGTGAAAACCTTTTGATTGCTCTGGAAACAAGACTGGACAACGTGGTATTCAGACTGGGATTCGCTTCTTCCAGAAAAGAAGCAAGACAGTTGGTCGTCCACGGTCACTTCACAGTAAACGGCAAGAAGGTAGACGTTCCGTCCTACACCGTTCAGCCGGGTGACGTGATCAAAGTCAAGGAGAGAAGCACAAGCTCTCCAAAGTTCAAGGAAGTAAAAGAAATGGCTATTACAGTTCCGTCCTGGATTACAGTTGATGTGTCCAAGCTGGAAGGAAACATTGTAACCATACCTACAAGAGAGGAAATTGACACACCCATCGCGGAACACCTGATTGTAGAATTGTACTCCAAGTAAGGAGCTTTATAGTTAACACTACTTGGAACATGAAGGAGGATTTTTAATGATTGAAATTGAAAAACCGACAGTCGAATGTATATTTTCAGATGAAGATGCGAACTACGGTAAGTTCATCGTAGAACCTCTCGAAAGAGGATATGGAACGACCTTGGGTAACAGCTTGAGAAGAATACTCTTAAGCTCCCTCCCGGGTGCAGCAGTGGTATCGGTGAAGATCGATGGAATACTCCATGAGTTTTCCACCATTCCCGGAGCCAAAGAAGACGTGACAGAAATCATTTTGAACCTGAAGAAGCTGTCTGTCAGGCTAACGGGGCAGGAAGATGCCAAGCGAGTCATCATCAATGAAGTGGGACCAAAGGAAGTAACGGCCGCAGACATTGTCGGTGATCTGGACGTGGAAATCTTCAACCCGGACCTGCACATCGCCACACTGGAAGAAAACGCCAGCCTGGTAATGGAAATCAACTTGGCCAAGGGCAGGGGATACGTTCTGGCAGAACAGAACAAGAATGAAAACACCCCCATTGCCGTCATCCCGGTTGACTCCATTTATACACCGGTGCGAAAAGTAAACTTCTCCGTGGAAGACACCCGTGTGGGACAGGTCACAGACTACGATAAGTTGATTCTTGAAATCTGGACCGACGGCTCCATTACACCTAAAGAAGGGGTTTCCATCGGTGCCAAAATCATGCAGGAACACTTGAACCTGTTTGTGCAGCTGACGGATGATACCGAAGGCATGGAAATCATGGTGGAGAAGGAAGAAGACCAGAAGGAGAAGGCATTGGAGATGACCATCGAAGAGTTGGAGCTTTCCGTACGTTCCTTCAACTGCCTCAAGAGAGCAAATATCAACACCGTGGAAGAGTTGACCCATAAGTCGGAAGAAGACATGATGAAGGTGAGAAACCTCGGTAAAAAATCACTTGACGAAGTGAAGCTAAAGCTCATCGAGCTTGGCCTGGGCCTTCGCAAGACAGATGACTAAAGAAAGGAGAGCACCCGGAGATGAATGGATATAGAAAACTGGGCAGACCTACGGCTCATCGTAAAGCGATGCTTCGCAACATCGTGACCGATCTTCTCAGAGAAGAGAGAATCTCGACAACAGAGCACAGAGCTAAGGAAGCCAAAAGAGCTGCAGAAAAAATGATCACTCTTGCAAAGCGTGGTGATCTGCACGCCAGACGACAGGTACTATCATATGTCTATGACGAAGATGTAGTGACCAAGTTGTTTGAAGAGATTGCACCCAAGTATGCCGACAGAAATGGCGGTTACACAAGAATATTGAAGTTAGGACCCAGAAGAGGGGACGACGCTGAAACAGTATTTTTAGAGCTAGTTTAATCATGAATACACTAAAACACCGTGATATAAGTCACGGTGTTTTAACTTGACAAACATATCGTCGTCCGTTATATTAACTATAACGGACGACGATATATCGTTTCCGGATATAAATCGATACAAAGGAGAAACAAATGGGTCAAGAAAATCAAGCACTGACGGAAGGCGTCTACTACATTCTGATTTCGTTGTACACACCTCTTCACGGATACGGAATCATGCTGAATGTGGAGGAACTGACACAGGGTCGAGTAAGACTGTCTCCAGGGACCCTATACGGCGCTTTACGCACCCTTTTGGAGCGGGGATGGATCGATGTCTATTCTCATGATAAAGACAGCGGAAAGAAGGAATATGTCGTTACGGATGCAGGAAAAGAGGCTGTATCTGATGAGATTCATCGCTTAAAGGAATTGTTAACCAACGGAGAGATCATCCAAGGAGGGGCAAGCAGATGAAAAAGACGGTAATAAAGCTGTTCCTAGGGATAGACTATAAAAAGGAAGAGGCGTGGATTAATAAGATGGCGGCGGATGGATGGCTTCTTGTAAAGAGAGGTATCGCCAGGTTTGTTTTTGAAAAAGGAGAGCCGGAGACCTACGAGTATCGAATGGAGTGGGGACAGTTTCCGCCAAAATCCATGTGGGGGAAAGACTATGCCTTGGTTCAAAGTGAAATGGGGGTGGTACAGGCAGCGACTTACAACATGTGGAACTACTGGCGTCGCAAAAAAGATGGGCACCCCTTTGATCTATTTTCTGATATAGATTCTCAGATGATGCATTTAAAGCGGATGCTGAAAGCCATGGTTCCCATAGCCATGCTATTTTTGGTGGTTGGGATAATGATTATCATAGACCTATGCTTTGGGATGGCGGAGTGGACCTATGGCTACATACTGTGGATGGGATGCACCTTATTGGTAGCGGGAATTAACGCTATTGCTGCGGGAAGAATATGGAGAAAAATGCGTTCACTCCAAAGAGAGAGGAGGTTTCGAGAATGAAAAAGACGGTTCGAAAGTTGTTCTGGGTCTGGGACTTTGAAAAAGAAGAGGCTTGGATTAACGAAATGGCAGCAGAAGGATGGCATTTAGTTCGCGTGGGCTTCCTGAAATATGTCTTTGAGAAGTTTGAACCGGGCATGTATGGATACCGAATGGAGCTCCTGGAAGAATCCCCAACTTCTCAATGGGGAAAAGAGTACATTAAAATTTGTGAAGATGCGGGAATCGAGAAGGTGGGGACCTACTATCGATGGGTCTACTGGCGGAGAAAAAGCGAACATGGGGAGTTTGATCTCTACTCGGACCTAGACTCTCGCATCGCTCATTTGCAGCGGATCATAAACCTAATCAATGTAGCTATCGCCGTGGTATTTTTTGCAGGTGTATTGAATTTCTATGACTACCTTATCAGCTCCGGAGAGGAGAGGGATTTAATAGAGCTGCTATTGGGCGGTGGTCTTCTAATCTTTGGCTACTTTGCCGTGAAGGGTATGAAGAGGGTGCGAAGTAATTTGGACACCATGAAGGAGCACCGCGTCCTACATGAATAGTTACTCTTCTTTGGGGACATCTACCGGGATGTCCTCTTCTTCTCGTGCAAAGGCAGTCTCCACATCCAACTTGCGTTCTCGTTTCCGTACCCACTTCTGAACATACAGTTGGACAATACCGGCGATCGGTACAGCGATGATCATTCCAACTAAGCCTCCGTAAGCACCACCGATGGTGACGGCTAGGAGAACAAAGAGGGGGTGAAGTCCTGTGGATCCGCCCACGACTCTGGGATAAATCAGGTTGGCATCGATCTGCTGTACAACCAGTAGAACGACAATGGCCAAGAGCCCTTCCTTCACACCGCTGGTAAGGAGGCCGATGAGGAAGGCAGGGATGGTTCCAATGACCGGTCCGAAGTAGGGGATGACATTGGCAATACCTGCAAAGATTCCCAGGAAGACCGCAAACTTTAAACCGATGATGGTAAAGCCGATGGAAGTCAATATTGCAACGATTAGGGCATCCAAGAGAACCCCTCTCACGAACTGGGAAACAATCCCGTTGATGTCATGAAGATTGTTGTTGATGGTAACAGCAATTCTCTGTGGGAAGATGAGAAGGAGTAGTTTGTTCCATATATTGAGGAAGATATCCTTGTCATAGGAGAGGTAGATGCTTACAACCAAGCCGATGGCTATGTTTACAATGCTTCCTCCTATACTTTTTACAGTAGCAACGACAGAACCCGAACTGAGGTTTTCAGAAAGCCATTTTAGCAGTTTATTGACGAATTCCTGTGCACGATCTGAAAGCATGCCAGAGGGAATCTCGTTTACCCATGCCTTGATGGTTTCTTCATAGGTTAGGATGGTGTTGCTGAACCGTGTCATCATCTTGGGAAGACTGTCCATAACCAACTGTCCGCCAATCATGGCAACAAAGCCATATATGAGCGCAATCAGAGCAGCGAGAATAACCAAATAGGCAACCAAAACAGAAAACAGTCGATTCCGCTTTTGTCGTTTTACATCTTTCACCGGATCATCCAGTGAAGGGAAGGCCTTGAAGAAGAGCCTTCGATAGATAAGGGTTACCAGGGGATTGAGAAGATATGCGATAAACATCCCTATGAAGAGGGGCGCCAGTGCACTTAAAAAACTGGATACCCCCTTATATACCGAGGTGGAAATCACATCCAGATTCTTGAAGATGAAGTAAAGTGCAAAAAGTAAAAATGCCGTTACGACAATAAACAAGATGTATCGTTTCAAAGTGTTATCTTTAAAAAAGTCTTTTATATTTCCCATGATTATCTCCGCTCAGTTATATCCTTCGGTTATTATATCGAAAACGCCGGTAAATTACAATTACTCCTTGTTGCAAGCCTTCCTAATCCTGCCCTGCTCTCGGAGGAAAACGATCGTATCATTTAGAGTTTCCTTCATGTCCCTCGTCCAATAGCCCAGTTCTCGGTCCGCCTTTTCGTGGCTGAAGTTGGAATTGCTGGAGAGGGTATATAGGCTGTAGCCGGTAAACAAGGGCGGTTGCCGGCGCACCTTATAATACAGTTCTGCCAAGGGTACGATGAAATTTACAAATCGAAGAGAGAGGATTTTTCGGATTTTTTTCTTCCCGCTTACATCGTGCATCAGATCAACCATTTCTTTGATGGTGTAATATCGGTTGGAAAGGATATAGCACTGACCGCTTTTTCCCTTGTCGACTGCCGCCAATATACCATTGGCCACGTCCCTGACATCCACAAAGTCATAGCCGCCATCGATGAGAGCGGTAAGACTGCCGTTAATGTAATCGATAACCAGTTGATTTAGGTGATTATGACCGTAGTCGTTGGGACCGATAATTCCGGAGGGATGAACCACGATGGGATGCAGGCCACTCTTCTCACTATCCAGTACCAGTTGGGTTGCCTCTGCCTTTGTCTTGGCATAGAGACCTTCGACATCATCAGGGTCAAATTTGTCCACCTCGGACATTCGTTGCCCATTTGGGCGCTCGGGTATGGCATGGACGGAACTGACATAGAGAAGATTTGTGATCTGATGCTCCAGGCAGGAGTCGATGATATTTTTCGTTCCGGTCACATTGACATCCACCACCTTTTGATCGTATTTGGACGCGATGGTCACAATGCCTGCGGTATGAATCACGGTAACTTCATCGTAGCACTTGTCCAATGTAAAAAGGGAACGGAGGGATTGCTTGTCCCTTACATCGCCTCTCACGATTTCTATATTTGTCGTCTCGGTGATCCCCAAGCACGCTGTATTCTCAGTGGGCAGGGCAAGACAACGAACGTGCTCACCCCGATCCAACAGGAGTTTTACCAATGTATTGCCCAGATGCCCAAAGGCGCCGGTGACGATGTACAGTTTAGACATGGATGCTACCTTCCTCACTTATCCTCAAAGGCATCGACGGCCCAACCCCCACGGTTCTCTTCTCTGGCTTCTCTTTGCAGCTCGTAAAAGCGATCGGTATACTTTACATTGGGCGGATAAGTCCCTGCTCGCCCATGACCTTCTTTCAAAATCATCTCATTTAGCATCTTCCCATCCACATACACGTATGCCAGCAATCTCCCGTATTTATCCCGAGGGGAAACATCAAACTCAAGATAGACTTCTTCTCCGTCCACCATGCTTCTGGTGTACTCCGAGGCCACCTCCCCGTAGGGAGTGTTTTTGTCAGGGTCGGCGTGTACTGACTCGGGCGTGTCCAGACCGATGAGCCTGACCTTTTCTTCTTCTCCGTCCGCACGAATCACAAAGGTGTCCCCATCCACGACACGAATAACGGAATAAGGACCTTCCCATTCCGTCATCTCTTCTGCGGTATTGGAATCTTCCTCCTGTGGAGAACAGCCGATCATAAAAAAGAAAACGAAGAGGAAGGCGAATAACTGAATGGTTTGTTTTTTGGATTTTCGTTGAATCATTACTACTGTCTCCTAATCTTACCTGAACAGTATAACATTTTACGGTGGAGAAAAGTAGGGTTCAAAAAGAAGATGGATTTTACCTATAACAATAGAGGAATATGGGATATAATGATAAATATGAATACACTAAGCATTATATTCTTGGCTTTCGGTGGCATGTCCATCGCCATGGCATTTGTATATTTCTACATCTTCGCCAAAACCCAGGAAAGGTTTATTCAGTACTGGGGTTTGTGCTGGGTTTGTTATTCCTTTAGTTTATTGCTGTTGATCATAAATAATTATTTCGGGGAAGAGTACGCAATCTTCCCCTTTCGAAAGATCTTTGACATGTTCAATTTGCTCTTCCTACTCATGGGCGCTTACAGTCTTCCCAATTGGAGAGTGCCCGGATATTGGGTGAGGTTCTCCTTGTATTTGGCCATATGGACCATATTCGTAGCCATATATCAGTTTGATTTACTGTCGGTCTTCACACCCATCGCTCTCTTCCAACTGGGTGTGACCACAACCTTATGCTATGTCACGTTGAAGCATTGGCGGTTTTCTACGCTGGAGAAGATAGCCGCGTTGGTCATCTTTGCTATGTGGGGTTACGGGAAAACAATCATTTCCTTTATGGAAGCTATGGATATGATTTCTCCACAATTGTATTTGGCTGAGGTGATGTTTTCCAACGTATTAAACTTTATGGTCTTCATCATCTATTTGCAGAGTGCCCAATCCAAACTGGGCATCACGGAAAAAAGATTTCGACTTCTTGCGGAGAATTCTGCGGTCATGATGTTCCTTTACGACTTGGAGCCGGGACGGTTCTCCTATGTCACGCCTTCCGTGGAGCAGGTTCTTGGGTATTTCCCCAATGAGCTGAAAAGCAGTAGTAACTTTTACTACAACTTGGTGAATCCGGAGGACTATGAAAGAATGGATGCTTTCTTTGATGCGGAGAGCTACGAGGAAAAGACGAAAAAGGATATTCTAAAGTTCTATCATAAAAACGGATGTCAGCTTTGGTGCGAAGTTTCCACCACACTGATTATGGATCACAATCGTCCCATTGCAGTAGAGGGCGTCATACGTGATATTACAGAAATGAAGATGAGTTCGGATATGCTCATGGCCTCGAAAAAATCCCGAGACATCCTTCTGTCATCTATTTCTCACGAATTAAAAACTCCCATCACTGCAGTGATTGGACACATCTCTGCCCTTCGAGATGATAAGTTTGACAGCGAGGGAGAACGAAGACATGCCATAGACACGGTATATAATAAGACCTTGAAGTTGGAGCGTTTGATATATGACTTATTCTTACTATCCAAGTTGGAAACAAACCAATTGTCCTTTGACTTCATGGTCATTGATTGCAGCGAACTGGCACAGGATTTGATTGACAATCACAGCATTGATGTGACTTCCTTGAACCGACAGTTAAGAATCAAGGGGGATAGAAGAAGTTTGGAAAATACAAGAGTCGTGGTAGACGAGGTACGTATCGACCAAGTTTTTACCAATATACTTTCAAATGCAGTCAAATATTCACGAGATAATGAGCCAATCACCATAGACTTTACCGTGAATCTCAAAAAACAGAAGCTCTTTTTTTCCATCAGCGATAAAGGAGTAGGGATTCCCAAGGAAGAGCAAGGCCAAATCTTCGATCGATTCTATAAAATGAACGCCGATGATGAGAGAGAACTTCAACGGGACTTCTCTACCGGATTGGGCTTGACCATCTGTAAAGAAATAGTCGATGCCCATGGGGGCGAAATATATGTAAAGAGTGCTGTGGGGAGAGGTTCTACCTTTACGGTGGAATTGCCCCTATATATGGATCAATACTAGGTATAAGGAGGGTCTCATGTATCAGTCAAAAAAGATTCTAATTGTTGATGACGAAAAGTCCATCTGCGATGTGATAACAACATATTTGAAGAAGGAAGGATTTTTACCACTGACGGCTATGAATGCCACGGCAGCTCTTCAACAGATAGACGAGGAACGACCGGACCTAATTATTTTGGATGTCATGTTGCCGGATATGAATGGGGTTGATCTTTGTACGGAAATCAGGAAAAAATATAATACACCAATTCTATTCTTAAGCTGTAAAACGGAAGCCATCGACAAAATTGTTGCACTTAGTGTGGGTGGCGATGACTATGTAACGAAACCTTTCCTGCCTGAGGAGTTGATTGCAAGGGTAAAGGCGCATCTACGCAGATTTGACTCCCTTGTAGCGCAAGAAGATGAGGAAGAAATTTACGAAGCCCCGGGGCTTGTGGTGAATGCAACTACCAGAGAAGTGCTTTTGGATGGAGAGCCGGTACATCTCACCGTGAAAGAATTCGATATCCTCCATCTTCTCATCAAAAATGCCAAGAGGATTTACAGCCCAACCCAAATTTTCGAATATGCTTGGAAGACCAACAGCATCATGGGGGATGAAAAGACAGTAATGGTTTACATCAGCAATTTGAGAAAAAAGATAGAACCGGGAAAGGAAGATCGGAAGTATATCATAAGTATCCGTGGCTTGGGTTATAAATTTAATTACCAACTGCTCACTTCTCAGACCTGAAGATAAAATTTTAGAAAACTTTAAGAAATGATTATGCGATTCTTTACATAGGCAATATATGATAGCGGTAAAGAGATGTATTTTCATTTTATTAAAATATAAAGGAGGCATAGTATTATGTTCAAATGTGACGCTAACAGAATGGAAGACAAAATCAAAACTTTTTCCAAATTCGGTGATGCGGGCCACGGCGGAATCACGAGATATTCCCTATCCCCGGAAGCACACCAGGCGAGAGATGAGTTCGTGAAGAGAATGGAAGCCATCGGTGCGACCATCGAAACCGACGACCTGGCAAACATCTATGCGACCATCCCCGGAACAGACCCGGATGCAAAGCGGCTGATCATGCAGTCCCACGTAGACTCTGTAAGAAACGGCGGGAACTATGACGGCGTTCTTGGCGTTATGACGGCAATGGAAGTGTTGGAAACCGTAGTAGCAGAAAACATTCCCCACAAGCATCCCCTCACAGCGATGATCACCACCAACGAAGAAGGATCCCTGTATCCCCCGGCAATGATGGTGTCCGGCATCCTGTGTAACGATCTTCTTCCCGAAGGAATCGCAAAGAACTTCAAGACAGAGAAGATGATGGCATCCAAGGCCATGGTAGAAGGGTATGCACCCACCTTTGGAGAAGCTTTGGAAGAGAGCAAGTACAAGGGAGACAAGGCAAACAGAATCAGTGCAGACAAGTACTGTGCCATGATCGAGACCCATATAGAACAGGGTCCCATCTTGGAAGATGCGGGCAACCAGTTGGGTGCGGTACAGTGCGTACTGGGCATGTTCAACTACTCCATCAAGTTCAAGGGATTTGCAGCCCATGCAGGAACCTTCCCCATGGCCAAGAGACACGATGCCCTCTTTGCGGCAGCACAGGCACTGTGCTATCTCCACGAAGAGATCGACAAGCTGGACAGGCCGGAATTGGTATACACCACAGGTGAGATTTACTGTCACCCCTGTGTTCACACGGTCATCCCCGACGAAGTAGAGTTCTCCTTGGACGTAAGACACGAAGATCCTGATCTGAGAGCCAAGGTATTGGACATCGTCAAGACCATCCCGGAAAAGAAGTGGGCAGGCTGTGATGCAGAGATCCGAGAGAACTGGAAGAGAGACACGGTATACTGGGACAAGGACATGGTAGGATTCGTAGAGGAAGCCTGCGATGAGCTGGGAATCAAGTGGCAAAAGATCAACTCCGGAGCGGGCCACGATGCACAGTTCTTCTCCTACATGATGCCGGCAACCATGATCTTCGTCAGAACGGAGAAGGGAATCTCTCACAGTGAAGACGAGAGAGCATCTGTGGAAGACTGCACGGCAGGCGCAACGGCAACCTTAAATGCCATGTTGAAGGCCGACCAATTCTACAAATAGAATTTTTAAGAAAACTTTAAGAAAACATTAAATGCCTCTTTAAACTGATAAAGTAGAATAGGACCATAAGATATTATACCTATATTACTTCAGAAAGGAGGCATTGTTGTTATGAGACCAAAAGATGCGAAGATGCCGGCAAGAGCAAAAGTCTATTGGCTTTTACTTTTTCTCGGTTTCATGATCATGGAATTTCCGGGTATTTTGTTCTATCAGGATAAAGCCACACCTACAATTTTCGGATTTCCATTCATCTACGGCTTCACGCTAATCATGTGGGCTTACATGATTGTCGTCCTGTTTATTGCCGTCCGCGATAATTGGGGTGAACCGAAGGTCGGTGAGAAAGCAGTCGGGGGAGGTGAGATAAATGAGTCATAATGTAATTGCGTTGCTCGTTATCGGATTTTTCATGATATTCCCCTTAGTTTTGGGTTTTGCTGCCAGAGCAAAATCAACAGCTACAGCAGAGGACTACTTTATCCAATCCAGAGCTATGGGTGGTATTGCGGTATTCTTCTCTGTCGCTGCAACCTGGTGGAGTGCGTTTGCCTTCCTGGGATCCAACGGTTATTTCTATACCCAAGGGCCCCTTTACTGGACAGCCATTGCTTGGAACATCTTCTTTGGCGTCATGTACTATGCTGTAGGTAAAAAGATATGGTACTTAGGTAAGCTGAACAACTATGTCACTGCTACAGATTTCTTTAGCCACCAATATGATTCGAGAAAACTAGGAAACTTGGTTGCGATTATCTTAATAGTATGTACTGTCCCATATCTACAGATTCAACTATCCGGTGGTGCCTATCTGATTCAAGTGGCTTCGGGAGAGATGATCCCCTTTGCCGTTGCAGGGCTGATTTTCTATATCGTTATCATTACCTATGTCTGGGCTGGCGGCATTCGAGCCATTGCTTGGTGTGATATATTCTATGGCATCCTTCTGTTCTTTGGAATGGTATTTGCCGGCTTTTATGTTGCTAATTTAGTTGGTGGACCCGCAGAGATGTTCAGACAAGTTGAAGAGGTGTTTCCGGGACAGACCACATTGGCAGATGGAAAGTGGATGGCATGGATTACCATGTTCATCGTTACCCCGGTCGGCTCCTTTATGGGGCCACAGATTTGGGCTAGATTCTACTCTGTTAAATCACCGCAGACATTTAACTATATGCCTTTCTTGTTAGCATTGGCTGCCATAGCCTATATTGGATCCATGCTCACAGGAAATACCGGGAAGCTCATGTATCCGGACCCTAATGAGCTAATCAACAGCAACCCGGACTATATTTTACCGACAGTACTATTTAACAATGCTCCCTTTGTCATCGGTTCAATCTTGATGGCTTGTGGAGCAGCTGCAGCCATGTCTACAGCCAATGCACAGGTTCTCTCCTTGTCCACAATCTATACCATGGACTTCCACAGGAGATATATCAATAAGAACCTAAGCGAGAGAAAGTTGATTTGGGTAGGGCGATGGGCAATTCTATTCTTCTCGGCTTCCGCATATATCCTTATGCTGATTGTACCGGGATTACTCGTTACTATTGGATTGATTGCCTTAGGTGGAACTGCTCAGATTATGATTCCTACAGTAGGAGCTTTGTTCTGGGCAAGGTCCACGAAAGTTGGAGCGGCATCAGGAATGTGTGTAGGGATACTACTCATTGTGTTGTTCACCTTTACCCCAGTTACTGCACCCGGAGTCTTTGCAGGCGGTGGAGGCACACTATTTGCACTGATATGCAACATTATCGTGTTTGTAGTGGTTTCCATGGTGACAAAGCCAAGATCCGATTCCCTCATGACCACCTTAAAGCAGCAATACGCAGATTTCTATCACGGAAGAAATATGGACTAGTTAAGTCAGAGGCGGCAGCATGCTCTATGCTGCCGTCATTTTTTTAGGAGGGAAAAGCAATGAGAGCCGATTTATTATTCTTGAATGGAAACGTGTTGACGATGGATAGAAAGGACACCATAGCAAAGAGTGTCGCCGTAAAGGATGGGAAAATTCTCTTTGTGGGCGAAAAGAAAGACGGAGAAAAGCTAATTGGAGATGAGACAAAGGTTATAGATCTTAAGGGAAGAAGCCTCATTCCCGGCTTTATCGATTCTCACCTTCATATGGGAGTGTTAGGTATGAATTGCTCTGCTATCGACTGCCGCTATCCATATGTAAAGTCCATAGAAGACATTAAAGAGAAGATAAAAGAGAAAGCTGCAACCACTCCTCCCGGAATGTGGATACGTGGCTGGGGTTACGATCACAGTAAATTGGCGGAAGGACGCCACCCCGATAAGTTTGATCTAGATGAAGCTGCCCCTGATCACCCGGTTATGCTCACACGGACATGCGCTCATATTTCGACATTTAACAGCAAAGGCTTGGAAGTGGCAGATGTCAAAAAGGAGACAGAAGAAATAGAAGGTGGAGTAATCGAAAGAGATGAGGAAGGTTGCCCCATTGGTGTCATGAAGGAAAATGCACATATGTACATGATGAAGGTGGCAATGCCGGATAAGGATGAGCTTCTTAATGCCTTTAAACTTGCCAATAAAATGCTGATTCAAGAAGGAATTACTTCTGTGCATGATTCCGGGGGGTACGGTGATATCCAAATGGAAGTACAGCGTAAAGCTGTAGCCGACGGCGATATCGATATTAAAATAAATGCAATGGTATTCTCTTTTATCGAGAACTTAAAATTTATCGAGAAATATATTGAGATGGGGCCTGACAAGGAAATGGATCCTCATTTCAAAATCGGTCCTATCAAGTTGATGATTGACGGAAGTAGTAGTGGCCCTACGGCGGCTACATTGGAGCCCTATACTTCCAATCCGATCTTTTCCGGAATTCTTAGCATGACTCCCGAGGCGGTGGACGATGTGGTCATGCGCGCCCATATGAAAGGTCATCAGATGACAACCCATGCTGTGGGAGACAGAGCAGTGGATATTATTTCTTCTGCCATAGAGAAGGCGGTCACAGCTCATCCCAGAGACGACCATAGACATCGTATCGAACACTGTGCAATTGTGAACGATGCACTGTTAGACAGAATTCAGCGAACGAAAATTCTTCCCGTTCCGCAACCGATTTTCCTGTATGAGTTTGGTGACGGCTATGTAAAGAATTATGGGGAAGAACGAACCAATCGGATGTTTACATGTAAGAGCTTTATCAATCGTGGAATCTTGGCAGCGGGAAGTAGTGATTGTCCCATCACATTTTCGAACCCTCTCATGGGGATACATCTTGCCGTCAACCGAACAACTCAGAGCGGGGCAAAAATCAGCCAAGGGGAGCGGATTTCGAAGATGGAAGCTTTGAGAATGTTTACCTATAACGGTGCCTTTGCCTCCTTTGAAGAGGAGATTAAGGGTAGCCTGGAAGAAGGAAAAGCTGCAGACATAGTCGTGCTATCAGATGACTTCCTAGAGTGTGCCGATGATAAAATCATGGACATGAAGGTGGAAATGACGATGATAGACGGGAAGATTGTTTTTGAGAAAGGGGAATGAAGTGGGTAAAGGAGAATTAATCAAGAGAAGCAGAGAAATTGCTGAGTCCCTTCAACCTCAACTGATTGATTTTTGCAGAAGAATCACAGCCATCCCCTCGGAACCTGGTCAAGAGGAAGAGATCGCCACAGTCTACATGGAGGAGATGCGAAAATTAGGCTATCATAAGGTGTTTATGGATCCGTGGGGAAATGTCGTAGGGCTAATTGAAGGAACGGAATCCGGTCCAATGATTATGTACAATGGTCATATGGATGCGGTTCCTGCCGGAGATTCCTCTCTATGGGAAGACGAAGATCCCTACAGCGGAGCACAGAAAACCTGCCCAATGTATGACAGAAGGATGGAGAAAGAGGAAGATACCGAGGCCATCTTAGGGCGAGGAATCGCCGATTTGAAAGGTGGTGCAGCATCCCAGATGTACTGCGGAGCCGTTCTTGCACAGTTAATTTCAGAGGGCTATCCTGTGAAAGGCTCATTTCTTCTCGCACAAGTGGTATTGGAGGAAAACGGAGAGGCACTGGGGACCATCAAGCTTCTGGAAAATCTAAAAAATGTGGACATGATGCCCGATGCCATGGTTTGTTGCGAACCAAGCAGCCTTAAACTGGTTCTTGGACATCGAGGAAGATGTGAATTGAGGGTACAGGTCAATGGTGAAAGTTGCCACGGGAGCTCACCCTGGTTAGGTGTAAACGCTGTTGTAAAGGCTGCAAAACTCATACTAGAGGTGGAAAAAAAGGTATGGAGCAATGGACGAGAAGATAAAGACTTGGGGAAATCTGGAATAGCTTTGACTATGTTGAATATTGAGCCCAACGAACTATGTATTGTTCCAAACAAATGTACAATTGTCTATGACAGAAGGCTCGTCCCCGGAGAAACGGTAGATGATGCAATCCAAGAAATCCAGGAAGTAATCGATGCATTGAAAAAGAAGGACCCGGAGTTTGATGCAACCGTAGGAATCAATAAGAACTTGAGAACGTCCTTCACCGGACAAGAGTGTGTTATTGAAAGCAAAAAAGAAGTGTGGAAAATTGATGAGGACCATCCCTTTGTACAAGCTTGTGGGCGTGGACTGGAGACCATGGATTTGGATGCTATTTATGGCTATTGGCCATTTAGCACCGACTGTCCTGCTATGAACGACCTAGGCAAGCCGGTTATCGGGTATTCCGGGCTTCAGGAATACTACATCCATACGACGTTTGAACGTGCAAGGGTTGACTATATCTTGGAAAGTCTAATGGGAAATATAGGAATATATTTAGAAGCCTCAAAGGGATTCTAAATCAGTATTTGCTAAAAGAAGCCGGCGAAAAACGGACCCACAAAAGGAATATTGGAAATGGATTCGGCGAATCCGGGATTGGATTTTCCGGCAATAATCGTAAGGAAGAAAATCGCAGCTGCAAGAATAATAACCCCTAGAGGTTTGCGGATGCGGTTTTTTTCCTCCTTTCGCGTGAGTTCATCCTGTTTCAACTGCTCTTTTTCTATCGCTTTTTTGATTTCCCTCTCCAGTGTATCAGGAATCTCAGGTTCCGAGTAAATCCTACAAAGTTCATCGATGATTCCCAAGGATCGTTTATCATCTTCCGATGTGATACTCATCTGCTCTCGAGCAGTTCTTAATTGTTGGCGAACCGTTTTTTCATCAGAACGTAGAATTTCAACAATGTCATCAATGGTTAAGTCCCAGAAGTAATATAGCTTAAAAACCGTCGTGTTGCTATGTTCTAATGTTTCAAAGAAAGCATACTGCTGTGAATTTTCCGTAAAAGTTCTCGGGTACTTTTGATCGCGCATAGTTCGAATAGCAGACTTTAGAAGAATTTGAAGAAACCAGTTTTTGAACTTTGGTCTGCCTTGTATCTTACGGGCATTGGTCAAGCTGAAGTAAACAGTATCACTTGTAATAGCCATTGCGGCTTCTTCATTTTTTACGTAGCTATAAGCTAAGCGATAATAGTCAGGACCACACTCCAAGGCGTGAGCTCTCATATCTTCGAACATTCTCTCTCTGAAATCTATCATGATTCTCTCCTCCTATAAAACAGATTTTGATTCTCAATAATGGTTTTTCTGGTATTCAAATCGGAAGGCAATATCGTTCCCGCTATGAAAAAGATGGCGGCATTTGCACCAAGGCCGATCATAGCACAATAAGCGGTCGGCATATTCATAGCCAATGAACCAATCAGGGTAATAAAGACCCCCGCTAACAATCCAAATATGGCTGCCTTCCCCTGAGATTTCTTCCAACAGAGGGCCCCCAGGGTCGGAACAATGAGTTGAAAAGTTCCTGCCAAACCAAATATACCGATTTCGATGATTTGCACCGGTGTTAATAAGGTGAAACCATATCCAATGGCTGAAACAAGAATAACTGACCATCGACCAATTCGTACCAACTTGTACTCCGAGACATCTTCACCTTTCAAAGGCTTGTAAATATCTATAGTGCATATGGAAGCCAAAGAGTGTATTTGTGAATTAGCAGTGGATAGGGAGGCTGCAGCGATTCCACATAGCAAGATTGCGCCCATGACAGGATGGGTGTAGTCCATAATTGCAGTCGATAAGACATTGTCGGAAAAAACCGTATTGGGAAAGAGTATTTTAAAAGCAAGAGCGGTCAACATAGGGCCTAAGTACATAATTGTAGCAATGGAAATAAAGAGCGGCATTTTAGTGAAATGACTTTCCTTGCCGGCGGCGAAAGCTCTGGTCCAGATGGTGGGGCTCATCATGGCACCGATGGGAACTACAAAAAACATGGCAATCCACATGAGTGGCCCGGAGTCGGATACCTGTCCCAACAAGACGTACTCGGGTGCCGTTTCCATGATTCTATCTACCGCATTGGCAAGACCCCCTGCTCTATGAATAAGGAGAAAGCCGGTTAACAGCATTGTAATAAAAGTAAGGCTTCCATAGAAGACATCTGTTAAAGCTACTGCCTTTAGTCCTCCTGACCAAAGATAGATAACAATGACGGCATAAAAAATAAGGCCCGATACCCGCCAGGGGATCATGCCACCACTGATTGTTTCTATGATAATCGCTCCCCCAAACAATTGAATCATCAAATAAGGGATGGTGAAAAAAAAGATGATTCCTGTTACTAAGTTAGACAGAATTTTGTTCTTGTAAAAGTAGTAGAAGAAATCACCGGGGGTCATTAATGAGTTGGTTTTGCCATGAAACCATATTCTTCTTCCCACCTTCATGAAGAGCAATCCAAAAAATATGTTCCAAGCAAAGCAGGTCATATACAATGGCCCATTGGAGTAAAACAGACCGGTAGCACCTATTACGGCGAAAGAACTGACCCAAGTGGCATATACCGTAAAAAACAGCAACATAAGTGGCATCTTTCTGTCCTGCAGAAAAAATTCCGATGCAGTTGTCCCGGAATCCTTTCTGGCAAACTCTGCCAGGACTAACGGAACAAAGGTAAAAACAAAAATGATAATCAGTATTGCTGTAGAACTATTCATGCACATATTTTATCATAAAACACCGCCGTATGGTATCATACGACGGTGTTTTAGGTTAGATATTAGATGAAGAAGATGGTTTATGCTTCTAAGCTCTTCAGCGCTTCTGCTTTTTCCTGTTCTCTTTCTTCCAGTATTTTCTGATACTCTTCCTCGCTCATCTTCTTCATAGAGATTCCTGTGAATCCGTAGAAGATGGAAACCAATGGGTTGATTAGGTTCAAGAATGCATATCTTGCATATCCGCCACCGGGGCCACCCCAGGTCTGTACGCCTAAGAAGGTCTGCATCGTTGCACCGCAGGTGTTCCAAGGCACTAAGGATGAAGTGATGGTTCCGGAGTCTTCCAAACATCTGGAAAGGTTTCTGGGATCCAGTCTTTTATCTTCCCACGCTTCTTTGTACATTCTTCCCGGAAGGATGATGGACAGGTACTGGTCTGCTGCGATTACGTTCATGAAGATGCAGCTGAATACGGTAACGGTTACCAAGGATCCAACGTTCTTGACGAACTTCAACATTGCGCCTGCCAAGGATGCCAGCATTCCGGAAGCATCCATGATACCGCCGTAGCACATTGCACAGATGATTAGGTTGATAGTCCACAGCATGGAGTCCATACCGCCTCTGGTCAGGAGCTGGTTCAGGTTGTACTGAGTTTCAGCAACTGCGCCCCAGCCCATTTCCTTGGCTAGGTTGGCAAAGTCCGCTGCGTCCATATCCAGAAGATCTCCCGGCCTTACCGTGTCACCTCCCAGTTCCAGTACATTCATTGCCACATTGGAGTCCGGTGGGAGTGAGGCAGCCAAGCTGTTGAAAGCATCACTGACTTCAAACTCGTATCCATAGTGGAGGATGCCCGGCCAATCGGCGAGGGGTACTCCTTGAATAATGCTTCCTAAGATACAGCCCAAGATGATACCACCCAGCAATCCGGGCAGTGCCGGCAACTTCAGGGCAACGATGATGATAACCACTAGTGGTGGCAACAGTAGCCATGGTGTAATGTTGAATACTTCACCAATGCCGTCCTGAATTGCCGTAACGTTTTCCATACTTACATCAGCGTTTGCGGATCTTCCCATGATGGCGTAGATAATCAGTGCGATGATGAGGGAAGGTGTTACCGTCCAGACCATGTGTCTGATGTGGTTAAATAAGTTGGACCCTGCGATGGCAGGAGCTAGGTTTGTGGTGTCGGAAAGAGGAGACATCTTGTCACCGAAGTAAGCTCCGGATACGATGGCACCTGCTGTCATAGCAGGTTCAATGCCCAGACCCTGTCCGATACCGATGAGTGCGATACCGATGGTTCCGGCGGTGGTCCAAGAGGATCCCGTTGCCAGAGCAACGATACAGCACAGAATACAGCCGGCAAACAAGAAGATGCTCGGCTTCAGAATCATAAGTCCGTAATAAATCATTGCGGGAACGACACCGGAGGCGATCCAGCCGCCGATGAGCAGACCAACAGTCATGAGGATGAGCATTGCCTGCATAGAACGGTTGATGGAAGCCATGATACCTGCTTCCAAGAATGACCACTTATAGCCGTTGAGAACAGCTACGATGGCTGCGACGATAGCGGATGCGATCAGCGGAATGTGAAGTTCTCCGTAACCGCAGGTGAAGGCATTTTCGTCTCCTGCAGGCTTACCCATAATTAGGTTGGCCAGCATTTGCAAAATGTCCATGGCATACATGAGGGCAACAATGGTAAATAGCATTACCAGGCCCACCTGCCACATCGGGATTTTTCTACCCATAAATAAATCCTCCTATTGATAAATAAGAATTAAGTAATGAAACGTGCAATTTTCCCTTTGCACACACTCATTATATGGCTCAGAAATGGTGAAGTCAATGCAATACTATAGTATTAGAAATCTTTTTTCAGAATCTTGTCGTTTTTATACATAATGGTGAATAACATTACTAAAATGGCTAAAAATAGCGAATAATTATTGAATAATATTTGAAAATAATGATTGATTGCAAGAAAAAATAGGTAAAACTTTAGTTGTAGAGCAGTCAAAAGACAGTTCTCTTTACAGAAACTACCAAAAGGAGTATAGTGGAAAATACGTAGATGTGAATATAGAAAGGAAATAGTGATGAAATACGATTCGATAATAATCGGGTTCGGAAAGGGTGGAAAAACCCTCGCCGGAGCCCTGGCAAAAAAGGGCGAGAGGGTAGCTTTAATCGAAAAATCCGAAATGATGTACGGGGGGACCTGTATTAATGTAGGGTGCATTCCCTCCAAGTTCCTGGTGGACAATGGGGAGAGAGCTACAAGCAATTTAAGCTTCGAAGATACGGCCAACTACTATAGACAGGCGGTGGTGGAAGAGAAAGCCTTGACCTCCATGTTGCGAAAGAAGAATTACGACAAGCTGAATGATCTTCACAATGTAGATGTCATCAATGGCAGTGCATCCTTCTTAGATGAAACAAACATTATGGTCCACACGGGGGGCGGGGACAAAACCCTTACCGGAGATAAGTTTTTTATCAACACCGGTGCGGTTCCTGTCATTCCGGATATCCAAGGGATTAAGGAAAACCCTCACGTTTATGTTAGCGAAACCCTTTTGGTTGAGGAGAATCTTCCCAAGAAGCTCACCATCATCGGCGGCGGATATATAGGGTTGGAGTTTGCTTCCATATATGCCGGTTTCGGCAGCGATGTAACCATGTTGGTTCACGGCGCAGAGTTCATACCCCGAGAAGATGAAGACATTGCCTTTGAAATCAAAAAAAGACTTCTGGAAAAGGGCGTAAAGATTCTGCTGTCTGCCGATACGAAGAAGGTAGAGGGGGACTCCATAACTTATGAAAAGGATGGAGAAGAATTCGTAATCGAAGATACTAAGATTCTCGTTGCCACAGGGCGAAAGGCCAATACAGCATCTTTGAATTTGGAGAAGGCGGGGGTAGAGCTGACAGATCGAGGGTTGGTCAAGGTGGATGAACGATTGAAAACCACGGCTCCCAACATTTGGGCCATGGGTGATGTTTGTGGACCCCTTCAGTTTACCTACATTTCTTTAGATGATTTTCGCATCATCAGAAGTCAATTGATGGGAGATGGTAGTTATACAACGAAAGTAAGGAAGAACGTCCCCTATTCCGTATTCCTATCACCCACATTTTCCAGAGTGGGCATCAATGAAAAGGAAGCCGCCAAGGAGGGCAAATCGATAAAGGTTTTGTCCATGCCTACCGCAGCGGTTCCGAAGGCCCAAGTGTTGAAGAGGACGGAAGGTCTCCTAAAAGCAATTGTTGATGAGGAGACGGGGAAGATCCTAGGTGCCATGCTCTTCTGTGAAGACTCTCATGAAATGATCAACGTTGTTAAGTTGGCCATGGATATGGACGGCGACTATACGCTCCTTCGAGACATGGTCTTTACACACCCAACTATGAGCGAAGCACTCAACGATTTGTTTGCTATGTAATATATATAAGATGTAGGGAAAATATTAAGAAAATAAATAAAAAAAGCCCTTGACGGGGGAGGACAAAAGGTGTTAGTATGGTCAAGCTGTCCTCGAAAGGGAGCGGCCTGTCACAGGCGAAAAAGCCAAACCAAGCCCGAAGAAAAAACTTAAGAAAACAAGAAAAAAGTCATTGACAGAGGGCTGGGGAAGTGATAGAGTATACAAGCACGTTACTTTGGGTGACGATGCAAAACACCGGCAAAAACCGGTTGAACCTTGAAAAATTCATAGTGTAGAAATTTAGTCAAAGTCTTGCAAAAGCAGGACGTAAAACTAAAAGCGAAACAATCAAAAGCAAATTGGTAAAACATGAAGCTGAAGAGAGTTTCCGACAATTTCTAAAAAACAAGCAGTAATTCGGAAACGAATAAACGCAAAAGCGAGAGCTAAGCGTGTCAAGCTGAGTTTACGGAAATCAAACAGATATAGATCCCTTGGGATATATATACCATTAAATTAAGAGTTTGATCCTGGCTCAGGATGAACGCTGGCGGCGTGCTTAACACATGCAAGTCGAGCGAGAATGCATAGATGAAGCTTCGGTAGATTCCATGCAGGAAAGCGGCGGACGGGTGAGTAACGCGTAGGCAACCTGCCCCATACAGAGGGATAGCGTCGGGAAACCGGCATTAAAACCTCATGACACCGAACGGTCACATGGACGATCGGTCAAAGATTTATCGGTATGGGATGGGCCTGCGTCTGATTAGTTAGTTGGTGAGGTAACGGCTCACCAAGGCGATGATCAGTAGCCGACCTGAGAGGGTGAACGGCCACATTGGAACTGAGACACGGTCCAAACTCCTACGGGAGGCAGCAGTGGGGAATATTGCACAATGGGCGAAAGCCTGATGCAGCAACGCCGCGTGAGCGAAGAAGGCCTTTGGGTCGTAAAGCTCTGTCCTAGGGAAAGAAAGAAATGACGGTACCCTTGGAGGAAGCCCCGGCTAACTACGTGCCAGCAGCCGCGGTAATACGTAGGGGGCAAGCGTTATCCGGAATTATTGGGCGTAAAGAGTACGTAGGTGGTATTTTAAGCGCAGGGTTTAAGGCAATGGCTCAACTATTGTTCGCCCTGTGAACTGGAACACTTGAGTGCAGGAGGGGAAAGCGGAATTCCTAGTGTAGCGGTGAAATGCGTAGATATTAGGAGGAACACCGGTGGCGAAGGCGGCTTTCTGGACTGTAACTGACACTGAGGTACGAAAGCGTGGGTAGCAAACAGGATTAGATACCCTGGTAGTCCACGCCGTAAACGATGAGCACTAGGTGTCGGGGTCGCAAGACTTCGGTGCCGCAGTTAACGCAATAAGTGCTCCGCCTGGGGAGTACGGCCGCAAGGCTAAAACTCAAAGGAATTGACGGGGACCCGCACAAGCAGCGGAGCATGTGGTTTAATTCGAAGCAACGCGAAGAACCTTACCAGGACTTGACATCCTTCTGACAGGCCCTTAACCGGGCCCTCCCTTCGGGCAGAAGAGACAGGTGGTGCATGGTTGTCGTCAGCTCGTGTCGTGAGATGTTGGGTTAAGTCCCGCAACGAGCGCAACCCTTGTCATTAGTTGCCATCATTCAGTTGGGCACTCTAGTGAGACTGCCGGGGATAACTCGGAGGAAGGTGGGGATGACGTCAAATCATCATGCCCCTTATGTTCTGGGCTACACACGTGCTACAATGGCCGGTACAACGAGACGCGAGACCGTGAGGTGGAGCAAATCTTCTAAAACCGGCCCCAGTTCGGATTGTAGGCTGCAACTCGCCTACATGAAGCCGGAGTTGCTAGTAATCGCGGATCAGAATGCCGCGGTGAATGCGTTCCCGGGTCTTGTACACACCGCCCGTCACACCATGGAAGTTGGGGGCGCCCGAAGTTGGTCAAAGAATAGATTACCTAAGGCGAAACCAATGACTGGGGTGAAGTCGTAACAAGGTAGCCGTATCGGAAGGTGCGGCTGGATCACCTCCTTTCTAAGGAGACGAAAGTTTCTGCACTATGATTTTTTATATGGGCTTGTAGCTCAGGTGGTTAGAGCGCACGCCTGATAAGCGTGAGGTCGGAGGTTCGAGTCCTCCCAAGCCCACCACTATGTACCTTGAAAACTGAATAATGTAAATGTAAATCAAATTTACAACGAAAAGAAATCGAGAGTGTTTAAAAAACACACGTATGTATCAGATAAGAAACGGAAGTTTTTAAAAATCACAAAGCAAGTTTTTCTAAAGAACTTGCGGGTAAATACGACGATTTCAACCGAGAAACCAGAAAAACCAATTCACAATGAGTAATTAACAAATAGTGAAATTGAGTAGCCGACATAAATCTACAAGCTAAAGCTTGTGATTTATCAGGCTAGCACCTACGACGATGGCGAAGCCATCTGTTAGGTGCGTAAGTCCATCATACGCTAATGATGGCAGCCCGTCAGACAGAGAAATCTGTGATGACAAGGTCAAGCAAAGAAGAGCATAAGGCGGATGCCTTGGCACTAGGAGCCGAAGAAGGACGTGACAAGCTGCGATAAGCTACGGGCAGGAGCAAATATCCGACAATCCGTAGATTTCCGAATGAGGGAACTCAGCCGTCGTAATGGGCGGTTATCCGTAGGTGAATACATAGCCTGCGAGAAGGCAACGGGGTGAACTGAAACATCTAAGTAACCCTAGGAAGAGAAAGAAAAATCGATTTCCTAAGTAGCGGCGAGCGAACGGGAAAGAGCCCAAACCATCAGTTTACTGATGGGGTTGAGGGCCACGAGAAAAGAGAACAGATATATAGTCGAAGGACTCTGGAAAGGTCTGACATAGAGGGTGAAATCCCCGTAGACGAAATGTAGCTGTTCCTTACGTGGTACCAGAGTAGGACCGGACACGTGAAACCCGGTTTGAAGCAGGGGGGCCCATCCCCCAAGGCTAAATACTACCTAGTGACCGATAGCGAACAGTACCGTGAGGGAAAGGTGAAAAGAACCCCGGGAGGGGAGTGAAATAGAACCTGAAACCTTATGCTTACAAGCAGTGGGAGCGCAAGTGACCATGTACTTTTTGTAGAACGGGCCAACGAGTTATGGTATGTAGCAAGGTTAAGGTGCTGGAGCACCGGAGCCGAAGGGAAACCGAGTCTTAATAGGGCGAGAGTTACATGCTGTAGACCCGAAACCGGGTGACCTATCCATGTGCAGGTTGAAGTAACCGTAAAAGGTTATGGAGGACCGAACCCATATACGTTGAAAAGTGTTGGGATGACGTGTGGATAGCGGTGAAATTCCAATCGAACCCGGATATAGCTGGTTCTCCTCGAAATAGCTTTAGGGCTAGCCTTAAGTGTAGATACGCGGGGGTAGAGCACTGAATGTTCTAGGGGCCTTCACCGGTTACCAAAAACTATCAAACTCCGAATACCGCGCCATCAAACTTGGGAGTCAGACTACGGGAGATAAGTTTCGTGGTCGAAAGGGAAACAGCCCAGACCTACAGCTAAGGTCCCAAAATGTAAGTTAAGTGGAAAAGGATGTGAAGTTGCACAAACAGCTAGGATGTTGGCTTAGAAGCAGCCACTCATTTAAAGAGTGCGTAACAGCTCACTAGTCGAGTGACTTTGCGCCGAAGATAAACGGGGCTAAACTTACTACCGAAGCTTAGGAATTAATTTATTAATTGGTAGAGGAGCGTCCTGTGCGGGCAGAAGCAGATACGAGAGTATTTGTGGACTGCACAGGAGAGAGAATGTTGGCATGAGTAGCGAGAGGCAGGTGAGAATCCTGCCCACCGAATATCCAAGGATTCCTGAGGAAGGTTCGTCCACTCAGGGTTAGTCGGGGCCTAAGCCGAGGTCGAAGGACGTAGGCGATGGACAACAGGTAGAGATTCCTGTACCACCGAAATTCGTTTGAGCGAAGTGGGGACACAGAAGGATAGGCAGAGCACGCCGTTGGTAGAGCGTGTGCAAGCGTCGAGGGAGACAGAGTAGGTAAATCCGCTTTGTCGATAATCCTGGGGCGTGATGCGGAGGGAAATATAGTACCGGAAGCTGCTGATTTCACGCTGTCAAGAAAAGCCGCTAGCGAGAATGTAGGTGCCCGTACCGTAAACCGACACAGGTAGATGAGGAGAGAATCCTAAGGTGAGCGAGAGAACTATTGTTAAGGAACTCGGCAAAATAACCCCGTAACTTCGGGAGAAGGGGCGCCATCGAAAGATGGCCGCAGTGAAAAGGCCCAGGCGACTGTTTAGCAAAAACACAGGTCTCTGCAAAAGCGAAAGCTGAAGTATAGGGGCTGACGCCTGCCCGGTGCTGGAAGGTTAAGGGGACTGCTTAGAGCAATCGAAGGCATGAACTTAAGCCCCAGTAAACGGCGGCCGTAACTATAACGGTCCTAAGGTAGCGAAATTCCTTGTCAGGTAAGTTCTGACCCGCACGAAAGGCGTAACGATCTGGGCGCTGTCTCAACAATAGACTCGGTGAAATTGTAGTACCGGTAAAGATGCCGGTTACCCGCAGCAGGACGGAAAGACCCCGTGGAGCTTTACTGCAGCTTGATATTGAAGTTCGGCATTGCACGTACAGGATAGGTGGGAGACAATGAAGTAAGGGCGTCAGTCTTTACGGAGTCACCGTTGGGATACCACCCTTGTAATGTTGGATTTCTAACCGCGTACCGTGATCCGGTACCGGGACAGTGTCTGGTGGGCAGTTTGACTGGGGCGGTCGCCTCCCAAAGAGTAACGGAGGCGCCCAAAGGTTCCCTCAGTGCGGTCGGAAATCGCACGTAGAGTGTAAAGGCAGAAGGGAGCTTGACTGCGAGACCAACAAGTCGAGCAGGGACGAAAGTCGGGCTTAGTGATCCGGTGGTTCCGAATGGAAGGGCCATCGCTCAACGGATAAAAGCTACCCCGGGGATAACAGGCTGATACCGCCCAAGAGTCCACATCGACGGCGGTGTTTGGCACCTCGATGTCGGCTCGTCTCATCCTGGGGCTGAAGTAGGTCCCAAGGGTTGGGCTGTTCGCCCATTAAAGAGGTACGCGAGCTGGGTTCAGAACGTCGTGAGACAGTTCGGTCCCTATCCGCTGTGGGCGTTGGAGATTTGAGTGGAGCTGTTCCTAGTACGAGAGGACCGGAATGGACCTACCGCTGGTGTACCAGTTGTCCTGCCAAGGGCATCGCTGGGTAGCTACGTAGGGAAGGGATAAGCGCTGAAAGCATCTAAGTGCGAAGCCCCCCACAAGACAAGATCTCCTCCCGAAAGGGTAAGACCCGTGGTAGACCACCACGTTGATAGGTCGGAGGTGGAAGTGCAGCAATGTATTGAGCTGACCGATACTAATAGGTCGAACGCTTGACCAATGGTTTCAAGAAGATTCGAGAGAAAATATTTACATAACATTATTCAGTTTTGAGGGTACAACCCTCAAAGATTGCGAAGGATTTTATTCCTTATGCAAGAAATCCGGTGACAATAGCGTGGAGGCTACACCTGTTCCCATCCCGAACACAGAAGTTAAGCTCCATTGCGCTGATGATACTTGGCGGGCGACTGCCCGGGAAAGCAGGACGTTGCCGGTTTTTTAAGGCCCTATGGTCAAGCGGTCAAGACACCGCCCTTTCACGGCGGTAACCCGAGTTCGATTCTCGGTAGGGTCACCAAAATGTGCCTGCTCGACAAATGTTGAGCAGGCAAAAAAATACCCAAAATTCATATGCGCCTGTGGTGGAATTGGCAGACACGCTAGATTTAGGATCTAGTGGGCGACCGTGGGGGTTCAAGTCCCTCCAGGCGCACCAACAAAAAGTACCCGAAAGGGTATTTTTTATTGCGGATAAAACGGGCTTGAAGTCGAAGGCCATCCAGAAGTCTTGTTCCCCCATTTTTCTAGAAAGAATAATTTACAGGTGCTATTTCTAGAATCCGAAAATGAATCAAAAAATGAAAACCCACGAATTTAAGGGTTTCAGAATTATAGGAAGTTGCTCTCACTTAGACAGTAGAAATTTCCCATCAAAAAAATCTAGAAATACAGCAATAGACGAGAGGATTCTAGAAAAAGTCTAGAATCCCAAGGCTCCTACGCTGGATTTCTAGAATATGACCGGAACAGGCAAAAGTCCCTCCGTACCGGAAGTCGTTTCCAATCGAAAATCTTCTAAAACGCGATTTATTACTCTGAAAAGAAGAGTATGAACGGACCGATCTTTTCGGGAAGCCACAATTTGATGGGTTCTTATTTTCTCCGTGCTGGAGAGAACAGCTGGGCAATGGAAATAATCTTCTCATCAAGGAGAAGAAGGCTTGAAAAGAAGAAAAAATCTTCTTTAGCAGGTCCCACTCATAAAAAACGAAGATTGTACACTTACCCAAACGCATCCCTTTATGTTATGCTGTACCAATGATGAAAAAGAACAAGACGATATTATTTATGATAGCTATGGCGTTGACGGCAATCAGCTTACGAGGGCCCATTGCTTCGGTGGGATCCTTGATTGAATCCATGGAGCCGGATCTGGGCGTGTCTAAAGGGTATTTGGGGTTTATTACGACCCTGCCACTGCTGGTCTTTGCTCTCAGCTCTATATTAATACCGAGGATTGCCAACTCCATCGGACACACGAGGATTTTAACGATAGGGATGTTTCTGTTGGCATTTGGATGCGTTGCGAGGGTCTTCTCGGGATACTATGTTGTGTTGTTGGGGACCTTGTTTGTAGGCGTGGGAATTTCCGTAGGGAACGTGTTGCTACCGGCGGTGATAAAGGAGAACATGCCCTTAAAGATTGGGATTGTTACCGCGCTGTACATGTGTTTCCAAAGTACGGCTGCGACGGCAGGGGCAGGGTTCAGCTATCCTATGGCGGTTTCCTATGAGTTGGGATGGCGTTCTGTGCTTGCCATGTGGGCAATTCCTGCGATTATGGCAGCAGGGGCTTGGTTGATATTCGGGCTCAGAAGAGGTGGTGCCCAAGAGTTAAAGATTGAAAGCGATGGCCAAGTACGAGCATCGGAAAAGACCCTTTGGAAATCGAGATTGGCTTGGTATATTACCATCATTATGGGCGTCCAATCGGTCAACTATTATGGCATCACTGCGTGGTTGCCCAGCATCTTGGAAGATACGGGGATGAGTTTTGAGACGGCAGGCTATGTTGCATCGGCATTCCAGCTCTTCTCACTACCCGCCACCTTTGCGGCGCCCATCATCATTGCCCATACCAGAAATAAAATAATGCCGGCAACGGTTTCGGGGTTTTTCTATCTTATTGGCATACTGATTATCATGTTCACCGACAGTATTCCCATCATCCTCATAGGGCTGTTTATTCTTGCTTCCGGCGGCGGAGCCAGCTTTGCCTGGGTGGTTGCCATGATTACGGTGGTTTCTAAGGATGGCAGAGAAGCGACTAGGTTGTCGGGCATGGCCCAAAGCGTGGGATATACTATGGCTGCCGTGTCACCCACATTGGCTGGCTACCTGTTTGAAATGACCAAAAGCTGGATGTCGGTGATGATTCTGATTATCATCACTTCCCTACTGATTATCATCTTCTCCATGGCAACGGGAAGAGTATTAAAGTTAAAATCAGAAAAAAATGGTTAAAAAAGGGATTTCTATGGTAATATTAGATTATACATGTGTGTAAATAATATGAGAAGAAAGAGATAACTATGACCGGAGATACATTTAAAGTTGGGCCAATCCGGCCACCCAGCGAAGCCAATAGCCTGTTATTACAGGTGACAGAGAATTGCTCGTGGAACAAATGCAAGTTCTGCATGCTCTATAAGGGGCATGCTTTTCGCACTCGCCCTGTGGAAGATATCAAGCGGGATATCGATGTCATGGCGCAGTACAGAGATATGATTTTGGCTCACGAGAGAGACGGAGCCTTTGATGAAGATGCGTTAAACAAGGAGTTCCACGCGTTGCCCTCTTTTGATGCCAAGATGAATTATCAGATGGTCTTCACCTGGCTGACCCAGGGAGGCAGGGAGGCAATCTTTCTGCAGGATGCAAATACCATGGTGCTGCGACCCAATTGGCTGGTGGAAATCGTCAGCCACATAAAGGAAAGGTTTCCTGAGCTGAACAGGATCACTTCCTATGGACGAGCGGATACCTTGGCAAGGATTTCCCTAGAGGATTTGAAGCGAATTAAGGAAGCGGGGCTAGACCGCATTCACTCCGGCTTTGAGTCGGGTTCTGATAATGTGCTGAAGCTCATCGATAAGGGTTCTACCCAAGAACAGGAAATTGTCGGTGGGAAGAAGGTTAAAGAAGCAGGGATGGAACTTTCCATATACTTCATGCCCGGCGTGGGAGGAAAAGAGTACTCCAAAGAGAATGCAGTGGAAACGGCAAAGGTAATCAACGCCATAAATCCGGACTTTATAAGGCTTCGGACATTTGTGCTGCGCAGCGGGTCCCTGATGGACGATCTTCGCAAGGAAGGAAATTACAAGGAGTGCACCGATATGGAGAAGCTCCTGGAAATCAGAGAGCTCATTGCAAACATAGATCCGGAGAAGGTGGACGGGAAACTGACCAGCGACCACATTATCAATCTTCTCCCCAGAGTAGACGGTTATTTGAACCGAGATATTCCTAGGATTTTGGAATACATTGATGGCTTTCTTGCACTTCCACGAGAAGAACAGAAGATATTTCAGTTGGCGAGAAGAATGGGCTCATCCATAGACTATAAGGATATCGGGCGCATGAGACCGGATCGACGGAAGGAATTGGAAGATGCCGCAAAGTCGGTTTCCGACGGAGATGAATGGGAATCTTTACTCCATTCATATATGGATCGATATATTTAAGTGAAAAGGGGGCGTGTGAGGCGCACGCCCTCTATATTTTTATGGGAAGAGACTTCCCGACCCCGGTTTTTTACAAGTTGTTGCGTAATCTATGTTGAAAGGAGGAGTGAGATGCAGAAAGAGCATGAGATTGTGGCCAATGGCTAGAAGATTCGGCTACGATGCAGAAAAGACCCTAGAAATATGCCAGACATTATATGATACCCACAAAATCCTAAGCTATCCAAGGACGGATAGTGAGTATCTTACCAGCGACCTGAAAGCAGAAGTGGGTCGGTATCTATCCGGATGTTGCTTTGGCCCATTTACTTCCCTTGTGAAAAAAGCAAGGCCAGTGATCCCTGATAGATACTTTAACGACAAGAAGGTAGCAGATCATCATGCACTGCTGCCCATCGGTGGTGAGGGAATGGAAAAGAAATATTACAGCCTTAGTGAAGAAGAAAAGAACGTATTTGATTTTGTGGTCCGCCGCTTTCTAAGCCTATTTTATCCGGATCACATTTTTGACCGGGTTAAGATCACCAGCAAGGTGGATGGTTTTTCTTTTTTATCGAAGGGAAGAACCGAAAAACAGGCAGGATTCATGGAAGTATATCATGGCGTAATGGAAGAGGATCACCGGGAAGAAGAGACCTTTTCTCTTCCTGAACTAAAGTTTGGATTAGAAAAATAAAGAATGATTGTTGATTAAGAAAAAGACACTTTTAGTTAATAAAAGAGAGAGGAGGTAGTTGCTTCAGAAAGGAAAATGTATATATCTCATTGTTAAGATGCATAAAAGTTGTAAAGTATAGAAGGAGGCAACATGAGACATCTAAGTAGAATAGTAGTTGTAATACTTGTAGTATCACTAGGATTTGTTTCATCTTTTGGAGCAACAACAGTTCCAACTTGTTGTAAAGAGAATGTAACTGAAGAAGGCCTTACGCTGGATGCGGTGTATAATATGTATGATAGCAATTCCAAGGATGCTTCATTGATAAGCGTTGAAGAAAACAAATACATATATGAAATTCAAAATGAAACGGATAACGGGGAGGTAATTACATCCCATATATCTTCTTACGTTGATACGGATGGTGCTATAGTATTAGATATTTCCGAAAACGAGAAGCAGGAGGAAGTGAGGATAGAAAAAAATGGCAGTATCTATGTAGATGGGGAAAGAGTTATAATAGAATCTGTAGGTAGCATTGAAGAATCTACTGATGAAATAACTCCTAAAGCTGGACACCGAATATATTGGCAAACTGGTGCTCCTTATGGCAAAAGCAGTGATTATTCAAAATACAGTTCAAAAGTTCAAAAATCCTTGAAATATTCTAAGCCTATAAAAGACGCTACTATTGCAGCTCTGATAACTGTTATAGGTTTGGGGCTAGGACTCTCTGGCGTAGGAAGTGTTGCACTCGGGTTTGTTGCGAGCGGCTTAATTTCTTGGTTTTCGAGCAATAAACCTTCTGGAAGGGCATGGTCAATTTTGGACAAGAAGTATGTTCACAAAACTAAAGGATTTAATGTGAAGTCAAACATGAGCGTATACAGACATCAGTTCACCTATTATGGAAACACGAACTTCACAGGGAAAATTGGATCAGGAAGCAGGTTTCAAGTATTTGCATACTAGTGGATGAAAAAGATAGTATTGTATTAGGAAAAGGTGAAGTAATGTTAAGTTATTCTAATATAGCACAAAAAATTCCAAAAACAGCACGGCAAAAAATTATAATAATCGCTTTAGTGGTATTAGGAAGTTTATGTTTTACTGCTCTTATGAAAAGTGACTTTTTTGAGAACACTTTTAACACACTTGTATTCCTGCTGGCTTTAATGATTATATATGTTACAGCACAATTTGCAGAATATAAGCATTTAAGTAAAAAAACTAGAGATATACTGACAAAAAAGGAAATTAAGTATTATGTGTTTGTTAACTACCTTTTGGTAGGGGGTTCTATTGCGTTTTTTGGAATAGTATTGCTTGTAATTTAGAAAGGCTCATCATATTATTCATGGGCGTTACGGGGAATATCCCGGTGGTGAAAAGGGTTATACAGAGAAGTATAAAGCCATCATTGAAAAATGAGTAACGTGGCAAGTTAAGAGGAAGCTCTTTTGGCTTCCTCTTAACATTATATAGAAGAGGCAATGATTAGCAGATGCTAATTATAATTTTAGTTGTAAAAATGAAAGGAGCAAAAAAATGAATATTGCAAACGATGTAAGGGGAACAATTTTTAATCCGGAAATCTCAGAGAAGATGAAAAATACAGTTACAGGATCCTTTTCTACGTATGAAGGAAAGGATAAAGATGGGAATTCAAAATACAACTCATGGATCATACACTTTGTCGGTAAAGCCTTTGAGAATGCTAAAAAATTACAGTCAAAGGATCAGGTGAGAATTCTGAAAGCAAAGGTGGAAAACAGTTACAATAAAGAAACGGAAAAGCTATTTGTATGGGTAACAGCCTTTTCTTTTGAGAAAATTGAAAGGAAAGTCAGTGAAGAAGAAAGCGAAGGGTAGAAATGTTTTTAACAGAAAGGCAGCTGCGAAATACTTTTTGGGAAAACTATAACTACAGCGGTAGAGCGGTGCGGTGGCAGTTTGAATCGCCCCTTCGGGAAGGATCTACAGATCTCATTACAATTGAGCAGTTCCAGGGAAATTATCAGATCAACACTTTTGAGTTTAAGTTATCGGACATTAAAAAGGTGCTGTTGCAGGCAGAAGCCAACATCCCTTTTTCTAACAAATCTTGGATTGTGATCCCTAGTGAAAAAGAAAACATAATCAAAGACCGGTATCTGATGCAGTTGAAAAAATTGAAGTATGTTGGTGTGATCACTGTCCAGGAAGGTGGTCGGTGGGAGGTGATTCATAAACCGTATTTTAAGAAAAACCTGATTATGCCACCGGAGTTTTTGAATGTGCTGATGTGTATCGTATGAGGAGGAAAAAATGCGAAGAAAAAACATTATAGCAGCGTTGCTGTCACTGCTGCTGATCATGATACTATCAGGATGTGGAAGCGGTCTGGAAGGATCCTACTATGAGGTAGGCGCTCTTGATCATAGCTATGGAAAAATCTTAAAGCCGGTCACAGCCAACCTTAGAAGTACCCACTTTGAATTCAAGAAAGATGGAACGGTGCAGTGTTATGACACTGCTTATGAAAGTTATAGTGGAACTTATGAAATTAAGGATCACCGCATTACAATCCACATTGAAGACGGAAAAGGAACTACTCTATCCGGCACTGTGAACGATTCCTCATCTTTGGAGAAATATTATTCCAGAGATGACAATTACAATGGGGAGAAAGTGGAGAAATCAAGTCTGAATCATGAGAAGGAAATGGATGCCAAAGAGGAGTATAAAAGTGTGTTCTTAGATGATACCTTATACATCCTCATTGATTGATTTTTTCTTTTTACCGAAACATAAAAAGAGAATTTATGCCTTGCCCCTTTGGGGCAGGGTGTGTTTTTTTACAGCCCGCCTGTAAGAAAAGAGCATAAGGGGAACCTGACCCCACAGGTGTGGGGCATTAGCAGAGCCAATGGATTTCTTATGCTTTTTTGCAGGGGGCAATTTTTAAGGATGTGGTGCCGTTTTGGTGCCGTATTAAAAGAGGTGTTTTATGGCAAAAACTAGAAGAAATTTATACATGACCGATGAGAATTTAGACATAGTAAAGCGAGTTATGGAAGAGCAAAAACTTGTAAGCGAATCAGCTACGGTATCTTTCATCATAAATGAATATGCCAAGCAGAAAACGTTATCAGAAGAAATAGTTGAAAGAATCAATAAAGAAAATAAAGCATGGATGGAGAGAGTGAGGTGGGCCACAAAAACGGCCGAAGTAAATTCACAGATCCTCATCGATGCGATTAATACCATGCTGCTGATACAGGGTGTGAAGTATTGTTCTCATATCGAGTACGATAAATCCCCGGTCATCGAGCAGAGTGAAGAAAAAATCAAAGAGCGGATTGCCCACTTTAAGCAGGAAAAAGACAATCGGAAAAGGAAGGAATAGAAGATGGCAGAATTGAAGGTAAGAAGACTGCCGGCAGATGTGCTGGCCAGGTTAAAGGAAGATGCAGAAAGAAAAGGAATCGGGACAGAAACACTGGCCAGGCAAATTTTGACCGACTATGCGACTGCGGCCAAGATCCGCAGTGTGGAAGATCGGTATGTAAGCCTGGCAAAAGATATGACCGGCCTCTATCAAAAGGACAGAGAGCAGCTGATCCAAGTAATCCGGGAGAATCATATCATCATGGAAGAGCTGCTGAAGCAGCTTGCGAAATAGGGGGAGGGCGGTCATGACAAGTGCGGGCATGGTGCTAGTCACCGAATTTAGCGACAATCATAAATCGGACTTTACCGGATATGTGGATTACATCGATCGGCCGGATGCCGTGAATAAGGAACAGGCAAAGGAGTATGCCCGGTTTTCCGGGTATACCGATTACATGGATGATCCGGAAAAGAGTACCGGCCTTTTTACAAAAGACCAGGATTTTTTATCAGAAGAGCAGAAAGAAGAACTAAAGGAAGTCTATGCACTGGCCGGAAGCCGGGGGAGCCTCCTGTGGCAATCGGTCCTTTCATTTGATAATACCTGGCTATCCCAGATGGGAATTTATGATTCCAGCGAAAAACGACTAGATGAAAAAAGACTAAAAACTGCGGTGCGAAGTAGTATGGGAAAACTGCTGGAAAAAGAGAAATTACAAAATGCTCTATGGTCAGCATCGATTCACTACAACACAGATAACTTGCACGTTCATATTGCTACCGTAGAGCCTACGCCTATGCGGCAGCAAAAAGAGTACGTGCAGTATGAAAAAGAGAAAATCGATGGGAAGTGGCAGTACAAGAAGGAATGGAATGAGAAAAGCAAGAGATATGAAAAGATTCCTCTCCTGGATGCAGAAGGAAATATAAAAAGAGAAACTGAATACGTGGGAAAGTTTCAGCAGGGCAGCATCGATGCTGCCAAAAGGGAGTTTGTAAAAGAGATCTCTTTGCATAAAGAAATAAACAGTGAAATCAACTCCCTAATCCGGGACACGATTCTTGGACAGCGAAAAGAAAAAAACCTCTTGCAAGATAAGGACTTTCGCAAAGATCTATTTGCTCTTTATGAAAAACTTCCGGAAGTCGTGAGCTGGAACCTGTGGGCATATAACGCTAACATCATGGAGCCGTTAAAAAAAGAAATAGACGGTATCAGCAAGCGATACATAGAAACATACCACCAAGATGACTTTCGTCGCTTAGAAGGGATTTTAGAGGGGCAAGAAAAAGTATATCAAGCGGCCTACGGAAAATCCAATGACTTTAAGCAAAACAAGGTGGACGATCTATATGCCAGGCTAGGAAATAGCATCCTGGCAGAGCTAAAAGCCTATGACAGAGAAATCTCCAGGAGCAGAGATCTTCCGGATGGACAAGGTACAGCACATACCGGAAAAAAAGGAAGCAGAGGAACCGCAACCGGTGCTGCCGGAAGAGAGGAGCGGAAGGCACTATTTCATCTGCGCCGTTCCCTTCGGAATAACTTTGAGCATTGGAAAAACCAAATCGAATACGAGCAGCTTCAAAGAGAAATTAGCAAAGACAAAGATGTGCAGCTTCCGGAATCCCCGGAAATGTAGAGGCCGTTTCTTTTGTTTTTGGCTTGCCAGTCCCCTTTCGGAGCAGCGTAATATATGGATCGCAATGTAAGGCAGCCGATTCCTTGGGTGCAAGGTCGTACAAGTCTCCACCTGGACACCAGAAATAGGTTGCCTTTTGTCCCTTGCGAAATATTACTCTATATGCTGCGAAAGGAGCAAGCCATGAAAATGAACCGGATAGAACAAGAAATGCTGATCGTAAATGCTATGTGCCAAGGGTTGGTGCGGCCCGATGACGAAAATGCTTTTTCAGAATACCTGGAGAGCATGGATGATATCGAGTACCGGGCATATGCTAACGGCGGATATAAAAGCGTTGAGCTTACCCGAAGAACAGAAGAGCTTTATGCCAGCATTGATACCCACAGCAGAACGGTAACGCTGCGATGGAAAGCCGGAAAAGAGAAGGTAATCCCTATCAGTTCTAAAATCACAGAGAAAGTGGATGAATACTACGAAGACCGATATAATAAGCTATAGCAGCACAGGGCCGAAAGGCCCTTGTTTTTTTATGCCGATACCTTTCAGACAAGTAAACCGGCAGATATCTTGTCTTTTGGGCATTAGAGGCGAGGATACTTTCGTGATGATCTATTCTTATCATGTGGCATTTTCTGTATGCGATATTACCGTTTCTTCCTCCGCTAGGAGAACGTGCAGGAAGTGCTATACCACTTTGCCGCCAGCTTGCTATTATGGGGCATAAATCTACGTGCACTTAACATAAAGATGTGCCGGATCATGGTGGATCTGCATCCCGTTTAGCCTATAGGGGGATGATGCCAAAGAGATTCCTTGCATCCCCGGTTTTCGAAAAGATGCCAGGTGCCGGTTTGCAGCTGCTTCGGTCTCATATATTTGTGGGTAGTGACCTCTTTCTGCGGCCTGTCTCTTGCCTTGTTTCTACTTGTTAGTGTGGTGCATCGTAAACGACTGTGCAAGGTCGTACAAGTCTCCACCTTGAACACAGCTTTTGCGATACGGCCTAGCAGCCTGCCCCCTTTTTACTAACCATAGAAACGGACAGGCAAAGGGCCATCCGAAGGAGAAAGGAGACTTACCATGACAAATTATAACGAAGACCGCAACGCATTGACCTTCAAAATCGAAAAGCACCTGGGCATCATTGCTGAATATAAGACCGGGTGGAACAAGGAGTTAAACCTAGTTACCTGGAATAACGGCACCCCGAAATATGATATCCGAGATTGGGATCCGGAGCATAAACACATGAGCAGGGGCATTACTCTTCATGAAGAAGAAGCACGAAAGATTCAGGAACTGCTGGAAAAAGAATGGAAATAGCAAGCGGTGGCGAAAGCCGCCCTCTCTTTTATTGCAAGTAGATGAAGAACGGAGGAAGAAATGAAAGAATATACGAAGTACAAATTGCAACTTATCGCAGAAGAAACCATTACCACAGAAAGGGAATACGTAATCAAGTCCACAAAAGACGTGGCGGATTTTCTAAAAGACATCTGCCAGTTGCACCTTTGCCCGGAAGAAAATTTTGTACAAATTGTAATGAATGCCAAAGGAAAGGTTATCGGCTGGAAAACAGTTGCTATAGGGGAGTTGTCCAGTTGCATCGTGCATCCAAGAGAAGTCTTCAAGTTTGCGATTGCTACTAACGGATTTGCAGTAATCATAGCACATAATCATCCGTCCGGTGACCCCACACCGTCAAACGAAGACGTACGGGTTACCAAAAGACTGAAAGATGCCGGAGAACTGCTGGGGATACCGGTGATGGATAGCATGGTTATTGGAGAAGGCAATAGCTATGTTAGCCTCAAAGGGGAAGGCTTGGTGTGAAACACCTTGCCTCTTTCCGGATACTTTTATACAGTAAATGAATAAGAGTATCCGGAGGAGGTGAATATGGGAAACAGGAAGCAACGAACCGGCAGAAAGAAAAAAGGGCAGCATCTTGATTGGAACGACAGGCTGACGATTGAAAAGTTGTTAGATAGTGGATTCAGACCGCCGGAAATAGCCGGCATTATTGGCTGTTGCCGGGCGACGATATACAACGAAATAAAAAGAGCCACCTATGTACATACAAACAGCAACTTAACGGAAGAGATTCGGTATTGCCCGGATCAAGCAGAAGAACGGTATCAACAGCATTTGCGAGAAAAGGGTGCACCTCTTAAAATTTACAATGATGATAACCTTGCTAAGTATATTGCGTATAAAATAGGGGAGGAGAAATATTCTCCGGAAGCGGTTCTCCTGGAAATAAGGCGCGAAGGGATATCGTTTGATGTAGAAATACGATCCGTAAACACAATCTATAACTACATCCGTCAAGGCGTTTTCCAAGGAATTTCCCTAAAGAATCTTCCGGTCTTGCATAGGAAAAAGCAAAAGAAAAAGAAGGTGGTAAGATATAAACGTGTAGGAAAGGGGAAAAGCATTACGCAAAGGCCGGAGGAGGTATTGACCAGAGAAGAGTTCGGCCACTGGGAAATGGATTCCGTCATTGGTGCGGCAGAAAACGAGAAAGCGCTGCTGGTTCTTACGGAACGAAAAACCAGAGGCGAAATCATTGAAATTCTAAACAGCGGAAGAAGTGAAGAAGTAAAGTGTGCCATTAGTAGGGTGAAGCAGCGATTTCAAGATGATTTCTACCTGGTATTCAAGAGTATTACTGTAGATAATGGCGGTGAATTTCGCAATGTTGAGTTGTTAGAAAGCGCTTTATGCGATAACGAAGAGAAGGTGGATTTGTATTATTGTCATCCGTATCGATCCTGTGAACGAGGCAGCAATGAGAACCAGAACCGCCTGATACGCAGGTGGTTCCCAAAGGGAAGCAACTTTGACAGCGTGCTAAATCATCAAGTTGTCAAACAGGTAGAGGATTGGATGAATAATTATCCAAGGCGAATGTTTAATGGAGACACCTCTGCTATGCTTTTCCAACAAGAGTGTCACCGATTAACGGCAGGATAACACTATTGCACGTGTGAGTATTCATACATGATAATAGGTGGTCATTATGGATGACCTTCTTTTGGTATGCAAAAAAAGTGTAAAATTTAACTTATACACTTCATGGCTATTTGTATAAATTACTTTTACACTTTTTTCAAATATGTATAGATGTCTTTTACACTTTTTTTGCAGTTGTATAGGCGAATTGGAAAAAAGTTCAATTTCTGTTTAATTTACTCTTGACATTTACACAGAAAATAGAAAATGCTGAAAAAAGTTGTTTATTTGTGCGGTTTGAGGATATAATAGGATGTGACTGGAGGAGGGTCACAATATGATAAAAGAATTTAAAGAATTTATTGCCAGCGGAAATGTTATGGCCATGGCCGTAGGAATCATTATCGGGGGAGCGTTTACTTTGATTGTCACATCTTTGGTAGACGACATCATCAACCCCATTATTTCACTCTTTACCGGAGGAATCGATTTTTCTTCCCTAAAGATTATGTTGGGTAGCGGCGAAAATGCTGCATCGGTGAACTATGGTAACTTCATCATGGTCATCATCAACTTCTTGATTATCGCCTTCGTCATCTTCATGATGGTAAGGGCCATGAACAGGTATCAGGAGAAGATGAAGAAGGGGGAAGAAGAAGCCCTTACCACAAAGGCATGTCCTTACTGCAAGGAGACCGTGGATATTGAGGCAGTTAAGTGCCCCCACTGTACGGCAGATATTGACTCTGTAGAAGCTGTATAAACCAATCATCCATCACAAAATCAAAAGATGCCTTCGGGCATCTTTTTTTGAGTTTCCGCATTTCAGTTTGCTTGCAAAGTCTTTGATGAATCTCCAAGAAAAATATCCAAATAATCATTGAAAATAAAAGGAATCCAACCCAGTTTTGTGGTAGGATTTAAGTGAAACCATAACTCCTACTAAACAAAAAAGAAAGGACTCCTTATGACTCACTTTACCACAAATACGCAGATGGCGAAACGGGAAATTATCACTTTTACCAATAAACTTTCTCAAGGCATGACAAGACCGGAAAAGAAGTTCACTGCAGATATGACATATGGCATCCTTCACTCTCAAAGTGTCCTCTTATCGGATATTGCAACTTCGCTTAAAGAACCCATCCGTAAGAAAAATCTCATTGATCGCCTCAGCAGAAACCTTGTAAGCAACATCCGATTTTCTAAGAAAAATTACGATGCTGTCATCCGGCATATGATTCCGCAAGACCCTATCGTGCTGGTGGATGATACAGATATTGTGAAGCCCTTCGGAGAAAAGTTTGAAGCCTTAGGGCTTGTGAAGGATGGCTCTTCTAAAAATGATATCTACGAGAAAGGATACCATGTCACAGAAATGGTGGTGCTTTCTAAGGAGCATCAGCCCATTAGTCTCTTCTCCCATATCCATTCTTCGTCAGAAAAAAACTATTCATCGGCCAATACCGTCACAAAGAAGGGCATCCAAGAAGTGGCAGCTCGCCTAGGAGGAAACCCCACCTTTGTCTTAGACCGTGGCTATGATCAAAATGCCCTTCTGCGACTCATGTATGAACTGGAGCAAACCTTTATCCTCAGGATTAAGAGAAATCGAAAGATTCTCCATAAAGGCAAGTGGCTTTCTGCGGACACACTTTGCGCTTCAAGGAAGGGAAAGCTTCGTACACAAGTGATGATTCAAGGAGAATGGAAAACCGTATACCTTTCCCATCTTAATGTACAGATTACAGCATCTAGAAAGAACATTTATCTTGTCTTGGTGTATGGGATTGGGGAACATCCCATGATGCTGGCAACAAACAGACCTCTGAAAGGCAAGGATGATGTGGTGAAAGTCACAAGGGATTATCTTTCCAGATGGCGAATTGAAGAATATTTCCGGTTCAAAAAACAAGGATTCGGATTTGAAAACATGCGAGTACGAAGCATACGAGCCATGAACTGCTTGAATACACTTCTTACGTATGCCATCACCTTTCTGGCTTTGATTAAGCATAAGAAGCACACCCACAAATTGAAAGTCTGCGTAATGGAACACGCTGACCCCTTACGCAAAAATGTACTCTTCTACTACTACCAGATGGCAAAAGGCATAAACATTGTCCTCTCTCACGCAAGGACCGGGATTAAGAAATACTACAAAACATTGCGAGAGCGAGACCCTCAAGTATCCTTCCGCTTCCTCTGCTGAAGGGCATATTCATCCATGTAAAGTTGCCCCACTTACGTGAGGCAGTTTTGGCATGTTCATTTTCATGGATACCGAGGCAGATTCCAATATCTCTCCGTTTTGTATCCGGTTCATATCACAAAAAATATTCTGCTTGGCTATTTGCGGAAACTCAAAGCATCTTTTAAGTTGACAGGAGGATATGTAACTGTTAGAGTTACAATGAGAGAAAGGAGCAAGTTTATGAAGAGGATATTTGGAATAACCGCCTTAATTGTGGTAGCTGTCTTACTGGCTGCCTGCGGTGGAGAGGATAACGTCATTACACCGGAAGAGGCGAAGGCCCGTATGGACAGCGGCGATCCCATCGTCATTGTAGATGTGAGGGTTCAAGAGGAGTATGAAGCGGAACATATTGAAGGTGCCATCAACGTACCCCTTCAAAAGATTGCCGATGAAGAGACGGGAGAATACTTACCCGATAAAGATGCGGAAATATTGGTGTATTGCAACAGGGGAAACAGCTCGGCAACGGCAACGACCCATCTGCTGGATCAGGGATATACCAATGTAAAGGACTTTGGAGGAATCCAGGATTGGCCCTATGATACCGTTAAGAAGGGACAAAAGGCGACCACGAAAACGGAGACCAAGGCAGACGGTGTTCTTAGCGACTTTCAGTCCACAGACATAGACAACAATCCGGTAGATGCATCGGTTTTCAAGGGCAAAAAGTTGACCATGGTAAACATCTGGGCGACATTCTGCGGCCCCTGCATTGAGGAGATGCCCGACTTAGGTGAGTTGAATAAGGAATACGCCGATCAAGGGTTTCAGATTGTGGGCATACCGGTGGACACCATGAATCAAGGTGGAGAAATATCCGGCGAAATGGTGGATACGGCCAATGAAATCATTGACCAGACCAAGGCGGACTATCTTCACATATTACCTTCCGACAGCCTGAACGATGCGAAGCTGTCCCAGGTTTACTCCGTCCCGGAGACCATATTTGTGGATGAAAACGGAAATCAAGTGGGAGAGAGCTATATCGGCTCCCGCTCCAAGGGGGATTGGGCAAAGATTATAGAAACTCTACTGAAGGAGGTATGATGACGGAGAAGAGACGGAACCTGTTCATGGGAGGTGTTCTTCTCGTGGGTGCTGCCTTTATGGTGTTGGGAATCATGCGCGGTGAGGTGGACGTGGTACTGCGTCAGGCAATCACCATATGTTTGGAGTGTATCGGAATTGGCTAAGATTGTGGCGGAAATCAAGGATAACAGGCGCCACTTATACCAATTTCTATTTGTGGTGCTTACAAACGGGTATTGGAAGGGCTTTGCCGAGGGAAGCATCTTTACAGGCGCTTCAAAGTCGGTCTGCGTGCCGGGCCTCAACTGCTATTCCTGTCCGGGAGCATTGGGCTCTTGTCCCATAGGTGCCGTGCAAGCCACCTTGGGCAACCAAAACTTTAAGATGGCCTTTTATGTCACCGGCTTCCTCATGGTGATAGGTGCCTTTCTGGGAAGATTGGTGTGCGGATGGCTGTGCCCCTTTGGTTTGGTACAGGATCTTCTTCATAAGATTCCATTTGGGAAAAAACTGTCTAAGCTGCCGGGGGAAAAAGTACTTAAAATGGTGAAATATGTCATTTTAGGGCTCTTTGTGATTCTTCTTCCCATGGTGGTCACAGACTTCATCGGCCAAGGAGATCCCTGGTTTTGCAAATATGTCTGTCCTTCGGGAACCTTGTTTGCCGGCATCCCTTTGGTTTCCAAGAACGAAGGTCTGCAAGCCATATTGGGAGGCCTGTATGCTTGGAAGATGGGGATACTGATAGTGTTGTTGGTTCTCTCCGTGTTTTTGTATCGGCCCTTCTGCAGGTATCTCTGTCCCCTCGGTGCAATCTATGGATTCTTCAACCCCATTGCCCTCTATCGATTCCGCATCGATGAACACAAGTGTATCCGCTGCGGTGCCTGTCAAAAGGCATGCAAGTTGGATATTAAAACTTTTGAAACGCCCAACAGCAGGGAGTGTATTCGTTGCGGTGACTGTAAAAAGGCTTGTCCCACCGGGGCAATCGTAACAAAGGATGTGAAAAAAATTGACGGCTGAGTTTTTAGTGGCGGCGCACGCCCTGGTGCTCCTTCATCACAGGAAGCAGTGCCTTACCAGTGAGGAAATAGCCGAGAATGTATGCACAAATCCCGCACGGGTTCGAAAGGTTCTCTCCAAGCTGAAAAAGCACGGCTTAGTGACGACGAGGAACGGGACGGAAGGTGGCTACTCTCTTCACGGAAATCCGGAGGACATCACCCTGAGAGATGTTTTTTTGGCCATGGACCAGTCCTTTGTGCGACAGAGGTGGAAGTCCGGTGATATCGATCGAGATTGCCAGGTGTCATCGGGTATGGCGCCTCTCATGGATGATTTACTGGAAACTGTGGATCAAGTAGCCATTGATCAGCTGGAGAAGACGACCATTGAAGATATGGAGAAGGCACTGATGAGGGAGCGTAAATGACCGAGAGAGAAAAAGTACTTGGAATTGCTTATGATGAAGAAATAGAGGGGTTTCAGCGGGAACTCCTTGATTTTTATGATGAAAAAGGGAGAAGCTTGCCATGGCGCGAGGAAGTGTCTCCCTATCGAACGTGGGTTTCCGAGATTATGCTGCAGCAAACCAGGGTGGAAGCAGTGATTCCCTTTTTCAAGCGCTTTGTAGACCAACTGCCGGATGTAGCTGCATTGGCAGACTGTGAAGAGGGACCCTTGCTGAAATTATGGGAGGGCCTTGGCTATTACTCTCGCGTTCGCAATATGCAGAAGGCGGCCAAAGATATCATGGAAAATTACGGGGGAAAGATTCCGGACACAAAGGAAGAGCTGATTCAGTTGAAGGGTATTGGGGAATATACCTCCGGCGCCATCGCTTCCATCGCCTTTGGCCAGCCGGTTGTCGCCGTAGACGGCAACGTCCTTCGCATTATGAGTCGCATTCTTGCGGCAGAAGGGGACATCAAAAAAGGAGAGACAAAGAAGTTGCTTTCACTGGCTGCAGAGGAAAGGCTGTCCCGGGAGAGGCCGGGGGATTTCAATCAAGCCATGATGGACCTAGGTGCAACCGTCTGCATTCCCAACGGAAGGCCCCTGTGTGAAGACTGCCCGGTATCCCGTTTCTGCCTTGCATATGCCGAGGATACGGTTTCCTTGTTCCCTGCACCTACGGTGAAAAAGATGCGGCGAGTTGAAGAAAAAACCGTCTTACTGATTTCCAATGGGAAAGATATTGCCCTGCGGAGAAGAGGAAACAAGGGTGTCTTGTCAGGAATGTGGGAGTTCCCCACCTTGGATGGGCACTTGACAGAGGAGGAAGTGCGAGAATTCTTGGACCGGCAGGGCTATTCGTCGGCAGAGGTGGAAGAAGGTCCCGTAGGTCGACACATCTTCACCCACATTCAGTGGGAGATGATTTCCTATAAGGTTCAAGTTCCAAGTACTTTCAGGGAGGGTTCACACTTGAACTTTATCTCACAAAAAGAGATGGCAGAACAAATCGCCCTGCCATCCGCCTATAGAATCTTTAAACCTTAGTCATCTAACTTTGCAATCTCCGCCTTCATCTCTCTCTTGTAGGCTTCTACCCCCGGTTGATCGAAGGGGTTGACGCCGGACATGAGTGCGGTGACAGCACAGGTGACTTGGAAGAAGTAGATTAGCTGCCCCATAATCCTAGGGGTGATTTCCTCCACAGAGATGGATATGATGGGGTTGCCGCTTTCTCTATGGGCAGCCATCACTCCGATTTCCGCACAGCGGTTAATCTGATTCATGGTCTTTCCGCCCAGTGGGGCAGGTGCCGATGAGGGAATATCAACATCGCCGTCATAGGTCTCAGCCGTCAGGAATGTTTCAAAGAAACAGTGACTGCCCTCCTGAAGAAACTGGCCCATGGAGTGGAGATCTCTGCTGAACTGTAGGGAGGCAGGGAAGAGTCCCTTGCCCTCTTTTCCTTCGCTCTCGCCAAAGAGTTGCTTCAACCATTCTCCAAAGTACTCCAGGTAGGGATAGAAGAAAGAAAACACTTCTACGGATTTTCCGGCTTCATATTGCAACTGCCTTACAATGGCGTAGTCCATGGTGCCTTGGGAGACAAAGTCCCGGTCGGAGAGCTTTCTTGCTACGGTTTTTGCACCATCCAGCAGGGCATCAATATCAATGCCCGACGCGGCGATGGGAAGAAGTCCCACCGGCGTTAAGACGGAATATCGTCCGCCTGTGTCCAAGGGGATGTCCAAAAGGGGAGAGCCCTTGGCTTCCGCCTCCTTGCGCATGGGATTGGACACGTTTTCCGTAATCACATAAGTCCTTGCGGCCGCTTGTTCTGCACCGTACTTTTCTTCCATCATCTCCTTGATGGCTCCGTAGGCAGCCAACGTTTCCGTGGTGGTTCCTGACTTGGATATGAGGCAGATGCAGAGACGATGGTCACCAATACGGGAAAGGAGCTCCTTTAGATATCTTCCACTGAAATTATAGCCTGCAAATTCCACAGTGGGAAACCGGTCTTTATCCGGACCCAAGGCATCGATGACAGCCTTGGCACCCATGAAGGAACCGCCCACCCCCAAAACCAAAAAGGTGTCGCACTTGTTCTGGATATCCTTCGCCATAGCTTTGATTTTTCCAAGGAGGGCGTCATCCATGGCCAAGGGGTCCTTGACCCAGCCGGTAAAATCCATCTCACCCTTCAATAGGGTTTCCACAGCCTTTTCCGCATCTTCTCGCCTATTCATAATCTCCTTGGAAGATATTCCGGCGCTTTTCAAGTCAATATCGATCTTCATATCTAACCCTCCATCAGCCAAAACTGAATGCTGTAAGGTGGCAGGTATATTTCGTTTCCGAATTCCATATCTTGAGAGGTGATCAACTCCACTGCAGGTGTGCCGGAATAATCCACATCCAGATATGTCTCTTCTTCTCCGATGTTCAATGCCACAACAATTCTCTGGTCTCCGGAATTTCTTTCGAAGACCAGTTGCTCATTTGTGAGATATATTTCCTCATAGCCGCCCTCTACAAATGCGGGATGGCCGTGTCTTATCTGGTTCAGCTTTTTAATTGCCAAGGTTAAGTCGTTGCCCTGTGGCTCATCAAAGAAGGGGCGCAAATCGTCATCGGGCGCATCCTCTTCCTTGACGCCTTCCTCTCCCCATTCGCTGCCGTAGTAGACGCAGGGGATGCCGGGCATAGCCGTAAGAAGGCCGTAGGCCAAGTAGAGATGCTGGGGGTTTTCGATGATGCTGGCAATTCGCGTCACATCGTGATTGTCCAAGAAACTGAGAAGATGGCTATTGGGAAGCATGTCATTGAAGAGCCGCACATAGGTCTGGGCAATCTCGTGAAGATCGTAGTTGTTCATGCTGGACCAAATCCCCTTATATGCTTGATAATTGGTGACGCTGTCCATCCGCTCCAAGAGGAAGGGATAATCATCGTGAAGGGTTTCGCCCACCAAGAAGAAGTCTTCTCGCTGCTCTTTACAGAAGTCTCGGAGCACGGAAAGAAAATCGGGGGAAACCGCGTAGGCAACATCCAGTCGAATGCCGTCTATATGGAAGTCATCTATCCACTTCTTTACGGATTCCAAGAGGTATGCCTGCACATCGGGGTGATCCACGTTGAGCTTTACCAGTTCGTAGTGCCCCTCCCAGCCCTCGTAATAGAAGCCGTCCCCATCGTTGGAGTCCTTCTCGAAGTCCACGTAGAACCAATCCTTGTATTGGGAGTTTTCCTTGTTTTGGCGCAGGTCCTCAAAGGCCCAAAAGCCTCTGCCCACGTGGTTGAAGACACCGTCAATCACCACCTTGATGTCCTTCTCGTGAAAGGCATCCACTACCTTGCCAAAGTCCTCGTTGCTTCCCAAGCGGGGATCCAGCTTTTGATAATCCTGGGTGTCGTATCCATGGGAATCGCTGGCGAAGATGGGGCATAGGTAGATGGCGTCAAACTCCATATCTGATAAGTAATCGATCCACTGGGTGAGCTTGTATATGGGTGCCGGGTCGATGTTTTCCCCTTCCCCCTCGCTCTCACCGTGAACTCCACAGAAGTCCAAAGTGCTGATTTGATAAAAAATACTGTAATTGTACCACATAATCTTTCTCCTTTGCTTTATTATAGCAAAGTGAAAACAATATATCAAAAAAGTTTCAGATAGGAGAAGATAGTATGTTAGAATAAAAAGGAGTTAGGAGGTCAATATGAGAGAAAGCGGAATCCTGTTTCCTATCTTCAGCCTGCCTTCCAAGTATGGCATTGGCTGTTTTTCCAAGGAAGCATATGATTTTATCGATAGATTGCATGAAGCCGGTCAAAGTTGCTGGCAGATTCTTCCCTTGGGACCGACGGGTTGCGGAGACTCCCCCTACCAGGCTCTCTCCGCCTTCGCGGGAAATCCCTATTTCATAGATCCGGAAGCCTTGATAAAGGAGGGCAAGTTAACCCGGGAGGAATGTGACACCTTCGATTTTGGAGAAGAAGAAAACAACATAGATTACGTCAAACTATACGACCAGAGGGAAGAGTTGCTACGGTTGGCCTATGGCCGGGTGGGCAATTCCGTTCGCTTCCGAAAGTTTCGTGAAATGAATGCCGAGTGGCTGGAGGACTATACTCTCTTTCGCGCTTTGCGAACGGCCTTTGGCAATGTTTCCTGGGCAGACTGGGATCGGGACATAAGGATGCGGGAACCGGAAGCTATGGAGAAGTGGAAGAAAAAACTGGCGAAGGAAATCAGGTTTTATGCCTGGGAACAGTTTGTTTTCTATAAGCAATGGGGAAAGCTGAAGCGATATGCGGAGTTAAAAAAAGTGAAGATCATCGGAGATATCCCCATATACGTTTCCTATGACAGTGCCGACTGTTGGGCGAATCCTAAGCTCTTTCAGCTGGATGAAGAGGGAAGTCCCACCGAAGTTGCCGGCTGTCCGCCGGATTACTTCTGTCCCACCGGTCAGTTGTGGGGGAATCCCCTCTACAGGTGGAAGCATTTGAAAAAGAACGATTACTATTGGTGGGTTCGCCGCCTGGAGCATTCCTACGATATGTTTGACATGCTTCGCATCGACCATTTCCGCGGCTTCGATGCCTATTATGCCATCTCCAGCGACAAGGAGACGGCGGAGGAAGGCCAGTGGAAAAAGGGACCCGGCTACCGATTCTTTAAATACATGAAAAAAAGACTGGGAAACAGACCGATTATTGCGGAGGATTTGGGCGTTCTCACCGATTCCGTTCGGGACCTGGTCAACAAGGCGGGATATCCGGGCATGAAGGTGCTTCAGTTTGCCTTTACACCGGGGGAGAAGAGCGAATATCTTCCCCATACCTATCCCAATAACTGCGTCGTCTACACCGGAACCCATGACAACGATACTACCAGAGGTTGGTACGAGACCCTCAGCTTGGAAGAAAAAAAGATGGTGAAGGACTATTTGGGACGACCTCGCCTCACAGAGAGCGGCATCGCATGGGAGCTGATTATGTTGGCACAGAGGAGCGTGGCAGATTTGTGCATTGTTCCCATTCAGGACTATTTGAACTTGGGAAATGAAGCGAGAATCAACCTGCCGGGAACCGTCTATGACAATTGGTCTTGGCGGATTTCAAAGGGGAAGTTGACGCCGGCCTTGGTGAATAAGATGAGACGAGTCACGGAATTGTGTGGCAGAATTTAGGGAGTAAGGTATGAAGAGGAGAGCCATCACGGCGGGCAATGTGGGAGTGGATATCAGCCCCATCTTTACAGGTGAGGGATGGACTTCCATTGGCCAAGTTTTTCGACCGGGAGAAATTGTTCATATAGAAGGCTCGGAAATACATCCGGGTGGTGGTGCTGCCAATACCGGCATTGCCATGAATTTCTTTGGGGTGGAAACTACGGTAATGGCACGAATGGGAGATGATGCTCTGGGGAAAATGCTCCTGCAAATGATGGCGGATTATGAAACACCAACGGCCTTTATCTCGGATTGCGACTCCTATACGGCGTACAGTGTCATACTGGCCGTTCCCGGATTTGACAGGATCATACTCCAGAACCCCGGGGCAAACGATCGCTTTCATAGTGGGGATATTGATAAGGAAATAGTGAGAAAAAGCCATCTTTTTCATTTCGGCCACCCACCTTCCATGGAGAGAATCTATGAAGAAGATGGCAGAGAGATGGTCACTATCTTTCGCTCTATGAAGGAAGCCGGCTTAGTCACCTCCTTGGATTTATGTGCCGTGGACCCCGCTTCACCGGCTGCGAAGCAGGATTGGAGAAGATTTTTGGAGAACGTTCTACCCTATGTGGACTTTTTTCTTCCCAGTAAGTCGGAACTGTCCTACATGCTTGGCGATTGCACGGCAGATGTGGAGAATTTGGCGAATCAATCCCGACAAATGGGTGCCGGAAGTGTGGTCATCAAAATGGGAGAAAAGGGAATGTTCTACAGTACCGGAGACAAGGATACCATTGAGGGAATTGAAAAAAAGCTGGAGTTTAAGAAGGGTACTTTGGATTCTTGGATTGATCGAAGCGGGTGGGTGGAGCCATACCCAATAGAAAAAGAAGTATCCGGGCTGGGAGCCGGGGATACTTCTATTGCAGCTCTTTTATCTGCACTTCTTCAAGGGTATTCCTTTGAGACATCTCTTTACTTGGCCGCCGCAGAGGGAGCCCTCTGTGTTACAGCCTACGATGCCTTTAGCGGCCTGGTGCCCTTTGAAGAATTGCTATAGGTTTAGCTTCGCCTTCACATCGGTAATCAAGCCTTCCAGTTTTTTATCACAGGCAGCCTCATCTTCTCCCCTCACCATGAAGTAGAACTTGATCTTAGGCTCCGTTCCCGAAGGTCTCACCACCAGATTACAACCGTCTTCCAACTCATAGAAGAGGACATCGCTGGCGGGCATGCCGGAAATGTCGGAGTTCATATAGTCTCTGGTTTTAAGCACTTTCAACAAGTTCCATTCTGTGGGTTGATCTCTTCGCAGGTCTTCACCCACTTTTTTCATTTTTTCGGGGGCATCGTGACCGTCGAAGGAGATGGAGATGACCTGCTCCTTAAAGTAGTCGTATTTCTCGTATAAGCTCTTCATGGCTTCGTAGAGGGTCATGTCCTTGGCCTTGTACCAGCATGCCATCTCGGCGATGAGCATGGAGGCAACGACGGCATCCTTATCTCTGGCATAGGTTCCGCTGAGATAACCGTAGCTCTCTTCAAAGCCGAAGAGGAAGGTGTATTCTCCCGTTGCCTCAAACTCTTTGATCTTTTCACCGATGTACTTAAAACCGGTCAGGGTCTCAAAGATGGTAATACCGTTCTTTTCACATACGGCATTTGCCATGGGTGTAGAGACGAGACTTTTGACCACGGCGGCGTTTTTCGGCAAGGTGTCGTGTTCCCTGCGAAGGGTGATGAGATAGTCCAAGAGGAGGACACCCATTTGGTTGCCGGAAAGCGTTTCATAGTCATCGCCGTTTCGCACCACGGTGCCCACTCTGTCTGCATCGGGATCGGTGCCGATAATCAAATCCACATCCTTTTCCTTTGCCATTTCAATGGCTAGGGCAAAGCCTTCTTTATTTTCAGGGTTGGGGGAAACTACAGTGGGGAAGTCACCATCCAGCACCATTTGTTCCTTCACCGTGAGGAGTTTCTTTATGCCCAGCCTCTTCAGGACTTCCGGAACCAACTTATATCCTGCGCCGTGGAAGGGGGTGAAGATAATTTGGAAGGTGTCCGCCACGGCAGCGACAGCTTCGGGTGCTACCGACTGAGAAAGGACCTGTTCCATGTAGGCTTCATCCATTTCTTCCCCTAACATTTGAATCAATCCGGTCTGCTTTGCTTCTGCTGCATCCATGGTCTTTACATCCCGGAATATGTCGATGTTCTCCAACTGTTTCAAGATTTCATCGGCATGGTGGGGTGGCAGTTGTGCCCCGTCGGCCCAGTACACCTTGTACCCATTGTATTCCTTGGGGTTGTGACTGGCAGTGATGTTAATTCCCGCAATGGAGCCGGTCTCTCTCAGAGCATAGGACAGTTCCGGTGTTGGCCGCAGTTCATCAAAGAGATATGCCTTGATGCCGTTGGCGGCAAGAACGGCGGCGGCTTCCTCTGCATAGGTTGCACTGTTGTGACGGGAATCATAGGCAATGGTTACCCCTGCTTTACCGTCTTTCTCATATTCATCCAAAGCGAGGATGAGGTTTGCAATTCCTTGGGTGGTGTATCGAACGGTGTAAATATTCATTCCGTTGATGCCGGCTCGCATGATGCCTCGGAGTCCTGCGGTTCCAAAGTCCAGCATGGCAGAAAATCTGGTTTTGATTTCCTGTTCATCTTCCGCAATCATGCGCAACTCTTCCTTGGTGGCTTCATCTACCATAGGGCTTTGAAGCCACTTTTCATATTGTTTTCTATAGGTCATGAGTCTCTCCTCCTTCCTCAACCGTTTCCTTCATGAGAAGAACCTCTCTGGGAAGGATGGTGAAATTACCTTTTGTTTGTCTATGACTGATGATGCTCTCCCAATTTCTGCCGGAATAGATCAGAGCAGAGTTACGAGACGCATTGGCGGCGATGAGGAACCGTTCCTTGTCATCCCTTCGTTCAAAGGCAAAGACGCCTCTTCCCGAACGTACCGTACGATAGCTTCCTTCTTTAAATGCCGAATACTGTTTTCTCACGGCGATGATTTTTTTGTACCAGTCCATCAGATCCTGTCTTTCCTGTCCCCATGGATAACATTTTCGGTTAAAGGGATCGGCATAACCCTCCATGCCGGCTTCATCTCCATAGTAGATACAGGGAACGCCGGGAAGGGTCATTTGAAGGACAACGGCCATTTTTAGCCTTTCGACCGCTCTTTCCAATTCTTCTCGACTCATATGGGTTCGTGCTTTTTCATCCCTGCTTGCTGCGTCGGGAAGCTCTTTCCCTCCTAAGGCGGTGAGAATCCGAATGGTATCGTGGTTCCCCAACATGTTCATCAAGCAATGGACCACTTCCGGAGGATAATTTTCCAACAGGTTTTCTACGGTTTCTCTCAGGTAGGTGGAACTCCCGTTGCGGACAAAGCGGATGATGGCGTCTCGAAGTGGGTAGTTCATCACCGAATCCAGCTGGTCTCCCGTTAAATAATTCTTCCGATGGCTGTAAGCAATTTTGTTGGAGGCATCTTCCCATACCTCACCAATGATGATGGCATCTTCCTTGGCACTTTTGGCGGAAGCCACCAAGGCATCCATAAAGTCATTGGGTAGCTCATCTGCCACATCCAGGCGCCATCCTGCGGCACCCTTGGTTAGCCATGAAGGTACCACGCCCTCCTTGCCGGTGATAAACTCCTTGTATTCCGCGTTTTCTTTGTTGAGACGGGGAAGGGTATCGATACCCCACCAAGATTCATAGCTTCCGTCTTCCCGGAAATGATACCAATCTCTGTAGGGGGAGTCTTCCGATTGATAGGCTCCCAGGCTGTCATAGTATCCACCCTTGTTGAAATAGATGGAGCGGGATCCTGTATGGCTGAATACGCCGTCGCAGATGATTCGGATGCCCAATTCCTTGGCATTATTGCAGAGGGTTTCGAAATCCTCTTGAGTTCCAAACATGGCATCGATGGTGTGATAATCCCCCGTGTCGTATTTATGGCTGGAATAGGCTTCAAAGATAGGGCTGAGATAGAGGCAATCGATGCCCAGGTCATAGAGATAAGGCAACTTCTCCATGATGCCGGCAAGGTTGCCACCAAAAAAGTCGTTGTTTTGGATGATGCCGTTTTCGTCCGGCGAATAGTGGGGCATTCCTCCCCAATCTTCTCGCAACACCTTGTCGGGCAGAGTGACATCTTCTCCCACATGATAAAATCGATCCACGAAGATGTGATAAATCACCCCGCCATAGAGCCAAGAGGGCGGCGGATAACTGCGCTCGTAGACCGTCTGTTGCCAGGCAACCGGCTCCGTTGTGAGGATGGCTCTGTTGTTGTCCGGGTTTTTCCCTATATAGAAAACATCCGATCCGCATTTGCAGATGAAGTAATACCAATAGAGCCCCTTGGTTGGTATTTTGACGGAGCAGGTGTAGTTAAGATGTCCTGAAGTGGTTTGGTCTTCATTGTAAAGCAACATCATGGGGTGAATGGTTTTGTCGTTATTCTTGTCGTTGATGATGATGAGTCGAAGGTCCGAATTTGTCGCCTCCGGAGAGAGCAGTATGTTGAATTCCACAGGGGTATCGGCTTTCACCGGTCCCGCCGGGGACTTAAACTGCTCGTCTCGGGAGTGAAATATTGCGGAGTATTTAGCCTGATCCATTGAGTGCCTCGCTTCATAAATAATCGCTTATATCTTCTGTCTGTTGCCGCAGAAGAATGGATGGGTGATGTATCCTGAAAGATGTCGATTGTTGTGGATGGTTACATGTTTATCCAAAACCGCATAGTTGAGTTTGGCGTTTCTTCCGATTTCCGCCCCTTCCATTATTACGCAGTTTTCAATTACGGCACCTTGCTCCACCTTAGCGCCTCTGAAGATAACGGAGTTTTCGATGTGTCCGTCGATGACACAACCGGCTGCAATATAGGAGTTTTTGATTACCGCATGTTTACCGAACTTGGTAGGAGCCGAGTCCTGTGTGTTGGTAAAGATGGGTCGATTCTCTGTACGGAACAGATCCGTTTGAATATCCCGGTTTAGCAGAGCCAAGTTGCTCTCCAAATACTCGGACAAGTTATCGATAAACAATACCGGGCCTTCATGCTCGTATGCCATTACTCTTCGCTCATCTACATAGGGGAAGAGAAGGTCGTCGATGCACTTGGGATGTTTATTCGCCTCTGCCTTCTCGATGAGATCGATGAGGAAGGTACGTTCCGATATCCATGTGTGAAGGAAGTATTGGGTCCCTTCCGGTGGCGTTGCTGCGTGGCAGACTTCCGTTACTCGGTGGGTCTCTTCATCCACTCTGATATAGGTGTGGGTTTCGTTGCCCTGGTTGGGATTGACCACCTTTGAGGTAAGAACTGTGACATCCGCATCGCTATTCTTGTGGAACTCAAAAGCTTCACTGAGATCGATGTTTTCAATGTGGGTACAATCGGACATGACCACATATTTTTCGTTGGAGTTGATGAGGAAGTATTTGTTCTCGATGAGACCTCGAAGTCGATCGTCCCAACCGTTGCTTTCCAAATGTTCTTGGAAAGGGGGAAGAAGAACGAGGCCCCCGGTTTTTCGGTTCAAATCCCAGTCATCTCCCAGTGCCAGGTGCTGCATAAGGCTGTTGTATCCACGGTTCATAATGACACCGATATGGGTCATCCCAGCGTTTGCCATATTGGACAGAGGAAAATCGATGAGCCGATATCTTCCGCCAAAGGGAACTGCTGCCAAGGTTCTAATTTTTGTCAATTCTTTCAGATCGTGATTGGTCTGGTTAGCCAGTAGTATTCCTAATGCTTTCATTTGATTTCCTCCTTTCTATATGTTCTCTTCCAACGTTGTTCCTGCAGGAACGGCGGATTTTTGAGATAGCTCCAAGTCGCAGGCGATGACGGTGAGGGGTTCCCCTTCTTCCCGGCTCCCCCCGATGCAGGCATTTTCGCCAATGACCGTATCGTGGTCCACAATGGTGTAGTCCACCTTGGCTCCCGCCTTAACGGTCACGCCGTTCATAATGATGCTGTCCTTTACGGAGGCACCTTCTTCAATTACCACGTCACTGAAGAGGATGGAGCTGTCCACCGACCCTTCGATTTTGCCACCTTCTCCCACCAGAGAACGACGAATGTCGGAGGAATTGGATAGGTAGAGGGGTGTTTCAAAGCTATGTCTGTAGTAGATCTTCCACCAAGGGTCATATAAGTTGAGGGGTGGAACTTCCTTTACCAAGTCCATGTTGGCATCCCAGAAGGAAGACATGGTTCCCACATCTCGCCAGTAGCCGGAGTACAGGTAGGAGAAGAGTCTCTTTCCCTCATTGAGCATGCTGGGGATGACGTTCTTTCCAAAGTCCTTGTCGGAGCCGGGGTCATTGTTGTCTGCCTCTAAATATTCATAGAGAACATCGGCACTGAAGATATAGACACCCATGGATGCGTTGGTGCTCTTGGGATTCGCCGGCTTTTCCTCAAACTCGATGATTCTTCCGTCCGCATCTGTATTCATGATGCCGAAACGGGAGGCTTCTTCCTTGGCAACATCGATGACGGCGATGGTACAGTCTGCCTCATTGTCGATGTGTTCCTGTAGCATGATGGAGTAGTCCATCTTGTAGATGTGGTCTCCGGAGAGAATCAACACATAGCTGGGAGAAAACATCTTGATGAAGTTTAGGTTCTGGTAAACTGCATTGGCTGTGCCCATGTACCAGTCGCCTCCCTTTGCACCTTGATAGGGGGGAAGAACATGGACGCCTCCCCAGTTTCTGTCCAGCTCCCAAGGGCTGCCTGTGGCGATGTAGTCATTGAGTTCCAGGGGCTGATACTGGGTCAATACTCCAACCGTGTCGATTTCTGAATTGACGCAGTTGGAAAGTGAAAAGTCGATGATGCGGTATTTACTTCCAAAGGGTATGGCAGGCTTTGCCACGGAGCTGGTCAGCGGTGCGAGCCTGCTTCCCTGACCTCCGGCCAGGAGCATTGCGATGCATTTCTTTTTTCGATTCATTTCCTATCCTCCTCTTTTTTCAATATGATAGCGCTCAAAGGGGGCAGTTTGACTTCGATATAATGAGGGAAGCCGTCCCACTCTCCTTTGAGAGGAATATACTTTTTCTTCCGTCGGGATCCTGCACCTCCAAAGCGCTTCCAATCGCTGTCTAAGATACAGTTGTATGGGCGCTCTGATGGAACACCGATTCGATATGGGCCGTAGGCCACACCGGAGAGATTTTCTACAATGAGGATTTCTTGCTCCTTATCCTTAGAGCCGCCTCTTCTCAAGAAAGAGAGAATATTGTCGTTGACATTGTTGGCATCCACCCATTGGAACCCGTCCCAGGAATCTTCACATTTCCAAAGTGCGGGATGGGAGAGATAGACATGGTTGGCCTCATTGAAAAACTTCTGCAGTTTATGATGCTTTTCATAGCCCAAGAGAAGCCAGTCCAATTCCTTGGCTTCGCTCCATTCGATAAATTGACCCAACTCCGTCCCCATGAAAATCAGCTTCTTGCCGGGTTGGGCCAGCATGTGGATGAGGAAGAGTCTGACGCCTGCGAATTTTTCCTCATAGGTTCCCGGCATCTTATTGAGAAGGGACTTCTTCCCGTGAACCACTTCATCGTGGGATATGGGAAGAATATAGTTCTCCGTAAAGGCATAGACCAAGGGAAAGGTCAGCTTAGTGTGAAGGCCGGTTCGCATAATGGGGTCGGCGGAAAAATATTCTAACACATCGTTCATCCAACCCATGTTCCACTTGAAATTAAAGCCCAAGCCACCCACATCCGGCGGCTTTGTGACCATGGGCCAGGAAGTGGATTCTTCCGCTATCATCAGGACTCCCGGATAGGAGGTAAGAACCTCCTTGTTCAGGGTAGCGATGAAGTGGGCCGCTTCTAGGTTTTCTCTTCCTCCCTTTTCGTTGGGAACCCATTCGCCGGGTTTTTTATCATAATCCAAATACAGCATGGCTGCTACTGCATCCACGCGCAATCCGTCTATATGGTATTTTTCAAAATAAAAAGAAGCGTTGGAAATGAGGAAACTGAGGACCTCCGGTCTGGCAAAGTCAAAGATTCTCGTTCCCCAAGTTTTATGTTCCATGCGCATAATGTCGGAACTCTCATAGAGGGGATAGCCGTCAAACTCGTACAAGCCGTGGGCATCTTTGGGGAAGTGGGCAGGAACCCAGTCCAGAATAACGCCGATATTGTTTCGGTGGGCGTAATCCACAAAGTACATAAAGTCCTCGGGAGTGCCGTAGCGTGAGGTGATGCTGTAGTAGCCGCAGACTTGATAACCCCAGGAACCGTCAAAGGGATGCTCCATGAGGGGCATAATCTCCAAATGGGTATATCCCATTTTTTTCACATAGGGAATGAGGATATGGGCGATTTCTCTGTAATTATAGTGACTACCATCCTCCTTCTGTCGCCACGAACCCAAGTGTGCTTCGTAGATGTTCATGGGAGAGGCGTAGGGGTTTTGTTTTTTTCGATGCGTGAGCCACTTCTTGTCCCCCCAAGGAAAGGAATCGTCCAAGGGATGATATTGAGAAGCCATGTTGGAAACGTAGCCATCTCGTGAAGGGGGCTCGCTCATAAAGGCGTAGGGGTCGGCTTTATAAAGAACCTTGCCTTGATCGGTTGTAATGGCATATTTATAGAGAGCATCTTGGGGAATGTTTTCTACACGGATTTCCCAAATGCTGCTGTCGTCTTCCATTTTGTTCATGGGGGAAGCCTTCAAGTCCCAATCATTGAACTCCCCCACCAAGGATACCTTCGTTGCTCTGGGCGCCCAGACACGAAATATCACGAAAGAGGGTCTGGCAGGGTCCGGATGTGCTCCCAAGAACTTATAGGTGTTGTAATTTTTCCCTTGGTGAAAAAGATATTTTGGGAAAGCTTCGGTCGATTGTTTTTTTGACATGATCAAATCCTCTTTTCTTTCCTATATTATAGTCTTGACCTGAAATTTTAGCAAGTTAAAGAAGTAGTGAAAATTCTGACAATTATATCAAATGGTATTTTGGGGGACGGTTACCATGGGCTTACCTACACAAAGTTGTATTTTTCAAGGGTTGAACGGGTTTTTGACACGACGGAACGAATGAGAAGATTACAGAGGGTTAGTGTAAACAGACTATGACAAAATTTGATTCCAACCCTTGTGTATGCTATACTTTTACCAAATTTGAAAGGAAGTGTGGAATGAAGAAGAAAACTACTATATTAATGGCTGCTTCGGAGGCTGTTCCCTTTGCGGGGACCGGTGGACTGGGTGAAGTCGTAGGTTCTCTGCCGAAAAATATCATGGAACATACGGATGATATGGAAGTGCGCGTGGTGCTTCCCCTCTATGGCCAGATTGAAGAAAAATACAGAAAAAAAATGAAGTTTCTCGGTGCCACCAATGTGACTATGGCGTGGAGAAACTTACACGCAGGGGTTTTCCAGCTGAAGCACAATGGAGTCATACACTACTTTATAGATAATGAATACTATTTTAAGAGACCGGGAAGAATTTACGGCTTTTATGACGAATGTGAGCGATTTGCCTTCTTCTCAAAGGCGGTACTGGATTGCATGTCCATCATGGACTACGATCCGGATATCATCCATGCCCATGATTGGCAGACGGCCATGGTTCCCGTGTATCAGAGTGCCTTGCCCGGCTATCCCCATAGAAAAACCGTCTTTACCATTCACAATGTGGAATACCAGGGAAGATACGGGATGGATGTGATGAGCTATGTCTTGGGCTTGGACGAGAGCAAGAAACACCTGCTGGAATACAACAAGGATATCAACCTAATGAAGGGTGCGGTGGAAACTGCCAACATCGTTAGCACCCCCAGTCCTTCCTATGCCCAGGAGTTGAAGGACCCCTTCTTTGCCCACGGCCTTGCACCGATTATACGAAGAAACGAGCAGAAGCTTCGTGGAATTCTCAATGGCATCGACACAACAGTGTACGATCCTAAGACGGATGATTTGATTTTCGCAAAATATTCCGTGACGGCACCTGCCAGAAAGAAGAGAAACAAGGAGTGCCTCCAAAAGATGGTTGGTCTTCCCGTAAAAAACGATGTACCCATCTTAGCTGTCATCAGTCGATTGGTAGCACACAAGGGAACGGAACTGATCATGAAGAGCTTGGAGAGGCTCTTGGGAGAAGAGGACTTCCAGTTGATTGTCTTGGGAACGGGGGATTCCAGATACGAAAACTTCTTTTCCATGATGGCATCCTATCACCCCGACAGAATTGCGGCACTAATTACCTTTGACCGAGAGCTGTCACACAAAATATATGCGGGGTCGGATATTCTTCTCATGCCCTCTAAGAGTGAGCCGTGTGGCCTATCTCAGATGATTGCCTGCCGATACGGCACTGTGCCCATTGTGAGAGAAACGGGAGGCCTGTGCGATTCTATCAGTGATTGCACCTTAGGCAAGGGAGACGGATTCACATTTCTCCACTACAACGAGCACGACTTCTATGACGCGGTCAAGCGAGCGCTTGCCCTGTATCCCCAAAAGGAAGATTGGATGAAACTGGTAAAGCACAATATGAGACTGCGATTCGGTTGGGAGATTTCCGCGAAGAAGTATGCGGAGATGTATCGAGAATTGCGCAATCAATAATTACAAGAGGTAAGGGATCATGAATAAAGACAAACTAAGGGATAAGATTTGCGATGTACTGAGCAAAAACTATAAGGCAAACTTTGAGAACGCCACCCATGAAGAAATCTACAAGGCGACGGCCATCGTTCTCAATGAAGAGTTGGACGAAAAGAGATGGGCGTTTAATAAGATTAAGCTGGATGAAGAGAAAAACGGCAGCCAAAAGAAAAAAATCTATTATATCAGCATGGAGTTTCTTCTGGGACAGTCCCTGAAGAACAACTTGTACAATTTAGGGTTGACGGAGACCTTGGCCAAGGTTCTGGCAGACAGGGACATGATACCGGAGGACCTGTACGCATTGGAGCCGGACGCCGGATTGGGGAACGGCGGCTTGGGAAGATTATCCGCCTGCTACATGGACGCTTTGGCGACCTTGGGTTACGATGTGACCGGCTACTGTATCAAGTACGAGTACGGCCTCTTTAAGCAGAAGATAATCGACGGATGGCAGGTGGAAATGCCCGACGTATGGCTTCCCGGCGGGAACGTATGGCTGACGCCCAGGGAAGATGATGCTTTTGTGGTGAACTTCAACGGCACCTACAGCGACAAGTGGACCAGGGACGGCGGCTTTACCTTTGCCGTGGAGAATCCGGAGGGAGTCAAGGCGGTTCCCTATGATGTTTGTATCTCCGGGGCTGACTCGGAAGCGGTTGCTGTTCTCAGATTGTGGGATGCACAGGACATGGGTATCTTTGATATGACATCCTTTGCCAGCGGCGACTATACCAAGGCAGCCAGAGAAAACACAAAAGCGGAAGCGATTTCGAAGGTCCTCTATCCTGCGGACAATCACCTGGAAGGGAAGGAACTGCGGTTGAAGCAGCAGTATTTCATGGTTTCCGCATCCTGTCAGAACATCATCAGAAATCATGTGAGAATTCACGGAACTTTGGACAATCTTCCCAATAAGGTTGCCATTCATATCAACGACACCCACCCGGCGCTTTGCATCCCCGAACTGATGCGAATCATCATGGACCAATACGGTTACAAGTGGGAGAAGGCATATGAATTGGTTACAAACACCGTTTCCTACACCAATCACACCATTTTAGAGGAAGCGTTGGAACGATGGCCGGAAGAAATGGTGAAGCGTATGCTACCCAGAGTCCACGCCATCATCGCGGAGATCAACAGACGATTCCAGGAGGATATGTTCAAAAAGTTTCCGGGAGATAAAGGGAAGGTGGACTATATGTCCATCATCTCCGACAGCTATGTTCGCATGGCCAACCTGAGCGTAATCGGATCTCATAAGGTGAACGGTGTGTCGGCACTTCACTCGGATATATTGAAAAACAGCCTCTTTCGGGACTTCTACATGGTCACCCCCGAAAAGTTCACCAACGTGACCAACGGCATCGCCTACAGACGCTGGCTGTGTCAATCCAATCCGGAACTGTCCTCCCTGCTGGATGACTGTATCGGCAAGGACTACAGGAAAAACGCAGAAGGATTGGAAGGCTTCCTTAAGTTCCAAGATGATGAAACCGTCCTAAAAGAACTGGGTAGAATCAAATACGACAACAAGGTGAAGTTCTCCGACTTTGTGCACAAGGCGGAGGGCATCATGCCGGACCCGGATTCCGTGTTTATCGTCCAGGCAAAACGTCTTCACGAGTACAAGCGGCAGCTTTTGAACGCCCTGCGCATCATCAGCAGATATCTGGAGCTCTTGGAAAACCCCAACAAGGAGATGCGACCGGAAACCTATTTCTTTGCGGCTAAGACAGCACCCAACTACTATATTGCAAAGAGCATCATCCAGTTGATTGCCAAAATTGGTGCTGAAATCGAGAAGAACCCGAAGATTGCCGCGAAGCTACGAGTTATCTTCCTGGAAAACTACAATGTTTCCATGGCAGAAAAGCTCATGCCTGCAACGGAAATCAGCGAGCAAATTTCTCTTGCCGGAAAGGAAGCCAGCGGTACGGGAAATATGAAGATGATGATCAACGGAGCCGTCACCATTGGAACCATGGACGGCGCCAATGTGGAAATCTTCGAGTCTGTGGGCAAGGACAATATCTTTATTTTCGGTCAGGACACAAAGACGGTGAACAAGAACTTAAGTCGCGGCTACAAGCCATCAAAGAGATATGCAGAAAATCCCGCCCTGCGGAAGGCTGTGGATCGTCTTGAGGTGGGCTTTGACGGCCTTTCCTTTGCAGAGCTGCGAAAGTATCTACTGGAGGGGACCTATGGTATCCCCGACCCCTACATGTGTCTGGAGGACTTTGCAGATTACTGCAGAGCCCATGATGACATGAGCCAAAGCTATGAAGATACGCTAGCCTGGAACAAAATGTCCCTGGTGAACATTGCCAAATCCGGCAGGTTCTCCGCAGACAGAAGTATCCTGGATTACGCGAGAGACATCTGGTTTACGGAGCCTATACTTTAGGAAAAGAATATTGAATGGTGCGAGTGTATCCATTTGTGGCGATCTTTATCTTTTTCAAACCACAAACGAAAGGAGTGACCCCGCATGACAGAGAGAGACAAGCTTTACGAAAATTTACTGAAAAAGAGGAACTGGGAAAGTATCCAACAAGAGGAGATACAGTCCCTGTATGAGATAACAGAAGACGGCCTAGGAGAAGAAGAGGCTGCAAAGAGATTAGAATATTTTGGTGAGAACAAGCTCCCCGAGAAAAAGAAGAAAAACAAGATTCTGCTTTTCTTGGGACACTTTAACAATGCTTTGATTTACGTTCTCATCGTTGCTGCCATTGTCACCGGCTTTATGCAGCATTGGGTGGACATGGGCGTAATCATCGGTGTGGTGGTGATTAACGCCATTATCGGCTATATCCAGGAAGATCGAGCCGAGAAAGCCTTGGACAGCATACGCAACATGGTGTCCAACACGGCCACCGTGGTCAGAGAAGGCAAGAAGCGGGAATTGGATACCCGGGAACTGGTGCCCGGCGATGTGGTATATCTGAAAGCCGGAGACAAGGTTCCCGCTGATTTGCGCGTCATTGAGGCTTCCAATCTTCGGGTGGAAGAAGCATCCCTCACGGGGGAGGCGGAAGAAGTCGTTAAGTACTCCGACCCAGTGGAAGAGGGTGCTGACCTGGGAGATCGAACCTCCATGATTTACATGGGAACCAGCGTGCGCAACGGGTCGGGTTCCGGCGTTGTGGTGGCCACAGGTGCGGCAACAGAACTGGGGAAGATCAACCGGCTTATGTCAGAGGTGGAAGAAACCACTACTCCTTTGGTGCAAAAAATCAACCAATTCGGAGTGTATCTATCCGTATTTATTGTTGCGGTATCTCTGGCGGCCTTTCTATTCGGTTATTTTTTCCGTGGAATTCCATTTGATGAGATGATGCTGGCAATCATAGGAATTGCCGTTGCCTCTATCCCCGAAGGCTTGCCGGCGGTCATGACCATCACCCTTGCCATCGGGGTACAAAAGATGGCCAAGAGAAATGCCATTGTAAGGAAGTTGCCTTCCGTAGAGACCTTGGGTTCCGTGTCCGTCATCTGTTCCGACAAGACAGGGACATTGACCAAGAATGAAATGACGGTGGTGGCACTGTATACGGCACAACACGGATATAAGGTGGAGGGAAGCGGATATCAGCCCAAGGGAAGCATTCTCCTAGATGGAAAAGAGGTTTCTCTTGAGGAGGATCAGGCACTGCTTCGAGGGTTGGAAGGTGCAGGCTACTGCAATGATGCGGTAGTAGTCCGGAAAGATGGAGACTGGCATGCTGTGGGCGCACCAACGGAAGCGGCATTAAAAGTTCTCTGGATGAAATCCGGGAAGGATGAAGAGGAGAAGGGGAACAGAATTGCCGTACTTCCCTTTGATTCCACATACAAATACATGGCGACCTTAAATGAAGTGGATGGAGAGCGATTCCTCTACATCAATGGGGCACCGGAAAAAATTATTGATCTCTGCAAAAAACAGCAGGGAAACGAAGGAGCGGAAGCTCTGGATGAGGACTACTGGAAGGAGAAAATTGAAGAGGGCGCTTCTCTGGGTCAGCGAATGCTTGCAACTGCCTACAAAAAGGTAGAGAATAGGAAGGAGTCCTTATCCCACGAAGACCTTGAAGAGGGACTGATTCTCTCAGGGGTATTCGGCTTAATCGATCCGCCTCGAGAAGAGGTGGTGCATGCGGTGAAGGAAAGCAAGGAAGCGGGAATTACGGTGAAGATGATTACCGGCGATCATGCCCTAACCGCCATGAGTATTGGCAGAGAACTGGGGGTGGGTGACGGACAGATATCCATTACCGGCAGCGAAATCGAGAAGATGTCCGATGAAGAACTGCAGGAGAAGGTCAAGGACTGTCACATCTTTGCCCGAACCACGCCGGAGCATAAGATTCGTATCGTCAATGCTCTCCAGGCCAACGGCCATATCTGTGCCATGACCGGTGACGGCGTAAACGATGCACCTGCATTGAAACAGGCGGAAATGGGCATTGCTATGGGGATCAAGGGGACGGAAGTTTCCAAGGATGCTGCCGACATGGTGTTGGCAGATGACAACTTTGCCTCCATCGTCAATGCCATCGAAGAAGGTAGGACCATATACGACAACATCAAGAAGACCCTTCTCTTCATGTTGCCCACCAACTTTGCGGAAGGTTTTGCCATCATCGCAGCCATATTAATGGGGACCACCTTACCCATCAGTGCCGTTCAAATACTGTGGGTCAATATGATTACGGCGGTAACCTTGAGTCTGGCCATTGCCTTTGAAAATATGGAAGAACATGCTATGGAACGGCCACCGCGAAGTCCCAAGGAGCCGATTATCAGCAAATACTTTGCCACCAGAATCGGATATGTGGTGGTGATTGTGACATTCTTCACCGTTGCATCCTTTCAATATTACTATGAGCAAGGATACGGGTTGGAGTTTTCAAGAACGGTGGCGGTAAATACCTTGGTTGCCTGCGAATTGTTCTACCTGTTTAACTGCAGAAGGATTATTGAGCCGGCTCTAGGAAAAGGATTTTTTGAGAATCGAATCACCTTTATGGTGGTGGCAATATTGATTTTCTTCCAAATGTTGTTTACCTATGTTCCCGTAGCCAACGTGCTCTTTGGTACGGCGCCCCTAACACCGGAAGGATGGGGCCTCCCCGTGGGAGCAGGAATATTGGTTTTCATCGTTGTGGAAGTGGAAAAGTGGATTACATCAAAAGTTAAGAAAAGAAGGAGAAACGAAGGATGAACATTGCAGTCATTGACGGTCAGGGTGGCGGCGTCGGGAAAGCGGTAGTGGAAAAAATAAGAACGGCTCTTCCCGATGTAAACATCATCGCCTTGGGTACTAATTCTATTGCCACCGGACAAATGCTTCGTGCCGGAGCCAATGAAGGTGCTACCGGCGAGAATGCCATTATTCACAACATGGATCACGTTGACATTGTAGTGGGTGTTATTGGAATCCTGTCTGCCAACTCCATGATGGGAGAACTGAGCCCCGCCATGGCAACGGCAATCGGAGGAAGCCACACCTTTAAGGTGCTTCTTCCCTTTAACCGCTGTCACATTCATGTGGTAGGAGTCCCCGAAAAACCCATGGGGCAGCACATTGATGAAGCCATTCGAGTGATTAAGAACTATATTGAGTCTTTGTAGTGAAACTGCTTCTTTCCGGAGGCATAGTCGGCGACGATTTGCCCATCCCCATGCAATTTGTATTTATAGGTGACTAAGCCGTCCAGGCCAACAGGTCCGCGGGCGTGGAGCTTGCCGGTGCTGATGCCCACTTCTGCGCCGAAGCCGTATCGGAATCCGTCTGCGAAGCGGGTGGAACAGTTGCTGTAGACGCCTGCCGAGTCTACGAAGCTCATGAACTTCTCGATGGCAACCCGGTCTTGGGCGATGATGCAATCTGTGTGGTGGGAGCCGTAGCGATTAATGTGTGCAATGGCTTCTTCCAATCCGGAAACTTCCTTGGTTGTCAAAATGTAATCCAAATATTCTTTGTAATCCGATTCGTCCTTTGCCGGACGGAGCTCAATTTTGTCGTAGGCTTGCAGACGGTCCAGAACTTCCTTTGCAATATCCTTGTGAATCAGAAGGGTTTCCACCGTGTTACATGCAGCTACATACTGTGTCTTGGCGTCCACAATAATGGGAATGGCAACATCCAAATCGGCGGATTTGTCCACATAGATGTGGCAGATGCCGTCGGCATGTCCCATGACGGGAATCTTGGAGTTTGCCATGATGTACTGAACAAACTCATTGCTTCCTCTGGGAATGATTAGATCGATGGAATCGTGACATCCTAACAAGGCATCGATGCCACTGCGATCTTCTATCAGCGCAGCAAAACCTTCCGGTAAGCCGGCGGTTCTTCCCGCTTCATAGATAATCTCAAATAACAGTTTATTGGTGTTCTTTGCCTCGCTACCACCCTTGAGGATGGCGCAGTTGCCGCTTCGGATACACAGTGCGGAAATCTGAACCAAGGCATCCGGTCTGGATTCGAAGATGACACCGATGACGCCGATGGGACAGGTGATTTTGGTCAAAGTCAAGTTGGCATCCAACTCTCTCTCCAGAAGAACCTTGAAGAGAGGATCGGGAAGATTCTGCAAGTTTTTGATTCCTTCTATGCAGTCGGCCAGCTTGTGATCATCAAACTTCAGTCGCTCTAAAACCGGTGTGGGAAGATTTTCTCCCGCCGCCAGATCTTTTTTGTTTGCCGCAAAGATATCTTCTTTCCTTGCTTCAAGTGCTTCGCCGATGGAAGCCAGCGCTGCTATCCTCTTCTCGTTGGGAAGAGACCCCATAACAAAGCTGTCTGCCTTTACGTTCCTCGCTATTTCCTTGTAATCCATTGTTCCGTCATCCTTTCCAATAATAATCGTACCAATAAATTGATTTCACTGTAATGGAAGTCATCGGCCTTTTTAATGACCGAATATCCTTCGATGGTGTTTTCTGTGGTGATGCCCAAGCGCTTCCCGTCCACCAATACAAGACTCTTGTGGGTGAGGGTGGGGATAGAGAAGGAAAAGTCTCCGTTGTTGAAATGAAAATGGGGAAGTTCCTCTCCGTAATACACGTAATTTAGAGTGGGACTGGGCTGTTTCCCCTCTACCATTAGGTGGTCTTTTTTTAACTGAATGTTGCTAATAATGAAGCGCTCCTTTTCCAAGGTGAGTGGAAAGCCGAACTTGTACATGGCGCCATGAAGGTTCACCTTTGGCAGGACGCGAAGCAAGCGAAACAACTGAAGGACATCATCTCTGTTGTGAAGAAGAATCTTCTCCTTCAGGTCGGATGCCCCCGTAATTAAATAATCCAAGTATAGCTGAACGCTTTCTCCACCTGAGATTTCATCGGTCCGGTTCTGCCAGAGTCCCAAAAAACTTTCCAAGGTCTTTTGCTTCAAATTAGGGGTGAACTTTCCAATATCGGAAAAATCGCGGACGATTTTGTACAGGTCCAAGTTGTATATATTTGGTGCCGAGGGGAGACCCAAACGCCTTCTTCTCCCTTCCAAAAAGGGGAGATCAAAAGCACGACCGTTGTAGGTGACCAAGAAATCCAGATTCTGATAGTCCCGGTCCACTGCTTTTAAGAGGGCTTCTTCTTCTCCCGGGTCCTCGGCAAAAAATTGTTTCATGATGAGCGCCCCATCTTCTCGCCGCGCAGAGAGAATTCCCACGAGAATCACCTGAGAAGATTCGGGAGAAAGGCCGGAAGTTTCAATGTCAAGAACACCCATGGAGAGACCACCGAAGTAGGTTTCAAAAGGTGAAAAAATCTCATTTTTTTCCGTTATAATGCTTTCGGTTATTTCCATGCCTTATTGTACCATAAATTATAGAAAACAAGAATCCCTGCATAACAGGGACTCTTGTTCAAAAGGGGGTTTTGGGATTAGAGATTAGTGAAATATCCTTTCGGACTTTCACGAGGTCAGTATACTATAGAATGCTTGGAAATGCAAGATTATATTGAATAAATATTTCCATCTTCCCATTCCCCATAAAGATGATATAATTACAAGAAAATATAAATAAGGAGATAGTAGATGGAAGCAATTAGCGAAGTGTTGAGGGACAGCAGAAAAGTAGTCGTAAAAATTGGAAGCAATGTGCTTTCCAAAGACGACGGAGCCGTCAACAAGGAAATCATGCACAACATTGTAGAGCAGGTCAGCGAAATGATTGACATGGGAAAGCAGGTCATTATCGTTTCATCGGGAGCGGGAATCTGTGGCGTTGGCGCCATCAACAAGTGGTCCCGGAGGGGGGATATCAACTATAAACAGGCGCTTTGTGCCATTGGGCAGGTGGAGCTGATGATGGCATACAAGGAGTATTTTTGGGATTACGGCCTCCACGTGGGGCAGATTCTTCTCACTAGGGATGACTTTTCCAACGACCAGCGAACTTTGCATATTCGAAATACATTGTTTACTATGGTGGATGAGGGGGTGATTCCCATCATCAATGAAAACGATAGCGTCAGCGTGGAAGAAATCAAAATCGGTGATAACGATACATTGAGCGCCTTGACGGCGAATCTTTGGAATGCGGACGTGCTTGTTTGCCTCAGCGATATTGACGGTGTCTATGACAGAGATCCCAAAAGGAACCCTGACGCGGAGCTCATTGAAGAGGTCTACGATATCGATGGGCTTTTGGAAGAAATCGACATGAGGGGGAAGAGTACCTTTGGATGTGGCGGAATTGCCACAAAGATAGAAGCGGCGCGACGAGCTGGAGAGTACTATATCCCTACGGTTCTACTTAACGGGAAGCGGAAAGATGTGTTGCGCAACGCCTTGGAAGGTGAGGAAAGAGGAACGGTATTCTTTTGGAATCAAGGAGATCAGTAATATGAAAATCGGCTTTATCGGCATTGGAAATATGGGCGGAGCAATCATAAAGGGATATAAGTCTCATGGAGGGCAAGATAGAAATGAGATTCTCGCTTACTCCAGAACTGCAGAGCGCCTTCATGCCTTTTGTGAAGAAAATAATGTGACACCATGTGACTCAGTAGAGGATCTAGTGAAGGCCAGCGATATCATCGTGCTTGCAGTCAAGCCAAAGGATTTCCCTGCGGTCCTGGCACAGGTTGCCCCGGTTTTCACCAAGAGTAAGACCATCGTTTCCATCGCCGCAGGAATTACCATGAAGGTCATGGAAGATGCCTTGGGCGCGGATGCCATGATTGTCCGAACCATGCCCAACACCCCCGCAATGGTTGGGGAAGGGATGACTTCCGTAAGTAGAAACGCCAATGTTTCTGACGAATCCTTTGGTCAAATCATGAAAGTATTTCGCTCTCTGGGGAAGGCAGAAGAAGTTTCCGAGGATATGATTCACTGTGTCGTGGGCGTTTCCGGAAGCAGTCCCGCCTATACATACATGTACATCGATGCCCTGGCAAGAACCGCGGAAAAGAACGGAATGGATTATGATCAAGCAATTACCTTTGCTGCCCAGGCAGTATTGGGTGCGGCAAAGATGGTTCTGGAAACCGGAGAAAATCCGGAAAAGCTGCGCATTGACGTGTGCTCTCCCGGGGGAGCAACAATCGAGGCTGTCAACGCACTCTTCGATAACGGCTTCGTTGATGATGTTGCGGAAGGATTTCAGGCGGCATACGAGAAATCAAAGGTGATGAGCAAATGATTGTAGAAGAAAAAACGCTGAGTACGGAACGAATCTACGAAGGCCACATACTGAATCTTAGGAGGGACCGGGTGATTACCAGAGACGGCGAGTCCTATCGAGAAATCGTGGAGCACAACGGCGGTGCTGCTGTTGCTGCCATAACGAATGAAGACAAAATTGTTATGGTCAAGCAATATCGAAAGGCCTTCGATTCGGTCATATTAGAGGTGCCGGCCGGCAAAATCGAGAAGGGAGATAATCCTGATGAAACCGTTAACCGGGAGTTGAAGGAAGAAACCGGCTATACAGCCGAAAAGGTTACTTACTTGACGGAGATGCTCCCGTCGGTGGGCTATACCCAAGAAGCGGTTCATATTTACCTCGCGGAAGGATTGGCACCTGGAGAAACGGACTTGGATGCCAATGAAGCCATTCAGGTGGTTGAGTTGGACTTTCAAGAGGCTCTGGGAATGGTCATGAGAGGAGAGATAAAGGATGCGAAATCTATTATTGCCATCCTGATGACCAATCAAATGAGGGAAGAAAACAGGGAAAGGTGATTTTTTTTATTGTAACCCTCCTGCAGGGGTAGTATACTAAGATGGACAGATAAGTAGGGGAGTAGTTATGCATTTGGACTCATTTCTGGAATACCTAAAGACGGGCAAAAAAATGTCGTGGAATACACAAGAGGCATATAAGAGAGATATGCTGGCTTTTTTTGCTTTTTTGGAAGAAAAGGGCATTCGTGATCCGAAAGATGTGACCAATACGGAAATTGTTTCCTATTTATTCCTACTGCGAAAGACAGGAAAATCCGCCTCGACAATCAACCGGAAGCTGGCAACAATCAGAGGCTATTTTAGATTCCTTATGGAAGAAAAGGGTGTTATCACCGCCAATCCCACTGCCAACATTAAATCCCCCAAGGTGGAGCGAAAGGAAATCGAATATCTAACTATAGAAGAGGTGGATGTATTGCTTTCCATCCCCGATGATAGCGTAAAAGGTAAGCGAGATCGAGCTATTTTGGAGTTGCTCTATGCCACCGGAATTCGAGTCAACGAGCTGATTTACGCATCCTTGTCAGATGTAAATTTACGTATCGGTTTCTTCACATGCCCCGGAGATTCGGGGAAGGCAAGAATCATCCCCATAGGCGGACCTGCGCGTGCGGCAATGGAGGAATATATTTATCGGGGAAGAGACATGCTGGTAAAGGATAACAGAGATGAGACTTCTCTCTTTGTAAACTTTTACGGGAAGCAGATGACAAGGCAAGGCCTTTGGAAAATTCTTCGAGAATACGGCATCAAGGCCGGTATTGAAGGCAAGATTACGCCGCACATTCTGCGAAACTCTTTCGCCGTCCATATGATACAAAACGGTGCAGATTTAAAGTCTCTTCAGGAACTGCTTGGACATGAAGACCTGTCGGCAACACAGATTTATTTGTCCGTGACCAAGAACAGAATCAAGGATGTCTACGACAAGACACACCCGAGAGCGTAAGAACAGTTCCTTTCTGCAGGATTTATTAAAAACCATTCTCTGAGACAGTAGAAATTCTCTTTAACCACCTTTTCCCAGGTACGGCACCGGGACAGGAATAATCTTGGGATATGTCCTTTGGAGGAGGTGAAAGTGTAAGTTTTTTACACTATCAGCTCATTTTTTCTTCCAAAGTGTAAGGGCAATTAGGACCAAATAATTGTTTTGTTGTATTTGCAACAAAATGTCGTGTTGACAAAGAAAAAACTTACACTTCTAGCCTAGCTATTTCCAAATTCGTAGATTATTTTTGTCCCACTGAGGACATTTAAGAAATGGTGATAAAAGGTCAAAAAAGTCCTTGATTTACCTATTCCATCATGGTAAAATGGATAAGTTATTACGGGCGGTCCTCTGGGCGGGAGATTTTATGCGCGCCATGAACGTCTATGAGGGAAGGAGGAATACCAATGAATGTATTAGATCAAATCACAGCAGAATATAAGAAAAGTGATATCCCGGCATTTAACGTAGGTGATACAGTCAAGGTCCACATCAAGATCAAAGAAGGGACCAGAGAGAGAATCCAGATATTTGAAGGATTCGTACTGAAGAGACAGAACGGTGGTGTCAGTGAGACATTTACCGTGAGAAGACTGGCATCCGGCGTAGGTGTGGAAAAGACTTTCCCGCTACATTCACCTAAGATCGATAAGATTGAGGTGGTGAGAAGCGGTGATGTAAGAAGAGCAAAACTTCATTACATGCGTGAGAGAACCGGTAAATCTGCCAAGATCAAGACGAAAGTCGTGACACAGGAGCAGCTGGAAATGGAAGCGGCTTCCAGAGCTGCAAAGGCAGAAGCCGAAGCAGAGGCGGCGGCAGCAGCGGCTGCAGCAGCAGAAGCAGAAGCTAAGGCGGCGGAAGAAGCAGCAGCTAAGGCAGAGGCTGAAGCGGAAGAAGCGGCTAAGGCGGCAGCAGAAGCGGAAGAAAAAGCCGAAGAGGCAGAAGAAAAAGCGGAAGCGGCAGCGGAAGAAGCCGAAGAAATCGCAGCAGAAAAAACAGAAGAGTAATCAAGAAGGGGTTCCGCTAGAGGGCCCCTTTTACTTTAGCAGAGAAAAGGAACAGACCAATGGATCAAATCAACTGGTATCCGGGACATATGAAAAAAACGCGAGAACTCATTGCCGAGAACATTAAGGCGGTGGATGTTGTGGCGGAACTTGTGGATGCACGAATTCCCAGGTCCAGCAGAAATCCCATTCTTCACGAAATCATGGGAGACAAGGAGCGCTTGGTTCTGTTGAACAAAAGTGACTTGGCGGATACCGCTGAAAACAATCGATGGTTGGAGCATTTTCGCAATAATGGAGAAGATGCCTTGCTAATCAATGCCAACACCGGTGAAGGGATACGAAACCTCCTACGAGACTTGGAGGACAGAAAGAACCGGCGAACCGGGCGGCGTGCCAACATTCCCTATCGCCTCATGGTGGTGGGGGTTCCTAACGTGGGGAAGTCTTCCTTTATCAACAGGGTGACAGGACGAAAGAGCACCCAGACAGGGGATCGTCCCGGTGTAACCAAGGGAAAGCAATGGTTGACCATTCCGGGAGGAATGCAGTTACTGGATACCCCGGGAATTCTATGGCCCAAGTTTGAGGACCCTAAGGCCGGCATGAATTTGGCATTTTGTGGATCCATTCGTGATGAAATCCTAGACCTGGAGACCCTCGCTTTGGAGTTCGTCACCTATATGGAAGCAAACTATCCGCAGTTGCTCATGGATCGATACAAGCTGGATGGATTAGGTGACACATCCCTGGAAACCATGGAAGCAATCGCCGCAAAGCGAGGTTTTCTCATGAAGGGAAAGCGAGTGGACTACACACGAACCGCAAGAACCTTGCTGGATGAGTTCCGGGGCGGAAGCATTGGAAAAATTACTTTGGAAAAGGTGGCGGAATGAAGAAGGCGGAACGGGAAGAATTGCTTCTTCGGAAATTGGCGGAAATGAAGGAATTTGAGTCAGGGTTTTACGCTGACGGAATCCAAACCCTAGGTGGTGTAGATGAAGTGGGAAGAGGTCCGCTGGCCGGGCCGGTGGTAGCCGCCTGTGTGGTGCTGCCGAGAAGTTTTGATGTGCCGGGTGTGGATGACTCTAAGAAGCTGACGGAAAAGAAGCGGACGTCTCTTGCCACCCTCATTAAGCAGGAAGCCCTCGCCTACGGCCTTGCCATGGCAGACCAAGAGGTCATTGACGAAATCAATATTCTGGAAGCAACCAAGGGTGCCATGAAAATGGCAGTAGAGAAAGCCAACGAAATGCTGTTGTTGAAAACCGGCAGCCCAATATCCCACGTGTTGCTGGATGCGGTGACTCTCAAGTATTTTGCCTTTCCTCAGACGGCAATCATCGGCGGAGACGGAAAGAGCATCTCCATTGCAGCAGCTTCCATCCTTGCAAAGGTGACTAGGGATGATTTGATGGTAAAGTATTCCGAAATTTACCCGGGATATGCCTTTGAAAGAAACAAAGGATACGGAACAAAGGCGCACTACGAAGGAATTGAAAAACTCGGTATTTGTCCCATTCACAGAAAGAGTTTTTTGAAGAAGTATACAAAAGGTTTTGACACGTAAGAGTGGGATGAAGTAAAATAAAAATTAGTATTGGTGAATATAAATAGAAAGAAGGAAGTCATGAAAATCAGTGAGATATTGAAGAAGAAAATGAGCTTTTCCTTTGAAGTCTTTCCCCCCAAAACCCAGCAACCCATGGAGCCCTTACTGGAGACATTGGATAAGCTGTACCAATATTCTCCGGACTACATCAGTTGTACCTACGGAGCGGGCGGCACCAACAAGGGCAGAAATGCTGAAATATGTAAGGCCATTCACGACAGTGGAAACACTGCCATGAGTCACTACACCTGCATCGGCAATACCAGAGAAGATGTCTCTGCGGCCATGCAGGAGTACAAGGATATGGGCATCGAAAATATTCTTGCCTTGAGAGGGGATCTTCCCAAGGGATGGGAAGATACCAGAGGCTACTTTGCCCACGGAGACCGGTTGATACAATATATCAAGGAAGCGTTTCCGGAGTTTTGCGTGGGCGGCGCTTGCTATCCGGAGAAGCACTTAACTGCCAAAAGTCTGGATGCTGACATAGCCCATCTTCGATCCAAGCAGGACAACGGCGCAGAGTTCCTCATGACCCAATTCTGCTATGATGTAGAGGCTTACGAACGATACATGGACAAGTTGCGCACTGCGGGGATTCACCTTCCCATGATTGTAGGTGTCATGCCCGTACTGTTCAAAGATGGTTTGCTGAGAATGACCTTATCCAACGGCTGTTCCATTCCTGCTGAAGTAGCCGAAATCATCGGACGCTACGGTGAGAATCCTGCGGACTTTAAGAAAGCCGGTAAGGAATATACCATCAACCTCATATATAAGTATATCAACCTGGGAATAGACGGCTTGCACATCTATTCTCTCAATAAATACAAAGATCTTGCCGAAATCATCAACGATTCCGGACTACGGGGATCATTTTGATTGTGGAGGAGACCAACTATGAAAAGTCAAGGTAAATATGGATAAAAAAGAAATTCCATAGAGGGTTGATTTTGTGCATGCTAAGCAGAACACCCTTAAGATGAACATTGAAAATCAAATATGGTTGGAAACTTAATCTAAGTCAAAAGCGATATTGTCGGTCAAAATCTTGTGTAGGACACGAACCAACTTTCCTGCCACATGACCAAGTGCTGCGTAGTGGCAACGACCCTGAGAGACTTTAAGGTCATAGTATGCCTTGAAAGTTTCGTTATGAAGAGTCAGTTGCCAAGCAGCATTCATCAATGCGTAGCGAAGGATTTTGGAACCCCTCTTAGACATTCTAGTGCGAGAGGCGTTGAAATTACCGGATTGATAAACAGCAGGGTCAAGACCAGAATAGGCAAGAAGTTGTGAAGGTTTTGCAAAGCGGCGAATGTCGCCAATTTCACCAAGAATCATGGCTCCATTCAAATCACCAATGCCGGGAATTGTTTTAAGGACGGAATCCACCTTTTCCATCAGAGCCTTGATGGAATCATTGACCTCTTTGATTTGAGAATCAAGGAGACGAATTTGGATAATGGATTGCTTGATTTGAAGAGATAGTATATCATTGTTAGTACCGACGGAATTGGTAGCAAGAGCTTTTAGAGCTTTTGCGGTATCTTTGCCAAAGTGACCCCTAGAGGTCTTGTTCAGCAGGTTGGATAACCGCGCAAGATGCATCTTTGCAATTTCGTCGGGAGAAGAAGATTGCTCCAGTAAAGCATAGCAAGCTTTGCCGTGAATCCCTGATTGAAAGAAATACTGAAGTTCAGGGAAAGAACGGTCAACGAATGAAATGAGCTGGATTTTAACCTTTGTCCTGGATTTGACGAGTTTCTGTCGAAAGCGACAAAGGTTTTTGATTGCGAGAGAATCCATATCCTGTTGAGAAAAGAGGCGATAATGATTCATTTGAAGCGCCTTGACAATCATGAGGGAGTCAATACGATCATTCTTAGTTTTGCGTATATTGCCCTTTCTAAGAGAGGCGGTCTGTATGGGATTGATGATACAGATACGAAAGCCTTTAGGGAAGAGAAATGCCGTAAGGTTCTCTGCATAATGGGCGGTAGACTCCATGCCAATGAGTAAGTCGGATTTTTCATAGACAGATAAGTGAGAGAGCAAAAGAGAGAAACCCTGGTGGTCGTTGGTGAATGGAAAGGGATCCACTAAAACTTCTCCATCAGCGGAGACCAGGCATGCATAGTGGTTGCGTTTTGCGATATCGATACCTACATAAATCATAAAAACAACTCCTAACTATACCACTGTGGATGTTCCACATCGTTTTGTCCTCATAAACTTGCCGGAAATAAAAGTTCTAAGACTTATCCAACCATAAACGATTTAGACAAAACTGTGGCAATACACTCCTATCGAGAAGTCAAGCTTCAAGAAAAAATCAAAAGTCCACAGTGTAAGACAAAGTATATCAAAAAGATAAATAGAAAGGAGTGTATGGTGAAAAATGGTTAATTACACCATACAAGGAAAAAATGAGTTTTAAGTCGGATATTCAGATTGCACAGGAAACCCCCATAGAAAAGATTTCTACCATAGCGGAGAAGGCGGGAATCCATGAAAAATACGTAGAGTTCTATGGAAATCATAAGGCAAAAATCGATTACAACCTTTTGGAAGATCGAAAAGGAGAAACGGACGGAAAGCTGATTCTTGTTACAGCCATTACCCCAACACCTGCCGGCGAGGGGAAGACCACTACGACAGTGGGGTTGGCCGACGGACTACGCCACATTGGAAAAACCTCCTTTGTGGCACTTCGGGAGCCGTCCATGGGACCGGTCTTCGGGGTGAAGGGTGGTGCTGCCGGAGGCGGATATGCCCAGGTGGTTCCCATGGAGGATATTAACTTGCATTTTACGGGAGATATGCATGCCATTAGCGCTGCCAACAATCTTCTTGCCGCCATGTTGGACAATCACATCCAGCAGGGAAATGAATTGAACATTGACCCCAGGAAGATTACTTGGCGCCGTTGTCTGGATATGAATGACAGGCAGCTGAGAAATCTTGTGGACGGACTGGGCGGCAAGCCCCACGGTGTCCCTAGGGAAGACGGGTTTGACATTACGGTGGCCAGTGAGATTATGGCAATCCTTTGTCTGTCAAAGGATATTATGGACTTAAAGGAACGGGTTGGAAGAATTGTGGTAGGTTATACCCACGATGATAAACCGGTGACGGCGAGAGAGCTAAAGGCGGAGGGTGCCATGGCAGTTCTGCTGAAAGATGCCCTGAAACCTAATTTAGTACAGACATTGGAACATACTCCGGCATTCATCCACGGCGGACCCTTCGCCAATATTGCCCATGGATGCAATTCCATTATGGCAACACGAATAGCGCTGAAGCTGGCCGATTATGTGGTGACGGAGGCGGGCTTCGGCGGAGACTTAGGGGCAGAAAAGTTCTTGGATATTAAATGTCGTATGGCAGGTCTGATGCCTTCAGCTGTCGTTGTGGTTGCCACTGTTCGAGCCCTGAAACATCACGGTGGTGTAACCAAAGATAAGCTCAACGAAGAAAACTTGGAAGCTTTGGAAAAAGGGCTCCCCAATCTTCTCCAGCATGTGGAGAATATGACCACGGTCTACGGCCTACCTGCTGTAGTAGCTATCAACGCCTTTCCTACAGACACAGATGCGGAATTGAAACTGGTGGAAGACAAGTGCAGGGAGCTGGGTGTCAAGGTTGCCTTATCTCAGGTATGGGAAAAGGGTGGTGAAGGTGGTGCAGCCCTGGCAGAGGAAGTGGTTCGTCTATGTGATGAACCCAATGACTTTGCCTATTCCTATGATTTAGATAGTTCTATTGAAGAAAAAATTGAAGCCATTGCAACCAAGGTCTATCGTGCCAAGGATATTTCCTTCGGCCCCATTGCGAAAAATCAGCTAAAACAGCTGACAGAACTGGGATTTGGGAATCTTCCCGTTTGTATGGCAAAGACACAGTACAGTTTTTCCGATGATCCCAAACTGCTGGGTGCACCCAGAGACTTTACCGTTACTATTAGAAACTTGAAGGTTTCCGCGGGGGCAGGCTTTATCGTTGCCTTGACGGGAGACATTATGACTATGCCGGGTCTTCCAAAGGTTCCGGCGGCGGAAAAAATAGATGTGGACAGCAGCGGAAGGATAAGTGGGCTTTTCTAAAGGAGTATAGCTATGGAACGAAGTTGTAAGGAATTTGTGGAAGTTCTTGCGGGGAAGGATCCCGTACCCGGTGGGGGCGGTGCCTCTGCCTTGGTAGGTGCCATAGGAACTGCTTTGGGAAACATGGTCGGTTCTTTGACCATAGGGAAGAAGCAGTATGCCGATGTGCAAGGGGACATTGAGAGTCTTCGCATTCAGGCAGATCGACTGCAGACGGAGTTTTTGGTCCTCATCGAAAAGGATACCGTGGCATTTGCCCCCTTGGCGGAGGCGTATAGAATGCCCAAGGAGACAGAGGAGGAGCGGGAAGAGAAGGCTCGCACCATGGAAACTTGCCTGGTGAATGCCTGCCTGGTCCCCTTGGAAATCATGGAAAAATGTGGAGAGGCCATTGCACTTCACAGAGAGTTTGCTGAAAAGGGGACGAGAATCGCCATCTCCGATGTGGGCGTTGGTGTGATTTTTTGCAAGGCTGCCCTTCAAGGAGCAAGTTTAAATGTCTTCATCAACACATCCTCCATGATCAATAGGGAAAAGGCGGAAGAGCTGGAAGATAAGGCGACCGGATTGTTGACAAAATATATGAAGCTTGCAGATGAGATTTATGAAGAAGTCTCGCTCACAATCAGGGGGAAAGAATGACGAAAATTTGGAATGGCAAGGATGTTGTGGACGCACTCAACGAAAAGTTGCATCAGACGGTGTCAGAGCTAAAAGAGGCAGGAGTACATCCCACCATAGGGATTCTGCGCGTGGCGGAAGACCCCAGCGCTGTGGCATACGAAAAAGGCGCCACCAAGCGAGCCGAAAAGATTGGCATCAATGTGAAGAGCATTTCTCTTCCCCAAGAAACGGGAGAGGCAGATGTTCTGGCTATGATCGAGATGCTAAATGTGGATGATGCAGTACATGGTGTCTTGATTTTCAGTCCTCTACCGGAGCATATTGATGAAAAGCGCGTGCGGGAGATGCTCACTCCCGAAAAAGATGTGGACGGCATTACGTCCGGCTCCATGGCCGGGGTCTATATGGGTGAGAAGAGAGGCTATCCTCCTTGTACTGCGCAGGCGTGCATGGAGATGTTGGACTACTATGGGGTGGATCCGGAAGGCAAGCGAGTTGCAGTCATAGGCCGCAGCTTGGTGGTGGGACGACCGGTTTCCATGATGCTCATGAGGGCCAATGCCACGGTTACCATTTGTCATACGAAGACGAAGAATATGTGGGAGGTTGCACGGAGTGCGGACATCCTAGTTGTAGCCGCGGGGAAGGCTAAGGCCATTGGCGAGGCGTATTTCAGAGAAGATCAGATTGTAATTGACGTGGGAATCAATATGGATGAGGATGGCACCATGTGCGGCGATACGGATTTTGATGCTGCCATGGGAAAGGTCGCTGCCATCACTCCGGTTCCGGGCGGAGTGGGATCTGTGACAACCAGCATATTGATGAAACATGTGGTGGAAGCCGCATTGCGGAAGAAGGACAAGGGAATATGAACACAACAGAGAATTTGGGCTTTGCCAATTTGGACCTGATCAGAAAACAGCGGACGGGGGCGCCGGAGGCTGTTTTTTGTCAAGGGAAGACCAGTGGGCAAGTGGCAGAAATCATTCAGACCCTTTCCAAAGGGGAAGATACCATCTTTGGAACCAGGGCCACCCAACGGGATTACGAAGAGACGAAAAAACTGGTACCGGAAGCGAAATATTTTGAGGAGGCGAGAATCATCGCCGTGGAGAAAAAGGTTCTTCCCAAGAAGGAAGGCGTGGTAGCAGTGATTACAGCGGGTACGGCGGACATTCCCGTTGCGGAAGAAGCGGCGGTGACGGCAGAGCTGTTGGGGAATCCGGTGAATCGCATTTACGACGTGGGCGTAGCGGGAATCCATCGCCTCTTTGATCGACTGGAAGAAATCAGGAAGGCAAATGTAGTCATTGTGGTTGCCGGCATGGAGGGTGCACTGCCCAGCGTGTTGGGTGGATTGGTGGAAAGTCCGGTGGTTGCCGTTCCCACCAGCGTGGGATACGGTGCTCATTTTGAAGGGTTGACGGCTCTTCTCGCCATGCTCAACAGCTGTGCGCCGGGAATTGGCGTTGTGAATATCGATAACGGTTACGGTGCCGCTTGTTTGGCATCCAAGATGAATAGGTGAGAATATGAAGTTATATATGGATTGTACCAACGGCATCAGCAGCGACATGGTGCTTATGGCTTTGCTGGATTTGGGCGCAGACAAAAGGGCTTGTGACAAGGGGGTAGAGAGCCTCAGATTGGGAAGGGACCACTATCACAGCCGAAGCTACGGCGATATTAAGAAGATCATCAACGAAGGTGAGCTTAGCCCAAGGGCAAAGGAAATTGCTCTAAAGACCTATGAGGCCATTGCCATTGCGGAGGCGGAGGTCCATGAAGAAACGGTGGAAACAGTTCACTTTCATGAAGTGGGAAGAGACAAGGCCATTGAGAATATTGTAGGTGCAGCCATAGCCTTGGACTCACTGAATCCTGAGGGTGTCTATTGCTCTGCGATTCACGACGGTCACGGGACAATCTTGTGCAGTCACGGTGAAATCCCGGTGCCCGTTCCTGCCGTAGCCGCGATGATGAAGGTGTGTGACTACGACTTTGTCACCGATGATATTGAGACGGAAATGGTCACCCCAACGGGTCTGGCTTTACTCATAGGTATGGGTGCCCAAAAGGGGGGATTGACAGCAATTAAGAAGACGGGGGTCGGAAAGGGCACGCGAGATATCGGCCGAGGGGGACTGAAGGTACATATTATCTAATATCTAGATTTGAGACCGGTGGATTTGGAGCCATTTCCAACCATCGGTTTTTTGATGGAAAGAAATGTGACAAAAGGGAAATATAACAGAACCGTAACACTTATTGATAATGGAGTAACAAACCAATATACTCGTGGTGAAAATCGAGAAAGAGAGGTAAGGCTTATGATTAGATTGAACAACGTCTCAAAGTTCTATTACAGCAAGGGTATCATTGCCAGCGGGATTACCAAGGTGAACCTGGAACTGAACGTGGGAGAGTTCGTTGTGATTACCGGAGAGTCGGGCAGCGGGAAATCCACCTTGCTCAATGTAATCTCCGGATTGGACACCTACGAAGAAGGGGAGATGTACATTGACGGGATTGAAACCAGTCACTATACATCGGGAGATTTTGAGCAATACAGAAAGAAGTATATCGGCAATATCTTCCAAAACTTCAACTTAATCAACAGCTACACAGTCTATCAAAATGTGGAGCTGATTTTGTTGATTAAGGGGTGCTCCAAGGAAGAAACCAAGGCGAAGGTGCCTGAAATCATCCAAAAGGTAGGCTTGACGGAATACACCAACACAAAGGCATCCAAGCTATCGGGGGGGCAGAAGCAGAGAGTTTCCATCGCTCGTGCCCTTGCCAAGGAGACTTCCGTCATCGTGGCAGATGAGCCTACGGGAAATCTGGACACCGTTTCCGCTCAGGGCATCGTTCAACTGCTGAAGGAATTGGCAAAGGACCGACTGATTATCGTAGTAACCCATAACTTTGACCAGTTTGCCGATCAAGCAACGAGAGTTATAAAAATGCATGACGGTCGCGTGGTGGAAGACAAGTCCATGGCTCATGGAGAAGAGAAAACACCTGCCTTGCAACCGGTATCTTCTCGAGAAATCACAGGCGGCAGCGTAGTCAGATTGGGGACCAGGAATACCTTCAACATATTGACCAAGTTTTTTTTGCTGCTGATTGTCTTTCTCTTTGTGACCCTGGCAATCAGCTCCCAATACACATCTTTTGCCAAACAAAAGGATGAAATGGCAAAGTTGGGATTTAACAGTTACTTCAGCAATACAGACACCTCCCGTATTGTCTTGAAAAAAACCGATAAGACTGCATTTACCGACGAGGATTATGCCCGGTTGGCAAAGATGAAGAATATCAAGAGTGTGGTGAAAGAGGATATCGTTCTGGATGCCAACGTGATGATGGAAAAAGAAAACTTCATCTTTAGCGGCTACCCGGCGGATCTGCAGCAGTTTAAGGGAAAACCGGACAAGGGGGTTCTTCCCAAAGAGGATAACGAAGTTCTTTTGGAAGGCCCTGACGACGGATACTCCTTGCCGGAGGATATTTTGGGAAAAGAAATCGACATGACCTACCAGGACACTTTTTCCAAGAAGATGAAGGTGGTGGGCATCAAGTATATAGATGCGGTCTCCATGACCAACAACGGGAAGGTGTACATGACGCCGGCGGCAACAGAGGAACTGACTTTGGCGGTGTATCAAACCTACAGCGAAACCAAGGTGACCATTGACGGTAAGATATATAAGGCTGAGATAGGAATGCCTCTGAATCGAGTGGTTCCCAACAAAAACGTTGACCCGGGGGAAGCGTTAGTCACGGAGGAGATGCACTATCAGTTTTCAAGCGGATGGGCCATAGGCAAGAACATCGATATCAGGGTGAAAACCCCCTATTTCTCCGACGGTATCACGGTAAAAATTGACGGTACCTACAACAAGGACAACTGGGAGAAAAAGACGGGATTGAAAGACTTTGAGCTTCACAGCGGAGAAATCTATGTGAACCCCGCTGACTTTAAGAGCATGTTCGACAACGGCAACTTTCAAAGCAGCGTGTATGTGTCGGATTTAAAGATTATAGATGAAACAAAGGAAGCTCTCGCGGATAAGGGTTACGAACCCTTGGTGATTGCTGACACCTTGGTGAAGTTTATCGACACGGCCATCACAGATATCGTTCGGGTGCCCTTGGTGGTAATCCTGGTGTTGGCTCTCTTCTTCATCGCCTACTTCGTCATTCGCCTCATCATGAAATCCAGAGCCGTATACTTTACCATTTTGCGAATCTTGGGGATGAGCAGGAAGAAGGCGAAGCAAATTTTGGACCTGGAGTTTTTCATTATCATCAATATCGCCTATGTGATCTTCCTAGGGGTGGTAGCCTTGGCAGCAACGGGTGTCATCGGCATCCCCTTCATGCAGGACTTGGTCACCTATCTGAGAGTGAGGGACTATATCTTCCTCTACCTTGCCTTAGTGGTGCTGGCGTATTTGATCTCGTCAAAATTTGCCAGATCGATCTTTAAGAAATCGGCAATGGATGCATACAGAGAGGAGGCGTAAATCATGGTAAGAATCGAAAACGTAAACAAATATTTTAACAGAAAAAAGAAGAATGAGATCCATGTCATCAACAACACCTCTCTCGCCTTTGAAGAAAAGGGAATGATTGCTCTTCTCGGTCCGTCGGGATGCGGAAAGACCACGCTTCTCAATGTCATCGGCGGCTTGGATAAGGTAAACAAGGGCAGCATCTTCATCAACGGACAGCGGATTACGGGAAGAAGGTCCGGAAAGATCGATGAAATCCGAAACTTAAATATCGGCTACATCTTTCAGAACTACAACCTGATCGACCACATGACGGTCAGAGACAACGTTGCCATGGTTCTGGAGATGATCGGCATCAAGGATAAGGAAGAAATCCAAGAAAAGGTGGATTACGCCTTGGAATTGGTGGGCATGTACCGCTACCGAAATCGATATGCCGACATGCTTTCCGGAGGGGAACGGCAGAGGGTTGGAATTGCGAGAGCCATAGTAAAGAATCCATCCATCATCATTGCCGATGAGCCCACCGGAAATCTGGACAGCGCCAACACCTTGGAAATCATGAATATCATCAAGACCATCTCACGAAAGAAGCTGGTGATCTTGGTGACCCATGAGGAAAAGTTGGCTAATTTCTATGCGGGGAGGATTATCCGCCTGCAGGACGGCAGAGTAGTTTCCGATGAAGAAAATTATCACAGTGACAATTTGGACTATCGACTGGAAAACAAGATATACCTGAAGGATATGGAAAGTCATGATACTTTTTCTCAGGAGGGACATCGAATCGATATCTACCGGGACAAGGATGAAAAGGTGGACATTGATGTGGTCATCAAGGACGGCAACATCTATTTACAGTCCAAAGATCCCACAGCCAGAATGGAAATCGTGGATGACCATTCCAGCATTCAGTTGGTTGACGACCACTATAGGGAGTTGACCCGGGAAGAGTACGAACAATATCAGCTGGATGAAGCCAAGCTGACGGCAAAAGGAAGAATCAAACATTCTTCCATCTTCAATCCGGTGACCATGATTACCGGTGGCTTTCGAAAGGTGTTTGATTATCACATTTTGAAAAAGATTCTGCTGGTGGGCTTCTTCGTATCCGCCATGTTCATCATGTATGCTTTGAGCAGTATCGGCGGTGCTTTGAATATGCCCGACTCCAAGTTCGTATCCATTAACAAGGACTACCTGCAGATTCAAGGGAAGAACACCAAGGTGGAGGACTATTTGGCCTATGAAAAGGACCCTTCCGTGGACTATCTTCTCCCGGGAGACTCCAAGGTGAACTTCCAAATCAAGTTTGACAGATACGTACAGACCTATCGCGTAGAGGCGCCGTTGGCCGGCTCCCTTTCCGCTGTGGACACCATCTCCAAGAAGGACTTGATTGCCGGGAAGATGCCCACCTCCGGAAGAGAAATCGTAATTGACGAGCTGACATTAAACGAGCTACAGGAGCAGGGTGTAATCAAACAGGCGGGCATATTGTCGGGCAAAGATCTCATCGGCTTTCAGGTGACTATTCCCAACATGCCGGCGTTCACCATAACCGGCGTAACGGATCAACAGGCGCCAAACATCTATGTGGACAGAGATATGATGATGAATATCATCGCCAACAGCAGTCCGGGAGAAGGTGGTGAAATGCCCATGGGTCCCGGTGTGACTGTGGAAGATGTAGGTACGGAAGAGGGTGCCCCCGGGCAGGGCGGCGGACAGATTTTGGACGTGGCTCTGATGAAGGATGAAATCAAGGTGGAAAGAGGTCGCCTTCCCGAAAAAGACTATGAGGTGATGGTCAACAAAAAGAACGAGGAATCCATGCCTCTCAACAAGGAAATCTCGGAGCGAGTCAATAATAAAAAGCTGAAGGTGGTTGGCTACTATTCCGTCAAGGAGGACAAGGATGTAAGACTGGTCACGGCCAACACGGTTAAAATCAATGCTATTGCCACCAAGGCCAACATTACCGTCTATCCCAAGGATAAGGAAGATGCGCTGCAAGCCTTCCGAGACAAGGGATTGAACATTCAGGACACCTACGAAAAGAGTAAGACCCAGTATCGAGCAGGCAGATTGGATGCCATCAAGGCTTCCGTCATCTTGGCCGCGGTCATTATGCTCATTTCCTTCATCGAAATTTACCTCATGATGAGGGCGTCCTTCCTCTCTCGCGTAAAGGAGGTAGGGGTGCTCCGTGCCATTGGCGTGAAGAAGTCGGATATCTACAAGATGTTCGTGGGAGAGGTGGTTGCCATCACTACCCTGGCATCCGTGCCGGGCTACCTGTTCATGACCTACATTGTCTACAAGCTATCGGACATGATGTTCTTCAAGGAAATCTTGTTCTTTAGTCCACAGATCGTGGTCATAGGCCTGGTCCTCCTCTTCGCTTTCAATCTGGTTTTCGGACTGCTTCCGGTGTTTACCACACTGCGTAAGACCCCGGCGGCCATATTGGCAAGGACGGATGTGAACTGACAAGGAAGTCTTGACATCGACCGCAAAAATCAATAGAATAGCGGGGTACAGTTGAATAGGAAACGATGAAAAAGAGGAGTAGCAGAAGTGCCCCCGACAGAGAAGGAAGCCCGTGGCTGAAAGGTTTCCAGGATTGGTACCCTGTGAAGGTTGCTTTGGAGTTTCCACCCCAAGCAGGAGCGTCACACCCAAGGGTGTGGAACAAAGGTGGTACCGCGGACAGTGAATACAAAGTTCGTCCTTTATGGGGCGAACTTTTTTTGGAGGAAGAAATGGAAAAAAACTTAGCGAAGACATACGATCCCAAGGATTTTGAGGATCGAATTTACACCAAGTGGGAAGAGGCCGGCGCCTTCCGTGCGGAGCGGGATCCGGATAAAAAGCCCTACACCATTGTGATGCCGCCGCCAAATATTACCGGTCAGCTTCACATGGGCCACGCCTTGGACCAGACCTTACAGGACGTGCTCACCAGATGGAAGCGACTGGAGGGTTTCAGTGCGCTGTGGCTCCCCGGCTCCGATCACGCCAGCATCGCTACGGAAGTAAAGGTAGTGGAAAAGTTGCGAGAAGATGAGGGCAAGGAGAAGGAGGACATTGGCAGGAAAGAATTCCTCAAGCGTGCTTGGGAATGGAAGAGAATATATGGTGGGAAGATTACCCAACAGTGCAGAAAGTTGGGAGACTCCTGCGACTGGGAGAGAGAGCGGTTTACCATGGACGAGGGCTGCAACAAGGCTGTGGTTACCATGTTTATTCGACTCTATGAGAAAGGCCTCATCTACAGGGGCAATCGCCTGATCAACTGGTGTCCCGACTGTGGTACATCCCTATCCGATGCGGAGGTGGAACACGAGGACAAGCAGGGCAAGTACTGGTACTTCAGGTACCCGGCAGCGGACGGTGGCGAGGGAATTGTGGTTGCCACATCCAGACCGGAGACCATGTTCGGAGACGTGGCCATTGCCGTGAATCCGGAAGATCCCAGATACGAAGATAGGATTGGAAGCTATGTGGTGCTGCCTTTGACGGGAAGAGAAATCCCCATCATCGCCGACCCCTATCCGGACCCGGACAAGGGAACGGGAGCGGTGAAGATTACCCCTGCCCACGATCCCAACGATTTTGAAGTGGGACAGAGGCACAACTTGGACAGCCCTACCTGCATCAACTTGGACGGAACCATGAATGAATTGGCAGGAAAGTATGAAGGCATGGATCGATTTGCCTGTCGAAAGGCATGGGTCGCCGACTTAGAAGCGGCAGGATATTTGGAGAAAACCGAAGACGTGGTCATTCCCATTGGCGGATGCTATCGTTGCGATACCGTTGTGGAGCCCATGCTCAGCGAGCAGTGGTTCGTCTCCATGGAGGAACTGGCAAAGCCGGCACTGGAAGTTGCAAGAAACGGAAAGTTGACCCACGTACCCGAGCGCTTTACAAAGATATATACCCACTGGCTGGAGAACATTCGAGACTGGTGCATCTCCCGTCAGCTTTGGTGGGGACATCGAATCCCCGCTTACTATTGTGACGATTGCGGAGAACTGATGGTGCAAGCAGAGGCGCCCACCGCCTGCTCCAAGTGCAGCAGCGGTAAGATTCGCCAGGACGAAGATGTTTTGGACACCTGGTTCTCTTCTGCCCTATGGCCCTTCTCCACATTGGGATGGCCGGAAGAAACGGAGGACATGAAGTACTTCTATCCTACGGATGTATTGGTCACCGGCTATGACATCATCTTCTTTTGGGTGGTGCGCATGGTCTTTTCTGCCTTGGAAATGACGGGAGAATCTCCCTTCCATCACGTGTATATTCACGGCTTGGTATTGGATTCCCAGGGAAGAAAGATGAGCAAATCCCTGGGCAACGGCATTGACCCCTTGGAAATCATCGACGCCTACGGAGCAGACGCACTGCGCTTCATGTTGACCACGGGAATCACTCCGGGAAACGACATGCGATTCAGCGAGGACAAGATAGAATCTTCTCGGAACTTCGCCAATAAGCTGTGGAATGCTTCCCGGTTCGTCATTATGAACCTGCAGGATGAAGAGGGGAACTTTAAGAAATTGGCCGACTTGGAGGGTGCAGCCCTTCAGGATGAAGACAAGTGGATATTGTCCAGGGTCAACGACGCCACCGGATATATGACCAATGCCATGGAGAAATACGACCTGGCACTTGCCGGTCAGCGAGCATACGATTTGATTTGGAACGAATACTGTGATTGGTATATTGAAATCGTCAAGGGAAGACTCTACGGAGAAGACGAGGAAGACAAGAAGGTGGCAAGACGGATATTGGTTGACGTCCTTAAGGACATGCTTCGTCTCCTTCACCCCTTCATGCCTTTCATCACAGAAGAGATTTGGAGTTTCTTGCCCCAAGGAGAAGCGGATCCCAAAAACGCGGAGAACTTCCTCATTAAGGACAAGTGGCCGGTGTACAAGGAAGAATTGAACTACGAAAGAGAAGCGGCTCATCTGGAGATGGCAAAAGAGGTTATTCGAGCCATTCGTAACATTCGCGCTGAGGTAGAAGCACCGCCCAGCAAGGCCTTGACAGCCGTTATTGTGGCAACGGGAGAGGCTGCAGAGTCCTGTTTGGCTGCAGAACGATACATTAAAAAGTTGGCCAATGTAACGGAGCTAAGGGTAACCCAAAAGGGAGATGATCTTCCCCAGGAAGTCATGTCAGCCGTCATATCCGGTGCGGAAATTTTCATTCCTCTGGATGATTTGCTGGACTACGGTGCGGAACTGGAAAGACTGAAGAAGGAACACAAGAAGCTGACGGGAGAAGTGCAGCGATCGGAAAAGATGCTGTCCAATCCCGGGTTTGTAAACAAGGCACCGGAAGCAAAGATCAAGGAAGAAGAGGAAAAACTGGAGAACTACAGGGAAATGCTATCCAAGGTAGTGGATAGGATGACCATGGTGGAGAATAAACTGAAATGAAGAGTGCCATAGAAAGAATTGCGGAATACCATCGCTTCGGAAGTGTTTTGGGTCTTGAAAGGATGGAGGAGATTCTAAAGAGATTGGGGAATCCGCATCTGGATCTGAAGGTGATTCACGTTGCGGGAACCAATGGAAAGGGGTCCGTGTGTAAGTACATATATGAATGTCTTCGAGGGGCAGGTTACAGCGTTGGCTTGTACAGCTCCCCCTATATTGAGCACTTTCGAGAGCGGATAGAGCTGGATGGGGATATGATTTGCCCGGAGGATTTGGAAGTCAATACGGAACGAGTGATTGCGGCGGCCGAAGCTATGGTGGCGGAGGGGATGGAATCGCCCACGGAGTTTGAAATCGTCACCGCAGTCGCCTTGCTTTACTTCTATGAAAAGGGACCGGACTTTGTCATCTTGGAAGTTGGCCTAGGGGGAAGAGGAGATTCCACCAATGTATGCCCCAAACCCCTCCTCACAGTGATTACCTCCATATCCTACGATCATATGGATCGCTTGGGAAACACCTTGGAGGAAATCGCCTGGGAAAAAGCGGGCATCATCAAGGAAGGTGTTCCCTTGGTCATCAATGTGGAAGATATTTCCGCCGCCAAGGTCATTGCAAGAGAAGCCTATGCCAAGGGCTGTGTCCTATATGATGCCGGAAAGGTGAAACCCCTTCGGGGGATTCCCTCGGTGGAAGGGGAGATTTTTTCAGCGGAAATACAGGGAACATTCTTTGAAAATGTGAGATTGTCCATGGTGGGAGAACATCAGGTTTCCAACGGAGTAACCGCACTCACCGCTATTGAAATTCTGCGAAAAAATAGTATAATCAATATAACTGCGTTGCAGATTAGAGAGGGTATGGGTCGAGCGTTCCAAAAGGGGCGTTTTGAAGTATTTCACCGGAATCCCCCCATGGTTTTGGACGGTGCCCACAATCGGGATGGGATGGAAGCCTTGGTAAAGACCATGGACGACATTTTTTACCAAAAGAAGGTGTTGACTGTCATAGGCGTGCTGGGGGACAAGGATGTGGATGCCATGGTGGAAATGGCGGCTTTTCTGGGTGAAGACTTCATCGTTACGGAGCCGGGGAATGCCAGGAGGATGGACAGTTCTTTGCTGGCTGAAAAGCTTAGAGCCAAAGGAAAGACCTGCACGGTGATTCCCGATCAAAGGGAAGCCATCGCCCATGGCGTATTCTTGGCAGAAAAAGAAGAGCGGCCCTATGATGTGATATTATGTGTCGGTTCCCTGTATCTCATAGGCGAGCTGAGGAGGTGGATCAACAATGAACAAAGAGACTAGAAAAAAAATTCTCATGCTGTACAATCCCTTTGCCGGAGACGGCTTGCTGAAAGATAAGTTGGATTTTATTATTGAAAGAATACAGAAGGAAGGCTATCAAGCCATCCCCGTTCGTGCCACCGATACGGATGTGGTTCGACAGGCACTGGGAGAAGTGGACTGCGAGAACTACCGTCAAATCATCATTGCCGGTGGAGATGGGACAATCAATGCATGTGTCAATGAAATGTTGACCTTGGGGCTGGATCTTCCCATTGCGATCTTTCCTACAGGGACTGCCAATGACTTTGCCTACTACTTTGATATGCCCAAGGAACTGGAGAAGATGCTGGACATTGCCCTGGGAGAACATACCAAAGCTGTGGATGTAGGCGTCTGCAACGACTCCTACTTCATAAACGTGGCCGCCTTGGGGGCATTGGTGGATACCAGCCAAAAGACGGATCCAAACTTGAAAAACACACTGGGCGTGCTGTCCTACTACCTGAAGGGCGTTACGGAAATCGCAAACCTGAAACCCATGCCGGTAAAGCTCATCACCGAGGAAGAGACGTATGAGGAAAATATGTACTTTATGTTGGTGATGAACGGGAAATCTGCCGGCGGCTTTAAGAAGATTTCTCCCGATTCGGAAATCAACGATGGACTGTTGGATGTCATCCTCTTCCGAGAGATGCCCATGCGGGAATTGGGACCCTTGTTTGTCAGCGTCATACAGGGACAACATGCATCCCACAAAAACGTGCTGGTCTTTAAGACGAACAAGATGAGAATAGAATCCTCGGTGGACGTACCAACGGATATCGACGGTGAGGAAGGCGCAACCCTGCCCTTGGAGTTCTCGGTATTGCACAAGAAGCTCTGTGTCTTCACAAAGGAGAAAGAAGTTGAAAAATATACGTATTCAGGAAACTAAGGAATATGAAAGATTGATTAAGCTCTTCATGGATAACGATTTGGAGTTTTCCGACGAAGAGCCGGTTCCTACGGACTTGGTCAAGTGCTGGAAGGTGATGGATGATGAATCCGACCGCTTGGCCGGTGGCATTGCTCTTGCCATGCGCCAGGGAGAGTACATCATCGACGGCATTGCCGTGGAGGAAGAATATAGAAAGTACAATGTGGGTAAGGCATTGTTGCAAGCTGCCATAGATGAGGTGAAAAGCAGAGACGGGAACAAGATTTTTCTTGTTGCCAGAGCGCCCGGCTTTTTCCGAAAATCCGGCTTTGTAACCGTGGAAAAGGCGGATGCGCCCAACTTCTTTGAATGCCTCACTTGTCCCCAATATGGGGTCAACTGTTTCCCCGAAGTAATGGTACTTCACATGGACGGACAGGAGGATGGAAAATGAGAGTCATACTGGATGGCATGGGCGGAGATCATGCGCCGGAAGAAACAGTCAAAGGTGCGGTGGAAGCATCCAAACTAGTAGATGCAGAAATCTGCATCGTGGGAATCGAGCACCTGATCAATGCCGAATTGGCAAAATACAATTACGATGAAGACAAAATCACCGTCGTTCATGCGGAGCAGGTGATTGCCAATGAAGACGCCCCGGTAAAGGCGGTACGGACGAAGAAGGATTCCTCCATGGTAAAAGGGCTGAATATGGTCCGAAATTGTGAGGGTGATATTTTCATTTCCGCTGGTAATACGGGAGCACTGTTAGCAGGCGGTCTGTTTATCTTGGGAAGAATCCAAGGAATTGACCGACCCACCTTGGCCAGCATATATCCAAGCCTCAACGGCGGACAACCCAGTCTCTTGGTAGATGCCGGTGCAAACAGCGAGTGCAAGCCGGATAACCTGTTGGAGTTTGGCATTATGGGCAGCATCTACATGGAGAAGGTCCTCAATCGCCAGAATCCCAGAGTCGGTCTGGTGAACTTGGGTGTGGAAGAAAACAAGGGATCCACCTTGACCAGGGCGGCCTATGAACTCCTTGAAAAAAGCCATGTGAACTTCATTGGAAACGTGGAGGCCAGAGAACTTCCCAACAGCGCTTGCGATGTAATTGTCTGCGACGGCTTTGTGGGCAATGTTATCTTGAAGTTGACGGAAGGCCTTGCCTGGAGCATGTTGAAACTGCTGAAGAAAAAGTTTACCGATGGAGTGAAGGCAACGGTAGGAGCCCTCTTCCTCAAGAGTAAGATGATGGAGATGAAGAAGGAGTTTGATTACTCCGAATACGGGGGCGCTCCAATCTTAGGCGTTAAAGGACCCATCGTCAAGATGCATGGTTCTTCCAAGTCCAATGCAGTGAAGAACACCATCATCAAGGGCATTCCCTATGCTCAAGGAAATGTAGTAGAGATTATTCAGAACTCCGTTCTGGATATAGAGGAGATCATAATCAGTGAAGATGAATGACCTGCAGACAAAAATAGGATACTCCTTTCGGGAGGAAGGGTATCTGGCGCAGGCCATGACCCACAGTTCTCACATTAGAGAAAAGGGACTGTCCCCCAATGAGAGCAATGAACGGCTGGAATTTTTGGGGGATGCTTTTTTGGATGCCATTGTGGGGGAAGAACTGTATCGACGCATGCCGAAGGCAACGGAAGGGGTGCTCTCCAAGGCGCGCGCCCATGTGGTCTGTGAAGAGTCCCTGACGGACTTGGGGAAAACCTTGGGACTGGGCGCTTTTCTGGAACTGGGAAAGGGAGAAGAACAGACCGGGGGAAGGGAACGAGAATCCATTCTCGCCGATGCTGTGGAGGCCACCATTGGCAGCATATATTTGGACGGAGGCTATGAAGAGGCTAAGACCTTTGTTCTCCGATGGCTCGCTCCCAGAATTGAGGAGGCAGTGGCAGGAAAAATTCGAAATGATTATAAGTCCATGTTACAGGAGCTGATGCAGCGGGATGGCTCGGTAGATATTCGGTATATCTTGGATGGGGAAGAAGGTCCGGATCACAACAAGACCTTTTTCGTTACCGCCTCGGTGGATGGTGTTCCCAAGGGTCGAGGACAGGGAAAGAGCAAGAAGGATGCGGAGCAGCAGGCCGCAAAGGAAGCGGTAATGCGAGGGAAAAAGGATGTACTTTAAAAGATTGGAAATACACGGGTTCAAGTCGTTTGCAGAGCCTGTTATCATAGAGTTTCATAAAGGTGTCACCTGTGTCGTTGGCCCCAATGGCAGCGGAAAGAGCAATGTCTGCGATGCCATTCGGTGGGTTTTAGGCGCCCAAAGTGCAAAGATGCTTCGGGGGGACAAGATGGAAGATGTCATCTTCTCGGGAACCACCAACAGGAAGTCCAGAGGAATGGCGGAAGTGACCTTGGTCATCGACAATTCCACGGGAATTCTTCCCATTGCTTACAACGAGGTTGCCATTACCAGGCGAATGTATCGGTCGGGAGAAAGCGAATACCTGATCAACAACAATCCCTGCCGCATGCGGGATATCCGTGAACTCATTATGGACACGGGCATCGGCGTGGAAGGCTATTCCATCATCGGCCAGGGAAAGATATCGGACATCATCAGCAACAATACGGAAAGTATTCGGGAGATTCTGGAAGAGACTGCCGGCATTGTCATGTACAGGAGCAAAAAAGCGGAGGCGGAGCGAAAGTTGTCTGCTGCCACTTCCAATGTGGAGCGCGTCAACGATATCATCGGAGAAATCGAAGGGCGAATCGACGGTCTTCGAGAGGACAGTGTGAAGGCTACGGAATATCTGGAGCTGAAGGATCGTCACCGAGAGTTGGAAATAAACATTACGTTGAAGAACGTGGAGTCCATCGAGCTGAAAAGCGAGTACATCAAGGATGACATGACCCAACTGAAACAGGAGATGGAAGAGAAGAAATCCGAAAAGGATCTGCTGATGAAATCCCTTTCCGAAGGAAATGAGAAGAGAGAAGAGCTGGACCGTCTTATGGAAGAGGCGACAGCCAAGCACTTGGCTGCGGTGGAAGCGGTCAACTCACTGGTCAACCAAGGAGAAGTGAGCAACGAGAGACTGACGGCCATCACCGCCAACCGGGAGCGATTGGAACAGGAAATCACCGCATTGGCGGAGAAGATAGAGGGGGAAGAAAACAGTGCGCAAGAGCTCTTCTCAAGAAAAGAAGAAATCGACCAACAGCTTGCGGAAAAGGAAGCTGCTTTAACCGAGAAAATCGGAGAGCATGAAGCCCTCGAGGGTGCTCTTGAACAAAAGACGAGGGAGCTGGATGAAAAGAAGAACCGCATCTTCTCCATAAACACCGATATCAACGGCAAGACCATGGAAATCAACAGCCTGACCAATCTCAAGGAGACACTGGAAAAGAGAGAGGCTGCCCTTCTTGCGGAAAGAGGAGAAGGGGACACCAGTTTTGATGAGCAGAAACAGGCTTTGGCAGATGCTGAAGAGGGACACAGGGTTTCTGTGAAATCTCTTGGGGAAAATCGAAAGTTGCGGGAGAAGCATTCCCATCGCAGAGAAGAAATCCGACATGAAGAGAGTCGGCTCCAGAAGGAAATCGAAGCGCTGAACATTGAGATGGGACAAATCTCGTCCAGGCGGAAGACCTTCGAGGAAATGGAGAATAACTACGAGGGATACAACAGCGGCGTGAAGTTTATCATGTCGGAAGGCATAAAGGGCATCAACGGTGTGGTGGCCGAGCTGATAAAGGTACCGGCAGGGTATGAAACAGCCGTAGAAACTGCACTGGGTGCCACCATGCAGAACATTATCTGTGAGGATGATGCCGCCGCAAAGGAAGCCATTGGGAGGCTCAAGGACAGGAAGGGTGGTCGTTTGACATTTTTGCCCCTGAAATCCTTAAAGGCAAGAGATCCTCTCCGTCATAAGGGAATCGAAACAGTGGCCGGCTTCATGGGTTATGCTACGGAAACCGTGGGATACGACAAGAAGTATCAGGTGGCAATGGATTATCTTCTCGGAAACATCGTCATCATGGAGACCATGGACCAAGCCATAGCCCTATCCAAAAGGCTTTCCGGGGGCTTTAAAATAGTTACCTTGGAGGGAGAAATCATCAATGCCGGCGGAGCCATTACCGGTGGAAAATACCGGAACAAATCGGCAAATATCCTAGATAGAAGGGTGGAAATGGAGAGCCTGGGCAAAGCCCTGGAGGAAAAGAGCCTCATCCTGGAAAAAAAGAAGCAGGAGCTGACAGACTTTAGAGAAGAACTACGGGAAACGGAACACGCCATCAGCCTCACGGAAGATGATTTGCGAGAGTCAGAGCGACTTGTTATGGCGAAGGAAAACGAAATCAATATACTCCAAACGTCCCTTTCTGCCTTGGAGACCGGTAGCGAGAAGAGAGACAAGGAGCTGGAACACATACAAAGGGAACAGGCAGAGTCTGACGAAGGGGTGGAAAAACTCCGCTTAGAAGTGGAAAAGGCAAGGTCCGACTTGGCTGTCTTGGAGAAGGAACTGGAAGAGGGTTCCCAAGTTTTCAATGAAGAGAAAAAGATTGCAGAGGACTTTGAGGATCTATTGACAGAAGAAAGAATTGCTTTGCAAGAAGAAGTGGGCGAACAGAAAAAAATCGATGCCCTCGTGGACAAAATCAAAGAGAGCATTGAGGGCTTCCAAAGGGAGAAACAACGGAAGGAAGAGGACTTGGCGGCCCAGTTGACTGAGGGAGAAGAAATCCGCAACAGCCACAAAAGCAACGAGGAACGCATCGAAGAGAAGGAAAGAGTCAGGGATCATCTGCAGGGATATTTGGGAGAACTGCGAGAGGATAAGGGTCGCATTGCCGCATCTTTGGACGAAGAAAATGCCCAAAGGGATACGATAGAAGAGCAACTGACAAACTTGCAGAACAGCTTTGTGGAATTGGAAATCAAGAAGGCGAGAGGGGAAACCCAGCTGGAGAATGCCCGCAACAAGTTATGGGAAGAGTTTGAACTGTCCTATATTCAGGCAATGGACTTTAAGAAAAAAGACTTTTCTCTTTCTTCGGCGATAAAGGAAAACAGGGACATTAAGTCCAGAATAAAGGAGCTGGGGGAAGTGAACGTGGGGGCCATCAAGGAATACGCCACCGTCAGCGAACGGTATGAATTCCTGACTGGACAGCGAAATGACATTATCACGTCCATGGACGAATTGAAAAGACTCATCGACCAGATGGACAGAACCATTCGAAGCAAGTTCAAGGAGAGTTTCGACCAGGTGGTGGACAACTTTGAGAAGGTCTTTCAGGAGCTATACGGCGGTGGGGAGGCGAAGATTACCCTCTCGGATGAAAGCAACCCCTTCGATTCGGAAATCGAAATCATTGCACAGCCTCCGGGCAAGCAGTTGAAACACATCAACCTTCTTTCCGGAGGGGAGAAGACCATGACGGCCATTGCCCTCATGTTTGCCGTTTTGAAAACGAAGCCGACACCTTGCTGTATTTTAGACGAGGTGGAAGCCGCCTTGGACGACAGCAATCTGAATATCTTCGGAGAGTATTTAAGAAACTTTGACGGGGTGCAATTTACACTGATCACCCACCAGAAGGCCACCATGGAACACGCAGATGTCATGTACGGCATCACCATGCCGGAAAGTGGCGTATCCAAGGTGTATTCCTTGAGAATGGGTGATGCACCGTTGATGTAGGGAGGAAAAGAGATGGTAATGGACAAGAAGATAAAGAAATCCTTCTTTGGACGGATGTCGGAGCGGCTCAATGAAGCCATCCGGGGGAAAAACGAGGTAGACGACGACCTGTTGGATGAACTGGAAGAAATTCTCATCACCTCGGACATCGGCATGGAAACCACCATGCACATCATGGACAGGATTCGTGGAATTATTGAAAATGAAAATATTACAACTGCCAAAAGCGTGACCACCATCATGCAAAAGATCATGACCAACCTGGTGGATAAGGGCGATGCATTGAAGCTGAGCAGTGAGACACCTTTGGTCATTTTAATGATTGGCATCAACGGTGGTGGGAAGACCACCTCCATCGGAAAAATTGGCCACAAATGCATCTTGGAAGGGAAGAGCGTTCTTCTTGCCGCCGCCGACACCTTCCGTGCCGCTGCCGGAGAGCAGCTGGCTATTTGGGGGGACCGAATCGGTGCCCAAGTCATTCGTCACCAAGAGGGGGCAGACCCCTCGGCCGTCATATTCGACGCCATTGCCGCTGCAAAGGCGAGGGGAATTGATGTACTCATCTGTGATACGGCGGGCAGGCTACAGACAAAGAAAAACCTCATGACGGAGTTGGAAAAGATGAATAAGGTCATCGACAGGGAGTGGCCGGAGGCGGCTCGAGAAACCCTCCTTGTCTTAGATGCCACCACGGGAAAAAACGCCGTTTCTCAGGCAAAGGAGTTTGGTGATGTAACCAACCTGAGCGGCATCGTTTTAACAAAGTTGGACGGAACGGCAAAGGGCGGCATCGCCATTACCATTGCCGATGAATTCGACATGCCCATTAAGTATGTGGGCGTGGGCGAAGGGATGGACGACCTGAAAGAGTTCATTCCCCAGGAGTTCATAGGAGGAATATTTGATGAGTAAACCCATAGTAGCCGTCGTAGGACGACCCAACGTGGGAAAATCCACCCTCTTTAACAGAATTGTGGGGAAGCGGATTTCCATTGTGGACGACACCCCCGGCGTGACGCGGGACAGAATATATGCGGAAGCAGACTGGAACGGAATATCCTTTGCCCTGATAGATACAGGGGGGATTGAACCGGATAACACGGAAATCATTCCCGCCCAAATGCGTGCCCAAGCGGAACTGGCCATGGAAACGGCAGATGTGGTTCTGTTTTTGGTGGACGGAAAGGAAGGCCTTACCACCTCCGATCGAGAAGTGGCAGAGATGCTTCGTCGGAAGGCGGAAAAGGTCGTTCTGGCAGTGAACAAGGTGGACAAGCCTCAACTTCCAGAGGACTTTTATGACTTTTACGAGTTGGGATTGGGGGAGCCGATTCCGGTTTCCGCGGCCAATATGCTCAACCTGGGAGACTTGTTGGATGCCATCATGGATGGCTTCCCACCCTTGGATGGGGAAGAAGAGGAAGAGGATATTAAGATTGCCGTCATTGGAAAGCCCAATGTGGGGAAGTCCTCCCTCATCAACGAACTGTTGGGAGAGAACCGGGTCATTGTTTCCCCCATTGCGGGAACCACCAGGGATTCCATTGACACTCCCTTTGAAAAGGATGGGGAAAAGTACGTGCTCATTGATACCGCCGGCATTCGGCGAAAGAGCAAGGTGAACATAGATATTGAGCGTTACAGTGTCATCCGTGCCGTGGCGGCCATTGAACGATGCGATGTTTGCCTCTTGGTCATCGATGCCCAGGATGGAGTGACGGAGCAGGACAAGAAGATTGCCGGAGTGGCTCATGAGGCGGGAAAGGGTATCATCGTTGTGGTGAACAAGTGGGATCTCATTGAGAAGGAAACCAACACCATGAACAATTTCAAGAAGGACATCGCCAAGGAACTGTCCTTTATGTCCTATGCCCCCAGCATTTTCATTTCCGTTCTCAACCGACAGCGGGTGCCCCAGGTTTTGGAGATGTCCAAGGTTGTGGCGGAAAAGAGGGCTCTTCGCATATCCACCGGTCAGCTGAACAGCCTTATTGCCGATGCGGTGATGATGAAGCAACCGCCTTCCGACAAGGGAAAGCGACTGAAGATATATTACGCCACACAGGTAGGTGTGAAACCGCCTCTGTTTTCCTTTAAGATCAACGAAAGAAAGCTAATGCATTTCTCCTACTCCAGATATTTGGAAAACAAGATTAGAGATGCCTTTGGCTTTGAAGGAACATCCATCAAGTTTGTGTTCAGAGAAAAGGGAGAAGAGGATGTATAGTTACACAGGCCTCATTGATTGGGGCACAGGGTATTGGGCCATTGTAATTGCCGCAATCATTGCATATTTGCTGGGCAACATCTCACCATCCATCCTCATCGGCAGAATGCATGGAATTGATATTCGCAAGGAAGGCAGCGGAAATGCGGGCACGACCAACGTACTTCGGGTGCTGGGAAAGAGAGCAGCCGTCGCAACCTTGGTTATCGATGTGCTCAAGGGTACGGTGGCAGTGGTGTTGGCAGGTGTTCTGCTGGGACAATTGGCTGCCATGATTTGCGTCGTTGCCGTGATGATCGGACATGTTTGGCCCGTCTTCTTCCGCTTCAAGGGCGGCAAGGGGGTGGCAACAGCCTTCGGTGCGCTGTGCGGTCTGAACCCGGCGCTGGGATTTGCCTGCCTTGGTGTGGTTGTCATCGTCGTATTGGTGACGAAGCGAATGTCTGCCGGTTCCGTGGTGGGTGCCATGCTCTTTCCGGTATTGGCATACTTTCTGGAACCGGACTTCATCCTTTTGGGGAGCCTGTTGGCGTTGATTATTTTATGGAAGCACAGGAGCAATATCGGTCGTCTCGTCAGGGGAGAAGAGCCCAAGATGAGCTTCAAAAAATAGGAGTATCACGCTGCCATAGTGCAGTGGGGAGGAAAAAATGGAAATGAAGAGAGTCGGCGTCATCGGTGCGGGAAGCTGGGGAACGGCTTTGGCGGTCACCCTGTCCAATAAGGGACATGCCGTGAAGATGTGGGATTTGGATCGTGCCCTATTGAAGAACATGACTTCCGCAAGGGAAAATGAAAAATACCTAAAGGGGATCTCCTTTGGGGATAATTTGGATATAGTCGAGACCATGGAAGATGCCCTCGAAGGGGTTCAATTAGTGGTATTCTCTGTCCCGGCGCAGCACTTCCGCAAGGCCCTCTTGTCGGCGAAGCCCTTCTTGGGAGAGGATGTCATTGCCGTCAACGTGGCTAAGGGAATCGAGCAGAAAACCCTGCTTCGAATGTCTCAGGTGGCGGAAGAGATCATGCCGGAATTAAAGTATGCCGTTCTTTCCGGACCTTCTCACGCGGAAGAGGTGGGCCAGGCGCTGCCTACAACGGTAGCTGTGGTTTCAAAGGATGAGACTATCTCCCACGAAGTGCAGGACGCATTTATGACCAACCGTTTTCGCGTATATACGGGAAGCGATGTGGTGGGTGTGGAACTGGGTGGATCTTTGAAGAATATCATCGCCCTCGGTGCGGGAATCTCGGACGGCATCGGCTTTGGAGACAATGCAAAAGCAGCCCTCATGACGAGAGGACTTGCGGAAATCACCAGGTTAGGTGTTGCCTTAGGGGCTGACCCCGCAACCTTTGCAGGTCTTACGGGAGTGGGTGACCTCATCGTGACCTGTACCAGCATGCACTCTCGAAATCGCCGCTGCGGTATTATGATAGGAGAGGGAATGCATCCCCATGAGGCAACCGAGAAGGTTGGCATGGTGGTGGAAGGCATGTTCACCACGGAGGCGGCCTATCAGTTGGCGGAAAAGGCCGGCGTGGAAATGCCCATAACGGAACAGATATACAAGGTCATTCAGGGCGAGACGAACGCAAAGGATGCGGTGGAAATACTAATGGGACGAGACAGAAAACATGAACAAGGATAAAAAGTTTCACATACAGACATTCGGCTGCCAGATGAACGAACGAGATTCGGAGACATTGGCAGGGCTTCTTTCGGAAAAGGGATATGGAGAAACGGAAAGTAAATATGAGGCTGACATAGCCATTATCAACACATGCAGCGTAAGGGAAAATGCGGACAAGCGATTCTTCGGTACCTTGGGACAGTTAAAGAGGATCAAGAAGGAGCGACCGGACTTTGTCGTCTGTGTCTGCGGGTGCATGATGCAGCAGCAACACGTAGTGGACGAAGTAAAGCAAAAATACCCTTGGGTGGACATCGTCTTTGGCACCCACAACATCCATCAATTTCCCCAATTACTGGACGATACTCTTCTCAGGAACGAAAAGAGTATTTCCGTATGGGAAGAGGGGGGCGAAATCGTGGAGAAGATGCCCTCCAAGCGAAAGCATAAATACAAGGCATTCGTCAACATCATGTACGGCTGCAACAACTTCTGTACCTACTGCATCGTGCCCTACACCAGGGGGCGTGAGCGAAGCAGGTTGGCGGAAGAAATCAAACGAGAAATCATGGAACTGACCGCCGACGGCGTGCGAGAGGTGACATTACTGGGCCAAAATGTCAACTCCTACTACAGCGAAGGAACGGACTTCACGGGACTGATTCGCCTGCTTCACGAAATTCCCGACCTGCAGCGAATTCGCTTTATGACATCCCATCCCAAGGATCTGTCCCCGGATTTGATTGCTGCCTTTGGAGAGTTTGAGAAGCTCTGCGGCCATATTCATCTTCCTATGCAGTCGGGAAGCGATGAAATCTTGAGACGAATGAACCGAAAGTACAGTGGACAAGATTATCTTCTTCTCGTGAAAAAACTCAGGGAAGTCAGGCCGGATATTGCCATTACCACGGACATCATCGTGGGCTTTCCGGGAGAGACGGAAGAAGACTTTCGTGAGACACTTCGTCTATGCCAAGAGGTGGGTTTTGATTCCGCCTTTACCTTTTTGTACTCCGTACGAAAGGGAACGCCGGCGGAAAAATATGAGGATCAAATCCCCGAGGAAATCAAGCACGAAAGATTCGAAATGTTGGTGGATGTAATCAACCAATCCGCCCTGGAGAAGAACCGAAATCGTGAAGGAAAAGTGGAGCGGGTTTTGGTGGAAGGCCTCAGTAAAAAGGACAAAAATATCTTGACGGGAAGGACGGAAGGCTTCAAAAAAATCGACTTTTCCGGGCCGGAAAATCTCATTGGAGAAATCGTTTCCGTCCGGGCTTTAGAAGGCAAAACATTCAGTTTATTCGGCAAATTGTGTCAATGACATATAATGTTGTATAAAAAATGAAACATAGGTGAAAATGCTTGTTTTAAGTATACAAGACATATATAATGTCTGTGTATTTATTTTAACAATGTTAGGAGGGTTTAATGAGCACAATATTTTTTCTTATCGGGTTCCCCTTAATTGTTGCAATCGTTCTGTTATTGCTCAAAGCGGATGTGGCCAGAGATATTATTGTGAAGATTTCTGCAGCGGTTATCGCAGCGGCTTCCATCTATCTCGTGGTACAGCATTTCAACAGCGGAGGACAATATTTTGATGTTCCGAAAGCGGCAACTATCGGCTATGTTATGATGGCCATTGAGGTGGTTCTCGCGATTATCATCATTGTTGTCGGCGTGATGAAAAAGCAGTACCTGGCTCCCATATTTGCGTTAATCCAGACACCACTATTGATCTGGTTTGAGATGGGCACGGGACATAGCATCGAAGTGGGATACAATGTCTATGTAGATAGGCTATCCATGATTATGGTTTTGATCATCGGAATCATAGGTTCTCTCATTTGCGTCTACGCAATCGGGTACATGAAGGACTTCCAAAAGCACCACAAGAGTGCGCCGGATCGAAGACCTTATTTCTTCTTCCTCATGTTCGTATTTTTATCAGCTATGTTCGGCTTGGTAATGTCAAACAACCTGGTTTGGATGTACTTCTTCTGGGAGATCACTTCCCTCTGCTCGTTCTTCCTCATCGGCTACAACGGACTTTTCCACAAGAAAGAGAACGAGGACAAGGTGGCAACGAGAAACGCTTTCAGAGCCCTCGTCATGAACTTGGCCGGAGGACTGGGATTCGTCATCGGTATCATCACCCTTGGCACCACCTACGGTACACTGGAACTAAACACAATGTTGACCATCGGAACCATGGGATACAGCGTCGTAATACCTGCCATCTTCTTGGCATTTGCAGGAATCACCAAGGCGGCACAGATGCCGTTCAACAGCTGGCTGTTGGGAGCCATGGTAGCGCCTACACCTACGTCGGCACTGCTTCACTCTTCCACAATGGTTAAGGCGGGTGTCTTCCTGATTATCAAACTGGCACCGGTTCTTGGAAACAATGTTGCAGGAATTATGGTAGCGCTGGTGGGAGGAATTACCTTCCTCTTGGCATCCTTTGCTGCCATCTCTCAGAGCAACGCAAAGAAGGTGCTGGCTTACTCCACCGTTGCCAACTTGGGACTCATCGTAGCCTGCGGCGGTATCGGCTCTGCGGAAGCGGTTTGGGCAGGAATCATGCTCATCATCTTCCATGCAGTAACCAAGTCTCTTCTCTTCCTATGCGTAGGAACGGCGGAGCATAACATCGGAAGTAGAGATATTGAGGATATGGACGGCCTGTTCAACAGAATGCCAAGGCTTGCCAGCTTCATGCTCATAGGAATTGCAGGAATGTTCCTGGCACCCTTCGGCATGCTCATATCCAAGTGGGCGACCATGGTTGCCTTTGTGGATTCGGGCAATGTCATCTTGGTGGTGATTATCTGCTTCGGTAGTGCGGCGACAGCCTTCTACTGGACCAAATGGATGGGCAAGCTTTCTGCCATTATGGCGGGAAGAGAGGATATTCAAAAGAATGTTCATCGTGAAGAAACCGTAGTGCATATGATTTTGTCAGTGTTGACTGTAATCGTATGTCTGGGCTTCCCCTTCATCTCTAAGGCTATGGTCATCCCCTATCTGTCCGATACCTACGGAACAGTGGAAACCATGGCACTGTCTGAGAACAACATGATTATCATGGTTATCATGATAGCTGTACTGATTTTGCTCTTTGCATTCCTCTTCGGAAGAACTACAAAGAAAATCGTCCCCATCTACATGGCAGGTGTCAACACCGGCGACGACTTGACCTTCATCAACTCCATGGAAGGCAAGACGGAAGTTTCCCTGAGAAACTGGTATATGGAAGGCTATTTCGGAGAGTTTAAGATGAATGTCATCGGCGTGATTACCACGGGCATCGTAATTGTCGTTGCCATTGGAATGGTTGCCGGTGCAATGCTGGGAGGTATGTAAAATGAATACTACAATCACAATCATCATCAGTGTAGTTGCATATCTGATCCTGGCTCCCTTTATCGGTGGTCTGCTGGCAGGTATCGATCGAAGAATCACTGCGAGAATGCAGGGAAGATTCGGTCCTCCCATATTGCAGCCGTTCTATGACTTCTTGAAGCTGTGGGAAAAGGAAAACATTACGGTAAACAGAGTACAGGACTTCTACGTTTTCTGCTTCTTCATCTTCATCGTCGTCACAGGTGCATTCTTCTTTGCGGGACTGAGCCTGTTGCTGGTCATCTTCACACTGACACTGGCAAGCGTGTTCCTCATCATAGCAGCCTTCTCCTCCAACTCTCCCTTTGCACAGGTAGGTGCGGAAAGAGAATTGTTGCAGATGCTGGCATACGAGCCTATGGTGCTGATCACAGCAATCGGATTCTACATGTACACAGGCAGCTTCGATGTAGGCGCTATCATGGGTGGTGAAAAAATGCCCCTCATATACCTCATCGGAATCTTCTTGGGATATATCTTCATTCTGACCATTAAGTTCAGAAAATCCCCCTTCGACCTGTCCATGTCCCATCACGGACACCAGGAACTGGTTGCGGGACTGAAGACCGAGTTTTCAGGCAGAACCTTGGCCCTCATTGAAGCGGCACACTGGTTTGAAAACATATTCTTACTCGGATTCGTGTTCCTCTTCTTCATGAACGGAACCGTCTGGGGTATCGTTATAGGCGTAGTTGTTTGTCTTCTGACCTACTTCCTGGAAGTATTCATCGACAACAGCTTTGCAAGAATGAAGTGGCAGTTTGCAATCAATTCGGCGTGGGTCGTTGCGTTGGTTCTGGGAACTGTAAACCTGTTCATTCTGCTATATGTTTAAGGAGGCAATCACATGGCATATGTAACAAAATCACCCTGGGTCATCCACTATGACGGATCCAGCTGTAACGGTTGCGACATAGAAGTGTTGGCCTGCCTTACACCTATGTACGACGTAGAGCGGTTTGGAATTATCAACACCGGTAACCCCAAGCACGCAGATGTTTTTCTTGTCACCGGCTCCATCAACGAGCAGAACAAGAATGTTGTACAACAAATATATGAGCAAATGCCGGAACCAAAGGTAGTAGTAGCGATCGGAATCTGCGCCACCAACGGTGGAATCTTTAAAGAATGCTACAATATCATGGGCGGAACGGACACCGTAATTCCCGTGGACTGCTACGTTCCCGGCTGTGCTGCAAGACCGGAGGCCATCATTGACGGCGTCGTTAAGGGTCTTGGCATCTTGGCGGAAAAAAAGGCCAAGATGGATGCCGATAATAACCAGAAGGGAGCGGCGGTATGAGCGAAAAGAAATTTCTAGTTCAGGACATACGATCAATACAGGGTTCTGAATTATTGGGTATTGTGCGTAACCTGCGACAGGACGGCTATCGATTTGTCCAGGCATGTGCAACGGCGAAGGAAGAAGGCTATGAACTTCTGTACTCCTTCGACAAGGATCACGACCTCGTCAACTTCAGGATCCATGTGAATGAAGGCGATGAGTTGGAAAGCATCACGAAGGAATATTGGAGTGCCTTTATCTATGAAAACGAGTTGAATGACTTGTTCGGCATCAAGTTCCTTCACAACGCATTAGATTACGGCGGCAACTTCTACAAGGTTGCAGAGCCGACTCCATGGAAGAAGAAATAAGAAAGGAAGGTAGAAAACATGGGTAAAAGAACTATTATTCCTTTCGGACCACAACATCCGGTACTTCCCGAGCCGGTTCATTTGGACCTGGTCATCGAGGACGAGAAGGTTGTAGAAGCCATTCCCTCCATTGGATTTATCCATAGAGGATTGGAAAAGTTGGTAGAAAAAAAGGAATATACCGAAATGGTATACGTTATAGAGCGAGTTTGCGGCATCTGCAGCTTCGGACACGGTTGGGGCTATTGCGCTGCCGTGGAAGGCGCAATGGGCATTGAGATTCCCAAGAGAGCGGAATATCTGCGAACCATTTGGCATGAATTGGGAAGAGCACATTCCAACATGCTGTGGTTGGGACTTTTGGCCGACGGATTTGGCTTTGAAAGCTTGTTCATGCATGTGTGGAAGCTGCGAGAGACCGTTCTGGACCTCTTTGAAGAGACCACCGGGGGAAGAGTTATCTTCTCCGTGTGCAAGGTGGGTGGTGTAAGAAAAGACATCGACACTGCCACATTGAACAAGATGGTCAAGGAACTCAACGGTATTAAAAAAGAGCTGAAGGAGTTGACCGATGTCTTTATGGAAGACAAGTCCGTAAAGAACAGACTGTGTGGCGTAGGATATTTGTCCAAGGAAGACGCCATTGAATTGGACGCAGTCGGCGCCATGGCAAGAGCTTCCGGCGTTGTACAGGATATGCGTCTCAATGGTCACGGCATCTACGATGAATTAAACTTTGAGCCTTGTGTGGAAACTGCCGGCGACTGTTATGCTCGTTGTGTCGTAAGAATCAGAGACATCTTCTTGGCTTTGGACATGATTGAAGAAGCGGTCAACAAGATTCCCGATGGACCCATCTCCGTTCCCGTTAAGGGCAACGTAACCGGTGAGTTCGTCATGAGGCTGGAGCAGCCCAGAGGAGAAGCGGTTTATTATGCAAAGGGATTCGACACGGGAACAAAGTTCCTGGAGAGAATGCGCGTCCGAACACCGACCAATCAGAACATTCCCGCCATGGTGAAGACCTTGCAGGGATGTGACCTGGCTGATGTTCCCATGCTCATACTGACTATCGACCCCTGTATCAGTTGTACAGAAAGGTAGGTGGAAAAGCATGGCAAATTTTAAAATCGGTAAGGTAGTAATGGGCAGCCTGTTTAAGAAGCCTGCCACCAAGATGTATCCTGTCATTCCTGCTGAATGGAAGGAAAGGACGAGAGGTCACATCCGCATCGAAGAAAAGGACTGCATCCTTTGCGGTATCTGCGGCAAGAAGTGTCCCACCAATGCCATTACGGTAGATCGAGGTGGGCGCACATGGACCATCGAGAGGATGCAGTGCATCCAATGTGGAGAGTGTGTTGCTGTCTGTCCCAAGAAGTGTCTGTTCATGGAACCGGATTACACGGAGCCAAGCACGGAAAAGGTAATAGATACGGCCAACGTTCCGGAAGTGGAAAAGCCAAAGGCGACACCGGCGAAGAACGGGGAAGCAAAGGAAGCGGCACCTGCTGACGGAGACGAAAAGCTGAAATGCGACGAAGAAGTCTGCATATACTGCGGCATCTGCGTGAAGAACTGTCCCGTGGACGCTTTGGAAGTGGATCGAAAGGAAAAGATTTGGAAGGTAGATCATGACACCTGCACAACGTGCGGAATCTGCGTTGAGAAATGCCCCAAGGATTGCCTGGTGATTGAATAAAATAACGGAAACTGCTGCTCCGCCTTGGATTGCCAGGGTGGAGCAGTTTGATATTACAGGGGTGATGATGGACGTTTTTGTCATTGTATTGGCAGCCTTTGCTGCCTTGGGATTTTTGGATAAAGCCATAGGTGGTCGATTCGGTTTTGATAGGGAAATTGATAGCGGGCTTTCCACCATGGGCACCATGTCCGTATATATTGTGGGTATCTACTGTGTAGGAACCGTACTCATAGAGGGGAATTCCGAAACGATTGGAAATGCCACCTCCTTTTTGCCTATGGATCCCTCCATCCTCTCGGGAGGAATACTCGCCCCGGATTTGGGCGGCCAACCTATCGCCATGGGTTTGGCGGAAGATCGGGACATGGGCTTCTTTTCGGGGCTGGTCATCGGTGGTTGTCTGGGACAATTCGTTAGCTTTCAACTTCCCGTCATCTTTGCCGTTCTCGATATGGAGACCAAACAGAAGATGGTCAGAGGATTTATCTATGGAATCATAGCAATTCCTGCAGGTCTGGTTGTGGGTGGCTTAGTCATGGGAATTCCACCGGGCAAGCTCTTTCTCAACATCAGCATCATCACTCTGATTTGCCTTGTCCTCCTCATGGGATTCCTCAAGGCGCCGAAACAAACGGAGAAGATCATTCTTACCTTTAGCAATATCATTAAATTCATTTGTCAAATCCTCTTCGTGATTGTCATTGCCGGTCTATTCATCCCCAAGCTGTCCTTTGTTCCCGGCGATTTGGTCCTCAATGCCCTTCTCATTGTCTTCCGCATGTCCATCATCGTCTGCGGTGGTTTGGTCCTTACGAGAATTCTCACTATGTATTTCGGGAAGGCCTTTGACTACTTGGGTGAGAAGATGGGGACGGACAAGCTGGGCATAATCGGCCTCATGCTGAACATGATCAATAGCATAACGGCCATTACCTTGTTTAGCAAGATGGATGACCGTGGGAAGATTATCAACGGGGCCATCTGTGTTAGCGGCGCATATATTCTGGGAGGTCAATTGGCCTTTGTCATCTCCGTTGCTCCTGCCTACGTTTTTTATGGCTATATTGCATCTAAAATTACTGCTGGAGGACTGGCACTGGCCATCGCTCTTCTCGGGGAGAGAAAAAGAAATTTGAATCAGTCTCCCCTTGTATGATACAATGAATTAATTCATCATCGCAGAGGAGGTTGGGATGGAAAAAAGAAAAGGGAAAGCGGAGCGGCAATACGAAGCAGACTTTTATAAAATCATGGCCGATAACTTCGGTGATGAAATTTTTGTGACCGACGGAAAGGGAATCACGATATTCGTCAATCCTGCGGCAGTGGAGGTCATTGGAAAACCTGTTACAGAAATCATCGGACGGCACGTAGACGACTTGGTTGAGGAAGGCTTCTTCAAGCCCAGTGTCACCATGGAGGTTCTTCGCCAGAGAAAGACCGTTTCCATTATCCAAAAGGTAAAGGAGGATAAGGCTGTTCTGGCAACGGGAGTCCCGATTTTCGGAGACGACCGAGAAAACATCATCATGGTAATCAGCACCACAAAGGACGTGGATGCGCTAAATCACCTATTGGGAACCGTGGAATCTCAGCAGGAGGAAATCACCAACTTGCGAGACAACGTGTTCTCTGAGGAGGGTTTTATCTCAGTGGACCATGGGATGAAAGAAATCAAGAATACCTTGGTAAAGATAGCCGACCTGGATATGGCAATCCTTGTAGAGGGAGAGACCGGTGTGGGGAAGGAAGTTGCGGTTCGGACCATTCATCACTTTGGGATTAACAGAAAGGGACCGCTTTTCAAGATAAACTGTGGGACAATACCTGAAAATCTCATTGAATCGGAACTCTTTGGATATGAAGCCGGTGCGTTTACCGGTGCCGAGAGGAACGGGAAAAAAGGAAAGATCGAGATGGCCCATGGGGGAACACTGTTTTTAGATGAAATTGGGGAGCTTCCGTTGAATTTGCAAGTCAAGCTCTTAGACTTCCTCCAGGAAGGGACTTTTACACGGGTGGGCGGTACCGAGCCGATAAAAATAAATGCGCGGGTGATTGCCGCCACCAACCGAGACCTTCGCAGGATGTGTGAAGAGGGCACTTTCCGAAAGGATTTGTACTACCGCCTGAGCGTCATCCCTGTTCGAATTCCACCCCTTCGGGAACGACCGGATGACATCGATGCCTTGACTCGATACTTTGTTTCTCGGTACAACTCCAAATACAGAAGCCACAAGGGAATCGATCCGGAGTTCTATGCCGTCGCCCGAAGCTACAGATGGCCGGGAAATATCCGTGAGTTGGAACATATGATTGAGAGAATCTACGTGATGACGGAAGGCGAATTTATCAAGAAGGAGGATTTCGAGAAGATCATGCTAATGGAACACGAGGACCATCGCCAGGGCTCCAACGTAATCTGCATGGGAATCATGAACCTGAAAGAAGCGAAGTGGGAAGTGGAGAAACAATTGGTTCGTCATGCCTATCAAAAGGAGGGGAGTACCTATAAAGCTGCCAAGGTTTTGGGGGTGGATCAATCCACGGTGGTAAAGCTCTTAAAAAAGCACGAATCCTAGAACGACTGATGAAATAAATCATGAGAATTGATGAAAAAAATCATTATTTCTCATGATTTTTTATTGCGATAAAGCAATCGGTTCGATAGAAGCATTGAAATTACTGGATTCTTAATTGGTGAAATACTTGGCATTGATATTGCTTAAGTAAAGGGCAGGAGTTATCATTTTTGTACAAAGGAGACAATAATGGCAAGAGAAGATTTAATGAACAGAGCTTTCGAAGCAATCGTTGAAGCCGATGAAGATATGGCTACCGAAGTGCTGGAAGAAGGCGAAAAGGAAGGAATCACTGCTGTAGAGCTGCTGCAGGAAGGATTCAGTAAGGGAATGAACGAGCTGGGTGACAGATTCGGTCGTGGAGAAGTTTTCCTTCCCGAATTGATCTTTGCAACAGAAGTCATGAAAGTCGTTACCGACAAGGTAGACGAAGAATTGGCTGCCAAGGGTGGCGAAGCAGAGGAAAAGGGCAAGATGATCATGGCGACCGTAGAAGGTGACGTTCACGATATCGGAAAAGGTATCTGCGTATCCATGCTGAAGTCTGTTGGCCTGGAAGTATATGACCTGGGACGTGAAGTACCTGCCGATGTCATCATCGAAAAGGCGAAGGAAGTCAACGCTGACATCATCGGAACTAGTGCTCTTCTCACCACCACAATGGTAGTGCAGAAGGAAATCGAAGAGAAGTTGGCTGCTCAGGACTTGAAGAAGGAGTTCAAGACCATGGTAGGTGGATCACCGATTACACAGAGATGGGCTGACAAGATTGGTGCAGACGCTTACACCGAGGACGCGTCCGAGTGCTGCCAGAGAGCTCTGAAGTTTATTGATGAGAAATAAGGAGTAGAAAGGAGGATTACAATGAGTGATAAAAAGTATTTCACCCGTATGGGCGACGGCGAAGCAACATGGATGACCAAAGACGAGCTGAAAGCTGATGTTCTTGCCGGAATGGAAGACGCCGTAGTTAAGGGCAAGTCCCAGCCTATGAGCGACGAAGATGTTGAGCACATGATGGAAATCTTGACCATGCCCAACAAGCTGGTCAGTGTTGAGCCGGGTAATGAAGCCATCACCACATTTGACGCAGGAACCTTGAAGGCACCTGTACGATCCGGATTGCCGGTAGACAGAGGAACGGACATCCTCATGCACGAGAGAGTGCTTTGTTCCGATTCCATGGAATTGTGTAACACAGACTACAGCTACAAAGCAATCAAGAATATCGCACCGGAAGAAGGAATGGCAATGGAGGCTGTACAGCAGCAGACCATCATTCCCCTATTCTACGGCGCAATGCCCAACATGGGATTATACACCAAGCCTGACGGCCCGGTAGATAACTGGTCCATGCTCCTTCCCGAAGGGAAAATCAAGGAAGCTATGGCGGCACAGGAAGAAGCTGCAGAGCTGTGTGCGGCAGATATGATCTATATCGGCTCCATCATGGCAGAAGCAGGTGCTGACGGTATCCAGTTTGATACAGCGGGAGCATCGGGAGATGCCGACGCTTTGGCAGCTCTCAATGCCGCAAAGGCATTGTCCGAGAAATATCCGGACCTTTGCATCACCATGGGTATGGCAAACGAGTTCCACTTGGGAATGCACGGCAGACTCAAGTTTGAAGGAGACAAGATTGCGGGACAGTATCCGGCAGCACAGGTAAAGACTTGTGAAAAGGCCGGCGTACACAGCTACGGTTGCGTAGTTAACACCAACAGCAGCAAGTCCTTTGCATGGAACCTGGCGAGAGCCACAACTTATGTACAGCAGGCTACAAGAGTAGCGAACATTCCTGTTCTGGTAGATGTAGGAATGGGTGTTGGCGGAATTCCTCTGACCAACGTTTCACCTGTTGATGCTACTTCGAGAGTATCCAAGACCATGATTGAAATCGGCAAAGCCGACGGATTGTAGATAGGTCACGGAGATACATTCGGAATGGCTGCCATTCACGAAGCTGCTGCCGGAATGGGCGGCGTACGAGCTGCCGGAGATCTGGTTGCACGTATGGTCTTCAAGGGAATGAAGCTAAACGAAGCAAAAGAATATGTCGCAGGAAAACTGGGATGCAGTACAATGGATTTGTCTGATGAGGCTGCCATGAAGGAGATCAGGGAAACTCTGGATATCGGTCACATCATCATCACTCCTCATGCATCTTACGGAATGGCTGCAAAGATTAAGATTGCAGAACTGCTGGACATCACTATTCCTAGCGTTGAGATGTTTAAGAAACGTGTAGGTATCTAAGAATATATGGTATACAGCTCGCAGGAAGGACCTGCGGGCGTATACCTGATTTTTGACTCATGTTACTTATCACTCCAATACGAAAGGAATATAGGAGGAGAAATAGAAATGGAAAATAACAATTTAGGGAAAAAACAAAAGAAATTTGATGTTCCGCAAATCGTTGTCAGCTGTGCCGTCTTGTTTGCCTTCGTTGCATTTATGGCGATTAAGCCGGAGATGACACTGAATGCGGTTAACAGTTCCTTTGACTGGCTCATCAAATACTTTGGTTCCATGTTGCTCATCTTTACCTTTACAGCTGTTATTATATCGGTATATTTTTGCTTAAGCGGTAAATACGGCAACATCAAATTAGGAGATGCCGAGCCCGAATACAACATGTTCAGTTATGTGGCCATGATGACCCTTGCTGCTGTTGCATCTGCACTGCTCTACTGGTCATTTACTGAGTGGGCATACTACTATGTGTCCCCGGGAATTGGAATCGAGCCGGAATCCATACAGGCGGCGGAGGCTTCATTGGGTTACGCTTTCTTCCACTGGGGTATTTCCGGGCAAGCCATCTACGTGGTCATCGCCTTGGCACTATCCTATGCTTACTACATCAGAAAGGTGCCGGAACTGCAGACCAGTGCTATCTGTGTTGAGATGATGGGAGACAGATTGAACCCTACCGCCAGAACCGGTCTGGGCAAGGTCATTGACTTCGTCGTTATCTTTGGAATCGTTGGTGGTCTTGGATGTTCTTTGGGTCTGGCAGTGCCTCTGGCCGGCGGCGCTTTGACTCAACTCTTCGGAATTGACGTCACCTTCCCCATTCAGGTGGGCATCGTACTGTTCATCGCAGCGGTATTCACCTTTACATCCTTTATCGGAACGAAAAAAGGAATGAAGAACTTGAGTAACGGGTCGGTTATCTTGGCAGGCGTATTCCTGCTTTGGATCTTCTTGACAGGACCTACGGACTTTATCATGAAGAATACAGCAAACTCCTTTGGATGGATGTTGGAAATCTTCCCAAGAGCTAGTCTCTTTACCGATCCCATTGCCGATACAGGCTTCCCGGAATCATGGACTCTGTACTTCCAGGCATTCTACCTGAACTACGGTGCCATGATGGGAATCTTCATTACCAAAATCTCCAAGGGCAGAACCATCAGACAGCTCTCCATTGCATCCCTCATCGGAATCAGTGTGGGCGGTTGGTTGGTGTTTGCTATAGATGGCAGTTTCTCCATCTACTCCCATGTGAACGGATTGACAGACGTTGTAGAGTTAGTAAACAGTAACGTAGGAGAAGCCGGAATCTATCAGGTTCTTGAACTCTTGCCCGGCGGCGCAGTATTCCTTCCTGCTTTGGTGTTAATCATCATGGTTGGATTTGTGGCATCCTCTTTGGACTCCGCTTCCCTTTCGCTGTCACAGACGACCCAGCCCATACCGGAAAAAGACGGCAATGTCAACAGATGGCTTCGTGTGTTCTGGTGTATCGTATTGACGCTGGTACCACTGTCCATCATGTTTGTAGAAGCAAACTTCTCGATTCTAAAAATATTTTCAATCGTTGTATCCATACCGTTTATGTTCGTGGTCATCTTCCTGATGTACAACTTCTTCAGATGGCTGAAGGAAGATGAGAGAGCAGGCAAATTGGACAATATCGGTTTGAAAAAATAAATTCACTCTTTGTTCATGTCAAAAGGATGCAAGACCTGCTGTCTTGTGTCCTTTTGCTATTGGGTGTATCATGGGGTTAATAGCGGATGAAGCGAGGAGAAAATGGAGAAAGAAAACCAAAAAAACTTTGATAACCTATCGGAAATCGTCCTTATTGAAGACCCTGTTGGCAACATTAAATATGTCAATAAGGCTTTTTGCGATTGTCACGGTGTTTCTCAAGAAGAGGCTATAGGAAGAAGTTGCTTCGACTTCATCATTCCCGAAGACCGTGAGCGGTGCACCATGCACAATGTGGTCACGCCTGAAAATTCCAGTTATCGAATCGAAGGAAGGTCTAAAAGGGTCGATGGCAAGATCATTTGGATTCAATATGTGGGAAAGGCTTTCTTCTCCGAAGAAGGAGAACTTCTTGAATTCCAGGAGTTGGGTGTGGACATCACCCAATGGAAGGAAAAGATTGCCGAAAAGACAAAGGAGCTGGAAAAGGCCAATGAACAGCTAAACAGACCTAAAATTTCGGTAGCGGAGACCAAGGTTTCCGGTGGTAAGAATAGTAGCCGCAGAAATGCAGCCATATATAAGTTTTCCGACATTATTACGGCAAATCCCAAACTTATCGGTCAGAAGACTTATGCGGAAGCGGTAGCCGACGGAGAGTGTTCGGTCCTCATTGAAGGGGAAAGCGGCACCGGCAAGGAGTTGTTTGCCCAAGCCATCCATAACGGCAGCCGGCGAGTCAACGGTCCCTTCGTAGCGGTGAACTGTGGTGCCATTCCAACAGAGCTAATCAGCAGTGAGTTCTTTGGCTATGAGGAGGGGGCATTTACGGGAGCGGCAAGAGGCGGCAAGGCGGGAAAGTTTGAGCAGGCCTCGGGAGGAACTCTTTTTCTCGATGAAATCGGAGAAATGCCCATGGCGCAGCAGGTGGCACTTCTCAGGGTATTGGAGACAAAGTCGGTTACCAGGGTAGGGGGAAATAAAGAAATTCCCATAGATATTCGCATTGTCTGTGCCACCAACAGGGACTTACTGGATGAAATCAACCAAAACCGCTTCAGGCGGGACCTGTACTATCGATTGAATATCATCAATATAAAGATCCCACCCTTGCGGCAGAGGCGAGAAGATATATACTTGCTCATAGGATACTTCATCAAAAGGTTCGGAAGCAATTCCTTTGCCAAGAGGGCGGCCTTCAGCGATGAACAGCTCATTCGACTTTACAACTATGACTGGCCGGGGAATGTGAGAGAATTACAAAACGCAGTAGAGAGGATGCGCTTTCGACCGGAAGAGACGGTAGACGAGATCTTGGGAACCATGCAAAGTCAAACTTTGGGAGTGGATAAAAAAACAAAAGGGGAATTGAAAGACAAAGGAAAAATCGGGGAACAAGAAGCCTTGGAAGAAGCCTTGGAGTTGTGTGAGGGTAACATCAGTATGGTGGCCAGAAAATTAGGAATCTCACGGAAAACCGTATATAAGCGCATGGAGAAATACCATATCCAAGGTGGACAAAAACTGTAACCTTAACAAAAACTGTAACCCTGAAAGGTTACAGTTTTTGCATACGCAAGAAAGGAGAGTCTATAAAAAGGGTTGAAATCAAAGGGTTGTATTTTGGCACAGAAGTTGCTCTATATAGTTGCAACAAATCGTTTTTCATAAAGAACGTTAGATGGGAGGTCATTATGGCAAAACGAAAAAAATCAACAGTTGGCGCATTGGATAATTTGAAGTGTGCCAATTCCTATGGGAATAAACTTACAGATGATGAACTTTACGCGATTCATGCAGCAAGTCTGGAAGTTCTGGCTGAAATCGGAATCAAGGTGGAAAGCAAGAAAGCGCAAAAGATATTTGCTGACGGCGGTGCCACCATTGATGGTGACTTTGTAAGAATTCCTCCTTCCTTGGTGGAAGAATGCATCCGCACGGCTCCTTCCGTGATTAAATTGGCAGGCAGAAACCCCAAGAACGATTACATTATCAAGCAAAAGAAAGTAGCGTTTATCAACTTTGGCGAGGGGGTCAATGTAATCGATCCCTATACAAAGGAATACAGAAGGTCCACCAAGGAAGACCTGGGTCGCAACACTAAGGTTGCCGACTCCCTAAAGGTGCTTCCCGTTGCCTATCGATCTGTTGCTGCGCAAGATAAGCCGGGTGCAGTACAGGCGCTTCACAATATGGAAGTCATGTTTCACAACACATCCAAGCATATTTTTATCGGACCCGATGGTGCGGTAAATGCGTCGAAAATTATCGACATGGCCGCATTTATCATGGGCGGCAAGGACGTTCTTCGGGAGAGACCCATTGTGACATTTAACGTTTGTCCCACCAGCCCTCTCCAACTGAACCCCACGGCGGCAGATACCATTATCGTCGGTGCGGAACATGGAATCCCCAGCAATGTTATATCCATGGCACTGGCAGGGGCAACCGGACCGGTTACCATGGCCGGCGTCTTGGTTACACACAATGCAGAGGTTCTTTCTGCTGTGGTTCTTTCCCAGCTGACCAAAAAGGGCGCACCGGTACTGTACGGTAGTTCTACATCCATGATGGACATGCGCCACCTCACTACGCCGGTAGGGGCACCGGAATTGGCAATGATCAGCAACGCCGTTGCACAGTTGTCCCAGTACTATCTGCTACCAAGTTTCGTAGCCGGTGGTTAGGCAGACAGCAAGTTACCCGATGCACAGGCTGCTCACGAAAAGACCTTAACCGCTATGATGGCTGCCCAGGGCGGCGCCAACCTGATATACGGTGCAGGAATGATCGAACTGGGCATGACCTTCGACCTTGCCCAACTGATTATCGACTCAGAAATCTACAAGATGGTATTGCATACTGTAAAGGGATTTGAAGTCAATGAAGAAACGTTGGCTCTTGATGTAATCAAGGAGATTAAAACAGGAGAATTCGTTTCTCATCCTCATACAGTGACCAACTTTAAGGACATCCAGTCTCACTCCAACGTGATCAACCGACAGTCGAGAGAAGCTTGGCTGGCAGGCGGATCCAAGGATATGACAACGGTTGCCTACGAAAAAGCAATAGATATTCTTGAAAATTACACGCCGGATCCCCTTACGGATGAACAGGCAGAATATATCAAAAAAATCGTGGAAGATGCGGAAGAGGAATACGGAGTGAAGTAAAGGAGAAAATCATGAGCAAGGTATTAAGAAATCTTAGAGAAGCCATTGAAGACGGCGACATGGATGAAGTGGTGGAGCTGGTTCAGGAAGCATTGGATGACGAAGTCCCCGCCCAAGAAATCCTCAACGACGGCCTCATTGAAGGGATGAACGAAGTGGGAGATATGTTTAAGGATGGAGAAATGTACGTTCCTGAAGTACTCATGTCGGCCAATGCCATGGATGCGGGGATGGAAATTCTCAAACCCTACCTGAAGGAAGGGGATGTGAAGAAAGTTGGGAAGGTGGTATTCTGCACTGTAAAAGGAGACCTTCACGATATCGGAAAGAAGCTCTGCGTCATGATGATGGAAGGCGGCGGCTTTGATGTAGTGGACTTAGGTGTAGATGTAGGTGTTGAAGATATCATGGCGGCAGTGGAAGATCATCAGCCCAATATTCTGGCAATGTCTGCCATGTTAACCACGACGATGGTTACCATGGACGAGGCAGTAAATGCACTGGAGGAAGCGGGAAAAGATGACATAAAGGTGATGGTAGGGGGCGCACCTTTGTCGGGAGATTATGCAGAAAATATTTCTGCCAACTATTCCGAAGATGCCATTGCCGCTGTCGCTTTAGCAAACAAACTTTTGGGAAACTGATTTACGGTTCATTGGCTATTTCTCGTGGTAACGTGATATAATTCCAGTCAAGGGTTCGTTGGGCACCAGCCCGATGAACCCTTGTACCGTTACTGCCATAGGAAAGGAAAGTTATGATGGAACACAAAGATGAAAAGATGGATATTCTTTTTAAGGTTATGGACAACGAAAATGACGTGACCTTAACAGACGGAAAGGGTGTTGTCATCAGAATCAGTGATTCCTACGAAAAGCACTACAATGTTTCAAAAGATGAAGTGATAGGAAAGTCCATTTGGGAATTGGAAGATGTGGGCATATTTAAACCCTCCGTCACCGCCATCGTGCTGGAGAAGAAGTGCAAGGCGACTATATTGCAGAAGAACATGATGGGGGAAAGCATTCTCACTACAGGAGTTCCCATTTTTGATGATGAAGGAGAAATTGAATATGTGATCAGCTTCAATTCCATTGACATCGCCAACATGAATTCCCTTCAAGAAAAGTACAATAAACTAACGGAATTAATGCAAGCATACAACGAAGAAATCAATGCTCTCAGGATGGAGGAAATCAAGGACAAGGAATTGGTCACCAAAAGCAACCACATGGAGAAGATTAAAACATTGGTAGACCAAGTTGCCGACACCCATGCAAACATCTTGATAACAGGAGAAACGGGTGTGGGGAAGAGCATGATTGCAAAAATTGTCCACCAAAAGAGTGGAAGGGTGGACGGCCCGTTTGTGGAAATCAACTGCGGTACCATACATGAAAACCTAATCGAATCAGAACTCTTTGGCTACGAGAAGGGGGCCTTTACGGGAGCCAACGAAAAGGGAAAGATGGGCAAGATAGAACTTGCCAACGGTGGCACTCTTTTCCTGGATGAAATCGGGGAACTTTCCTTGGGCATGCAGATGAAACTGCTGCAGGCGATACAGGAAAAAGAAATTACCCGCGTAGGAGGGCTGAATAAAATCAAGGTGGATTTTCGCCTCATTGCAGCCACCAATCGAGATTTAAAGAAGCGAATCAAGGAGAATCTTTTCCGAGAAGATCTATACTATCGATTGAACGTGATCCCCATCTCTATTCATCCCTTGCGAGATCGCCCCGATGATATTCGCCCCTTGGTGGAGAACTTTTTGGTTCGTGCCAATGGAAAGTACAACCGAAATGTGACGATCCAAGAAGAGGCAATTGCCTTACTGGAAAAGCATAGCTGGCCCGGAAATATAAGGCAAGTGGAGAACTTAGTGGAACGTCTGGTCATCATGTCCGTAGGTGACTTGGTTACGGCTTCCGATCTTCCCACAGAAATCCGATATGGTGGAAGAAGCCATTACGGCATTGGCGAAACGGACTCACTGAAAGAGATACTGGAGAGCGTGGAAAAGCAGATTGTGAAAGAAGCCTACGAAAAAGGGGGAACCAGTATTGCCGTAGGGAAAACCTTGAAAATCAGCCAAGCGACCGCTGCAAGGAAGTTGCGTAAATACATTCCCGGATATGCGGAACAGCCCAAGAAAGAGGGTAGTCAATAATGACTAATAGTCATCTGTGATTACTCCGGTAAATCAGCATTATGCGTCATTCCCGTCCCATTCTAGTCAAAAATGAATACACCTAAGTTGAGACCTTCGTGAGTCTTTGAAATCATCCTTAGAAACCCTTAAATTTCAATGAAATTCAACCATACTCTTTCACACGACATGCCATTTTTATGGCATGTTCTTTGCTTATATTATTCTCAATGATAAGTAAGATCTACCGTAAGGGAAAAGGAGAAGAAAATGGATTTAAGAAACAGTTTGCCCAAAATCGTTACGGAGAAAGTACCGGGACCCAAATCTGCAGAAATGCTGAAGATTAGAAAGGACAATGTAACCGATGCCGTGGGGATGCTTTCACCGGTCTTCGTGGAAAGGGCCGAAGGCGCCATGGTGCTGGACATTGACGGGAACACCTTTGTGGACTTTGTAGCGGGCATCGGCGTGCTCAATGTGGGCCATTCTCATCCAGAGGTGGTGGAGGCTGTCAAAGCCCAATGTGATAAGTACTTTGCTCCCAATATCAATGTGTTCAACTACGAACAATACCCGAGATTGGCGGAAAAGCTCAATGAGATTATTCCCATAGATGGAGAAAAGGAAACGATTTTGGTCAACACCGGTGCGGAAGCGGACGAAAATGCCATCAAACTGGCAAGGCGTTTTACCGGAAGGTCAGAGGTCATTTGCTTTACAGGTGCTTTTCACGGAAGATCCTACATGACCATGGCCATGACCAGTAAGTGCCGCCCCTATAAAACGGGATTCGGACCATTGCCCGGCGGTGTCCATCGCTTCCCCTTTCCCTACTGCTATCGTTGTCCCTATGGCTTGGAAAAAGAAAGCTGCGGACTACACTGTGCAAAGATGTTTGAAGAGAGCTTTTTCCTGGAGTACGTAGCACCGGATCAGGTGGCAGCTATTATCATAGAGCCAATCCTGGGTGAAGGGGGCTTTGTTGTAGCTCCCGATGAATTCATGGTGGAAATGCGAAGGTTGTGCGATAAGTACGGCATAGTCCTCATTGCCGATGAGATTCAAACAGGCTATGCAAGAACGGGGAAGATGTTTGCCTGTCAGCATTGGAGCGTCAAGCCGGATATGGTGGTCAGTGCCAAATCCGTTGCAGGAGGAATTCCCGTTTCCTGTGTCACTGCAAGACAGGACATCATGGATTCGGTGGGCCCGGGAGAACTGGGTGGAACCTATTCGGGGAACGCCTTGGCCACTGCCTCAGCACTTAAGATTTTGGAAATCTTGAAGAGGGATGACTTCTGCGGAAAGGCAAATCACATTGGAGATATCCTGACAAAGCGACTCTATGAATGTAAGGAGAAATACGAGATTATTGGCGATGTGAGAGGTGTCGGTGCCATGATGGCCATTGAGTTGGTAAAGAACAGGGCTACAAAGGAACCTGCCAAAGATGAAACGAAAAAAATCATTGGAGAGTGTATCGCAAATGGCCTGGTTGTTTTAGGGGCCGGCGTAAGAGACAACTGTATAAGGTTCCTGACTCCCCTTGTGATTACCGATGAACAGCTGAATGCAGGCTTAGATATTTTGGAAAAAGCCATTGAAAGAGTAAACGAATAGGATAAGGAGAAGAAAAAATGAAGAAAGTATTGGTAGTAGGATACGGTGTAATTGGGCAGAGATTGGCGGACGGTGTGGCGGCCCAGGAAGATATGGAACTGGTAGGGGTGGTAGATGCTGCACCAACCTTGGGCTTGATGGCACTGAGGGAGAAGGGAATGCCATATAAACTGTACACCCCCAACCAAGAGAAAAAAGAACTGTTGGAAGAGAAAGGCTTTGAAATAACCGGTGTATTAGAGGATGTTCTGCCTGAAGTGGATATCGTCTTAGATTCCACCAGCGCTGGCGTGGGTGCCCAAAACAAGGAGCTATATCTAAAGCATGGAAAAAAGGCCATCTTCCAAGGGGGTGAAAGCAATGAAATTGCAGACATCTTTTTCCACGGCTATGCCAACTATGAAAAGGGCGTAGGGAAAGACTATTTAAAACTCACATCCTGTAATACTACGGGACTCATTCGAGCAATTCACTGCTTGGATAAGACGGTGGGAATTGAAAAAGTTGCCATTACCATTGTGAGAAGAGTCGCCGATCCGGGGGACTACCACAGAGGCTTGACCAATGCGCTCCAGGTAGACAAGGCTCCCAGTCACCAAGCGGTGGACCTGATGACCATCATGCCTCACATTGATGCCACCGGTATACTGGTCCATACTCCAGTGACCCACGGCCACTTCATCACGGTTGTGGCAACACCGAAAGAGGACATCTCCGTGGAAGAAGTGAAAAAGGCCTTTGAGAGCCATGACAGAATCAGAGTCGTCAGCTTGGATCAGGGGTTCCTAGGCAATGCCTCTCTCTTCAAATATGCAAGAGATCTAGGTCGACCAAGGGGAGACCTATATGAAATATGTGTTTGGGAAGATACCATCGTAAAATCCGGAAAGGACATCATGTTTGGAATTCACATACCACAAGAATCCATTACCATTCCCGAGACCATCGACGGAATACGAGCTGCACTGGAAATGCAAACCGACGGAGCAGATGCCGTTGCAGCGACCAACAAGTATTTGGGGTTGCCGTCATGGAAGTAGGCAGCAAGATCAAACATATGGATGAGTTTGATTGTAAAGGGAAGACGGTGTTATTGCGGGTGGATATCAATTCCCCCATCGACAGTAAAACGAAAAAAATAGTCAACGAAAACAGGATTCAAAAAAGCATCCCCACCATCGAAGGTCTTCTCCAAAAGGGAGCAAGGCTTGCCATCATAGCTCACCAAGGAGACACCTTGGATTATCCAAACCTGATTTCCATGGAGGAGCACGCTGCAAAACTGGGGAAATATCTTGGGAGAAAAGTGAAATACGTGGACGATGTGGCAGGTCCCGCCGCTCAACTGGCTGTGAAGAACCTAAGAGAAGGGGAGGCTGTTCTTCTGGGAAATTTAAGATACTTGACGGAAGAAGTGTCAACATTTGAGAATGCTGTGAAACTTTGCCCTGAGGAAATGACGGAGACCTACTTGGTCCGCAACTTGGCACCATTGATGGACATCTACATCAATGATGCCTTTGCGGCAGCCCACAGAAATGCTCCTTCCATGGTGGCTTTTCAGGAACTCTTGCCCAGTGGGGGAGGTCTTCTCCTCATGGAAGAAGTATCTTCTCTTTCAAAAGTGTTGACGGACCCGGCAAAGCCCTGCGTTTTTGTGTTGGGAGGAGCGAAGATTTCGGATGCTTTCGGTATGATGGGAACTGTTCTGGCATCCGGTGCCGCGGACAAAATCTTGACCTGCGGAGTGACCGGCGAGATTATGCTCATGGCACAGGGAATATCTTTGGGCAGTGTGAAGGAAGGTTTTATTAAGGATAGAGGACTGGATGTCTTTTGTAAGGATGCGGAAAAATACCTTTGGGATTATCCGGATAAGATATTGTTTCCTTGGGATTTGGCATATGAAAAGTCCTCCAAGAGAGAAGAAATCTTTGTGAATCGCTTGCCCCAAGAGGAAATGTTCATGGACATTGGAGAAGAGACTATCAGGAGATACGGAGAAGAAATAAAAAAGGCTGCCACCATATTTGTCAACGGGCCTGCCGGAGCCTATGAGAATCCAATCTTTGAAAAAGGGACAAGGGAAATCCTCGGTTATATAGCAGAAGCGAAGGGGTATTCTGTCATCGGCGGCGGTGATACGGTGGCAGCGGCACAAAAGTTGGTAGGAACCCAAGGGATTGATTATGTCAGCACTGCGGGAGGTGCCATGGTTCAATACATGTCCGGAAAAGAACTGCCCCTCCTGAAAGCAATGATGAAGAAGTAGAAGGAGAGTGAAATTGCATAAGGTTCAATTGAAATACGGAAGGGGACAGGTGTCCCTTGCAATTCCTGATCATAATTACATGGGGACATTGGTGCCCAAGGATAGGAGCGAATCTTGCAATGAAGAGGCGATAATTGCAGAGGCAATGAACCATCCCATTGGTACCCAGCGTCTAAGAGATATTGTACAGCCGGACAATAAGGTAGTAATTGTGACCAGCGATATTACACGACCTCTCCCCACCGATAGAATCCTGCCTTCTGTTCTTGAAGAATTGAAGGCAGGAGGGGTGGCGGAATCCAACATTACAGTCGTCTTCGCCTTGGGAAGCCATCGACCCCATACAGAAGAAGAAAAAATGAGATTGGTGGGAGCGGACATATACCACAGCGATGTTTTCCTCTTGGACAGCAACATGGAGGACTGCGTTAATTTGGGAACTTGTGACCACGGCACTCCTGCAGACATCTTCAAGCCTGTGGTGGATGCAGATGTTCGGGTGTGTCTGGGCAACGTAGAGTTTCACTATTTCGCCGGCTATTCGGGGGGAAGTAAGGCTCTCATGCCGGGCGTGTCCAGCCGCAGAGCGATTCAAGCCAACCACTCCAACATGGTGAAGCCGGAAGCCCAATCGGGTAGGTTAGAGGGAAATCCAGTGAGGGAAGACATCGACCAAATCACAGAGTTCCTTCCCATTGAATTCATCGTCAACGTAGTTCTAAACGATAAGGTGAAGATTGTAAGCGCTTTTGCCGGTCATCACAGACTCGCTCATCGGGAAGGGTGCAAGGCAATCGATGATATGTACAAGATTGAAATCGAAAAGTCTGCGGACATTGTGGTGCTATCTCCCGGGGGCTTCCCCAAAGATATTAATCTCTATCAGGCCCAAAAGGGTTTGGACAATGCCCAACATGCGGTGAAAGACGGTGGAATCGTTATTTGGTGCGCTGCTGCGGGGGAAGGCTTCGGCGAAAAGAACTTTGAGGATTGGATGGTCAATAAAAGCGTGGATGAAATGATTCAAGATATTTCCGAGAAGTTCCTGTTGGGTGCCCATAAAGCGGCAGCAATAGCCATGGTTCTGAAGAGGGCTTCCGTTTATCTTGTTTCCCAGTTGGAAGAAGAAACCGTTGAAAGAATTGGGTTTACGCACTTTGACTCGCCGCAATCCGCTCTTAATCATGCCTTATCCATTTTGGGAGAAGATGCGTCGGTGCTGGTAATGCCTTATGCAGGATCCACCTTGCCTTTCTGTCCTAACCTATGATATAATTCAGAAAATTCGTATAATAATATCAAGGAGGTCGCTATGGGTTATGTTAAAGTTGACTCCCTTGACCGGTTGCCACCGGGTCAAATGAAGGGGTACACAGTGGAAGGAAGAAAAATCCTCGTTGCAAATGTCGATGATTCCTTCTACGCCATGGACAATACCTGCCCCCACATGGGTGGTGTATTAAGTGAAGGAAAATTGGAAGGAAGCCATGTGGTTTGTCCGAAACACGGGTCTATTTTTGATGTAACCAGTGGGAAGGCAGTGCAAGATGGCAAGATGTTTTTTATCAAAGCGAAGGTGCATGACTTGAAGGGGTATCAGGTCAAGATTGAGGGGGATGCTATTTTCATTGAAGTGGAGTAGGGGGATTAGAGATGAAAACAACGGGTTTTGTGATGAAAAAAAGGGGGAAGCGTGGAGTTGCCATATGCGTTGCCCTCATAGTTTTACTTGTAATGAACGTACAATATGTAAAGGCAGTGGAAGGACCTGCGGATCAGGTTTCTGTAGCTGCTGAAATCACATCCACCGACCCTACACTTTGTGAGAGGGAACTGCAAGGGCAGGTGGATTTTACCCTTCCTTTCATGGAGACTTATGTAGATATTATTTTCATTCAAGATGCCAGCGGTTCTTTCACTAATACGATGGGGGATGTGAAGACTTCATTGAAGCACATGGTGGGGAACCTGGATTTAGGTACGGAGGCCAACGGATACCCTAAGGACAGAGCCATGGTGGTCACCTTTCAGGGATCACACGGCTTCGGAATTTCCTTTAATGACAGACCCATGGCCTTTGAAGATTATCATAATTACTTTGGATATAAGATTACCTCCACGCCACTTACTACAGATGCGTCGGTTCTAAATACTGCAATTGACGGGATCAAACCTCTTGGTGCCACGCCCACCATTGACGGAATGGCAAGGGCGCAGGAGGATTATACGTCTGCGATTTCCGGAGACAATCCATACGATAACACCTTTTACACAAATAATGGAGAAGTTCGTCAGCGGCAGACGATATACTTTCTCATTACCGACGGTGTCGCCAACTCAGGCTATTATGAGAACTTTCCTGAAGGACATAAGCCTGTAGACCAACGACCGGTGCCTGCCAATGACCATCCTTGGACTTGGGTGTACGAGGAAATGGGTAGACATTACTTTCAACTGTACTGGAATGACCCAAATACGACTGTCAGCGAATACACTTATAACTATGCTGACACTGACGGCAATGTGAAGACCGAGAACTATCGAACTTTTACAGATGCCCTAGGAAAGCAGTATTATCTAATGAACCCGGATATCCCCATGCCTACTAACTATCACGCCGGACCATTGTTCATGTATGAAAAGAATAATATGGGGAATATTGTCATGTCATCAGTGACCTATGACCCTTGGGAGCACTTTCCCAAGATGGTTGCTGCCACTGTGGCTAAAGCTGATGAGATGAAAACCTTGGGCGGCTTGCCTGTGGACGAAAACCAGACAACTGGTCCCGCATGGTTTGTAGCGGCATACTGGGAAGATATAAACCGCTTCATTAGCGGAAAGCTCAATGGTATGATGTATGTTTCCCAAGTACAGCCCGTGGTATACCAGGGTATGAATCAAATGGCAACAGACCCGGACTGGTTTGTAAAGCATGAGGAGGGAGAAGATGTCTCAGACTTCCATGAGAAGTTGGTCAATGCCTTTCACGATGTAATGCTCGAGCAACAAAAGGGGAATCTATCCATCAAACTGGATCCACGGGTTATGGCAGACTCTTCCCAACAGTCACTTAGATACATAAAAGAGGATGGAACTTGGGAAAACATCGATATCACAGATAGGTTGACTCAGGAAGGGGACGATATTTATTTAAACTTGGATGCACTTCCCGGCGGTGATTATCAATTCCGATTCAAGATGACGGAAGAGGAATACATTGATAAAGACTACGCACCCATGAAGGAAGTTTTGGTTGAACAGATTCATAGCAACGGCGAACCTGTTGGGGTGAAGTTAAACGAGGCAAAAGGAAATGTACCTGTCATCGAAGCTAATCCCAATGCCGATTGTGCGAAGAAAAGCAATCCACAGGTGACACCGGCGGAACCGGAGAAGACGGAGGATGTTGCGGGAACGGTAGAAAAGAAAAGCCCGAGGACCGGGGACGAACAATCTATGTTTGGGGGAGTTCTCTTACTGGTCATTGGGGGAGCAACCATGGCGTGCATAATCTTACAAAAAAGACGGTATAATATACACTGATTCTTGAATACCCCATATGAAATACTTTCATGAGGACGGCGATTCTTAGGAGTAAGAAATGCCGTTCTCAATCTTGACTTTACCCTATCAGTAGTATAAACTTCTATACATGTTTGAACAGGTAGGGAAGTAATTTGTTATTGTTCCCGTATACTTAAAGGGAGGAAATAATGGCTAAAAAAATAATGAAAACAATGGATGGAAATACAGCCGCGGCATATGTATCTTATGCATTCACCGATGTTGCTGCTATTTATCCCATCACACCCAGTTCCCCCATGGCGGAAGTCGTGGATGAAATGGCTGCCCACGGGGAGAAGAATCTCTTTGGACAGGAAGTAAAGGTTGTAGAAATGCAGTCGGAAGCCGGCGCTGCAGGAGCTGTTCACGGTTCGTTGGCAGCAGGTGCACTGACTTCAACATATACAGCATCTCAGGGATTGCTTCTGATGATCCCCAACATGTATAAAATTGCAGGAGAATTCTTACCCTGTGTTTTCCACGTGTCCGCAAGAACCCTTGCGACCCATGCACTGTGTATCTTCGGCGACCATTCCGACGTAATGGCCACCAGACAGACCGGTTTTGCACTGCTTTGCTCCAGCTCGGTTCAGGAAGCAATGGACATGGCCGGAGTGGCACATCTATCAACCATTAAGAGCAAAGTTCCATTCCTTCACTTCTTTGATGGATTCAGAACCTCTCACGAAGTACAGAAAATCGAAGCCATCGGATACGATGTATTTGACAAGCTTTTGGATAAGAAAGCCGTCCAGGCATTCCGTGACAACGCTTTGAATCCGGAGCGTCCGGTTATTCGAGGAACCGCGCAGAACCCGGATATCTTCTTCCAGGCAAGACAGGCAAGTGCTCCCATGTTCGAAAAGGTGCCAAAGATTGTAGAAGACTACATGAATGCTTTGGAAAAGGAAACAGGCAGAGCATATAAGCCCTTTGACTATGTAGGTGCTCCCGATGCGGAGAACATTATCATTGCCATGGGTTCCGTCTGTGAGACCATTGAAGAGACCATGGATGTCCTCTTGAAGGAAGGGAAGAAGATTGGTCTTATCAAGGTTCGTCTATACAGACCTTGGTCCGTGGAACACATCATGAGCGTAATGCCAAAGTCGGTGAAGAGAATTGCGGTTCTGGACAGAACCATGGAACCGGGTGCCATCGGGGATCCCCTTTACATGGATGTGAAGACCATGTACTTTGACGACAAAAAGGCACCGGAAATCTATGGCGGTCGTTATGGCTTGGGTTCCAAGGATACTACACCGGGTCAAATCGTAGCAGTATTTAACAACTTGGAAGCAAAGAAGCCAAAGAATAACTTTACCATAGGTATCACAGATGACGTAACCAACAGTTCCTTGGAGACTGTGGACATTTCCACCGAACCGGAAGGCACTGTAAGATGTAAGTTCTGGGGTCTTGGTTCCGACGGTACCGTAGGTGCCAACAAGCAGGCAATCAAGATTATCGGAGACAACACGGACATGTATGCCCAGGGATATTTCTCCTACGACTCCAAGAAGTCCGGCGGTATTACGGTTTCCCATCTTCGATTTGGAAAGAACAAGATTCAGTCCACCTATTTGATTAAGGAAGCGGACTTTGTGGCATGCCATACACAGGCTTATGTCTACCAGTATGATCTTCTCAAGGGACTGAAGAAGGGCGGTACCTTCCTCCTCAACTGTATTTGGAATGAAGAGGAACTGGACAAGCACCTTCCTGCAGCCATGAAGAGATATATCGCAAAGAACGACATTAAGTTCTACACCATAAACGCTACCGAGATTGGAAACAAAATCGGTCTGGGAACAAGAATCAACATGATCATGCAGTCGGCATTCTTCAGCTTGACTAAGGTTATTCCTGTGGAAGATGCTGAGAAATATTTGAAAGACTCCATCCTCAAGTCATACGGCAACAAGGGTGAGCATGTGGTCAACATGAACTACAATGCCGTCAATGAAGGTATGAAGGGTGCGGTACAGGTCAATGTACCGAAGGAGTGGAAGGATGCCCCTGACGATAAGGTTAAGGTGGAAGATGTTCCTGAGTTCATTGAGAGCGTACTCATTCCCATGAACAAGCAAGAGGGAGACGATCTTCCTGTAAGCACCTTTGCAGACATTGCAGACGGTACCTTCCCATCGGGAACTGCCGCTTATGAAAAGCGTGGCGTTGCCGTAGAAGCACCCATGTGGATCAAGGAAAACTGTATTCAGTGTAACCAGTGTTCCTTCGTATGTCCTCACGCGTCCATTCGACCCTTCTTATTGACAGACGAGGAGAAGAAGAAGGCGCCCGGCGCATTTGAAACCATCAAGGCCAAGGGAAAAGGCTTTGAAGATTTGGATTACAGAATCCAGGTGGACACCTTAGACTGCTTGGGATGCGGAAACTGTGCAGACTCCTGTCCAGCCAAGGAAAAGGCATTGGTAATGCAGCCCTTGGAAACACAGGAAATTCAGATTCCCAACTGGAAATATGCAGTGACTCTTCCCATTAGAGACGACATTATGAACAAGGAAACCGTAAAGGGATCCCAGTTCGCTATGCCTTATCTGGAGTTCTCCGGTGCCTGTGCAGGTTGTGGAGAAACACCGTATATCAAGGTTATTACACAGCTCTTCGGAGACAGAATGATGATCGCCAACGCGACCGGTTGTTCCTCCATTTGGGGAGCCTCCGCGCCATCCACTCCTTACTGTAAGGATGCCGACGGCAGAGGACCTTCCTGGGCAAACTCCCTCTTCGAGGACAATGCCGAGTACGGAATGGGTATGGCAACAGGCGTACGACAGATGAGAGAAAAAATCAGAGAAACCATGGAAAAACTTCTGGACATCACCGGTTATCCCGATGTTCTGGAAGCATGCAAGGCATGGATTGCCGGCTTTGATGACGGCGCCAACTCCAGAGCACTTTCCGATGCAGTACTTGCTTCTTTGGAGGACAAGACATTTACCGACAGCGAAAGCGAGCTGGTAAACGATATTCTTGACAAGAAGGACTTCTTGGTTAAGAAATCCGTATGGTGTGTCGGCGGAGACGGCTGGTCCTATGACATCGGCTTCGGAGGCGTGGACCACGTTCTTGCCAGCGGCGAAGATATCAATATCCTGGTATTCGACACGGAAGTATATTCCAACACCGGAGGACAGTCCTCCAAGGCTACACCTACTGCCGCCATCGCTAAGTTTGCGGCATCCGGTAAGAAGACCAAGAAGAAGGATTTGGGCATGATGGCCATGAGCTATGGTTATGTCTATGTTGCACAGGTTGGAATGGGCTCCGACAGAAATCAGTTTATGAAGGCTGTCAAGGAAGCAGAAGCTTACAACGGGCCGTCCATCATCATGTGCTATGCACCATGTATCAACCACGGCCTGAAGGAAGGGATGGGCAAGACCCAGCACAACACAAAGGCTGCCGTGGATTGCGGTTACTGGCACCTGTACAGATACAACCCACTTTTGGAAGAAGAAGGAAAGAACCCCTTCATCTTGGACAGCAAGGAGCCGAAGGGCGGATTCCGAGACTTCATCATGAATCAGGTAAGATACTCTTCCCTGGCCAAGGAGTTCCCGGATACTGCAGAAGGCCTCTTCCAGAAGACGGAAGAAGATGCCATGAAGCGCTATGAGACATATAAAAAGTTGGCATCCGATTATAAGTGTGATTAAGTTACGGAACGAGTGGTACAATAGGCATATAATGTAAATAACGAACATTGCTTAATGTAGAAGGGAGGCCAACATGGCTGTAGTAACGATAACAAAAGATAATTTCAAAGAAGAGGTTTTAGAATCCAAGGTTCCCGTTTTAGTGGACTTCTGGGCTGCATGGTGTGGTCCTTGCAAAATGGTAGGTCCTGTGATAGACGAAATCGCAGCAGAAAACAGCGACTTCAAAGTTGGAAAAATCAACGTTGATGAGCAAGTTGAGCTGGCAGGTCAGTTTGGCGTAATGTCCATTCCCACCATCTGCGTCTTCAAAGACGGACAGCTGGTAAAGAAGGAAGTTGGAGCCAGACCTAAGGAAGCCATCCTTGCAATGGTGAAATAGAATAAAAAACCGAAACATAAAAAATCAGGAGCAGACTGCGGTAGCGGCTTGCTCCTGTTTTCTGGTGTTTCTATTAGCGGGGATGCTTTTTTGCCTATACCGTCTTTCAGCCCCTCTCGTGGGCAAATAATCGGGTGTTTTTCAGCGATTTCATCTCTTTTCTTAAAATTACTTTGCCTACAGAGAAGGTATTCAGCACCCGTAGGCAAAAAACTATGATTATTTTTAGTCATAGGAGCAGTAAAACGTCCTTGTAGCTAAAAATCCGATTTGTGACGTGCATGCCTTTCAGGGTTCTGGATGATAATGAAGAGGATGGCGCTGACGGCCATGAGGACCGGATAAAACATAAATGGGACGATTTTCATGGGAGAAAGTCCGGTAAATGCCGCTGCGGAAAGGAGTTGGGCTCCGTAGGGAATCAGTCCCTGGAAAACCGATGTGAAGATATCCAATAGAGAGGCGGTTCGAATGGAACTAATGTTAAATTCTTCGCTGATGTCCTTGGCAATGGGGCCTGCCATTACTATGGCAATGGTATTGTTTGCCGTGGACATATCCACCAAGGAAGCCAGTGCTGCGATACCAACCTGCCCACCCTTAGCTGTTTTAATTCTTGACTTGATGAAATTGAGGATGAAGTCAATCCCTCCGTTGTTCTTCACCAGGGCGAGGATGGCTGCCACTGTCATGGAGATCACAGTGATGTCATACATCCCGGTGACCCCTGTGCCAACGGAAGTGAAAATCTCATTGGCCGGAATGGAGCCGGTGGCTACACCTACAACGACAGATAATACAGTGCCCGCAATGAGGACGGCAAAGACGTTGAAGCCAATGAGGGCACCGATGAGAACGACCAAATAGGGAACTACCTTCATAATGTTATAGTCCAAATTCCCTTCAATTTCGTAGGAACTGTTCATGGTGATGATGAGGAAGATGACCAAGGTGATGATGGCTGCCGGTAGGACGATGAAGAAGTTGGCCTTGAACTTATCCTTCATTTGACAGCCCTGTGTTCTGACAGCTGCAATGGTGGTATCGGAAATCATGGACAGATTGTCCCCGAACATGGCTCCGCAGACAACGGCGGCAATGCAAACGGCGATGTTAAAATCTGTCTTCTCGCTGATGCCCACGGCAATAGGTGCCAAGGCGGCGATGGTTCCCATGGAAGTTCCCATGGAAAGAGAAATGAAGCAGCCAATGACAAAGAGGCCGGCGATGGCTACACCCGGGGGAAGAATGGACAGCCCCAGGTTTACCGTGCTTTCCACACCGCCTGCCGCAGTGATGGCACCGGAGAAGCCCCCTGCTACCAAAAAGATGAAGTACATTATAGCGATATTCTCATTCCCCACACCGCTGGCAACCAATTGAAACTTCTTGGTGAAGCTCAACTTGGGGTTTTGGAGAAATGCGACGAAGAGTGCAATGAGGAAGCCTACGATGGCAGGCATGCTGTAAAAGTCGTTCATAATAATGCCGGAACCGATAAAAATAACCAGAAAGATGCCGATGGGCAGCAGTGCCGATGCCTTTCCTTTATCCGTAATTGTATCCAAAATTTAATCCTCCTTTTATGCATGGAATGTATAACATGGTAGATTATACCATTCATTAGGGTTGTGCGTCTACCGTTTGCGTAGGGACTTCAAATTTGATATACTCTAGAAGTTATGACGGAGTTTAAAATCCATTCACCATTTCAAATGACCGGTGACCAACCTGAGGCAGTAGAGAAGCTGGCTCAGGGTGTTTTAGCGGGCAAAAAAAGACAGACCCTCATGGGTGTAACCGGCTCGGGAAAGACCTTTACCATGGCGAATCTCATTGAAAAGGTGAAGATGCCCACCTTGGTCATTTCCCACAACAAGACCCTAGCCGGACAACTCTACGGAGAATTCAAAGAGTTCTTTCCGGAGAATGCAGTGGAATACTTTGTCAGCTACTACGACTACTACCAACCGGAAGCCTATGTGGCCTCCACGGATACATATATAGAGAAAGACTCTGAAATCAACGATGAAATCGAAAAACTTCGCCACTCGGCAACGGCGGCTTTGTCGGAACGAAGAGATGTAATCATCGTAGCCAGCGTATCCTGTATTTACGGACTGGGATCTCCCGTGGACTACGAAAGCCAGGTGCTGTCTCTTAGACCGGGAATGGAGAAGAGCCGGCAGGATATTTTGCGCATGTTGGTGGACATCCAATACGACCGCAACGACATGGCCTTTGATCGAGGGTCTTTTCGTGTGCGTGGCGACACAGTAGATATCTTCCCTGCAGGATCGGAGAATGCCGTCAGGGTGGAACTCTTTGGGGATGAAGTGGAGAAGATAAAGGAATTAAATCCTCTAACGGGTGAAATCAACGGATTGAGAGAACATGTCTCCATCTTCCCCGCATCTCACTATGTCACCAGCGAGGAAAAGATGAAGGACGCCATCACTTCCATAGAGGCGGAGTTGACGGACAGAATCACCTGGTTTCGTGAGAGAGGGAAACTGTTGGAGGCACAGCGAATCGAGCAGAGAACCAGGTATGATTTGGAAATGCTCAGGGAAATAGGCCGTTGCAAGGGAATCGAGAACTATTCCAGACATCTGAACGGACTGCCGGAAGGCATGCGACCATACACCCTTATTGACTACTTCCCTGAAGATTTCTTGGTCATCATTGACGAGTCCCACGTGATGTTGCCCCAGTTGCGCGCCATGTATGCAGGGGACAGATCTCGAAAGAGTTCACTGGTGGACTACGGTTTCCGCCTCCCTTCGGCACTGGATAACCGGCCCCTGAAGTTTGAGGAGTTCAACAAAATCGCCAATCAGGTGGTTTATGTCAGCGCGACCCCTGCTGCTTACGAAAGAGAAGAAAGCGGGGGAATCAGTGCGGAGCAAATCATTAGGCCCACGGGTCTTTTGGATCCGCCCATAGAAGTGGTGCCCACCAAGGGTCAGATGGACCATCTCATCGGCGAAATCAACAAGACCACCGCCAAGGGAAGAAAGGTGCTGGTCACCACCCTTACAAAAAAAATGTCGGAAAGTTTGACAGATTATCTTAAAAACACGGGAATCCGGGTACAATACCTACATTCGGAGATCGAGACCTTGGAGAGAATGGAGATTATCCGAGATTTGCGTATGGATGTCTTCGATGTTTTGGTGGGAATCAACCTTCTGCGAGAAGGCTTGGATATTCCCGAGGTGTCCATGGTGGCAATTTTAGATGCGGACAAGCAAGGTTTTCTGAGAACAGAGACCTCTCTCATTCAAACCATAGGCAGAGCCGCGCGAAATGTAGACAGCAAGGTCATCATGTATGCCGATGAAATCAGCCCTGCCATGAAGGCGGCTATGGATGAGACAGACAGAAGAAGGAAGATACAGCAGGATTACAACGAGAAGATGGGGATTACCCCCAAGAGCATCGAGAAGTCCGTTCGTGACATTATAGAGGCCACCAAGGCAGAGGAAGGGGACGAAGAGACCTACAAGGGAAGAAGTCCTCTGGAATTGACCAAGAAGGAACTGGACGAATACATCAAGATGCTGGAAAAGGAAATGAAACAGGCGGCTGCCGACTTGCAGTTTGAGCGAGCGGCGACCCTGAGAGACAAAGTCTTTGAATACAAAGCGAGGAAATAAAATGACAAAAGACATCATCATCAAAGGTGCGGCGGAAAACAATCTAAAGAACCTGGATGTAACCATACCCCGAGATCAATTGATTGTACTTACGGGGATTTCGGGAAGCGGCAAGTCTTCCCTGGCTTTCGATACCATATATGCGGAAGGCCAGAGAAGATACATGGAGAGCCTGTCTTCCTATGCCAGACAGTTTTTGGGTCAGATGGAGAAGCCTAACGTAGAGTCCATTGAAGGACTTTCTCCGGCCATTTCCATCGACCAGAAGACCACCAACAAAAACCCTCGTTCCACCGTGGGGACGGTGACGGAAATATATGACTATCTGCGATTGCTCTACGCCAGGGTGGGAATACCCCACTGTCCTGTGTGCGGAAGAGAAATTTCCAGCCAGACGGTGGACCAGATTGCCGATACACTCATGGAATTGCCCGACGGGACCAAGGTAACGATGTTGGCACCGGTGATTCGCCAGAGAAAGGGGACCCACGAAAAGGTGTTGGAAAGAATCCGAAAGGAAGGCTTTACCAGAGTTCGTGTAAACGGAAGAATTTATCTTCTCCATGAAGAAGAGATATCTTTGGAGAAGACCCACAAGCATACCATAGAAATCGTTGTAGACAGAATTGTGAAGAAGGAAGATTCCGCAGGGCGCTTTGCCGAAGCGGCGGAAATGGCCATTGCCCACGGAGACGGTCTGGTCGTTGCCCTCATCAACGAGGAAGAAAGGGTGTTCAGCACCGCCTTGGCTTGCCCCGATCACGGAATCAGCATAGCGGAGTTGGAGCCTCGCATGTTTTCCTTTAATAACCCCTATGGGGCATGCCCCAACTGCAACGGACTGGGTTTTACGGAGACCATGGATCCCGACCTGATTATTGAAGATCAGGACCTGAGTATCATCGGCGGGTGTTTGGGAAAGGTTTTTGCCAGCATGGAGTTTTCCGGCTTCTACAGACAGATGATCGATGCCTTGGCAAAGGACCACGGTGTGGATTTAAATACGCCATATAAAAAACTTCCCAAGAAGTTCAAGGACGAGCTTCTCTACGGTACGGGAAGTCGTCATTTGAAATACTATTACAAGAGCAGAAACAACGGCTCCGAGTCCTATCGAGATCACCCCTTCGAAGGAGTACTTCGTAACTTGGAGCGAAGATACCGTGAAACCAATTCGGACTTCATTAAAGAGAGGATGCGCAAGTATATGAGCATCACGCTCTGTGAAGTCTGTAAGGGACAACGGCTTCGTCCTGAGATTCTCAGCGTTACAGTGGGTGGAAAGAACATCATGGAGTTTACCAATCTATCCGTTGCCAACGCCTTTGAGTTTGTCGGAAAACTGAAACTTTCCAAGAAAAATACCATGATTGCCCATCAGATTTTGAAAGAAATCGTTGCAAGATTGCAGTTCCTGGCCGATGTGGGCCTGGACTATCTTACCCTGTCCCGATCTTCCGGAACCCTTTCCGGAGGGGAATCCCAGCGAATTCGCCTTGCCACTCAGATTGGGTCCGGTTTGGTAGGTGTTTTGTATATCTTGGACGAACCCAGCATCGGTCTCCATCAGAGGGATAACGACAAGTTGCTGGCTACCCTGCGCAGTTTGACGGACAAGGGAAATACACTCCTAGTAGTGGAACACGACGAAGAAACCATGTATGCGGCGGATCATATCATCGACATTGGACCTGCTGCCGGCATTCACGGCGGAGAACTGGTTGCCCAGGGGACAGTGGAGGAAATCAAAGAATGCAAGGAATCCCTGACGGGTCAGTACCTCAGCGGAGAGAAGAAGGTAGAGGTACCGGCGACACGAAGACCGGGCAATGGGAAAGCCATCAAAATCGTTGGCGCAGAGGAAAACAACCTGCGAAAGGTGGACGTGGAAATCCCCTTAGGGAAATTGGTCTGCGTCACAGGAGTATCCGGATCCGGCAAGAGCAGCCTAATCAATGAGATTCTCTACAAGGGTTTGGTGGGACCGGTGAACCATGCCAAGATCAAACCGGGAAAGCACAAAAAAATCACGGGGATTGAGCACATCGACAAGGTCATTGACATCAACCAATCGCCCATCGGCAGAACGCCCAGATCCAATCCGGCAACATACACCGGCGTGTTTAATCATATTAGAGACCTCTTCGCCCAGCTTCCCGAATCCAAGATTCGAGGCTATACCAAGGGTAGATTCAGCTTTAATGTGAAGGGGGGCAGGTGCGAAGCCTGTAGCGGTGACGGCATCATCAAGATCGAAATGCATTTTCTTCCCGATGTCTACGTCCCCTGTGAGGTTTGCAAGGGGAAGAGATACAACAAGGAAACCTTGGAAGTGAAATACAAGGGGAAGAATATCTTTCATGTGCTGGATATGAATGTATCCGACGCGCTGGAGTTCTTCAAAAACATACCCCAAATTCATCGACAACTGCTTACCTTGGAAGAGGTGGGTCTTGGATATATTAAATTAGGTCAGCCCTCTACGCAACTTTCAGGGGGAGAAGCACAGAGAATTAAGTTGGCTTCGGAGCTGTCGAAGCGCAGCACAGGTAAGACACTGTACGTTTTAGATGAGCCTACAACAGGTCTTCACTTTGCCGATGTGGACAAGCTACTCCATGTGTTGGATCGGTTGGCTGATATGGGTAACACGGTGGTGGTCATTGAGCATAACTTGGATGTAATCAAGAGAGCAGACCATATTATAGATTTAGGCCCGGAAGGAGGATTCCGGGGCGGGACCATCGTGGCGGAGGGAACGCCGGAGGAGGTCGCGGAAGTGGAAGAATCCTATACGGGACATTATTTGAAGAAAATACTCAGTTAGGCGGTGAAAGTTTGAAGTTTACCAAAACGCGAAAGTTTGGGCACATTCTCATGGTGATCCTGGTCATTGATTGGGGCTTTGACTACATCTGTGCAAAGCATGCCATGGAGGCATTGGCTCCCATAACTTTGATTTTCTTTAAATACAGCATTGGTATTTTCCTCGTTTTTGCTATCAAGTATAAAATCGATCGAAAACCCATGGTTCGCTTGCGGGATGTTCCCCTGCTTGTGGCCTGTGCCATTACGGGGGATATTCTGTACTACTATTGTGATTACACGGCCATGAACTATATGCCCATCTCCCTGATTACAATCATGTTGGCACTTGTTCCCCTCGTGTCCATTCTCATTGAAAGGGTGCTCTATCATAAGAGGGTGACTGTTAAGATGTTGGTTGGCATGGCTTGCTGTGTCGTGGGTGTAGGCCTTGTCATCGGTGCGGATCTCTCGGTATTGCTGGAGGGAAGACTGATCGGGTATGTCCTCTGCATGTGTGCGGTCATCTCATGGAACATGTTTAATTTTATCACTTCCAGCTTGACGAAAAAGTACAGCGGCATTACATTGACAATGAATCAATTGTTATGTACGATACTACTAACTTTACCCTATGCCATAGGTCATTGGCCGACCATGGACCAAATGACGCCCGGAGTTGTAGGGGGACTTTTGTACCTGGGATTGATCAGTGCAGGCTTCGGATTTTATATCTATGTCTACGCGTTGGATCTTTTGGGACCCACCACCAATTCGGTATATTCCAATTTTCTTCCTATAACCGCAACCTTTTTCGGCTGGGTGTTCTACGGAGAAATGATATCGCCGATGCAGATTCTCGGCGGAGTTGTCGTTATCATTACGGGCTATATAGTCATCAAGGAGAAAGGAAGACTGGAGGAACAGAGCAATGATCGAAAAATTGAACATGACCATGCTGACGGACTTTTATGAGATTACAATGGCAAACGGATATTTTGAAGCCGGCATGGCTGACGATATCGCTTACTTCGATATGTTTTTCAGGAGGATACCTGACGGCGGCGGCTTCGTCATCATGGCGGGCATCGAGCAGGTGGTCAACTATCTGGAAGAACTGGAGTTTACGGAGGACGACATTGCCTTTCTGAAAAGCAAGGGAATATTCGATGATAAGTTCTTGGAATATCTGAGAAACTTTCAGTTTTCCTGTGACGTATGGGGGATTCCCGAAGGAACACCGGTGTTTCCCGGAGAACCGTTGATTACGGTGAGAGGTCCGGTAATACAAGCACAGTTTGTAGAGACCATGATTCTTCTCTTGGTGAACCATCAAAGCCTCATTGCCACCAAGGCGAACCGCATTGTGAGAGCAGCCCAGGGAAGGCCTGTCATGGAGTTTGGCACGAGAAGAGCCCACGGTGTCTCAGCCGCTGTCTTCGGTGCACGCGCAGCCTATATTGGCGGATGCATGGGAACTGCCTGTGCCATCGCCGATCGTGATTATGGTATCACGGCCTTAGGAACCATGGCACACAGCTGGGTGCAGATGTACCCCAACGAGTATGAAGCATTTAAAGCATACGGAGAAATCTATCCGGAGAATTGTGTTCTCTTGGTTGACACCTACAACGTGTTGAAATCCGGCGTGCCCTCAGCCATAAAGGTGTTCAAGGAATTGAAGCCTAAGGGCATGGGTATCCGCATCGACAGCGGAGACGTGACCTATCTCACCAGAAAGGCGCGTAAAATGTTGGATGATGCCGGACTGGAAGATTGTAAAATCGTCGTATCCAACTCCTTGGATGAATATATCATTAGGGACGTAATCATACAGGGTGCTTCCATTGATTCCTTTGGCGTGGGCGAAAGACTGATTACCGCTCGCTCGGAGCCCGTCTTTGGAGGCGTATATAAGCTTTCCGCACTGGAAAAGGGCGGGGAAATGATTCCCAAGATGAAGATTAGCGAAAATGTGGAGAAGATTACCAACCCGGGATTCAAAACTCTCTATCGTTTCTTCGATAAGGATTCTAACAGAGCCATAGCCGACCTCATTACCTTGGATGAAGAGGGTGTACCTGAAGGGGAAACCTATGAAATATTCGATCCCAATGCCATTTGGAAGAGGAAGACCATCAGCAACTTCTATGTAAAGAACTTGCGGGTACAACTCTTTGACAAGGGTAAACGCGTCTATGAACTGCCGACCATCGATGAGATTCGTGACTATTGCAGCGCACAAGTTGCCGCACTGTGGGATGAAATGCTTCGATTCGAAAATCCACAGACATATTATGTGGACCTTTCTCAAAAGCTGTGGGATATGAAGCGGCAGATGATAGAAGAATACTCCCATATCGTAGAGGAATAGAACAATTAGTCAAGTCACTCATCGGGTCAATAGCACAAAAAACACAACAATTAAGCCAGTGTTTATTTTGCATCAAGGTGGATTTGAGAAGATAATGGCTTAACCAAAATAAGAAACGCATCAAAAAGTAGATGGTCGAACTGGATTTACAAATTTTCCCAAATACGCCGGCTTAATTGATCAAAAAAAGGTCCAAAAAGTAGAAACGGAGATGGAATAAATAGTCAACCGGGATATTAGACTTATTTGCAAAAAAACCAATCTTATCATCCACGGTTGTTGACCGATTCTCTAGGACTATTAGACTTATCAAAACAACAGCAGTATCAAAAATCTAAAAATCCACGGAAAATTCCAATAAATGGAAAATTCTGATGTGTCCCCCAAAAAGTAGAGTCCACAAAAGCATGGTATAATACATGCAGAATGGAGGACACGTTATGGGAAGGTATAAAGCTTATTCGAAAGAGTTTAAGGTCAAAGTGGCAAAGGAAGCAATGTTGCCTGAAAATGAGCGATGTGAACACATCATCGCTGAGAAATACGGTATTATGCCATGGACAGTACGGAAATGGAAATCCTTGTACCTAGAATATGGAGAGATTGCGTTTTCCAAAGGATTCACAAAAATAGTGGCAAACAATGACCAGACAGCCCTGGAAAGAGAAAATGCTGAATTAAGAGAAGAGATAGAAATCTTAAAAAAAGCAGCGGCCTTCCTAGCGAATGTAAAGCGGGACTAAAGTTCCAGTTCATGTACCTTCACCGATACGAACATGGAATCGCTCGGATGGCCAAAGTATTAGAGGTGTCGGAAAGCGGATATTACAAGTGGATGAAGAAACTGAATGGTCCTCTTACGGAAAAAGAAATGGAAGACTTGGAGCTCACACGTGAAATATACGACATATTCAAGAAATATCATGGGATATTCGGAGCAAGAAAGATAACCGTACTTCTCAACAAAGGTCGGAAAGAGTCAGTCAACCATAAGCGTGTGGAACGCATCATGAGTGAGAATATGTTGTATGCGAAGACATCAAAGCGATATGTAAAAACGACGGATTCGGACCATGATGAGCCCATTGCAGATAATCTTGTTGCACGAGACTTTTTAGCAAATGCAGCCGACCAGAAGTTCCTCAGCGATACTACTGTTGTAGCAACAGATAAAGGGTACCTATATGCAGCAGTAATCCTTGATCTTTATGGGCGCATTCCTGTGGGGCTAGCCATGAGTACTCGCAACGATAAACATCTTGTCATGAATGCCTTAGAGGACATGTTGATAAGAGGTAGAGGCGGGAAAGATGCATGGATACACTCAGATCGAGGCTCCACCTATTGTTCGGAAGCTTACCGAAATATGCTGATCGCAAATGGCTTCATATGCAGTATGAGCCGAAAAGGGGACTGCTGGGATAACGCACCCATGGAGAGTTTTTGGGGTAAGATGAAAACGGAGTGGATGCAGAAGAAATATGCTACGATAGAAGCCGCTAAAAGAGATATCTATGAATATGTATGGTCCTTTTATCCAAAGCAAAGACCACATGCCTCTCTTGGCTATCTCACACCGGTAGAGTATTACAATCAAGCAATTAACTATTAATCAATTTCGACTCTACTTTTATGGGTACACCTCATTCCGTGGATTAATTTTTTTCTATAGTCCATGATAAGTCTAATAAGCGACTTGATTTATTAGTCTATACCTTACGGGAAGATGAGATGGCCTTATTTACTTCCCGATGCGTTGAGCACGTTCTTGATTTTGTGCTGTACCATTCTTTGAATGGCGTCTCTGGCAGGTCCTAAGTACTTACGCGGATCGAAGTCGGCGGGATTCTCCACAAAGTGCTTGCGGATTTCCGCCGTCATGGCTAAGCGTAGGTCGGTGTCGATGTTGACTTTGCAAACGCCGTGCTTTACTGCCTCCAATATCATTTCTTCAGGAACGCCCTGTGCGCCGGGGATTTCTCCGCCGTAGTCGTTACACTTCTTGACGAATTCCGGTAGGACGGTGGATGCACCGTGCAATACCAAAGGCGTGTTTGGAATCAACTTGCGGATTTCCTTCAGTCTGTCGAAATCCAGGAAGGGTTCTCCTGTAAACTTATATGCACCGTGGCTGGTACCGATGGCGATGGCCAGGGAGTCCACCCCGGTCTTTTCCACAAATTCTGCGGCTTCTTCCGGTACAGTGAAGGTGGCTTCGCGAATATCCACGTTGACCGCATCCTCGATTCCTGCCAGCTTTCCAAGTTCGGCCTCCACCACAACACCCTTGCTGTGAGCATAGTCCACGACTTCTTTTGTTACACGGATATTCTCTTCCAAGGGATATTTGGATCCATCTATCATTACGGAAGTGAATCCGTCATCGATGCACTTCTTACAGATATCGAAATCTTCCCCATGGTCCAAGTGGAGGCAGATATTTAAGTCCGTATCCAAGATGGCGGCTTCCACAAGCTTCGTAAGATATGCAGACTTTGCGTATTTTCGTGCCCCTGCAGAAACCTGTAAAATCAAAGCGGCATCTTCTTCCTTGGCGGCTTCCACAATACCTTGGATGATTTCCATGTTATTTACGTTAAAGGCACCTACTGCATAATCCTTGTTCAACGCTTTTGCAAACATTTCCTTTGAAGTGACTAGAGCCATGATGTACCTCCCTTATTTCTCGTCTACGACTTTTGTCTGTGTTGCTTTCTCTTGTTCGGCAGCCATGACAGAAGGATAATCCATAATGGCGTTAACTCTAAAGTAGATGACTGTAGCTGCGATAAGCAGAATGAGAAGGGCTACGACAACATCGTTTTTGTTATAAAAAAAATCTCTGATTTTATCCATTGTTTTACTCCTATATTCGCAAGTTGATTATATCACGCTTCGGGGAGATTCTCCAGTTTTTGGTGTAACTTTATTCCAATTGGAAGGGCAAATGATGTATAATATTCTAATGGTAGAAATCAAGATAGAAAAGAACGATGCCGGCCAGCGATTGGACCGATTCCTAAAAAAGTACTATGGCAAGGCAAGTCTGAGCCATATATATAAGATGATTCGCAAGGACGTGAAGGTCAACGGGAAGCGAGGCGCCATGGACACCATGCTTTCACAGGGTGACCTTTTGACGGTATATCTTTCACCGGAGAAATCTGAAGAGATGCGCCGGGAGAAGAAGACCTATCAGGTGAAACGGCAGTTTGGCATAGCCTATGAAGATGACAGAGTCCTCATCGTGGACAAGCCCTTTGGGCTCTTGACCCACGGCGACGCACAGGAAAAGAAGAATACCCTAGCCAATCAGGTGACGGGTTATCTTCTCGAAAAGGGGGAATATATCCCGGGAAGAGAACAAACCTTTATCCCGGCACCCGTCAACAGGCTGGATCGAAACACCACCGGCCTGGTGATTTTTGGCAAGGACGGAGAGATAACCAAGGAGTTGAACCGGATTCTCAGAGAGAGGGATAAGGTGGAAAAGTACTACCAAGCCATCGTAGCAGGTGAATTGGACAGGACACTGGAGCTGCGGGACCGAATGGAGAAGGATGCCTCTACCAATACGGTGCGAATTGTTGAAGAGGGGAAGGACATGGTGACCTTTGTTCGCCCTCTCGCCGTTGCCAAAGGATATACTTTGGTGGAAGTGATGCTTTTGACGGGGCGTACCCACCAGATTCGGGTACAGTTACAGGCGGCCGGACATCCGATTATCGGTGACGGCAAGTATGGAAACACTAAGGTCAACGGAAAAGTGAGAAAGCGGTTCGATTTGACTACCCAGCTGCTGCACAGCAACAGGTTGGTTTTTCGGGAAGGTCATCTTGCGGGCAAGGACATCAGCTGTCCTCTTCCTGAGAGATTCGAGAATATACGCGGGTCCATCTTTGACCGCGGCGAAGCGGAAAGGAAAAAATGACACAAAGGGAAGAGAAGAAAAATTGGAGGTCCAAAAACAGACCCTACATCTATGCCATTGTGTTGGCAATTGTGCTTACCATGTTCGTAGCTCCGGAAGTGATGGAAGGGAAATCCATGGAGCCCTCTATAGAGGACGGTAACATTTTGGTCTGCAGCAAAACCAGCTATTCCGCCAAGCGAGGGATTCCGGATATAGGACAGGTGGTCATTCTGGAGAAGACCCTTGCGCCGGATGTGTCCGAAGATAATATTATCGGAAGAGTCGTGGGTCTTCCCGGGGAAAAGATAGAAATCAAATCGGGGAAGTTGTATCGGGACGATAAAGAGTATATAGTAGAAGGCGGTCACGGCGACTTGGGCAAGGATATGTCCGTTGCGCTGGATAAGGACCATGTTTTTCTGCTTGCAGATAATCGGAGTGTAGTGCTTGACAGTAGATCCAAAGGTTTGGGTCCTGTGGAAATGAGAGAGATAAAGGGCAACGTATTAATTGTCCTGTGGCCTTTTTCAAACTTTGGGAGAGTTGAATGAACGAAAAAACGAGAGATAACGTAAAGATGATCATAAAGGATATCCTAATCGCGTGCGCCATTGCCTTTCTGATTTCTCTTTTCATCAGACCAACCTTGGTGAAAGAGACGTCTATGGAGCCGACGGTCCATCCCAACGACTATGTAATCATGAGTAAGCAGGCTTACACTTTTGGGAAGATTGACAGAGGCGATATCATCGTTTTCAAATCCGATATGAAATTAGACGAAACCCATAACAAGTTATTGATCAAGAGAGTCATCGGCGTCCCTGGAGATATTATCACCGTTTCCGACGGTAACGTGTACTTAAACGGAAGCAAACTGGAGGAACCCTATATTGCGGAAGGTGGAACAGTGGGAGAAATATACAATTTGACAGTTCCCAAGGATGAAGTCTTTGTAATGGGAGACCATCGAAGTGTTAGCATCGACAGTCGAAAGTTCGGGACCATAAAGCAGGATGACATTGTGGGACAGGCAGTTTTTCGACTATATCCCTTTAACAAAATTGGGGTGATATAAGCCTATGAAAAAGAACAAAAGGATGATTGCCAACAACAAGAAAGCCCGCCACGACTTTTTTATTGAAGAGTCCTACGAAACGGGCATCGTGTTGACGGGGACGGAAATCAAATCCATTCGCCAGGGCAAAGTGAATATTAAAGAAAGCTATGCAAGGGTAGAAAAGGGAGAAGTTATACTTTACGGCATGCACATCAGCCCCTACGATCACGGAAACATTTTCAACGTCGACCCCCTGCGGCCGAGAAAACTATTGCTTCACAAGAAGGAAATTCGAAAACTCATTGGATATATCCAGCAGAAGGGCCTTACCTTGGTGCCTTTGAACCTGTATATCAACGAGGACGGTCGAGCAAAGGTGGAACTGGGCGTGGCGAGAGGTAAGAAAAACTACGACAAACGAGCGGATATTGCCAAGAGAGATGCAGACAGAAAGATGGAACAAGCCAAGAAGAGAGAAAGGTAAATGAAATGGGAGATTTTTTTGAATCGGTAAAAAAGGTCGGGGCCTATGCGGCCGATAAGACGGGGGATGCTGTAGAAATCGGCGTTGCCAAGGGAAAAATTGCTGCCAGAAAGAGCGATATCGCAGACATCGAAAAACTCATCGGCAGATATTTCTACAAGAAGTATCTGGAAAACGGTGTAGGGGAAGATGAAGCTGTATTAGAGCATTGCAAAAAGATTGATTCCCTCAATTCGGAGATTGCCGAGTTGGAAGCGCAGATTTTCGCTACAAAGAACGAAGAGTAGGAAGATTTACCCCGCGGGAGGGGATGCGTGCTCAATGGTTTCCAGAGCCATGGCTGCCAGAATTCGGTGAGAAGCAGGCGTCAGGTGAAGGCCGTCGATGAACCTTTGCTTAGGTGTAAGATGGCTACTTTTTTGTGCAAGTGGCCAGAAATCCATGGAGGGTAGACCGAAGGCTTTGCAGAAGGAAAAACTCCACTCTCTAAAAGCCATATGCTTCTTCAGAACTTGGTGGAAATCGGTAAACTGTGCCCATAGAGGCGGTGCATCTTCCGGGATCAAATCCGGGGAAATCCCCACAATGGGGATGATTCCACGTGCAGCGGCATGGTGGACCATGGCCATGTAGTTCACCTGCACTCCTTCCGGATCTCCGCCGGCGATATAGTCATTGAGGCCTCCCATAATCAGTACATATTGCGGGGATAATTCAATGACATCTTGATGGAACCGGCCCAACATGCCCGACGTGGTATCGCCGCTGATCCCCTTGTTGATATAGTCGTTGTCTCCCCATTGATTCAAAAGGGAAATCCAACTTTCCTCCGAAGATACGCCGTAGCCTGCCGTCAAACTGTCTCCGATGCACACGATTCTCATAGTCATTCTCCTTAATTTTAACCCATTCTGTACTGTTCACAGTCAATATCGTATTTTTCCATTTTTCGATAGAGGGTACGCCTGCTGATGCCCAACATTTTTGCGGCCTCGGTCACATTCCCGCCGCATCTCTGCAGGGCGTAGACAATATCGTCCGAGGGCATTCTCATTTCCCCACCCAGCACATTGGAATATGGGAAACCTTGTCCTGGGGTACCAAAAGGTGATCCGCCGGGAAGTCCCGTCTGCCCCATAGGTGTCGGTCCTCGCTGATGATGGCCGTTGTCTTTGGGGGTGAGAAGAGCGGGTGGAAGGTGTTCCACCTGAATCACATCACCTGCGGTAATGTTGACTGCCCGTTCTATGGCATTCTCCAACTCACGGATGTTGCCCGGCCAGGAATAGGAAAGCAACAGTGCCATGGCATCATCGCTGATTTTTATGGTTCTTCCCTTGGATAGATTGTACTTTTCGATGAATGCATTGGCGAGAAGAGATACATCCTGTCCCCTTGCTCGAAGAGGCGGAACATTGATGGTCAGCACGTTCAGTCGATAGTACAGATCTTCTCGGAATGTCTTGGAAGCGATGGCTTCCTCTAAGTTTCTGTTGGTGGCAGCGATGATTCTCACGTTAATCGGCTTGGGATATTTGCCCCCGATTCGAACGATTTCACGGGTTTGAATTACTCGCAGCAAGGAAACTTGCACATCCAAGGGCATGTCCCCGATTTCGTCCAAGAAAATAGTTCCTCCGTCTGCCAACTCGAATTTCCCCGGATTTCCTTCCTTGCTGGCTCCGGTAAAGGCCCCCTTCTCGTAACCGAAGAGTTCGCTTTCAACGAGAGATTTGGGAAGAGCCGCACAGTTGATGGCAACAAAGGGTCCTGCGGCACAGGGGCTTTGGTTGTGCATGGACTGAGCAATCAACTCCTTCCCCGTTCCGCTTTCACCTAGGATTAAGACGTTGGAATTACTGGCGGCGGCACGCTTGCACAGATCGACCATGTCACGCATGACCGGTGAGTCTCCCAGTATGGACTGGAAGGTATAGTGGGAGTTGTAACCGCTGATTTTATTGACCAACCGGTTGATGGTCTTGGCTTCGTTAAATCGCACAACGGTGCCTTCCTTGCTCCCGTCTGTCCCCCGGACAAAGCTGACACTGATGTTGAACCTTTGGGGTGGCTGATTGGAGCCTATGAAATAAATGGAAGACTCCTTGTTGTATACTTCCTTGGAGATATAATCTATATTTTCGTCTTCGCTATTGTCTTCGTCAAAGGAGAGGATGGAAAACATATTCTTCCCCATAATTTTGTCTGATTGCAGGCCCAGCATTTGCAGTGCCACGTTGTTGACATGGGTAATATGAAAAGATTGATTCAGTAACATGAGCCCCGAAGTCATGGATTCAATGATGCTGTTTCGCTGTGCACTGATATGCTCTATCTTGTCGTAAGCTTCCCTGATTCTAAGCTCCTTGGATATTCCGTCAACGGCACTTGTGACCATGCCCAGAGTATGGGGGTGTACGTCTTGGTAGCGGCCGGTAATTGCAAGACATCCTAGGACATTGCCATCCTTATCAAAAAAAGGAGCACCGGAACAGACATAGTCCTTGTGTCTGCTTTTGTAGTGTTCTTCGTTCCATAGTTGGATGGGTTTCTTGTCAACGATGCAGGTACCGATAGCGTTGGTCCCCACGGTGGATTCCCCGCGATTGGCGCCAATGACCAAGAGGGAGTGGGTTTTTCCGTGTTCAATGATGTCGTCGTCTCCCACCAAATCCAAGATGTAGCCGTCTTTGTCACAGAAGAGAATGTAGAAGCCGGAGCCCTTGGATACGATAGAGTAGAGGTTTTCCACATAGGGATGGACGATGTCAATCAACTCCTGATTGGTCCGTATTCTTTCCTCAAGTTCTACTTCATTGAGAAGAGCAGTGTTCATTCCCAAAGGATCGACGCCTGCTTCTCTGGAACGCTCCCAAGAGGCCAATACCTCCGGACGCATAAAGGAATAATCGTATTCCTCGTTATGAATAAAACTTTCCCAAGCGACCTTCAATCGTTCCTGATATTTTTTTGTAAACTGCGGCATAGGATCCTCCGTAACTGTAATAGTCAAATGATTAACAACTATTATATTATAAGGAAGGAAATAAGTAAAGGCGATTGTGAGACATTTGACACAGGATAGTCACACATATGACACATAGCGTGCCATACTGTGACATGACACACAATCCAAATTGAAAGCAATTTCTTCCTTTGAGGTCGCAACCATTGAAAAACCGTGGTTATAGATTCTTCCCATTATACGTGTTGTTGGCATAAAGATTGCATTATAAATAGAACAAGATAAGAATCGTATTGACAAGGGACCCAAGTGTCCGGTCACAAGGAGGGAAATATGAAAGTAAACAGCTACAGCAAGGAGATGCTTTTGGGCCTCTATGAAACCATGTTCGAAATGAGAAGGTTTGAAGAGGAAGTCTTTGAGTTTTACAAGAAGGGAATGATGGCCGGATTGGCACATCTGTACCTTGGTGAAGAAGCGGTTGCAACAGGAATCTGTGCAGCCTTGAACGAAGACGATTTCATCGGCAGTACCCACAGAGGTCATGGTCACTTGATTGCGCGTGACGCAGACTTGAACAAGATGATGGCAGAAATCTTAGGAAAAGAAACCGGTTATTCCAACGGTAAGGGTGGATCCATGCACATCATGGCTATGGATAAGGGCATCCTGGGTGCCAACGGAATCGTAGGGGGCGAAATTCCCATCGCTACCGGTGCGGCATATATGGCAAAGTATCGTGAAACCGGTCAGGTTGCAGTTTCCTTCATGGGAGACTCTGCAACCAACGAAGGAACCTTCCATGAGAGCCTCAACATGGCTGCGGCATGGGATCTTCCTTGCATCTACGTAATTGAAAACAACCTTTACGGTATCTCCGTAGATATTCGTGACGTAACCAATACACCTGATTTGGCTGTTCGTGCCAAGGCATATGACATCCCCGGTGTGGTTGTAGACGGCATGGACGTCATCGCTGTTTATGAAGCAGCCAAGAAGGCAGTAAAGAGAGCCAGAGACGGTAAGGGCCCGACCTTGATCGAATGCAAGACATACAGATGGCAGGGGCACCACGTGGGAGACCCGGCAACCTATCGTACCAGAAGAGATGAAAACGAAAAAGAAGATTGGATGCTGAGATGTCCCGTTGACTGTTTCAAGGATGCCGTCATTGAAGCAGGAAAGGCAACGGCGGAAGACTTCGACGCTCTGGAAGCGAAGATTGAGGAAAAGGTACAGGAAGCGGTTAAGTTCGCTGCAGACAGTGACTATCCCGACCCATCCGAAGCCTACACTGATGTATTTGCATAAATCGATTTAGAATAGATATGGAGGTTAAACCTATGAAAGAAATGAAATACGCTGACGTAATCAGCGAGACCTTAGATGAGGAAATGGGAAGAGATGACAACATTATTCTTTTGGGAGAAGATGTTGGCTTTATTGGCGGAAACTTTAAGACCAGTGTTGGTCTGTTGGAAAAATACGGTCACATGCGTGTGAGAGATACCCCGATTTCCGAGCAGGGATTTGTGGGAATGGGAGTAGGGATGGCTTTGACCGGGTTAAGACCCGTTGTTGAGCTGATGTTCTCCGACTTCCTTTTGGTTGCTGCCGATCAGGTTATCAACCAGATGGCGAAGATTCGTTACATGTCCGGCGGACAGGCTAACGTACCCATGACAATTCGTTGCCCCATCGGTGCAGGAAGATCTTCCGCAGCACAGCATTCTCAGTCCATGCAGGCAATGGTCGCCCACTTCCCCGGCATCAAAGTAGTTCTGCCCTCTACGGCACAGGAAGCAAAGGGATTGTTGAAAACGGCAATCAGAGACAACGATCCGGTTATCTTCTTTGAGCATAAGATGGAATACAACAAGATGTACGAGATTGATGATGTGGTTGAACCCATCCCCTTCGGCAAGGCAAGAGTTGCCAGAGAAGGAAGCGATATTACAATCGCAGCAACTTCCAGCATGGTCATGAAGAGTGAAGCGGCAGCCGAGAAGTTGGCAAAAGAAGGCATCGAAGTAGAGATCCTCGACCTGAGAACCATCGTTCCCTTGGATAGAGATGCCATCATTGAATCGGTGAAGAAGACAGGAAAACTAATCGTAGCTGACGAAGCCCATGAAAGATGTGGCGTCGGTGCAGAAATCGCAGCAGATATTGCAGAAGACATCTTCTACTATCTGGATGCACCTTGCGGAAGAGTAAATACACCTAATGTACCCCTTCCCTTCAGCCCCGCATTGGAGTTCCCTCTGATTCCTTCTGAAGATAAGATCTACGACAAGGTAAAGTCCTATTTCAAGTAAGTGATTGGGATAGAGGAAAAAGAGGAGGAAAAACACATGGCTGAAATAATCATCATGCCAAAGCTGGGCTTCAACATGAGTGAAGGCAAGCTGGTGGAATGGTATAAACAGGAGGGAGATGCCATCGCTAAGGGCGAGAATCTCTTCTCCATAGAAACAGATAAAACGAACATGGACATAGAAGCAACTGCCGACGGCGTGGTAAGAAAGCTGTTTATCGGTGAAGGAGATACTCTTCCCGTAACACTGCCTATCGCCATCGTTGGTGGAGCGGACGAAGATATCTCTGCCTTGCTTGCCGATGCAGAAGCGCAGTTGGGCGGGAGCGGAAGTGCAGAGGCTGCACCGGCTGAGGAAGCGGCACCGGTCGAAACACCGGCTGCCGAAGTGAAACCTGTAGAGGTACCCAAGGCTGAGGGTGGAAGAATGATGATCTCTCCCAGAGCTCGTCGTGTGGCTGCAGAAAACGACTTGTCCTTAGAGGGCATCGTCATTGAAGGAACCGGATATGCCGGCGGTATTTGCGAGCAGGACATATTGGATTACTTAGCATCCAACAAGACAAAGGTGACCCCTGTGGCCAAAGTTATGGCTGACAAGGAAGGTATTGACCTTTCCACCATTGCCGGCACGGGAATCGGCGGGAAGATCATGAAGGAAGATGTGGAAAAGGCAATGGCTGCAAAGGCCGGAGTAGCGACCAAGACAGAGGAAGCGTCTGCGGCAGCGGGAGAAGTGAAGTACTCTGCCGATGGAAAGGAAATCCTGGAAGAAGTACCCTATGCAGGCGTTCGAAAGGTGATCGGCGACAGGCTCTCCGAGAGCAAGTTCACCGCACCGCACCTTTACTTTACACAGAAGGTCAACTTGGAGGATCTTTTGGCATTGCGAAAGCAGGTCAACGGTGCCCAGGAGACAAAGACATCCGTGACAGACTTTATTGCAAGGGCAACCATTATCGCACTGCAGAAATATCCGGACATGAATGCATCACTGGTGGACAACAAGACTATTGTAAAATACAAGAGTGTAAACTTGGGTATTGCGGTGGCATCCCCAACGGGTCTCATTGTTCCCAACCTGAAGGATTCTCAGAACATGAGTGTTGTGGAACTGGCACAGACATCCGGTCCTCTCTTTGCAAAGGCGAGAGACGGAAAGCTTTCTATGGAAGAGTATACCGGTGGAACGTTCACCATCTCCAATTTGGGCATGTTCGGCATCGAAAACTTCACGGCAATCATCAATCCGCCTGAAGTAGGTATATTGGCAATCAGCTCCACGAAGGATGAGCCCTTTGTTGTGACCAAGGAAGACGGTTCCAAGGAAATCGCCATCAAGCCCATGATGAACATCCAGTTAACAGTAGACCACAGAGTCATCGACGGTCTGTTGGCTGCGCAATTTGTAACAGAAATCAAAAAGCTTCTGGAAAACCCCATCAGCTTGTTGGTATAGTTTAGGAGGAAAATATGGCTGAAATAGTAATTATGCCCAAGCTCGGATTTAACATGAGTGAAGGTAAACTGGTAGAGTGGTACAAGCAAGAAGGCGATGCCATCGCTAAGGGCGAGAACCTATTCTCTATCGAAACAGATAAAACAAACATGGATATAGAATCTACTTTGGATGGAGTGGTAAGAAAGCTGTTTATCGGCGAAGGCGATACCCTTCCCGTAACACTCCCCATTGCCATCGTAGGCGGCGCTGATGAAGATATCTCCGCCTTGCTTGCCGATGCACAGTCCCAGTTGGGTGGCAGTGCTCCTGCTGCCGAAGAAGTGGCGCCGGCTCCGGCTGCAGCACCTGCAGTAGCAGAAACTGCTACTCCGCCTGCCGGCTCCGGATTCGACTATGACATCGCCGTTTTGGGCGGAGGTCCCGGAGGCTACGTTGCCGCCATCAAGGCTGCACAGATGGGCAAGAAGGTTGTTATCGTAGAGAAGGAAAGGCTGGGCGGAACCTGCCTCAACGTAGGTTGTATCCCCACAAAGGCTCTTCTCAAGAGCGCAGAAGTATTCCATGAGCTCCAGAGCTTGGAGTCCTTCGGTGTAGAAGGTGTAGACACCTCTAAGGCTGAATTGAACTTGACAAAGGTACAGGCAAGAAAGAAGACGGTTATCGACCAGTTGGTTGGTGGTGTTGGCGGACTTCTAAAGAGCAACGGCGCTGTGTTGAAAACCGGCGAAGGCGTTCTGGTTGACAAGAATACCATTGAAGTGGGCGGAGAAAAGGTAACGGCTGACAACATCGTTATTGCTACCGGTTCCGTTGTGAAGAATCTTCCCATTACCATCAGCGATAAGATGGACGTTATGACCAGTACAGAGATTTTGGAGATCGACAAGAAGCCGGAATCCATCGCTATCATCGGCGGGGGCGTTATCGGGATGGAGTTTGCGTACTTCCTCCACTGCTTGGGAACAAAGGTAACGGTTGTGGAATTCCTCGATCGCATCATGCCTATGGTTGACGAGGAAATAACCCAGATGGTAACTGATAGATTGATTGCAGAAGGCATGGAAATTCACACTTCTGCAAAGGTGACGGAAATCACTGCTGACGGCGTTCTCTTTGAGAAGGACGGAAAGACAGAAGAAGTAAAGGTGGAGAAGGTTCTCATGGCTGTTGGCCGTGCACCTAACCTCTCCGGAGTTGATACGGAAGCTTTGGGAATTAAGACGGAAAGAGGGGCTATTGTAACAGATGCCCAGCTACGCACATCCGTGCCCAACATCTATGCCATCGGCGATGCCAACGGCAAGATCATGCTGGCGCATACAGCTTCTGCGGAAGGTTTGGTCGCTGTGGAAACCATTTGCGGTGAGAAGGCTGCCATGGACTACGACAAGATTCCAAGCGCCATCTACATCCAGCCGGAAATTGCCAGCGTCGGCCTAACAGAGGCGGATGCCAAGGCAAAATACGGAACCATCAAGGTGGGCAGATTCCCCATGATGGCAAATGGAAAGGCTAAGGTGGAAGGCGACGAAAGAGGACTGATCAAGGTAATTACCGAAGCCAAGTACGGTGAAATCGTGGGCGTACATATGTACTGTCTCCGAGCAACAGACATGATTGCAGAGACAACACTGGCAATGAAGTTGGAAGCAACAGCGGAAGAAGTGGCTGCAACAGTTCACCCACACCCCACCGTTTCCGAGGTCATACATGAAGCCATGCATGCAGTAGGAGGCAGAGCAATCCACTGCTAAAAAAGACTGATATCCGGAATGGGATATGATACAATAGGAACGTAAAAAGTTCCCCGCCTTTCGGGGCAGGGAACTTTTTCTATGAAACAATAAGAAGATAAGGAAGGAAAAAAGATGATATTTGTAGATGTACAGAGCACGGATCCCTATTACAACTTGGCGCTGGAGGAATATTTCTTCAACCAAACGGATGAAGATTGCTTTCTTCTCTGGCAGAATCACAACACCATCGTCATCGGCAAGTATCAGAATGCCATTGAAGAAATTTCCACGAAGTTTGTGAAGGACAACGATATTCGTGTGGTGCGAAGGCTGTCCGGCGGTGGCGCCGTGTACCACGATATGGGAAACTACAACTTCACCTTCATTACCAAGCAAACAGAGGAGAACAGTTTTAACTTTGAGCATTTTACCAGACATATTGTGGATGTACTGCAGAAACTGGGAGTAAGGGCGGAGTTCAACAGCAGAAATGATTTGGTAATCGAGGGGAGAAAGTTCTCCGGGAACTCACAGTACGTTAAGAAGGACAGGATTCTTCACCATGGAACCCTCATGTTTGACTCCGACTTGGAGGTGCTGGTAAATGCGTTAAATGTAAGCGATGCCAAGATTCGCTCCAAGGCGATCAAGTCCATTCACGAAAGGGTGACTACCATTAAGGAGTATCTTCCCCGGGAGTTCACCTTGGAACAGTTCAAGGAAGCATTGCAGCAACATATCTTAGAAAACAATCCTGATATGAGAGAGTATCTTCTCACGGAGGAAGATAAAGAGGCAATCCAAAAGTTGCGAGACGAAAAGTACGCAACCTGGGAGTGGAACTATGGCGCTGCTCCTAAGTGCAACATTGAAAAGAAGGGGAAGAGTGACAGCGGCATGGTGCAAGCGATGATTGATGTGGAGCAGGGGAAGGTGCAAAGCCTAAAGCTCTACGGCGACTTCTTCGTCAACGGGGATCTGACTCAGCATGAAGAGGCTTTCGTCGGCAAGGAGTATCGAGAAGAAGCCCTTCGAGAGCCTGCAAAAAACCTAAGCGATGCCATCGTAGGCATGGATGGGGAATGGCTGTTACATCTGCTGCTGTATTAGCATGTTGGGACAGGCAGAATTCAAACAATTGTAGATTGTGCATGGAATTGTTATAAGTATTTTGCTTGGATTAGCTATATTATGACATATAAAGGTCTCTTCTCTGGAGAAGAGGCTTTTTTAATACAAACATTTTTTCGTCGCAAAAGTATATGTTGTGATTTTGTTACAACAATTATAATTATTAAGAAGAAATGTTGGGATTATGGCGGTACAGAGCTTTCAAGTCCTATGACAGCAGAATCCCCGCATAGAGCGGGATGGTAATCAGGCTCACCAATGTGGATAGGCTGACCAACCCAGACGCATATTCGCCTTCTACTTCATAGTACTGGGCGACAATGGCTGTCTGCGCATGGCAGGGAAGGGACGCGGTGAGGATGAAGACGTGAAGAGGCAAGCCGGTAACGTCTAACCAGCCGATGGCATTTGCCAAGGAGAATATTCCCCAGATTAGCAGGGGATGGAGGATGAACTTCCCAATGAGAATGGCGATCTTGTCCATGGTGATCCGCGGAATGCCGTGGATGTAGGAAAATGCCAGATTGGATCCGATGACCAAGAGGGAAAGGGGAACAGTGATGTTTCCAAGGTAGGTGAGGGAGGTGTCTAGGATTGTGGGCAGGGTGATTTGAAATCCAGCCAAGAGACAACCGATGATGACACCAACCAGACCGGGGCTGAATACCTTCTTAATGGAGAATTGACTGTCGACCATATCCGATGCTTTGGACAAGGTGTAGACGCCCATGCTCCAAAACATGGAGATGGTGACCAGATAAAAGGTGAATAAGTAGGGAAGGCCGTCATCACCGAAAACGATTTGGTTGATGGGCAATCCGATAAACATGGTGTTGTTAAAGGTAAAGGTCGTGATGAAGACGGCCTTTTTTTTCGGTTCCAATTTGAAAAGTTTACCTAAGAGTTGTGCAAGTAAATGCATGATTAAGATCGTTGCTGCAATGAGAAGAAGATTCCAAAAGGAGGACTTGAGCAAGTCCGGGGTAAAGCGATGCGCGATGCTGATAACGGCAAGGGAAGGAGCGGCGATTTGTACAACCGTAGTAGAAAAGACCTGATTGGTGTTGTCAGGCCATTTCTTTGTATAGGTAAAGTAAAATCCGACGCCTAATAGTACGAAGACCACCAGAACACTGATGATGCCGTTGATCATATATTATCTTCTCCTCTTGTTTTGCTTTACTGCCGTTTCCTTTAGATTGTTGATGGCATTTGTCATACGAGGGTTGGGATCCAAGGAACGTGTATTCATAGTGAGTACATTGAGTCCGTCCAGCTTATCGTAGTCAAAGACTTTGCATGGCTTGAAGATGAAGGTGGCTCTAACCCTCTTCCCTTTTCTGATAATATTATTCTTGTCTGTGGCAACCAATATCATGTTCCTTGTGGTAAAGAAGTTGCCGTCTCTTCCCATATAGGCTTGCCCTATCTTCTCCAGCTCCACAATAGCATTGTTCATGCGGACGCTTTGGATCAGCACGAGAAAACTGTAATATATAAAGTAGATTCCAACACCTATGATGATTGTTCCTATTGTATCGTACATTATGGGTTCCTTTCCAAATAGTAATACCTTCTGCCATTATATATAAGCAAGATATATGCCAATTAGCGGTACTTCTCCAAATCAATGTCGTACTTTTGTATCTTTCGATACAAGGTACGCTTGGGAATGTTGAGTACCTTTGAAACCTGCGTCACGTTGCCTCTTTCGGCGAGAAGAGTAGATGTGAGCTGCTCTAAGAAGGTGAATTCTGTGTTTGTGGCAGGCTTTGTCACGACGTTTGCATGGGACGAAGGCTGGAAGGCATTGGACCCATCATCGGGGGTTTGATTATGCTCGTAGTTGACCAAGGACTGGGGGAAGTCTTCCGGCTGGATAATGTCTGTTTGACACAGATTAATGGCTCTTTCAATGATGTTTTCCAACTCTCGAACATTGCCCGGCCAGTGGTAGGCGCGAAGTACATCCATGGCTTCTGGTGAGATTCCCTTTACATTTTTGTTCAGCTTCTGATTCTGAGAGGAAAGGAAGAAATCAACCATGGAGTCCAAATCTTCCATGCGGTCTCTTAGTGGCGGAATATCAATAGAAAGCACGTTTAATCGATAATACAAGTCGTCACGGAACTCGTTCTTCGACACGGATTCCAGTAGATTCACGTTGGTGGCGGCGATGATTCTTACATCGATTGCCTTTTTGTTCTTTCCTCCTATGCGGACGATTTCCCTAGTTTGCAAAACTCGAAGGAGGGTGGTTTGCAGGGATAGAGGCATATCTCCAATTTCATCCAAAAACAGGGTACCGCCATTGGCAAGTTCGAACTTACCCGGATTGCCTTCTTTGCTGGCTCCGGTAAAGGATCCCGGCTCGTAGCCGAATAACTCGCTTTCGATGAGGCTTTTGGGGAGGGAACCGCAGTTGATGGCGATAAAGGGGCCGTTGCTCCGATCGCTTGCGTTGTGTATTGCCTGGGCAAAGAGTTCCTTCCCCGTTCCGCTTTCTCCGAGGATCAGAACATTGGAAGTGCTTTGTGCCGCCAGTTCGGCAATTCCCTTAGCCGCTTGCATGGCCGGGGAGACACCTAAAATGGACCCGAAGGTGTAGGTTGCCTTAAACCCGCTAATCTTATTTACCAACATATGGAGCTTTTTCATTTCTTCCATTACCAATAGCGTACTGGTTTTCACACCATCGGCATTTTTGATGATAGAAACGGAGAGGGAAACAGGAACACGGTAGCCGTCCCTGGTGATCAAGGAAACATCCATGTTCTGTGCATCCTTTGTAAATGAAGTCAAATCAAATGAGCTGTTTTGACGTAAAAGGTCAAAGATGTTGGTGTTGATGATGTTCTGGGAAGATGATAACTTGAGAATTTCGCAGGCACGATGATTGTACTGGGTAATGATGCCCATGTTGTCGAACATGATGATGCCGTTGGAGATGGACTGAACGGTGGCTGACAACTGGTTGTTGGCAACAGAGACACGATTATATGCCTCCCGCATTCGCATTTCCTTTTCGATCCCGTCTGCCGAGGCGCTGACCATTGCCAAGGTATGGGCGTGGGGTAAGCCGATGGGACCAACCACATCTAAGATGCCCTGGATGTTCCCCTCGCTGTCTTTAATGGGTGCTGCGGAACATACGTAGCCATGATGGGGAAGAATATAGTGTTCGCTTCCCCAAACCTGAACAGGCCGAGCTAAATTGAGGCAGAGACCAATTCCGTTGGTTCCAGCATAGCTCTCGTGACGGTTGCTGCCGATTCGCAGGCCGCTTTTTTTCGTTCGTTGTTGAATGTTGGTATCGTCTCCCACTAGGTCCAGTACGAAGCCTTCCGCATCAGTAAGAGCCAAGACAAAGTTGGTTCCCCTGACAAAGCTGTAGATGTTTTGGATATAGGAATGGGAAACATCCATGAGAAGACGGTTGACCTGCCTTACGGCGGAGAGTTCCCTTTCCGAAAGGACCATATCCTTTACTTCTGTGGGAGAGATGTTGTGCTCCACGGAACGTCTCCAGGAGTTCCATATCTCCCGCCGCACCACAGAATCTTCCATGGGAAGATCGTTGCCACCACCAATGAAGCGGTGCCACTTCTCGTTTACTTCGGCTTCATATTGTTTGTTATAAATGAACATTTAGAAGAACCTCTCATAAGAAAATACATTGAAATACTAATAAATAGTTTACCACAAATACTTTGACAAAACAATGACGAGGAGAGGAAAACGTGCCGTAATGTGCCGAAACGTGCCAAAGCGTGCCGACACAAAGTGGCATGTGACAGAATTGTGTCAGATGGCTCACTTGATTTTAAGGAAAAAAGACACAGAAAAAACCTTTGACAAAAAAACTGAAAAGAAAAAATAACCGCCAATTGGCTCAAATCAGGCGGAAAAATAGAGGAGTAAGTCGATTCTCAATTTTCTTTTGTGAAATAAAAAATAAATTGGCACAGGTCTTGCGTTAACATGTATACAAGAAAATAATGTGATGCAGTTAAACTGTGAAAAGATTAAAAAGGAGTGATAACTATGCCTAAAGGTGGATTTCAAGGAATAGACTGGGAATCGAATATCGATTACACCAGACTACGAAAAGAAAGACTGGAAAGAGCCAGAGCAAGCATGAAGAACTACGGATTGTCCGCATTGGTTTGCTACGACTTTGACAACATTCGTTACATCACAGGGACACACGTTGGTGAGTGGAACAGAAACAAGATGAACCGTTACTGTATCCTCTTAGACGGTGTAGAGCAGCCCTTCCTCTTTGACCCTGCATGCCCCTCCAAGAGACTGCGTGTAGACTGGTTGGACAATGACCACATCATGCCTGCAGTAGGATCCATGCGTGGAGGTATCCCGCCGGAAGTAGGAATGGTAGAGAAGGTTGTAGAACAGGTTTATGGATACATCAAGGAATATGGTGCAGAGAACGGCAAGATCGGTATGGACTTGGTAGACATTCCTCTCATCCGTGCCTTTGAAGAAAAGGGCTTGGAAATCGTCGATGGACAGCAGGCAATGCTGGATGCAAGAATCATCAAGACAGAAGACGAGATTCAGCTGTTGAAGCAGAGTGCAGCCATGGTAGACGGCGTTTACTACGACCTGGCAAAAGCATTGAGACCGGGAATCACTGAGAACGAGTTGGTTGCCATCGCAAACTACAAACTGTTCAACTGGGGAGCTGAAAGCGTAGAGTTCGTAAACAGTATCTCCGGTGAGAGAGGAAACCCCCACTCCCACACATTCTCCAACAGAATGGTAAGACCGGGAGAAATCATCTACTTTGATATCGGTAACACCCTCAACGGATACAAGACATGCTACTACAGAACATTCTGCTGCGGCGTACCCAATGCAGACCAGAGAGCGGCATATGATAAGGCATACAAGTGGATCATGGATTCCATCGGACAGATCAAGGCAGGAAACACTTCCGCAGACGTAGCGAAGATGTGGCCATCCGCGACAGACCTGGGATTCAATAACGAAGAAGAAGCATTCCTGTTGCAGTTTGCACACGGAATCGGCCTGGGACTATGGGAAAAACCTGTTATCTCCAGACTCTTCTCCCTGGAAAACCCCTTCGAGCTGAAGGAAGGAATGGTATTCGCCATCGAGACATGGTGCCCATCAGAAGACGGATCCGGAAGTGCAAGAATCGAGGAAGAAGTCGTAGTGCGTAAGGACGGTTGTGAGATCATCACCAAGTTCCCATCGGAAGAAATGACTTCCTGCGGACTGCCCGGATGTCAGTTCCTGTAAAAACAAGAGGATATAAAATAAATAGATATAATAATTAGGAGGAAATAATAATGGCAAAAATTGGTTGGATTGGACTGGGAAACATGGGAACACCCATGAGCAAGAACTTGGTAAAGGCCGGACACGATGTAGTAGTTTGGAACAGAACTAAGTCCAAGGCAGACAGCGTAATCGCTGAGGGCGCAACATGGGCAGACACACCGAAAGAAGTAGCTGAGAAATCTGATTTCATCTTTACATGTGTATCCGATGGTCCTACCCTTCAGGCTGTTAGCTTGGGCGAGAATGGATATGTAGCAGGACTTTCCGCAGGAAAGATTGCTATCGACATGAGTACGGTTGCTCCTTCCGAATCCGAGAAGGTAAACGAAGCAGTAGAAGCAGCAGGCGCAAAATTGATTCGTGGTCCTGTTACAGGAAGTACTGTTCTTGCTGAGGCTGGTACCGTTGGTGTTCTGGCTTCCGGCGACAAGGCAGCATACGAGAAGGTTCTTCCCCTGTTTGAAGTAATCGGTGGAAACCAGTTCTACCTGGGAAGCGGAGAAGAGGCTAGAGTGTTGAAGCTGGCTATCAACTCCATGTTGGCAGCAACCATGCAGTTGGAAGCAGAAGCAGTAGTTCTCTGCGAAAAGGCTGGTTTGGATGTAAAGCAGGTTTGTGACGTAATCGCAGGCTCCGCAGTAGGATCCCCCCTGACAGGCTACAAGGCAGCAGTTATCGCAGAAGGCGAATATGCACCTGCATTCAGCGTTAGACTGATGATGAAAGACTTGGATCTGGCATTTGACGCAGCAAAGCAGTATGGCGTAGCTATGCCTGCAACAGCTCTTACCAGACAGCAGCTTGCAGCAGCAGCAGCAACCGGCAGAGGAGAGAAGGACTTCTCCGTACTGACACAGGTTCTGGAAGACGCTTGCGGATACAAGAGACCTTAGTTCTGACTCGATAATAATCGATAAGATAATGACCCGAGATTTTGACCGAAATAATTGACCTGATGATATAGCCGAAAAATGAATAAGCTAATGGCCATGAGGAGAGGCAAACTCCCTCCTCATGGCCAAAACACGCAATAGTTATATTTTTTAGAGAGGAGTTTTAATAATGCAATATGGTATTATTATCGCAGTAGTAATATACGAGCTAGTTGTTATCCTAGGCGTGTCTGCAGTTCTGCGAAAGAAGGAAGCGGATGCACTGGAAAAAGAAGGTGGATTTGCGCTTGCAGGAAGAAGCATGGGCGTTGCGGTATTGTCCCCAACCATCGCTTTGACCGTATTGGGTGCGGCCCACATTACAGGTGTATTCGAAATGTCCTACGGTATGGGAGCCGCTGCTATCTGGTTCTCCATGGCACACGTAATCATGATCGTTGTAGCCTGTTTCGGAACCGGTATCTGGGTTCGAAGACTTGGAGTTGTTACAGTACCTGAAATCATCAAGGGAATGTACGGCCCCGGTGTTGCTATCGCTGTTACATGCACCATGGCCGGGGCAGTTACCGGCGTACTGACACTGGAATGTCAGGGTCTTGGTATCGTTGTTTCCGCATTGACCGGATGGAAGATAACCTACGGCGTATTCTTGGGCGGAGCTCTAGGAATCCTGTACGTAATCTTCGCAGGAATGAAGGAAGTTGGCGTAGTTAACTTGATTAACGCGATTGTAATGTACGTTGGTTTGATTGTTGCTACTGTTGTTATTCTAAGTAAGCTTCCCGGTGGAGATTTTGGAACAGTTGTTAAGACACTGGAGACAGATCCTCAGGGTGGGAGCTGGATGACCAGCATCTTTGGTACCCCCAATATCATGATCACCTTTGCAGTCGGTCAGATTTTGGCAGTTACGTTCTGTCAGAGTATCTCTCAGATGCTCATGCAGACCATGATGAGTGCTAAGAATGAAAATACAATCCGCCGTTCCGTTTGGATTGCAGCACCTGTAAACGGTCTTTTCGGCGTATTTGCTGTTTGTTTGGGTCTTGCTGCAAGAGCGATTCCCGAGTATGCTGCACAGGGACCTAAGACGGCTGCTATGACCATGATTGTAGATATGTTGCCTACCGGAATTTCCGCGCTGTTGCTGGCTGCTCTGTTGGCTGCTATTTTGTCCACCTTTGCAATGACATCCTTGACCCCGGCAACCATGTGGGTAAACGACATCTACAAGCAGTTCATCAACCCGGATGCTTCCGAGAAGAAGCTGGCAAACATGACACGTGTTCTCATCGTTATCATTGCCCTCTTCGCAATGGTAGTATCCACAGCACTTCCAACTATCTTGGATGCGATAGGATGGGTATTCTCTTGGGTTATCCCCGTATGGTGGATGGTTGCCTTCGGCCTCTTCTGGAAGAGAAACACCAAGGTTACCGTTTTGGCTATGGTAATTCCATGGATTCTGAATATCCTTTGGTCCTTTACCAACATCAAAGTTGCAATCGGTGGTGTGATTGGTGGTCTACCAAACGCATATATTACAATGATATCCTGCTTGCTGATTTTCATCATTGGTAATGCCATCAGCAAGGGTGAGCCTGCTTACCGAAAAGTTGTTCCATGGAAAGAAGTGTAAGGAGGGAAAGATATGTTTTTAAGTTTATTTCTTCAAACGCTAGGCGTAATTATTGTTTGCTGCGGAGTTGGCCAGATCCTATACTCTGTTATGACAAAAGGCGGAAATAAGAAGGAGGAAAAATAAATGGGTGGCGTAGATAATATATATATGATTGGTATCTTGGTATTCATGGGTGCTTTCTTCATCTCCGCTTTCTACGGAATGTCCGTAGCGAAGAAAAGGGACGAAGGCAAGAAATAACCGGAACCTAACCAAAGTTAATGCTTCTTACAGGCGGTATTCATAAGCTGAGTAGTAGGGCAGCTGTCTGTAGGATTGTAAGAAAAATATTATTATAATTTAGGAGGGAAAAAAATGTTTAAACCTTATGTAAAAAACTATTATGAAATGAGACCTATGGCTCCTGCAGCACACGTAAATGCGCACTCTGCACCTTTTGCAAACGCAATGAGCATGGGTTATGATCCTGCCGGTCCTGACTGGACTTACATGTACTTCTCCATCTGTGAAATCACCTATGGTGGTGCTGCACTTACAGCAAACCACGGTCCTGCTGACCACGTATTCTACATCCTGGAAGGTGAAGGATACTCCCTGATCAACGGTAAGCGTTACACATACAAGGCTGGAGACATCATGTGGACACCCGGAAACGCTGACCACGAAATGTACCCCGATGGAACAGCAAACCTGAAGTTCTTGGTTACTCTCTGTAAGCAGAACTTTAAGGAAAGCGAAGCATACATCAAGAACGTAAACGACGCTAAGGTTACGGAAGAAGACGGATTCACCATGTTTACTCTGGCTGACGAAGAAATGACCGGTTCCGGATCCCAGGAATTCCACATCGTTGACGTATACCCCGGTGCTAAGTTCTCCTTGGATACACCCAAGTCCGACGTTATCGCATTCATGTACAACGGACAGTGCGTAGCTAACGTAGACGGCGAAAAGTTGGAAATGAACAGACAGGAAGACGCAGTTGTTATCCCCATGGGAAGCAAGTGGGAAATCGAAAACGTAAGCAAGCAGTGCGTACGTCTGGCTGTATCCCTGAGCCCAATCAGATAAGACCCGATTGAAGCAAATTGACCCTAACAAAAGAGCCTGTCTCAGTATCTGTGGATATTGAGGCGGCTCTTCTCTTTATATGTCATGTGATAGACAAAATCGGCTTTTAGTCATAGGGAGAGAAAATCGGTCCATATAGACAAAGGATATGGAAGATTTTTGCATATTGATATGATATCAAGAAGGTATAGCTAAAAGACTTTGCGGGAAAATGCAAAAAAGAAGAAAAACAGGCCGTTTTTTTAGTCACGACCGTCATCACAGACGAAAGTAGCTAAATTCCATGTGCTTAGAGTGGGCTTCCATTATAGTGTTATTTTTGTACTGTTATCCTGTTTTCTTCATCCACGCCGATGACTTTTTCTTTTTTCTTCCGAAGGTCCTTGATGAACCGAATATCTTCTCCATCAATGACCTCCCCGGGGCAGAGGAAGGGGATGCCCGGTGGATAGGGGATGACGGAAGTAGCGCAGATTCTGCCCTCTGCGTCGTCAATGGGTATGTACTCCTTTTCCCTAGGGATTTGGTGGAGTTGGCGCTTCTTCGTCCATAGAGATGAAGAGACCACTTTGTCCGTTTGTGCCTCTATTTTCTTACCCTTGGAGTTCTCGGCAATTTCCTTAATTGCTTCGTATAAGGCATCGTAGTCTTCTCTGGTATTTCCAATACCGCTCATGCACATGAGAATGTTTCCGGTGGTCAGCTCAGGGTAGATGTTCTTCTCGTTAAGAAGGTTCTCCAAGGCATTGCCGTCGATACCCAATGGGCTCATGTCCAAATTGATTTTCGTCTTGTCCATAAGGCCGGGGACGCTCATAATGCGGAGGCCCGGAATGGCTTCCAACTTTTCGTAAAGTTCACTGATGCCGTCATACCATCTATCAATTAGCTCTCCGCAATTCTCCCGGATGATGTCTGCTGCAATATCCAAGGAAGTCATAAGGATATAGGAAGGGCTGGTGCTTTCGATGGCTTGCAATTTATCTTCTATCAAGTGTAAATCCACTCTATCGGAGTTGATGTTGAGGACGGCACTTTGGGTAAAGGATGGCAGGGTCTTGTGGATGCTGTTGATGATAATGTCTGCACCGGAGTCCTCTGCTGCTCTGGGGAAATCTGGACGCCCTGAAAAGAACTTTAAATGGGCGCCGTGGGCTTGATCAATAATCAAGACCTTGCCGTGTTGATGGACGACATCTGCGATTTTTTGGATGTCGCTGCAGATGCCGTAGTAGTTTGGACTGGGAAGAATCACAGCCTCCGCATCCGGTTCTTTTTCTAGAAGACTTTGGATCTCTTCCGGTGAAATGGGACCGGAGATGCCGTATTCCTCCATGACTTCCGGATAGGCATAGACCGGTTGGATATGTCCTAGGGTCAAGGCGTTGAAAACGGATTTGTGGCAGTTCCTTGCCATAATCAGTTTCTTCCCGGGAGAAACGGTTGCCAGAATGGAGGCGATGATTCCGCCACTGGTGCCGTTTATGAGAAGATAAGACTTCTTGACGTGGTATAGCGAGCGGTATTTATTTGCCGTATCTTTGATAATTCCTTCTGCCTGAAACAAGTTGTCTGCACCGGGAATCTCCGTCACATCGTAATCAACCAGGTGTTCTAAGAAGCTGGTATAGCCGTATTTGGCATAGAGGGCCGCACCTTTATGACCGGGCATGTGAAAGGATATGGGCTTTTCTCGCCTGTGTTCTGCGAGGAAATGTCTGATTCCAAGATTATACATATTTTCTTACCTATTTGTTCTTCCTTATTTTTTCTAAGTAGGGAGAGTTGTTTTTGTAGTGTAATGCCATAATGGATGCGAATTCATATCCTACGTGTGAGATTAGATTTGCCGTGATTTGATTGTGATCGTAGGTGGGGAGCATTTCCACCATGTCAAAGGCAACGAAATGAAGGCTTGCCAGGCTTCTGATGAGGGAAAGGGTTTCATGGCTGTTAAAGCCTTCCACCTCTACGGTGCCGGTACCCGGAGCACTTGCCGGGTCACAGAAGTCGATGTCAAAGGAGAAAAACACAGGTGCTTCGCCTACTCTCTCTTTTATTTCTTTTGTGACTTGTGCAAATCCCATAGTGCGCATCATATCGGCGGTGATGACTTTGATACCGATTTCCTCTGCTTCCTCATATTCGTGAGGGTGGTACATGGAGCCTCTCATTCCCACGGAAATGCTGTGATCCAAATCCAAAAGACCTTCATGAGCAGCCCATCGGAAGGGTGTTCCGTGGTTGTACTTCAGGCCAAAGGGTTCATCATCCGTATCGTTGTGTGCATCAAAGTGTACCAATGCAACCGGCCCGTATTTTTTTGCCACCGCCCGCAATTCACCTAAGGTGATGGAGTGGTCGCCGCCCATGCAAATGGGAACGATGCCGTTATCCAGAAGAGCCGTCATCTCTTCCTCGATGAGCCGATAGGTTTCCTCGATATTACCCGGGACAACGGGAAAATCGCCATAGTCTATTCCGGATATGTGTTCGAATATTTCCACCTTTTGGATGGGATTGTATCTTCTCACCATCACAGAGACATCTCTGATTGCCTCCGGGCCGAACCTCTGTCCTGTCCTGTAACTGCCTCCCGTATCAAAGGGTATGCCTGCAAAGGCTACATCTATGTCCTTTCCGTTGCCCTTCACTTCGGTAATATGGGGAAGACGCATAAAGGTTCTTACGCCACAAAATTTTGGTGCTTTTAGGGAATCGACGGGATAGTATTTTTTCATTGTGATTGCCTCCTATGTGTAAAGAATGGTTATATTATCTTCCTACAAAATAGCATGTGGCACATGCAACAACAATTACACTATAGTGGTATTTTTATACGACCATGAAATCTTCTCACAGGTCCTCATAAAGACTCGCTAATTCACGCCTACCGGAGACCTTCAGTTTTGAATAAATATTGGTAATATGTTTCTTAGTGGTGTACAAACTGATATTCAATTTATCGCTTATTTCCGCATTTTTCATGCCCGAGAGGATACAGTTGGTGATTTCTATCTCCCTGTTTGTCAATCCTATCTCAGCCAGTTTAGCACTGTTGATTATATATCTGTAGTTTTCGGATTCCATGGGCATCCCACGGAGTCGTATTTCGATATGCTTGGATAGAATTTCAAGAATAAAGAGCTCTTTTTCTGTAAAATCTCCTTGTTCAACTGTTCGGAAGAGGGTGATTTCAGCTATGGAAGTTTCCTTGTCTGCAATGATGATCCCACCGCCATACTCAATTCCTTTGGGTAGAAGGGAGGCCTTGTGATAGTTATCCTTGGCATGGATTAAATGGGCCATCAACTGACTGTCCTTGTATGCCATTGTTTTCTTCTTACTGCCGGCGAGTCTGCTTAGATTGCTGGTGCGATAATCTTCTTCATATCTAGATGCGAAACTTTCACTAATGTTGACAAGATGAGGTTCAACTAGGCGATGATCCTTCTCTCTTTCCTCAATTAAATAGAACATGGCTTGGTCATAAGGAACCAAATACCAAATGGCGTCTAAAACAT
>JAXGRD010000006.1:0-30483 GCA_040766105.1 Anaerovoracaceae bacterium
AATTTATTGCTTTATTGAATTATCGTTCCATAGAGGGTCCTCGTCTTGAGTAAATCATGAATATTTGATAGAATATGCTGAAGTTATGGAGGGTAGCTCAATGAAGAGACGAATTGACAAATTCACCATTATATTAAATCTCTGGATGTCATTATTTATCAATGTGGTGTTCTGCATCTTGCTTCCGTTGATTGCCATTGGTACGGTTTCTTGGGGAATCTTTCTGAAAGGTTTTCTGGTGTCCTTTCCCATCAGTACACTGGTGATTTTCTTCGTGCCAATTGTAGCATGGGGGAACCGGTTTGCCACATTGTTTGGGGTAAAGGAAAAAAGCGTACCCTTCGTTTTGCTATCCACGATTGTAGTTGCATTGATTATGGGGACCTTTATGAGTTTTCTCATGACAGCAGTGAATGCGGGAATTGGACCATGGTTCTTGGGCGCATGGCTCTCTGTTCTTCCTATATCCCTATTGGCTGCATATGTGGTGTCATTAATAGGAATAGGAACAGGTCTTCCCATAGCAAAAAAACTGGCTGGACCACCACAGTAATTTAATCAAGGAGTCGATATGGATAATCAAAGTTGTTGCAGTCAATCCTGTTGCTGCGGAGAGGAAAACAACAATCAAATTCGGGTGGTTTCTACGGATCTCACCATGAAGGATAAATGGGGATCGTTCAAGGTCCGATGGGGCATCGGTCGCGGAAACTATCGGGTGGAACCGGGCCTTTATGCGGTTGGTAATCCGTGCGACACATCTCCTGTTTTAGTCAGTGCAAACTATAAGCTGACTTTTGATACTCTTCGAAAAGAGTTAAAGGGTTTGGATTGCTGGATTCTCATCTTGGACACCAAGGGTGTCAATGTGTGGTGTTCGGCAGGAAAAGGAACCTTTGGAACCGATGAGTTGATTTGCCGCATGGAAGCGACCCAGCTTTCCAAGGTGGTATCCCATGGGAAATTGATCTTGCCGCAGCTCAGTGCGGTTGGGGTCAATGCTTTTGAGGTCAAGCGAAGATCGGGCTTTTCAGTTTCCTTTGGCCCCATTCGTGCGAAAGATATAAAGGCATATTTGGAGAATGACTGGGTTGCATCGGAGGAGATGCGGAGGGTTACCTTTGACTTTTGGGAGCGGGTGGTTCTGACGCCCATTGAGCTGTTGAAGTATCTCAAGTATTCTTTGATGGTGTTGGGTGTTGCGTTTTTGGTAGGACTCTTTGCGGCAAGACCCTTCGGCATATGGGACGCCGGTTTATATTTAGGAACTGTGTTTACAGGAAGTGTATTGGTGCCGGCGCTCTTGCCCTTGATACCGGGAAGAGCATTCGCTTGGAAAGGCTGGCTTTTGGGTGCGATTTGGACCTTGTGCGGATTGCATTTATCCGGTTGGCTCAATTATGAACATATCCTATTAGTGTTGGGATATTTATTGGCCTTGCCTGCCGTGTCGGCGTACATCGCCATGAACTTTACCGGCTCTTCCACCTACACCTCCTTCTCAGGAGTGATGAAGGAAATGAAGATTGCCGTTCCACTCATTGTCATATCATTGGGTTGCGGAGTTGTTCTGCTGCTCATCAAAACGTTTATAGGGTAGGGAAGAAGATGAAACAACAATATTTAAAGAGCGTTTCCACGCTGGAACTCAATGGAGAAAAGTGCAATGGATGTGGCATGTGTGTGGCAGTGTGTCCCCATGAGGTTTTTGATATTAGGGAGAAGAGAGCCCACATCGACCAAAAAGATCGCTGCATGGAGTGCGGTGCCTGCGTCATGAATTGTCCTGCCGGGGCGATATCCGTTCATGCCGAAGTGGGCTGTGCCGTGGCAATTATCAGGGGATGGTTGACGGGAAGCGAGCCGAACTGTGATTGCTCTGATGATTGTTGCTGAGGGGAATATCATGAGAGAAATCATTATAGAAAAACTGAATGAGATTGAAGAAAAAGAAAATGTTACAATACTGTATGCCGCCGAATCGGGAAGTCGAGCCTGGGGCTTCGCTTCTTCTGACAGCGATTATGATGTGCGATTTATATACCTTCGAAGAGAAGCGGATTATCTGCGCCTAGATCAAACATCCGACGTGATTCAGTGGCAACTAGATGATGTCCTGGACATTAGTGGGTGGGATTTGAAGAAGACGTTACAACTACTGTATAAGTCTAATCCGACAATCTTTGAATGGTGCTCATCCCCCATTGTTTATATGAAGAAGGATACCATTATACCTTTTTTTAGAAATCCTTCCTCAATATTTTTCTCCCAAGAAGAGCATGTATCACTATTGGAACACGGCCAACACTCACCTACAAAGATACTTCCAAGAGGGGGAAGCGGTGCTAAAGAAATACTTCTATGTGATGCGAACTCTTTTGGCAACACAGTGGATTTATCATAACAATACACCACCGCCTATGCTCCTGTCCGAGTTGATGGAAGCAGAGTTGGAACCGTCCATTCAATCGGAAGTGGAGAGACTATTGGAAATAAAGAAAGAAACTCCGGAAGCAGATCGGGTGTCGGTGAACCCTATACTAGTTGAATATATAGAAGAGCAAGTACTGGCAACGAAGAAAATGGCTGAAAATGCAGAGGTTGCGAAGGAACATGGTTGGGAGGAACTGAATCAAGTGTTTCGAGAGATGGTGAAGCAGGAGTATTAACGTGAAAAATCCGTCTTGACTTGCATCCAATGAAATAGTAGAATCTTAGAAGTAAGTTGGAGACTGATAACGCAGGTAATGCGCTACTATAGCTCAGTTGGTAGAGCAGCACATTCGTAACGTGCAGGTCATCAGTTCAAACCTGATTAGTAGCTCCATTTGGGGAATTGGCGCAGCTGGGAGCGCGTTTGACTGGCAGTCAAGAGGTCACGGGTTCGAGCCCCGTATTCTCCACCAAAGCAAAGCCCTTGCAATCTAAAGGTTGCGGGGGTTTTTGATGTTTTCGAAATGTGCTATGCCAATCAGAATATGGGGTAGAATAATACATATCGATGCAGTTCTGTTTTGTACTACATTGGCATGCCTCATTTTGGTGTTGTGATGTTCATGAAAGACTGCTTCTGAAAAGCGTCAGTACAAATTATTTCTAAATTATCATAGAAGACTTGTTAACAGAAAAGTTTTACACATTCGTCTTTTCTATATTATTATTTCAAATATTTGTAGTCAACAATACCCTCTCTATCCGTGTCAATGGATATGGAAACTCCAGACTTTATAATATCGTTTACATTATCATAGAAAATATCGCTTTCAAGTTCTGTGGATTGACACAAAGTTTTGATGTTAGATACGACATCATCATCTATTTCAATATAATATTCCACTAAATCGTTATTCACGTCTTCTGTCGCATCTTCATATCCTTCTTTGTAGCCTTTATCATAGGCGTATTCATCCTCGATCATTTCATTTTCTTTTTCCTCTGCTATTTCTTCTTCGCTTTGAAAACAAGAAGACATTCCAAGTATAAGTGTTAAAGCTAATAATGTGACAGCGACTTTTTTCATACCATTCTCCTCAATCAATCAACTGGTAATTCCTTAAGCATCCAACCAGAGACCATTTCATATCGCTCTCGGAAGAGACCGGGACATTTGTGTGATATTACAAATATAAAAAAGGTCAATGTTGATAATCGATTATCTTCCGAAAACGGAAGTGATACACTCAAAACCACGACCTCTAGCAAATATATGTTACCACAAAATAGGGATAATGGAAACGGTCAATTCTCCCTCTCCGTTTCTATTGAAGAGACAAAACCCTACTATCACAGCACAGCCTTGCTGAGGACACAGGGGTTAAGTTTAGTTTGCTTGCCGCAAAGAATCTAGAAATTCAGGACCTAATAGACAAGATTGCAATGAGGTCTTCCTCATTCAGCTTAGTGGCTTTCAGTGAGTTTTAGTCACACCTCCAATATAGAGATTGGGTTAGCTAAACAAAAACTCTCTTTTTTAGTTAATCATATTGGCAATAGAAAAAATGTCTAAATCAAAAAATGAAAATCTTGATTTTTTCGCAAAAAAAGGGAGTTTTTTTAGTCAAAGGTGCCGACATGTTGTTGCATAGCTAAATAGGACCCCAAGGGAAAAACAAGACAAATACACCTCAATTGTTTGCACTTTTTCTACCGATGGGATACCATAAAGTGGGAGAAAAAAGCGAGGTGATATCATGTCCAACAAACTCATTTTCTTTCGCCACGGAAAGGCGGAAAGACCGGATGGATATATCAGTGACTGGGAACGGTCCTTGACGGATAAAGGCAGAGAAGCAACGAGAACGGTGATTCCAAAGTTGCGCCTGTTGCTGGGAGAAGGAAACAAGCCGATGGTTTGGGCCAGCCCGAAGCTGCGGGCAAAACAGACCGCGGAAATATTGGCTGAGGGGTTGGATGTAAAGAGCGTCCGGTATTTGCCGGAGATTGCCCATGGAGACGACGGCCTCTTTGCGGAAATTGAAAGTTTGGATGAGACTTTCACTGTGTTTATCGTCGGCCATGAACCCTTTCTCAGCATGTGGGTAGAAGACCTGACCGGGGAAAGCACCTTTCTAAAGACAAGTGCAGGAATATGTGTGGAAGTTGATGATGTTAGAGAGCAGAAGGGCAGGCTTACGTGGATGATGGAAAAGAGCCCCCTGAAAATTAGATTTGGAGAATCGGCACAGGAACAGGCACAGTCCATTCTCATCTATTATCTTCAAGAAGTTTGGGAAGCGTTCTTCCGCTTTTTCAAGGACCCTGCAGATCCGGAAACGTGCCACAAATTTCGTGTGAAAATCAGACAGTTTCGTGGACTGCTCTCCTTTTTCAGGCCTCTCATGAAAGGACGCAAGAGCAAAGAATTAGAGGCGCAGATTTCCGGTGCCGCAAAACAGTTTAATGAATTGCGGGATTTGGATGTACTCATGGGGATATGGGAAGAGATGGGCAAGGACAAAGAAGGAAAAAGCTTGCTTTCTGTGGTAATGAAAGAAAACAGGATGAGGCTGCAGAATTCCCTGACGTCGGAATCTTCCCGTGAGGATATAAAAAGCAGAATCAGTGTATTTGATATTCTTCTTTCCCACGAGTTATGGGGGAAAGGGATATCCTATTTAAGCCTGGAAGGCTTTACTGCTATGAGATTTCGGAAATGGGAAGAGGAAATTGAGGAGAAGGGGAAAAATATTGATTGGAGAGACTTTAAGCAGGTCCATCACATGCGGATTCGCTTGAAGAAAATGCGATATGGGACGGCGGTTCTTTTACCGGAGGGCAGCGAAAGAGGCAAGGGTTTCCGAGAATGGGCAGCCATGCAGGATGATTATGGGGATTTCTTGGATGCACAGGTGGGAATCAGGATTTTAGAAGGCTGGAGAGAAGCGTTGGGGGAAGAGCCGGAATACGAGTTGCTTATGGAGTATCTATCGGATAGACAGAAGAAGCTGAGAAAGGATTTAGTGGGAAGATGAAGAAGTGCTACATTCTAATGGGAAGTCCCAGAAAAAACGGAAACACCATTCAATTGGTGAATCCCTTTATGGAGGAAATGGCCCTTCAGGGTTACGATTGTGAAATGGTTTGGCTACAGGACTTGAAATTAGAGCCTTGCATTGCCTGTCGGAGATGCCAGAAAGATCACAGCATCTTTGGCTGCTTTCACAAGGATGACATGCAAGAGGTCTTCGACAAGGTATTGGCTTCGGATCTAATTGTCTTGGCAACACCCATTTATTCCTGGTACGCAACACCGCCTATGAAGACGGTTTTGGACAGGCTGGTGTACGGAATGAATAAGTATTATGGAGAGGAAATGGGTCCTTCTCTTTGGGTAGGCAAACCGGTCGCCCTCATCACCACTTGCGGGTATCCCACAGAAAAGGGTGCGGATCTTTGGGAAGAGGGAATCAAGCGGTACTGCAAACATTCTAAATTAAAATACTTGGGCATGGCGGCAGAACGAGACCTTGGATATAATGCGGTCTTTATGGACGAAGAAAAAGAGAAGCGTGTTCGTAGGTTTGCCGGAGAGCTTGTTGAAAAAGGCGACGGTTTACAAAACAAAAAAACCAATATATAATGTTCTTCGTTAAAACACCGTAGAACAAAGAAAGTTGGTAGATATGAACGATAAAAACGGATATGAATTCTTCATGGAGAAGGAAATGATGGAGCAGCCGGAAGTGCTTCGCGAAACGTTGCAGACCAGAGTGAAAGACGGACTGCCGGATTTTTCCGGAGAAGAGATTCCCGATGGGTTTTTCGCAGACGTAGACAGAATCTGCATTATCGGATGCGGAACGGCAATGCATGCGGGCCTGGTATGCAAGGAATTGATGCAAAAGCTTGCAAATGTGAAAACCGATGTGGAAATTGCATCAGAGTTTCCCGCCACTTTTCCCCTGCTAGATGAGAAATCTTTGGTTATCGCAATTTCCCAGTCGGGAGAGACTACGGATACTTTGGAAGCCTTGGAGTTTGCCAAGGAGTTCGGGGTGAAAACCTTGGGAGTCCTCAACGTGAAGGATTCCACCATCGGCAGCAAGTGCGACCATGTGATTTTGACCAATGCAGGCCCGGAGAAATCCGTTGCCAGCACCAAGGCCTACACCGCTCAACTGGCAGTTGCCTATCTTCTCACGGCAAAGATGGCCCAAGTGAAGAACCTGTTCTCCGATGACGCTGCAAAGAGCTTCATCACTGAACTGCTGAAAACCCCTGACGGCGTAGCGGAAATTCTGGAGAAGAGAGAGGGCATCCAAGATGCTGCGGATTCTATCCTGAAGGCTGAAGACCTGTTCATGATTGGCAGAGGTTTGGACTTCTTGGTTCTTCGGGAAGGGACCTTAAAGTTGAAGGAGACCAGCTACATACATGCAGAAGCCTATCCTTCAGGGGAAATCAAGCACGGAACAGTGGCTCTTCTCACAGACGAAACGCCCATCGTGTCCTTGGTGACTCAGGATGTGGTGAAGGAAAGATCCTTTAAGAATATAAAGGAAATGACGGAGAAAACTCCAACTGTCATCGTCTTTGTGACGGAAGCCCTTGAGGCGGAAGCCAAGGAAAAGATTGGAAAAGACGCCTGCAGATATATCACCATTCCCACTTTCTCCGACATATACATGCCCATCGTTGCTGTCATTGCACTTCAGCTCATGGCATTCTATGTGTCCAGAGATAAGGGCTTGGATGTAGACAGTCCCAGAAACCTGACAAAGGTGGTCATGGGTTAAAGAAATCGAAAAACAAGCACTGCCCGCGCAAAAGTGGGCGGTGTTTTTTATTGGACAATTGTGACTGCAAGGGGTTCGGGGGATTCCATTTACATAAACCGGAAACAAAAAAGTACATCATATAGTGGACATTTATCTTGCGATGGGCTATATGTGGTGGTATAATGGCAACAGTCACTAATTGAAAAGAACAAGATACGAGGAGGAAAAATGGCAATTTCAGATATAGGGAACACGGCTTTAGAGGTGCTGGAACGGCGCTATCTGGGCAAGGATGTGGAAGGAAATGTTACAGAAGACGTAGAAGGAATGTTCCGAAGAGTGTCCGATGCAATCGCTGCAGCGGACAAGAACTACGATAAGAATGCAGATGTGGATCAACTGAGCGAGGAGTTCTTTGAGCTGATGACAAGCTTGAAGTTTTTGCCCAACTCTCCCACTTTGATGAATGCGGGAAGGCCATTGGGGCAGCTTTCGGCTTGTTTCGTCCTTCCAGTGGGAGACAGCATGGAAGAAATATTCGATGCTGTGAAGAATGCTGCATTGATTCACAAGTCCGGCGGCGGCACGGGGTTTTCTTTTTCCAGGATCCGTCAAAAGGGTGCGACCGTAAAATCTACCGGAGGTGTTGCCAGCGGCCCGGTCAGTTTTATGCGCGTATTCAACACGGCTACGGAAGCGGTGAAGCAGGGAGGGACCAGAAGGGGAGCCAATATGGGCATCCTTCGCATTGATCATCCCGACATTTTAGAATTTATTGCTTGCAAGAAGGATACATCGGATATCACCAACTTCAATATTTCCATCGGCATTACCGAGAAGTTTATGGAAGCCGTGGAGAATAGAGAAGAGTACGATTTGGTGGATCCCAAGACGGGAATCGCAGTAGACCACTTGAATGCAAAGAAGGTCTATGACCTGATTGTAGATTCTGCATGGCAGAACGGTGAGCCGGGCATCATCTTCCTGGACCGATTGAACAGAGACAATGTTGTACCCGGTCAGGGCGAAATCGAAAGCACCAATCCCTGCGGGGAGCAGCCGCTTCTTCCCTATGAAAGCTGTAACCTAGGCTCCATCAACCTGACAAAGATGATCAAATACGTGGATGGAAAAGCAGAGGTAGACTATGATCTTCTCAAGACGACCGTGGAAGAGGCAGTCCACTTCTTGGACAACGTAATCGATGTGAACAATTATCCCTTGGACATCATCGACGAGGTAACCAAGTCCACCAGAAAAATCGGCTTGGGCGTCATGGGTTTTGCGGACCTTCTCCTTCTCATGGGGATTCCCTACAACTCCGATGAAGCCGTTAATATAGCGGAAAAAATCATGAAATATATCAACACCGTGGGCCACACCGCCAGCAAAAAACTGGCGAAGGAACGAGGCGCCTTCCCCCTCTTCTCCACCAGCATATACAAGGATGAAGAAGAAATCAGAAACGGAACGGTGACCACCATTGCACCTACGGGGACCCTGTCCATCATCGGCGGCTGTTCCTCCGGCGTAGAGCCCATCTTTGCCTATGTGTACATTCGAAACGTCATGGACGGAGACGAGTTTATCGAGGTGAACCCTATCCTATTGGAAAAGCTCAAGGACGCAGGCGTGTACAGCGAAGCCCTCATGAAAAAGATTGCCAAGGACGGAACCATTGCTCATTGCAGAGAGATTCCGGCGGAAATCAGACGGGTCTTTGTATGCGCTCATGACATCAGTCCTATTGACCACATCAAGATGCAGGCGGCCTTCCAGAGACATACGGACAACGCAGTTTCCAAGACCGTAAACTTTGAGAGTACGGCAACCAAGGAAGAAGTCGACGAAGTGTACAGACTGGCATACAAAGAAGGCTTGAAAGGTGTGACCATCTACCGTGACGGAAGCAGAGACGGCCAGGTATTGAACATCGGGAAGGTCTCCGGTAAGGACGAAAGAGAAGTTGTGGAATTTGGGAAGATTGAGCCAAGACCTAGGTCTGCCGTCACCCAAGGCTTTACGGAGAAAGTCAAGATCGGTTGCGGTAACCTGTACATCACCACCAACTACGACGAAAACGGCATCTGCGAGGTATTCACCAGCACCGGAAAGGCCGGCGGCTGCCCCAGCCAAAGTGAGGCGACGGCACGTCTTGCCTCTGTGGCACTGAGAAGCGGCATCTCCATTGAAGAGGTCTATGACCAAATGAAGGGGATTCGATGTCCTTCCACCATCAGGCAACAGGGAATGAGCTGCACCTCCTGTCCCGATGCTATTGCAAAGGCACTCATGAAGGTGTCCAAGTTCATCGATACCGAGAAGGGTAACGGGAAAGCCATAGACGTTCCCGAAGAGTTTGCACCTCTGAAGAAGGAGGCGGATCACTCTCCCACCACAATCTACGTACCCAGTTCCGTGACAGCGATTCACCACTGTCCCGAGTGCAACGGTGCGGTGGAACACGAAGGCGGTTGCGTCATCTGCAGAAACTGCGGATTCAGCAAGTGCGGCTAAAGTAATACTATAAATAAAGCGAGAAACAGAAGAGCCAATATAGGCTCTTCTTACATTATATGCAATTTACGAAAAGGTGGTCCTATGGTATAATATACAATCACCTAAAAGGAGGACGTTTACATGAGTGAAAGAAAAAAAAGAGCTGTAGATTATCATCATAATAAATATAATTGTGCCCAAGCGGTAGTGTGTACCTTTGCCGACCAACTGGACATGGAAGAAAGAGATCTTTTTCGCATGGCTGAGGCCTTTGGTTTTGGTATGGGGACTATGGGGACCTGCGGTGCGGTAACGGGCATGGCATTGGTCATTGGCCTGTTGGAGAGCGACGGGAATCTGGAAGATCCTCAGACCAAGAAAACTTGCTATCGTGCCATGAAGAAGCTGACAAGAGGCTTTGAAGAAAAGAACGGCACGGTAATCTGTCATCAGCTGAAAGGGAAAGATGACGGAGTAGTGATTCGCAGCTGTGACGGCTGCATTGAAGATGCCGTAGAACTCCTGGAGGGGTACCTTGTCGAAAGGCAAGAAACTAAGGACTAAGTTATGAATAAAAGAAAATACATAGACAGTTTCTATGAAACGAGGGAAATCCGAGATTTGCGGGAGTTGATCAACAGCAGCGTGCAGTTGCATAACAACAAGCCCGCGTTTTTGGTGAAGGACAAGCCGGGGGGAGAGTACAAACCCGTTTCCTATGGCCAGTTTTCACTGGACATCAATGCCCTTGGGACATCTTTCATGGAAATGGGTCTCAAGGGGAAAAAGGTTGCTGTCATTGGTGAGAACAGCTATGAATGGGTGGTGACCTACTTGGCAACAGTCAACGGAACCGGCGTCATCGTTCCCATCGATCGAGAACTGGCGCCAAAGGAAGTCGCCAATCTTCTCAATAGATCCGGTGCCAACGCCTTAGTCTGTTCTCCCAAGATGAAGGATGTCATCGAAGATGTATTGCCCCAGGTGGAGGCTCATCTGGAGTACATCATCGAGATGGGTCTGGAAGAAGATGAAAACGGGAGGATCGCTCAATACCGCCTCATTGAAGATGGGAAGAAGAGAATCGCGGAAGGCGACACATCATTTTTGGATGCGGAGATTGACCCGGAGGTCATGTGTTCTCTTCTCTTTACATCGGGGACCATGGGAATGGCCAAAGGAGTCATGCTGTCCCATAAGAACATTGCGGCAAACGTCTATAATATGTCCAAGTATGTGAAGATTATCGACAACGGCATCGGCCTTTCGGTTCTTCCCATGCATCATTCCTACGAAATGACATGCCACATTTTTACAGGATTGTATCAGGGCATTGCCATTGCCATCTGTGAAGGACTGAAGTATATTCAGAAAAACCTGCAGGAATCCCACACCACCGTTATGTTGGGTGTGCCCCTAATCTTTGAGAGCATGCATAAGAAGGTGATGAAGTCGGCGGAAGCTTCAGGGCAGTTGAAGAAAATAAGGCGGGCATTAAGCCTCTCCAAGAAATTGAAACTGTATAACAACCAAGGTCTCATGCGTACCATCTTTAAGCAGGTTCATGAAACCACGGGAAACAATGTCTGGCAGTTCATTGCCGGCGGAGCCTCCATCAACCCCAAGGTCATTGAGGATTTTGAAGCCATGGGCTTCCCCATGATTCAAGGATACGGTATGACGGAAAATTCTCCCATCATCGCCGTAAACAGAGACCGATGCAGCAAGGCTGCCTCCGTAGGTCGTCCCATGCCGGGAACGGAAGTGAAGATTTTTCAACCGGATGAAACGGGGATGGGAGAAATCATCTGCAAGGGACCGTCGGTCATGTTGGGTTACTACGACGACCCGGAAGAAACCGCCAAGGTCATACGTGACGGTTGGCTCTATACGGGGGATTACGGCTACTTTGATGATGAGGGATTTCTCTATGTATCGGGCCGGAAGAAGAATGTCATCGTGACCAAAAATGGAAAAAATATCTTCCCGGAAGAAGTGGAGTTCTATCTCACAGAGAGCGACTATATCGAAGAAGTTTTGGTGCACGGGGTGGAAGAGCAGCGAACAGGAGACACGGTCATCAAGGCGGAAATCTTCCCCAACTTCGAGAGAATCAACGGCGAAATGGGAAATCCACCGGAAGCAGAAATCGAAACCTTCCTCAAGGAAGAGGTGGACCGCATCAACGAACAGATGCCTCTGTACAAGCGTGTGCGGCGTATTGCCATCAGGACGACGGAGTTTGAAAAGACGACAACCCGAAAGATAAAGCGACACATTTCCACGAATATGACGAAGGATGAGGAGTAATAAGGAGGTGCCACAGTGTTAACCAAGGAAGCCTATGAGGCAAAAAAACTAAGCGACATGGACTATGCACAGAATTTGTATGACATCATTCAAAAGGACCCGGACCCCAATACCAGATACAAGGACAGCCGTCCCATCATGGACATTAAGCACTTATTGGAAACCAGTGCCAGCGATAAGTGGTACGGAGACCATGTGGCTTTCTACCATAAATGGAAGAAGGGCGAGCCCTACACCAAGATTACTTACAAGGAAACCTTGGAGGACGTCAATACTTTGGGCACCTTTCTTATCAACGAGGGTTACAAGGATAAGAGAATTGCCATCATTGGTGAGAACTGCTATCAATGGGCGGTTTCCTATCTTTCTGTCTTGGGCGGAACAGGGGTGGTTGTGCCTCTGGACAAGGAATTGAACGCCACTGAATTGGAGCAACTCATCGTCCGAGCGGAAGTGAGCTGCGTCATATACAAGGGAAAGAAACTGGGAGACATCTTTAAGTGCATGGTAGCCGGAGAGGGAACCCTGTTGAAACTTCTCATCGACATGGATATGGAAGAGGAAGAAGAGGGAGAAACTGCCCGTTCTTGGAAAAAAGCGGTGGCCGAGGGGAAGGCTTTAGTGGCTGAAGGAAAGAGGGATTTCTTAGATGCCCAAATCGATGCGGAAGAAATGGCTGTCATCCTCTTCACTTCCGGAACCACGGGAGCGTCAAAGGGGGTTATGTTGAATCACCGGAATCTGGTGACAGACCTGATGGTGGCTCCAACGGTGTTGAAGGTCAATGATTGGGATATCTTCTTTAGCGTCTTGCCACTGCATCATACCTATGAGTGCACTTGCGGCTTCCTCATGCCCCTCTACAAGGGTGCTGCCATCGCCTATTGCGAAGGCCTGAAGTACATCACCAAGAACTTGGAAGAGGTGAGCCCCACCATGTTCCTTGGCGTACCCATTCTCTTTGAGACCCTCTACAAGAAGATTTGGAAGAGTGTGGAAAAGCAGGGGAAGGCCAAATTGCTGCGCAGGGTCATCAAGGTCAACCGAGGCACAAAGAAATTGAAAATCGACTTGGGCAATATCTTCTTTAAGGAAATCCGTAAGGTTTTCGGAGGAAGAATGCGCATGATGATTGTGGGCGGTGCTGCCATCAACCCGGAGGTCTTGGACGGCATTCAGGACTTCGGCATTATGGCGTTGCAAGGCTATGGCCTGACCGAGTGTGCTCCCATGGGAGCCTTGAACCCGGACAAGGCACCTAAGTCAGCGTCCATCGGTCGTGCATTTCCCGCTTGTGAGTTGAAGATTGCCGAAGCCAATGAAGAGGGCATCGGTGAAATCTGGCTCAAGGGCGGAAACGTCATGATGGGTTACTACAACATGCCGGAAGCTACGGCACAGGTCATTCAGGACGGTTGGTTCCGAACGGGAGATTTGGGATATCTGGATAAGGACGGCTATGCCTATATTACCGGAAGGAAGAAGAACGTCATCATCACCAAGAACGGCAAGAACGTCTATCCGGAGGAACTGGAATACAACCTTTCCAACGTTCTTCTCATTGCGGAATCCATGGTCTTTGCAGACGACATGGAGACCGGCGCGGATACCTTGATTGTGGCTGCCATCCTTCCCGATATGGAAGAAGTGGAAGAGCGACTGGGCAAGGATGTTTCCGACGAGGAATTGGAGAAGGCGCTTTGGGCGGAGGTGGACAAAATCAACGAAAGCCAGCCATTCTTCAAGAAGATAAAGAAAATCATCGTCCGTAAGGAAGATTTTGTAAAGAATACATCGAAGAAAATTATCAGATACGTGGAGGAAAACAAAAAATGAGGGAAAACTACTATCCGAGAGTCACTGTAGATCTAAAGAAACTGAGAAACAATGTAGATCAGATTCTGAAACGCTGCAAGGAGCAGAACATCGAGGTTGCCGGAGTCATCAAGGGATGTACCGGTCTTCCCAAATGTGCCCAAGTCTTTGCGGACGGCGGATGTTCCTTCGTAGCATCTTCCCGATTGGAACAAATCGAGGATGCCAAGAACTTTGGAATAGACAAGCCTTTCATGCTCATTCGTATCCCCATGCCCAGCGAGGTTCCCGATGCCATTCGGCTGACGGATATCAGCCTGAACAGCGAGATAGAAACCTTGAAGGCGATGGATGCGGAAGCGGGAAAACAAGGAAAGGTACATCAAGTTATTTTGATGGTGGACTTGGGAGACCTGCGAGAGGGTTTCTGGGATAAGGAAGAGCTACTGGAGGCTGCCCTCATGGTGGAGAATGATCTTCCCAACTTGGAACTTGCAGGAGTAGGCACCAACTTGGGATGCTACGGTTCCATCAATGCCACGGCGGACAAGCTCAACGAGTTGATTGCCGATGCGGAGATGATTGAAGAAAAAATCGGCAGGCAGCTGCGATACATTGCAGGTGGGGCAACCACCTCCATTCCCCGTCTTTTGGAGGGGGACATGCCGGAGAGGATTAATCTTCTCAGAATCGGAGAAGGCATCATTCTGGGCAAGGACCTTCGGGACCTTTGGGGCTACGACATGAGTTTCCTCTATCAGGATGTCTTCACCTTGGAAGCAGAAATCATTGAATTGAAGGACAAACCCAGCCATCCCGTGGGCGAAATCATGTTTGACGCCTATGGCTTTAAGCAGGAATATGAGGACAGGGGCATCCGAAAGCGTGCTCTTCTCGGACTGGGCAAGGTAGACTACACCTTCCCGGACATGATCTATCCCCATGATGAGGGCATCGAAATCCTGGGAGCATCCAGCGATCACACCATCATCGACGTGGAAGATGCACAGCGACAGTTCAAGGTAGGGGACACCATGAAGTTCAATCTCTGCTATGCCACCATCGTCTATGCCACCAATTCTCCCAACGTGAAAATCTTCTACAAATAGGGGGAAACGGCCTTGGGCCAAATTGACAAAGACTAGAGTTATCAATATAATAATGCAATATACCTTTTGCGGAAAGGAGAAAGATATGCCGGAAGAAGTACTATTAACCAAGGAGGGCTTTGAGAAGATCAAGGCCGAACATGAAGAATTGGTATCCGTTACGAGAAGAGAAGTAGCGGAGAGAATAAAGGAAGCCAGAGAGTTCGGAGATATTTCCGAAAACGCTGAATACGATGCTGCGAAAAACGAACAGGCCGACCTGGAAGAGCGTATCATCAAACTGGAAAACATGATGCGTCAGGCCAAAATCATTGAAGAGGGAAAGGCTCCCAAGGGCAGAGTCAATGTGGGAAACAAGGTAGAGGTCAAGGACCTGGATACAGGCAAGACCATGGAGTTTACCATTGTGGGTGCCACAGAAGCGGACCCCTTTGCAGGAAGAATTTCCAATGAATCCGCAGTAGGCGGCGGCCTAATCGGTCACAAAGTGGGTGCCCAGGTGGAAATCGAAGTTCCCGATGGAAAGAGGCATTACGAAGTCGTTAGTATCAATAAATAAGAGGTTTGAGATGAGTGAAGAAAAGAATCCCAAGGTGGATCCAAATATAGAAACAGAAGAGTTATCGGAAGAGAAGTTGAATGAACAGCGGCTGATTCGGCGAGAAAAGCTGAAGAAGCTGCAGGAGGCAGGAAGAAATCCCTTTCTAATCGAGAAGTGGGAGCCCACTGCATACAGTGCCCAAATCAAGGATAATTTTGAGGAGATGGACGGTAAGGAAGTGACCATTGCCGGTCGTATCATGGCCAAGCGTGGCATGGGTAAGGCATCCTTCGTGGACCTACAGGACGATCAGGGAAGAATCCAGTGTCACGTAAAAAAGGATGTCCTTGGGGAGGAAGAGTACAACTGGTTCAAGACCTACGATATCGGTGATATCTTGGGGATTGTTGGCGTGGTTTTCCGAACCCAAAGAGGGGAAATTACAGTCGAAGCGAGAAAAGTGGTTCTCATGAGCAAGTCCTTGCAGGTGCTTCCCAACAAGTGGCATGGCCTGAAGGACATGGACATTCGATATCGTCAGCGATACGTTGACTTAATCATGAACCCGGAGGTGAAGCAGACCTTCATCATGCGTTCCAAGATTATAAAGGAAATCAAGCGCGTGTTGGAAGAGGACTTTAAGTTCCTGGAAGTGGACACCCCTATTTTGACCACCATCGCCGGCGGCGCTAACGCACGGCCCTTTGAGACCCACCACAATACCCTGGACATCGAAATGAAACTTCGAATTTCCAACGAACTCTACCTGAAGCGCCTGACCGTAGGCGGCCTGGACAGAGTTTACGAAATGGGAAAGATGTTCCGAAACGAGGGAATGGACAAGAACCACAACCCCGAGTTTACCAGCATGGAATGCTACATGGCCTACGGCAACATGGAAAACGTGATGGAAATCACCGAACAGTTGGTTTCCAAGGCAGCCATTGCGGCTACAGGCAGTACGGTCATCCACTATCAGGGAAAGACCTTTGACCTGGCACCTCCTTGGCGGAAGCTGGATATGGGCGATGCGGTAAAGGAAATCACCGGTGTGGACTTTGCCACCATCGAGACCGATGAAGAAGCAAGAGCAGCCGCCATTGGTTATGGCATGGATCCCGATGAAGTAAAGGAAATGACCCGCGGAAAGATTCTCGCGGAAATGTTTGAAGAATACTGCGAAGATGTTCCGGGATATCTGGACGGTCCTGTCTTTGTGACCGGGCATCCGGTAGAGATTTCACCTCTCTCCAAGCGAGATCCGGAGGATCCTCGTATCACCAGAAGATTTGAAGCCTATATCAACAGCTGGGAAATCGCCAATGCCTTTTCCGAGCTGAACGATCCCATCGATCAGTACGAGCGGTTCAAGGAACAGCAAGCACAGCTGGATGACGGCTCCGACGACGAAGCCCATCCCATGGATGAGGATTTCGTAAACGCTTTGGAAGTAGGTCTTCCACCCACCGGCGGACTGGGCGTGGGCATCGACCGAGTCATCATGCTGATTACCGATGCTGCCAGCATCCGTGACATTATCCTCTTCCCCACCATGAAACCGGAAGGCAAGGGTGGAGCAAAAGCAGAGGCAAAGCCAAAGGGTCAGCCTGAGAAAATTGACCTTTCCAAGGTGAAAATCGAGGAACCGTTTGAGGAAGATGTGGACTTTGAAACCTTCTCCAAGTCCGACTTCCGTGCCGTGAAGATCAAGTCATGCGAAGCAGTGGAAAAGAGCAAGAAATTGCTGAAGTTCGTCTTGGATGACGGTTCCGGCGAAGACAGAATCATCCTCTCCGGCATCCGTGAGTACTACGAACCGGAGGACTTGGTTGGAAAGACGGCTGTGGCCATCACCAACCTGCCGCCCAGAAAGATGATGGGTATCGAGTCCTGCGGCATGTTGATATCGGCCGTTCACGAGTACGACGGCAAAGAAGCCCTCAACCTGCTGTTGCTGGATAGCAGCATCCCGGCCGGGGCGAAGATGTATTAAACTTATTAATCTGAAGGGGTTGTTCCGGCGGGACAACCCCTTTCCGCATCTCTCTGCGAGGTTTTTGGTTTTGTCAGGCTTGGGACAGGGATAATCCTAACATATCAAGCTTTGCGAGGGAATTGTTATAATTTTTCCGGTGAAATGGCTTTACTATTGCCTTCGAATCCCTTCTTTTACCTGTTGGAGAGAAAAAAGTTCAAATAAATGAATGGGCGGTGGCAATATGTTATAATTTTATTACAACATATTGTCATTGACATAGGGTATGTTTGGAATCCGGCTGTACGGACTTCTAAAGAGTAACGGAGACTAATGTGATTTATTCAGTACAAGTAAAAAAAGCGATAAAAATTATGTATGCTGCCCATAAAGAAGATTTGGATAAAGGCGGATATCCGTACGTGTTTCATCCCTTCTATCTTGCTACGCAGATGAACGATGAAAAAAGCGTGTGCGTAGCACTATTACATGACGTGGTTGAAGACCACGGAGATCAGTACTCATTTGAAACTTTTCTCCACGAAGGATTTTCGGATGAAATCGTCGAGGCATTGAAACTGCTGACCCATAGGAAGGGTGTCCCCTACATGGACTATATACGGCAGATTTCTACCAATGAACTTGCAAAGAAGGTGAAGATTGCGGATCTAAATCACAACTTGGATGAAACGAGAGTAGATGGGAGTGCACCAAGGAAATGGGCTTTGTATGAAGAGGCACGCAGTGTGTTGATGGGAGAATGAATGAAGTTCTTAAAGGTTAAAGAAATATTGGCTATCTTCTTGATAGCACTCATCGTAACTCTAGCAATTGTGGGTTTTAGTTCGATATATGTTGCTAGATATGTGGATGATATTCAGTTTGATCAAAGCATATATGTGGTTATTCCAATGCTCTTTGTTTTCTGGGTAGTGCTGTTAGCATCGCTACTTCTTCTAAGGAGAGGTTTACAAAAAAGAGGCAAGGAAAAGACACTCAGCAAGATAGAATTGGCGATGATTGCGTTGCAGTTCTTGAGTTTTGTGCCGGTGCTGATAATTACCATAGGCACTCCATATCTTGTACAGGTAGGCATTATGTTATTGTTAGTGATTGGTATCATCCGCTATTACAAACAGCGGGATGAGTTGAGCGCATCTTTTGTACTTTGTGAGATTTCGGCCTTGATGCTGTTATTGCTGTTGCCTTTTGGCGGTTGGACGGGTTGATCTTTAAATTTTAGTTTACTGCACTTTTTTTATTCAAAGGACTGAAATACGCCTTCAATTTCCTTCATTTGCTTGCCATAGAGCAAGTTTCTTCTCATAAAATTACTTAGTTTGCCTACCATTGTGCGAATTTCAGCCTAAAATTTTAGTTTACAAAAAGAAAATGTTCCCATAACTAAAATTTCTTCAGCACCCTCCACAATTGACTTGCGCCAGGCTTTACTATATCCTATCCGTGAACATAATGGATCGAAAACGGAAAGGCTCTTTGATGGAAAAGACAAACAAGCTACGCAGGATTGAAACATATTTTTTTTGCTTTTTTATTTACTCGGTAATTGGTTGGATATATGAAACAGTTTTGGAACTTTTCGTGTATCAAACGGGGTTTTCCAATAGGGGCACGTTGTTCGGGCCTTACTTGCCCATATACGGTGTGGGGGCAATACTCTTCCTATTGGCTCTAAGCGGACTGAAGAAAAAGAAAATCAAATTAGGTCCCATGAATATCACGCCGGTGTTGATTTTTCTGGGATGTGGAATCATTGCAACGGTTGCGGAACTAATCGGGTCCTATGTTGCAGAATGGATTACCGGCGGGTGGATGTGGGATTACACCAGATTTGCTTTTGATTTTCAGGGAAGAATAGCCCTCAATCCCAGTGTACGATTTGCGATAGGCGGCTTCCTCTTCATGTATGTGGTACAGCCATTGTTGGATAGACTTACAGAAGGCTTCAAGGATAAAACTCTTCATATCATTTGTGGAGTCATATTCGTTGTGATGTTGGTGGATGGAATTATTAAATTTACCGGATGAGCGGACTGAAAAATGTTTAAGGACAACAAGGGAACAATAGTATTTCTCATAAGCCAAAGCGTTACCTTATTTGGTTCCGCTCTGGTTCAGTTTGCGATTATTTGGTATGTTGCCCTGGAAACTTCTTCGGGCATATGGGTTTCCGCCATGACAGTGGCAGCCTATTTGCCACAATTTTTGATTTCTTTTGTGGCCGGTGTTTGGGCGGACCGATATTCGAGAAGAAGGTTAATCATTATGGCTGACGGCCTTATCGCCGGGGCAACGTTGCTACTGGTAATCGTTTTCCCGTTGTTACAAGGAGGAACACCGATTTTGACGGCTTTGGTTATTATCTCCGCAGTACGTTCCATCGGTACCGGGGTTCAAACACCTGCCGTGAACGCTGTCATACCTCAGCTGGTTTCGGAAGACAGGCTGATGAAGTTCAATGGCATCTACTCCATGGTGCAGTCGACGGTGCAATTCGTAGCGCCTGCTACTGCCGGTGTGGTTCTCTCTTTCGGCAGCCTGCGATTTGCTTTGATGTTGGATGTTTTCACTGCCTTGGTTGGCATCGGCCTTCTCCTCGTAGTTGCAATTCCGTTGCCCAAGGGAGAAGTGGAAGGTCACTTGTGGACTGAAATGAAGGAAGGCGTCGGATATGCTGCAAAGGAGTATTTTGTGGGTAGGCTGATACTTTCCTTTGGCTTTTTTATCTTCCTCTGCGTTCCGGCAGGCTTTCTTGCCACCCTTTTCGTCAGCAGGGAGTATGGTGACACATATTGGCATTTGACGATTGTCGAAGTTATCGGTTTCCTTGGCATGGCAGGAGGTGGACTATTCATCGGCATTTGGGGAGGATTCAAAAATCCGGTCAAAACCTATGTGGTTGGAATGTCCACTTTTGGTGCCTTGGCTGTTGCAATGGGAGGCGTGGACAGCTTTGTCGTATACCTTATACTCATGGCGATTTACGGAATTGCCTTGACTATGGTGCAAACCGCGGCGACCACCTTGCTTCAGAAAAGCGTCCCATCTGAAAAACTGGGCCGTGTTTTCGGTCTGTTCGGTGCAACCTTTTCGGGCTTCTTGCCCTTGGGAATGATTGTATTTGGTCCTCTTGCGGATGTTGTTTCCCTTCGATTTCTAATGATTTTGTCCGGTTTTTTACTCCTTGGGATGGCTCTCTTCTTAACCCTCAATAGGAAGTTCTATGCTTCCGGAGAAGAGAAAACGGATAATTTCTAATTCCATGTCCGAAAACGGCGAGAATTTCTCTTCTCATATGATATACTTGCGGTAGATAAAGGAGATTGGATCAGATGGAAGTGATGAACAAGGAAGCTTTGTACCAAGCCTTTGTATCCAGGGACGCCAGGTTCGACGGACGGTTTTTTGTGGGGGTCAAGTCCACGGGGATATACTGCAGGTCCATTTGCAGTGCCAAGATGCCCAAGTACGAAAACTGCAATTTTTACAGTACCGCAGCGGAAGCGGAGACGGCGGGTTTTCGTCCCTGCCTTCACTGTCGACCGGAATTGGCGCCGGGATACGGCCTCATCGATGCCTCCGGAAATCTAGCGAGAAGAGCCGCGAAGCTCATTGAGGAAAACTGCGGAATTACGGAGAACCTGGGGGATATTGCCCAGCGTTTAGGTTGCACGGACCGCCATTTGCGACGTGTCTTTGAGGCGGAGTATCACGTAAAGCCCATTGAATATCTGCAAACCTGTCGATTGCATCTTGCAAAGAGTCTTCTCACGGACACCAATTTGCCCATGATTCAAGTGGCGTTGGCATCGGGGTATAAGAGCGTGCGCCGTTTCAACAGTGTCTTCCAAGAGAATTATCACCTACCTCCTTCCCATTTACGAAAAAATGCAAAGAAAGGAAGCAACCAAGGGGATACCATCACTCTAGCTCTCGGCTATCGTCCGCCCTATCGGTGGGATCTTTTGCTGGACTTCTTTTCTCTTCGCGCAATTCCGGGGGTAGAGGTGGTAACTGACAAGACGTATGCAAGAACGGTTCATCTGGTCACTGCAGAGGGTCAGGATATTTACGGATGGTTTCGCGCAGAAAACGATGGAAAGCGAAGTCGACTGAAGATTACGCTTTCGACGGAGTTGCTCCCGGTATTGCCCTTGGTTATGGGAAGAATCCGCAACTTGTTCGACCTCTATTGCGACCCTCACGTGGTGGGAAACACCTTGCAATCCATGAACGAAATTATGCCCGATTTATACATCCCCGGCATTCGAATACCGGGTTGCTTTGATGCCTTTGAGATGTGCACCAGGGCGATTTTGGGCCAGCAGATTACCGTCAAGGCAGCGACGACCCTTGCGGGAAGATTGGCTGCAGCTTATGGACACCCGGTTGAAACGGGGGTGGAGGGATTGACGACCACCGCTCCTACAGCGGAAGATATCTTAGCTTTGGGAGAACCGGTGGAAGACCGGCTAGGTCCTTTGGGCATCATCGGAACAAGGGCCAAGTCTATCCAAGCTTTGGCAGGGTTAATTGGAAATAAAGAGATCGATTTCGTGTCTTCTCCGGAGCCGGAAGCCGCCATTGAAAAACTAGTCGCCTTGCCGGGCATCGGACCATGGACAGCCAACTACATCGCCATGCGCTCCATGGGTTGGACCGATGGTTTTCCCGCAACGGATCTTGGCATAAAAAAAGCGTTGGCGCCCAGAAAACCAAAGGAGATTATTGCTCTGGCAGAGAGGTGGAGACCATGGCGTGCCTATGCTGCCATGTGCATTTGGAATAAAGAAATATAGGAGGATAGGATGCAATATTTAGGATATTACCAATCGCCCCTTGGGGACATTACCATTGCCAGCGACGGCGAACACTTAACCGGCCTTTGGTTCGACGGCCAAAAGTACGACCGAGATATTGTAACAAAAGAGGCAAAAGACGAAGATCTGGAAGTCTTTGCACAGACGAAAAAGTGGCTGGATATCTATTTTCAGGGGAAAGACCCGGGTTTCACGCCGCCCATCAAGCTGGAAGGCTCGGATTTTCACAATATGGTGGCGGACATCATGCTCTCTATTCCTTACGGTAAAACCATGACCTATGGAGAAATTGCCGCTGAAGTGGCTAAGCGCACGGGAAGAGAACGCATGTCGGCACAGGCCGTTGGTGGTGCCGTGGGACACAATTCTGTCTCTGTCATCATTCCTTGCCATCGGGTGGTGGGTGCAAAGGGGAGCTTGACCGGATATGCGGGAGGAATTTCCAAGAAGATTGCCCTGTTAGAGTTGGAGAATGCATGGAAGCCGGAGTTCTTTGTGCCAAAAAAGGGTACGGCGTTGTAAAAGGAGAAGGATATGAAAATCAAAACATTTAAAGTCGAGCGCTGGATGAACGACTACGAAGAGCAGTGCGAATACAACTTGGCGGAGACGTGTATCGACTCGCTGACCATTAGAGAATTGCTGGAGCTTTGCGGAGAAGACCCTGTTGCATACATGGCGGATTTGTCTGATACACGCCTCACCTATAGCCATATCTTTGGGTCGCCGGAACTTCTGAAAGGCATTGGAAGCCTTTACGAAAACGTGCAACCGGAGGATATCATTCCAACCCACGGTGCAATCGGCGCCAACAACCAAGTCATCACAACCCTCGTCGAGCCGAAGGACAATATTCTCTCTGTCATGCCTACCTACCAGCAGCACTATTCTATCCCCGAATCCATCGGCGCAGAGGTGAGAATCATTACCTTGGATTTGGAAAATCAATTTCTTCCGGATCTAGGGCAAATTAGAAGTTTGGTGGATGAGAACACAAAAATGATTACTATCAATAATCCTAACAATCCATCCGGCTCGCTGATTCCGGTGGATGTGATGAAAGAAATTGTGGAAATTGCCAAGAGCGTGGATGCATATGTCCTTTGCGATGAAGTGTATCGGGGCATCTCGGAAGATGATAGTTACATGCCGTCCATTGTTGATATCTATGACAAGGGGATTTCCGTGGGAAGCATGTCCAAAATCTATTCCATGGCAGGTGTGCGATTGGGGTGGATTGTGTCAAAGGATGGGGATGTGATTCACAGATGCCATGAGAGAAGAGACTACGACACCATTAGTGTGGGAGTCATCGATGACAAACTGGCGGCCCTTTGTCTTATGAATAAGGAAAAGGTCTTGGAGAGAAATCGAAAAATCTTGCTAGGCAACCGAAAGATCTTAGACGACTGGGTGAACAACACGCCGGAAGTGTACTATCAAAAACCGGTTGCCGGCACAACCGCCTTGGTGTATTACAAGAAAGATATGCCTTCTCATGAGCTGTGCGTGAAACTTTTGGAAGAGAAAGGGGTGCTCTTCACGCCGGGAGAATGCTTTGAAATGGAAGGCTCGGTGCGCATCGGCTATGCCTTTGATTCTCAGCTCCTTCAGACGGGGCTGGACAAGTTTGCAGAGTTTTTGAGGGAAATCTAATGGGGAAAAAGCTGGAAGACATGTCCCTGGAAGAACTGTGGCAGCTGTTTCCGATTAAGTTGAGCCGGCACCAAGATGTTTGGCGTGACTGGTACCGAGAAGAGGAGAGACGAATAGTGGACATCTTCCCGGAAATCACAGTAAGCGTGAACCATATCGGTAGCACGGCAATCGAGGGGATTTCCGCCAAGCCGATTGTCGATATTTTAGTTGAATTTCCGTTGGACTACGATCTAGACACGGCGAGAGAGAAACTGGTTGAAAAGGGCTATATCTGTATGTCGGACAAAGGCAGAATCTCGTTGAACAAGGGTTACTCGGAAGAGGGTTTTGCCGAGAAGGTTTTTCATGTCCATTTAAGGCACGCCGGTGACAATGATGAATTGTACTTTCGGGATTATATGAATGAAAATCCTGACCTAGCGAAGGCATATGAGGAACTGAAAATTTCCCTTTGGAAGAAGTATGAACATGAGCGAGATGCTTATACGGAAGGGAAAACCAAGTTTGTTACGGAGAAGACGGCGGAAGCGAAGGAGAAAAATAAGAATAGGTTGCTGTAAATTAATTGCTACTTCTTCACGTATTTCGTCTGTCTGCCATTACCACTAGTTTTGAGGACTCCATTTTCAACCATTTTCCTTAATAGGCGATTTGATGTGGAAGCGCTAACGCCGAGAAGGTCATCTGTAACAGCACGAGTGATATATCCTTTTTCCTGAATATGAGAAAGAACGGTTGCCTCGTTTGAATCAGTAGATTCTAAAGGCTCCATTACGCCGGTAGATGTAGGATAGTTTATATTTGGCAATGAGATTTTGAAAGCGTTATCGGTTACTTTGATTTTAGGTTTTTGAGAAAAATCTTTGTAAGCATTTATAATTTTTTGCATTCCTGTACCATACGCCTCAACCAGATGTAGGCGATAAAAGATTGCAGCGAGTTTCGGATTTCGACACACTGATAATCCTATCATAATATCATTTTGAGAAATGCCGGGCAGAAGACCGCCAACGGAAACAAATTCTATGCGATCTTCGTAAATGCTAATAAGCGTACTGGCACTAATGGAATAATCACGATGAACGAGTGCATTTAATATAGCCTCTCTCAAGGCGGTTTCAGGATAATCTCGCATGTCTATTCTACGAAGTTTATCAAAAGAAGAATGGGTCTGATTACGGAAATCAATATAAGAATAGACGTTCTCCATCTGTTCAAACAAAGAACCACCGAATTCACGCCGATCTTTAAATTCTGTTTGATCAACACCTTGGAAAGTTGCAACCTTTATGGTGTGCAAACACTGATCGGATAGTAGCAAAGCAACATTTGTATATATCCCGTCTGCGTTGATGAGTCCTAACGTTCTCTTTTGCTCTTCGCCAAATTCAATACCGCGATGTTTAAATTCGGAGGATGCAGTTTGAAACGTAAGTTGTTGCTCTAAAGAACGCATAGATTCAAAGCTATCGCCATCGGTTTCTTTTATCATTCGCCGTATATTTGTATCGGTTGAAGGATCGGAAGAGGATCCGTTACGAACGTAGACACCGCTTGGTTTTAAGCCTTTGCTGGCAAGATAGTATGGTTTATCTGTTCCTTTTTGGATTGCAATGGATAAAATTTGCTTTCCATCTGCGGTAAGAGAATCAAACTTGATGAACATTGTTACATCAGGTTTGATTGCATCTCGTATCATATTCTTGACCTGCAGGATTGTTTCATCAATATCAGATATACCCACTGGCTTACCATCATCGTTCACGCCGATAAAAATGGTTCCCCCTTGCGTATTGGCAAATGCTACAACTTCTTTGACCAAATTCGGCACTACAGATTCTTTTAGTTCGACAACATCACTTTCCTTAAAAATCATTTCCATACCTCCTCGTCATCTTGTCATCATTATAGCCCATCTCGTCATTCTCGTCAAGGACTGTGACGAGAATGACGAGGAGAACTAAAACACCCCTTCCCAACCCGGAAAGGGGTGTGCGCTTTTCTATGCTTTTACCTTATATTTACTTTCCAATCTCTCCAGGATTTCCATGTAGCGTTTCTGAACGCCTTTTTCTTCTTCTTGCTCTTCGAACTTCTTGCTCTTTGCGTCCACGTCTTTCAGAGAGTCGGCGGTAAGTTGTCTTTCTGCAAAGGTGTAAACCACGTTGTCTTCTTTTTCAATGTGGCGACGAAGGAGTCTTGCGTACCCCATTGCCTCGGTGAGGATGTCCAGCTTGTACTCGGTCTTTGGGTTTTCTTCGTACTGATCCAGTGCGGTAGCCAAGGACATGGCATGGTCTCTACCTAGGTCGTGCTCCACCAGCATACCGTGGGTGACCAGGTTTTCGGCGACGGCGCCCAGGTGCTTGGTCATTTCCGGGAAGAGATAATCTTCTTCTTTACCATGATGGTGCTTGTCGGCGTAGTTGCGGATGAAGTCCACCATCTCCTTAAAGTCGGAGACATTAACTTCTTCCCCCTCCATGACACCGATGGAAGCACTTCTGACCACTTCCAACATGCGCACGATGTTCTTGTGCTCTGCTACCATTAATTCTATTGCGTAACTCATATTTTCTTCTCCATTATTTCCGCAGGGTATACCGGGTGTGGTCTTCATCGGCCAAGGTATAGGCGGTTTTTTCAATCATGCCTTCCATGAACTTGGTGCGCAGGGCGTAGTAATCTCCTGCTCCCAAGCCTTCCTCTTCCCAATACTGACCGTGAATGTCCTGACTTTGCTCCCAAGCAAATGCATCATCGTCGTTGGAGACAACTGCATTGACTCTGTCGCAGGGCATGCCGTTGAGCAAGGTGTCGTCGAACTTCTTGTATACTTCCTGTGCGGAGCTTTCTGCAGGCAGGGCCTGTTCTTCGCCAAAGGCCTTGAGGATATCCAAGATGCGGTCAAAGGAATCCGGGTTGTTCTTTACGATTCCCGCAACCAGTGCAGCGTACCTAGCTTCTGCATCTTCGATTCTTCCCTGTAGCCATCCATGGATGTTATTTCCGTCGATGACTTCGTCCAAGGGACGGTCGTCCTTGTTTACATAGTCTGCCGGGGATTTTTCGCCGGATTTCCATTTGTTCTCGGCGGCGACTTCAGCGATTCTGCTGATGACCTCCTCCTGCAGCTGGATTTTGTTGTATAACCAATGATGGATTGGTCCTAAAAATCTGCTCACGTTTCTCTCCTTTTACTTCTTCAGCGCGCCGTTTAATGCGTCAACAACCTTTTCCGGCTCCAGACCGTGAACGAAGGCGGCGTCCGCTAGGGATTCTGCCTGAGAAGATGGACAACCTAGGCAGTGCATTCCCATTCCCATGAGGGTATCGATAACCTCGGGATACTCGTTAACAACCTGACCTACCAACATATCGCTTGTGATTTTCTTTTCCATTTTATTTCCTCCTTGTATTGCATAAGCACATGATTATTTTTCTTTCTGAAGTCAATTTACTACAGATAAGGGGGAGGGTTCTGTTGTAAAAACAACGAAAACAAGCGAAAAAAGAAAATTCTTTTTCGCGGGAGGTGGATAAAGGCAAAATAATTACCACTTGAGCGTTTGGGAGCACTTTTGTGATTCCATTGTTCGACAGCCGGGAGTACAATAAACCCAAGAAGGGAGTGAGCGAGATGAAAAAGAAGTTCATTACAATTACCGGAACCAGACACTACTATGGAAATGAGTATTTCAAAAAGGGAATGAAGGTGCGACTCATAAAGGAGAAGGACAATGGGTTCGACAAAGAGGCCATTAAGGTGGAGGTAAACGGCCTGGGAACGGTTGGCTATGTTGCCAACAGCCCCTATACCGTTTTAGGTGAAAGCTATAGCGCGGGGCGAATCTACGATCAAATTGGTAAAGATGCGGAAGCAAAGGTCAAGTACATACTTCCCCAAGGTGTGGTTTGTACGCTAAAGAAGAGGAAGGAGAAGGGAACATGTACGGAGCAATAATTGGGGACATGGTGGGAAGCATCCATGAGTTTCTTCCCATAAAACAAAAGGATTTTCCACTTTTTGTCCAAGGAAGCCAGCCCACGGATGATTCGGTCATGACCATCGCTGTAGCCGAAGCGCTATTGTCTTCCAAGGATGATACGAAAACTGTTCTGGTTGAAAAAATGCAAGATTGGGGGAGAAGATACCCCAACGCCGGATATGGCGGTCGTTTTATCCACTGGATATTTTCCGATGATCCTGAACCCTATAATAGCTTTGGAAATGGGTCGGCAATGCGCGTGTCCCCCGTAGGATGGCTTTACAATGACTTACATACGGTGCAAAAGATGGCACGGCTGACGGCAGAAGTGACCCACAACCATCCGGAAGGAATCAAGGGAGCCGAGTCCACAGCTGCGGCAATCTTCTTGGCAAGAACCGGAGCGACAAAAGGCAAAATCAAGGAGTACATCCAAGAAGAGTTCGGCTACGACCTGGAGAGAACCTGTGATGAAATCAGAGGAGGTTATGCCTTTGATGTAACTTGTCAGGGTTCGGTCCCCGAATCTATTATTGCATTCTTGGACGGAAAGGATTACGAGGATGTGATTCGCAACGCGATCTCCTTGGGAGGAGATGCGGACACACAAGCAGCCATTGCCGGTTCCATTGCAGAGGCATTCTTTGGCATCCCCCAAGATCTCATAGCGGAATGCAATCGAAGATTGCCACTGGACATGAAAAAAGTTGTAGATGATTTCTATAGAGCCATCAATTGAGTGAAGGGGTGCAATGTGATAAAATGAGTGCAAATCAGGAAAGGGGACCGGAGATGAGTGATAACACCATGAAACGACGAATGTTTCTTTTGCAAAAGCTGCTGTATGATGAAACCGACGAGGAACATCAAATCAGCACTTTTGAAATTCTCGAATACCTTGAAAAGGAAGGTGTTCCCACAAACCGTAAAACACTGAAGAAGAACTTAGATGTCTTGGTGGAGCAGGGAATGGACATTGTAACCGTTGTCAGCAAACCAAACCGATATTTTCTCGGCGCTAGGGAGTTTGAGCTACCGGAACTGAAGTTGCTTTTGGATGCTGTATGTTCTTCTCGCTTCATCACGCAAAAGAAGAGCAGACAGTTGACAAAGAAGTTGACGGACCTGGCAAGCAACAGCCAGAAAAAAGAGCTGGAGCGGCATGTCTACCCCACCAATCGAGTGAAACCACGGAACGAATGTATCTATTATACGGTGGACCGAATCAACGATGCCATCAGCAGAAAGAAGAAGATTAGTTTTCAATACACGGAGTACACCGCCGAGAAAAAGAAGGTTTTCCGAAACGATGGAGAGGTGTATGTCATCAGCCCCTATGTGCTCTTCTGGAACGACGACTTTTACTATGTGGTAGGGTTTTCTGACAAGCATGAAAATGTTTCCGTCTTTCGGGTGGACCGTTTGCATGAGCCCACCGTTTTGGAAGAGAAGGCGGTGAAGAAACCGAAGGGTTTTAGAATCGACGATTACTCCAAACGGATTTTCGAGATGTACGATGGCGAGACGGTTGAGGTTAGGCTGGAATGTAAGAACCGACTCATGAAGTATATCATCGACCGCTTCGGTGAAAATGTAAAGACGAAAGTGAATTCGGAGGAAACCTTTGTAGCCACTGTGGGCGTGGCGTTGAGTCCTACTTTCTACGGTTGGATTTTCCAGTTTTGCGGAGATATACAGATTCAATGGCCTGAGAAGGCGATAGAGGAAATGAAGGAAATGGCAAAGGTGTGGCAATGATTCATTTCAAAGAAGTGACGCAGGAAAATTTTGAGGCGGTCATCAACTTAAAGATGAAGGACTCCCAGATAGATTTTCTGGAGAGCAATTTGTATTCCCTGGCGGAAGCCAAGGTCTTTGATTATTTGGAGCCTAGAGCGATATACCACAATGAGGACCTGATTGGTTTCATGCTCTATTATTTTCAACCCCACGATGTGTCTCGTGAGATGGGGCCGGGAGAAGGAAAGCACGAGGTGCACTCCGATGGGATGGATTACGTGTATTTTAAGCGGCTGATGTTGGACGAAAAGTGGCAGGGACGGGGCTTGGGAAGAGCAGCCATGGAAGCTGCTTTCAAGTTTTTCGTTGAGGAATATCCCTCTATCGGCTTTGTGGAGCTGATGCATTACAAGGATAACGAAGGCGGGGCGACTTTGTACGAATCGGCCGGCTACGCTTTGACCGGTGAGACGAGGAAGACGCTGAGACCGGGAACGACAGATCAATATGATGAAGAAGTGGTGAGAAGACGTGGAAAAGGATCGATTTAAACAGGGAGATATGGTCCGACACTTCAAGTGGGAGACCCTGACGGAAGAAGAGAAAGAATCCAAGAGGTATATGTACCTCATCATTGGTGTTGCCATCCATAGCGAAACGCGAGAATCGTTTATGGTATACAAAGCCCTGTACGACGATGAGGAGTTATTCATACGCCCCTTGGATATGTTCCTCAGCGAAGTGGAGCACGATAAGTATCCCTATATCAAGCAGAAATATAGATTTGA